>NZ_JCAQOX010000012.1:0-68897 GCF_059567905.1 Nocardioides sp. BGA-UO-ETr-FS32 | reverse complement strand
ACCAACGCCGCAATCGTGGCCTGGTCCAGCCCCGCCAGATACGCCCGCTCAATCACCAACCGCTGATTCGCGGTCAACCTCACTCCCGGCATGCGCCGCAACCTCTCACCTCACGATCGAGCTGCAACAACCGATTGAGTTCGCCGCTGGAACGGTTGCCGGCCAGCGACATCGGAAGTGGTTTCGAGGCTCGCTGCGCTCGCACCTCGATCGGCGAGGGATGGACGTCGCGATACGCCCGCGCTGTCCTCGCGAGGCCGCGCGGCGTACGCCCTCCGATATGCCCTGCGGCACCCTCCGCGCAAGTCGTGGGACCCCCGCGTGGGGTGGGTCTTCTCACATGTGCTAGCGCCCGTCGTTCTCGTTTTGTTCTCCCGTTCACAAACTCCTACAGTGGCGAAGTCACGCGAGATTCGCGGGACTGGAAAGAAGCAGCTGTGACCGCACGGACCCCCGACTCAGCCCGGGACATCCCCGAGGCAACCGTCGCCAGGCTTCCCGTGTACCTGCGTGCCCTGACCACCCTCGCCGACGACGGCACGACGACCTGCTCGAGCGAGGAGCTCGCGGCGTCGGCCGGCGTCAACAGCGCCAAGCTCCGCAAGGACCTGTCCTACCTCGGCAGCTACGGCACCCGCGGTGTCGGCTACGACGTGGAGTACCTCCGCTACCAGATCGCCCGCGAGATCGGCGTGACCCAGGACTGGCCCGTGGTCATCGTCGGCATCGGCAACCTCGGCCACGCGCTGGCCAACTACTCCGGGTTCCGCAGCCGCGGGTTCCGGGTGGTCGCGCTGCTCGACGCCGACCCCGACCGCCACGACGAGGTCGTCGCCGGCCTCGACGTCCGCTCCTTCGAGGACCTCGAGTCGATCGTGGCTGACAACGCCGTGTCCATCGGGGTCATCGCGACGCCGGCGGTCGCCGCGCAGTCCGTCGCCGACCGGATGGTCGCGGCCGGCATCACCAGCATCCTCAACTTCGCGCCGACGGTCCTGTCGGTGCCCGAGGGAGTCGACGTGCGCAAGGTGGACCTGTCCATCGAGCTCCAGATCCTCGCCTACCACGAGCAGCGCAAGTCGGTCGCTCCCGGAACGGAGGTCGTGTCGTGAGCGTCCTGGTCGTGGGCATCTCCCACAAGTCCGCACCGGTCGAGCTGCTCGAGCGCCTCGCGCTCGACGCCGACGGCACCACCAAGCTGATCGCCGACGTGATGGGCGGCGAGCACGTCTCCGAGGCGACCGCGATCGTCACGTGCAACCGGCTCGAGGTCTATGCCGAGGTCGACCGCTTCCACGGCAGCGTCGAGGACCTCTCCGGGCTGCTCGTCGCGC
This sequence comes from Nocardioides sp. BGA-UO-ETr-FS32, assembly GCF_059567905.1. Classification (NCBI taxonomy): domain Bacteria; kingdom Bacillati; phylum Actinomycetota; class Actinomycetes; order Propionibacteriales; family Nocardioidaceae; genus Nocardioides; species Nocardioides sp. BGA-UO-ETr-FS32. The sequence continues at coordinate 67,563 of NZ_JCAQOX010000012.1, read as the reverse complement.
GGGCCCAGCGGTCCACCGAGGCGCTCCTCCCGCACCTCTACGTCCACTACGACGAGGGCGCCGTCTCCCACCTCTTCCAGGTCGCCGCCGGCCTCGACTCGATGGTCGTCGGCGAGGGCCAGATCCTCGGCCAGACCCGCGAGGCGCTGCGCGTCGGCCAGGAGCACGGCACCGTCGGCCCGGCCCTCAACGCCCTCTTCCAGCAGGCGCTGCGCGTGGGCAAGCGCGCCCACGCGGAGACCGACATCGACCGCGCCGCGCCCTCGCTGGTGACCGCCGCCCTCGAGCGCAGCTCGGTGCCTGTCGCGGGTGCCCGCGCCCTCGTCATCGGTGCCGGGGCGATGGCCTCGCTGGCCGTCGCCCACCTCTCGCGCAGCGGCGCCGCGAGCATCTCGGTGCTCAACCGCACCGCGGCCCGCGCCGAGCGGCTCGCCGAGGAGTACGCCGCCACGTCCGTGCCGCTCCACGCCCTCGTCGACGAGCTCGCCACCGCCGACATCGTCATCTCGTGCACGGGTGCGCCCGAGCCGCTCGTACGCCTCGCCGACGTCGTGACCGCCCGCGGCGGCAGCGACCGCCCGCTCACCGTCATCGACCTCGCCCTGCCCCACGACGTGGACCCCTCGCTGGCCGACCTGCCGGGCGTACAGCTGGTCAACCTCGCCGGGCTCGCCGCTGAGCTGCGCGGCCTCGAGGCCACCGCCGGCGTCGACGACGTCCGCACCATCGTCGGGCAGGAGATCTCCGCGTTCCTCGCCGTACGCCGCCAGGCGAGCGTGACGCCCACGGTCGTGGCGCTGCGGTCGATGGCCACCTCGGTGGTCGACGCCGAGATGGAGCGGCTCGCCACGCGGCTCCCCGGGCTCGACGAGGCCACCCGCGCCGAGGTGCTCCACACCGTGCGTCGCGTCGCCGACAAGCTGCTCCACGAGCCCACTGTGCGGGTCAAGGAGCTCGCCGACGCCGAGCCCGCGGTCTCCTACACCGCGGCCCTGGCCGAGCTGTTCCGCCTCGACCCCGACGCCGTCGACGCCATCTCACGTGCGGAGGGACAGCCATGACCACCACCCGCCCGCTCCGCCTCGGCACCCGCGCCTCGGCCCTCGCGACGACGCAGTCCGGCCACGTCGCCGACCTCGTCCGCGAGCGCCTCGGTCTCGAGGTCGAGCTCGTCGAGGTCTCGACCGAGGGTGACGTCAACCGCGCGCCGCTCGCCTCGATGGGCGGCACCGGCGTCTTCGTCAGCGCCCTGCGCGACGCCCTCCTCGACGGCCGGGTCGACCTCGCGGTGCACTCGCTGAAGGACCTGCCGACCACGCCCGCCGACGGCATCACGCTCGCCGCGATCCCGCTGCGCGAGGACCCGCGCGACGTCGTCGTCGCCCGCGACGGGCTCACCCTCGGCGAGCTGCCGGTCGGCAGCCGCCTCGGCACCGGATCGCCTCGCCGGGTCAGCCAGCTCGCCGCGCTCGGCCTCGGCCTCGAGCTCCAGGGCATCCGCGGCAACGTCGACACCCGCATCCGCAAGGTCCGCGAGGGCGAGGTCGACGCGGTCGTCCTGGCCCGCGCCGGCCTGGCCCGCCTCGGTCGCCTCGACGAGGTCACCGAGGTCCTTGACCCGCTACAGATGCTCCCGGCCCCCGGCCAGGGCGCGCTGGCGATCGAGTGCCGCTCCGACGACGCCGACCTCGTCGCGTCGCTGGCGCGGCTCGACGACCCCGCCACCCGCGCCGCGGTCACTGCCGAGCGCGCGGTCCTGTCCACCCTCGAGGCCGGCTGCTCGGCCCCGCTGGGTGCCCTGGCCGAGGTGGTCGAGGGGGAGGACGGCGAGGAGCTGTGGCTGCGCGCCGTGGCGCTCTCGGAGGACGGCGTCCTCTCGGTGCGGATGAGCGCCACCGGCCCGGTCACCGAGGCCGTACGACTCGGAACACGTCTCGCGGGCGACATGCTCGACGAGGGAGCAGCAGACCTGATGACGGCACCACTTTGCAGGGACCACCAGTGAGGAAGCAGCACGCATGACGCGAGTACAGACCCCCAAGGCCAGCACCGCGACCACCCCGGCCCAGGGTTGGGTGTCGTTCGTCGGCAGCGGACCCGGTGACCCGGGCCTGCTGACCGTGCGCGCCGTGGAGCTCCTCCAGAGCGCCGAGGTGATCGTCACCGAGGCCCCCGGCCACGTCGACCTGGTCCGTACGGTCCTCGGCCTCGTCGAGGGCCCGGACGGCCTCGAGGGCGGCCCGGAGATCGTCGACGGAGGCTTCGGCGAGGACGGCCAGCCCCTGACGCACGCGGCCCGCGCCAAGGTCGTCGTACGCCACGGCAAGAAGCAGCGGGTGGTGCGCCTGATGGTCGGCGACCCGTTCCTCTACGCCTCGGGCCCCGAGGAGGCACAGGCCTGCGTGAAGGCCGGCGTCGGCTTCGAGGTCGTCCCGGGCGTCTCGTCGGTGAGCGCCGTCCCGGCCTACGCCGGCATCCCGCTGACGACGAAGCGCCACCGCGAGATGTGCGTGGTCACGTGCGGCGAGAAGGTCGACTGGAGCGCGTACGCCGACGACCGCACGCTCGTCCTGCTCTCCGGGGTCGGCAGCATCGGCGAGACCGCCGCCGCGCTCGTCGAGGCCGGCCGCTCGCCCGAGACGCCCGTCGCGGTCACCCGCGTCGGCACCACGACCGAGCAGCAGACCCTCACCTCGACCCTCGCCTCCGTCGCGGCCGACGTCCGCGCGGCCCGCGTGGCACCGCCGGCGATCATCGTGATCGGCGACGTCGTCGACCTGCGCGAGACGCTGTCGTGGTTCGAGACCAAGCCGCTCTTCGGCTGGCGCGCGCTGGTGCCGCGCACCAAGGAGCAGGCGGGCTCGCTGTCGCGTCGCCTGCGCGAGTACGGCGCGGTGCCCGAGGAGGTGCCGACCATCTCGGTCGAGCCGCCGCGCAACCCGCTCCAGATGGACAAGGCCGTCCGCGGCCTCGTCGAGGGCCGCTACGAGTGGATCGCCTTCACCTCGGTCAACGCCGTCAAGGCGGTCCGCGAGAAGTTCGAGGAGTACGGCCTCGACGCCCGCGCCTTCTCGGGCCTCAAGATCGCCGCGGTCGGCGACAAGACCGCCCAGGCGATCGCCGCCTGGGGCCTGCGCGCCGACCTGGTGCCGTCGGGCGAGCAGTCGGCCGCCGGCCTGCTCGAGGACTGGCCGCCCTACGACGACGTGCTCGACCCGATCAACCGGGTCTTCCTGCCGCGCGCCGACATCGCCACCGAGAACCTCGTCGCCGGGCTGATCGACCTCGGCTGGGAGTGCGACGACGTCACGGCCTACCGGACCGTACGCGCCACGCCCCCGCCGGCGCCGGTGCGCGACGCGATCAAGACCGGCAAGTTCGACGCGGTCGTCTTCACCTCGTCCTCGACCGTGCGCAACCTCGTCGGCATCGCCGGCAAGCCGCACCCGTCGACGATCATCGCGGTGATCGGCCCGCAGACCGCCAAGACCGCCGAGGAGCACGGCCTGCGCGTCGACGTCCTCGCGCCCACGCCCGACGTGGAGGTGCTGGTGGACGCGCTCGCCGACTTCGGCGCCGCTCGCCGCCTCGCGATGCTGGAGGCCGGCGAGGCCGTCACCCGGCCGAGCGAGCGCACCGCGTCGGGGCGCCGCAAGGCCCGCGCGAAGTAGTCGCCACCGCCGCCGTCACCGCCGCTGGGGAAGGATGCACCCGTGACCGATGAAACCCATGTCCAGGTCCCGACCGTCCGACCCCGGCGGCTGCGGCGCACCCCGGCCCTGCGCCGGATGGTCGCCGAGCACCACGTGGTGCCGAGCTCGCTCGTGCTGCCGGTGTTCATCCGTGAGGGTCTCGACCAGCCCCGGCCGATCTCGTCGATGCCGGGCGTCGTGCAGCACTCGCGCGACTCGCTGAAGCAGGCCGTCTCCGAGGCGGCCGAGCTCGGCCTCGGCGGCGTGATGCTCTTCGGCATCCCCGAGCACAAGGACGCCATCGGGTCCGGGGCGATCGACCCAGGCGGCGTGCTCAACCTCGCGATCACCGACGTGGTCGCCGAGGTGGGCGACCAGCTGACGGTGATGTCGGACCTCTGCCTCGACGAGTTCACCGACCACGGTCACTGCGGGCTCCTCACGCCCGACGGCGAGGTCGACAACGACCAGACCCTGGTGGCGTACGGCCAGATGGCGCTCGCCCAGGCCGCCGCCGGCGTCGACATGGTCGGACCCAGCGGCATGATGGACGGGCAGGTCCGGGTCGTGCGCCAGGCGCTCGACGCCGCCGACCACAGCCGGGTGTCGATCCTGGCCTACTCCGCGAAGTACGCCTCGGCGTTCTTCGGCCCGTTCCGCGAGGCCGTCGACTCCTCGCTCGAGGGCGACCGCCGCACCTACCAGCAGGACCCGGCCAACGCCGTCGAGGGCGTGCGCGAGGTCCTGCTCGACGTGGCGGAGGGGGCCGACATCGTGATGGTCAAGCCGGCCCTGGCCTACCTCGACGTCGTACGCCGGGTGCGCGACGCGGTCGACGTGCCCGTCGCCGCCTACAACATCTCGGGCGAGTACTCGATGATCGAGGCCGCCGCAGCCAACGGCTGGATAGACCGCGAGGCCGCGATCCTGGAGACCCTCACCTCGATCCGCCGCGCCGGAGCCGACGTGATCCTCACCTACTGGGCCTCCGAGGCCGCGCGCCTGCTGCGCCGCTGACCCGGGGGGCCGACCCGAGCGTCAGACGAACCCGCTCCCATGGGTGCGCCTCTGCATGACGCTCTTCCGGGAGCCCGTCCGAGCGTCATACGAACCCGCACCGATGGATGCGGGTTCGTATGACGCTGCGTGGGTGGGGGCAGGTCAGGGGTTGAGCAGGGCGTTCACGCACTGGTCGAACGCGTCGTTGCTGCTCAGCGGGTTGTCGACCAGGCCTTGCTCCACGCACTGCGCGGCCGCCATGAGCGGCGTAAGCACCTCCCCGATCGTCGCCGTCGGCAGTGGCGGCAGCGTCGGGCTCAGCGTCGGCGAGACGGTCGGGAGCGACGTGGTCGGATCCTTCGTCGGGTCCTTGGTCGGCGTCGGCGTCGGGGTGGGCGTCGGAGTCGGCGTCGGGGTCTGCGTCTCGGTGGGGGTCTGCGTCGGCGTCTGCGTGGGGGTCGGGTCCTTGGTCGGCGAGGCGTCGTCGTCCTTGCCGCCCTTGCCACCCTTTCCGCCGTTGCCACCGTTGCCACCGTTGCCGGAGGCCGAGCTCGTCGGGTCGGGAACGATCACGCCGCTGGTGAGGGTCGAGGTCGGGACCGCGCTGAAGTCGCCGTCCATGTAGGCCTGCATGATCTCCAGCACCAGGTCGACGTAGGCGTTGGAGTGGTTGTAGCGGTAGACCGAGGCGCGCTGGCCCTGCTCGGCCGACAGGTCGTCGTCGCCGGAGCACAGGTAGACGGCGGTCGCGAGGGCGGCGTCGTCGATGTCCTGCGGGTTGCGGGTGCCGTCGCTGTCCCCGTCGACGCCGACGACCGCCCAGGTCGAGGGGATGAACTGCATCGGGCCGACGGCGCGGTCGTGGCGGGTGTCGTTGTCGTACTGGCCGGCGTCGGTGTCGGCGATGTCCTGGGTGTTGTTCTTGCCGTTGAGGGCGATGCCGTAGATGCCGGGCTGCGCGACGCCCTGCTCGTCGAGCGCGTTGCCGCCGAAGCGACCGTGGTCGGACTCGACGCGACCGATCGCGGCGATCAGCTCCCACGGCAGGTTGCAGCCCTTGTCGGCGCTGTTGATGACGCCCTCGGCGCGCTGGTAGGCCGACAACGCGGCCTGGGGGATGTCGCTGGCCGAGCCGGGCGTCAGGGCCGCGGCGCGGGTGACGGCGTCGTCGCCGACGCTCGCGGGGGCCTCGATGGCGGAGGCGGGCAGCACGGTGCCGTCGGGGAGAGTACGGGGGCCCTCGGGGTCGGCGCTGGCCGAGCCGATGCCGCCGGTGAGGCTGGCCGTCCAGGCAGCGGAGAGCACCGCCAGCGGAATGATGGCGGTCGCTCGGTGAAGCCGGCCGGAACTCGACATGTCGCGCTCTCCCCTTGGTCGCACTGGTGTCATGATGCCCCCTCCGGGCACATCCACACCTCGCCAACGACGAACTGTCACTCCAAGTTACGCCCCGCTCACCTGTGCGCCAACCCACAGCCGGGGACTCTCTGCGTGCACCGAGTGGGATCCCTTTGCGCCCCTGCGTGACAATGACCGGGTGACCTCCGCGACGACCCCTTCCACGACCGCGGCCAGCGAGGCCTGGTTCGAGCGAGCGCGGGCCGTGACGCCGGGAGGGGTGAACTCTCCCGTCCGCGCGTTCAACGCCGTCGGCGGCACCCCGCGCTTCATCACCTCGGCCTCCGGCGCCTGGCTCACCGACGCCGACGGCAACGACTACGTCGACCTGATCTGCTCGTGGGGCCCGATGCTCCTGGGCCACGCGAACCCCGACGTCCAGGCGGCCGTCGCCGGGGCGGTCGCGCGCGGCACGTCGTACGGCACTCCGACCGAGCCCGAGGTCGAGCTCGCGGAGGAGATCGTGAGGCGCACCCCCGTCGAGCGGGTCCGCTTCGTCTCCTCCGGCACCGAGGCGACCATGTCGGCGATCCGGCTCGCGCGCGGCGCGACCGGCCGCGACCTCATCGTGAAGTTCGCCGGCTGCTACCACGGCCACGTCGACCCGTTGCTGGCCGAGGCCGGCTCGGGCGTCGCCACGCTCGCGGTCCCCGGCACCAGCGGCGTGCCCGCGTCCGCGGCCGCCGAGACCCTGGTGCTGCCCTACAACGACCGCGAGGCGGTGCTCGCCGCGTTCGAGGCACACGGCCCGCGCATCGCCTGCCTGATCACCGAGGCCTTCCCGGGCAACATGGGCGTCGTCCCGCCGGCCCCCGGCTTCAACGCCTTCCTCGCCGAGACCTGCCGGACCCACGGCGCGCTGTTCATCAGCGACGAGGTGATGACCGGCTTCCGCGCCACCGAGCAGGGCGGCTGGGGCCTCGACGGCGCCATCGAGGGCTGGACCCCCGACCTGATGACCTTCGGCAAGGTCATGGGCGGCGGCTTCCCCGCGGCGGCCTTCGGCGGCCGGGCCGACCTGATGGCCCACCTCGCGCCCGAGGGGCCGGTCTACCAAGCGGGCACGCTCTCCGGGAACCCGGTCGCCACCACCGCCGGGCTCGCCACCCTCCGCCTTGCCACGTCCGAGGTCTACGAGCAGCTCGACGCCACGGCCCGCACCATCCGCGACGCGGTCGCCGAGCACCTGCTGGCCGCGGGTGTGCCGCACGTCGTGCAGGCGGCCGGCACGATGTTCTCGGTGTTCTTCCGCGACGCCGCCGTCCGCGACTTCGCCGAGGCGAGCCAGCAGGACACCACGGCGTACGCCGCGTTCTTCCACTCGATGCTCGACCAGGGCGTCTACCTGCCGCCGTCGGCCTACGAGGCGTGGTTCGTCTCCGCGGCCCACGACGACAGGGCGATCTCGACCATCATCGACGCGCTGCCGGCCGCCGCCCTCGCGGCCGCCACGGCGGGAGGCCACTGACATGGGTGTCCAGACCATCGTCCACCTGCTCCGACACGGCGAGGTGCACAACCCCGACGGCATCCTCTACGGCCGGATGGACGGCTTCCACCTCTCCGACCTCGGCCAGCAGATGGCCCGGCGCATCGCGGACTCGATCGGCGACCGCGACATCGTGCACCTCCGCACCTCGCCCCTCGAGCGTGCGCAGGAGACGCTCGCGCCGCTCGCCGCGACGCTCGGGATCACGCCCGAGATCGACCCGCGCGTCATCGAGTCGGGCAACAAGTTCCAGGGCGTCAACTTCGGCGCCGGCGCCAAGACGTTCCTCAAGCGCCCCGACCTGCTGCGCCACATGTACAACCCGTTCAAGCCGTCGTGGGGAGAGCCGTACGACGAGATCGCCGGGCGGATGGTCGCGGCCGTGCACGACGCGCGCGACGCGGCGGTCGGCCACGAGGCGGTCGTGGTGTCCCACCAGCTGCCGATCTGGACCACGCGGCTGTTCCTCGAGAAGCGCAGCTACCTCCACCACCCCAAGACCCGGCAGTGCACGCTGTGCTCGCTCACCAGCGTGGTCTTCGACGACGACCGCATGGTGCAGGTGCGTTACTCCGAGCCGGCGGGCGACCTGATCCCGGTCGGCGACCGGTCCGCCCCGTTCTCGGCCGGTGGCGCCCCGCGGGAGGACCGGCCCTGACGATGCTGCGCCGCCTCGCTGCGCCACTGGTGGCGCTCGCCTGCCTGCTCGTGCTCGTGGGCTGCTCCGGCCTGTCCGGCACCGGCGACAAGGGCTACATCTCCGGCGAGGGCGTGCCGACCGAGGTCGAGCCCGCCGACCGGGGCGAGCCGGTCGCGCTGACCGGCTCCGACCTCGACGGCGAGGAGGTCGACCTGGCCGCCCTCCGCGGCAAGCCCGTCGTGGTCAACGTGTGGGCCTCGTGGTGCCCGCCGTGCCGCGTGGAGCAGCCCGACCTCAACGAGGCCGCCGCCGAGCTGGGCGACGAGGTCACCTTCGTCGGCCTCAACATCCGTGACGCCTCGCGCGACAACGCCGCGGCCTACGTCCGCAACCTCGAGGTGCCCTACCCCTCCGTCTACTCCGCCGACGGCGCCGCGCTGCTGCCGTTCGCCGGCACCCTCACGCCGCGGTCGATCCCGAGCACGGTCGTCCTCGACGCCGAGGGCCGGATCGCCGCCTCGGTCAACGGGCGCATCCCCACCACGCAGACCCTCCTGTCCCTGGTCGAGGCGGTCCTCGATGAGTGACTGGTTCCGCGAGACCGCCATGTCGGGGTCGATGGTCCTGGCGCTTCCCGTCGCCCTCGCGGCCGGGCTCATCTCGTTCTTCAGCCCCTGCGTCATCCCGCTGCTGCCCGGCTACCTGTCCTACGCCACCGGCATCTCCGGCGGCGACCTCGACCAGGCGCGGCGCAGCCGGCTGGTGCTCGGCGCGAGCCTCTTCGTGCTCGGCTTCTCGCTGGTCTTCGTGCTGCTCGGCAGCCTCACCGGCGCGGCCGGGGCGTGGCTCTTCACCCACACCCGTCAGCTCAACGTGGTGCTCGGCGTCATCACGATCCTGCTGGGCGTCGCCTTCCTCGGCGGGTTCGGCTTCCTCCAGCGCGACTGGCGCATCCACAAGGTGCCGGCCGTCGGGCTGGCTGCGGCGCCCCTGGTCGGCTTCCTGTTCGGCGTCGGCTGGACGCCGTGCGTGGGGCCGACCCTGGCCGCGATCAACGTGCTGTCCGTCAACGAGGCGACGGCCGGTCGCGGGGCGCTGCTCTCCGGCGTGTTCGCCCTCGGGCTGGGCCTGCCCTTCATCGCCGCCGCGCTCGCCTACCGCCGGATGCTGGGCGCCTTCGCCGTCATCCGTCGCCACCAGCAGCTCGTCGTACGCCTCGGCGGGGTGATGATGATCGTGGTCGGCCTCCTGCTCGTGAGCGGCTGGTGGGACCGCATCGTGCAGTGGCTCCAGCTCCAGGTCGTCCAGGGATTCACGGTGCCGGTGTGACCGACCTCCAGCCCGACCTGCGCCACCGGCCGTCCGACGACCGCCAGGCGACCGCACTGCCTCCCGACCTGAACGCCCGCGAGCTCGCGCGGTGGTCGTGGCGGCAGCTGACCTCGATGCGTACGGCCCTGGTGCTGCTCCTGCTGCTCGCGCTCGCCTCGATCCCCGGATCGGTGATCCCGCAGGAGAACATCGACTCGCTGGCCGTCTCGCAGTGGCGCGACAACCACCCGCAGCTGGCGCCCATCTGGGACCGGCTCGACCTGTTCGACGTCTACGGGTCGGTGTGGTTCTCGGCGATCTACATCCTGCTGATGATCTCGTTGGTCGGCTGCATCATCCCCCGCCTGTTCGTGTACGCCCGCGCGGTGCGCGCCCGGCCCCCGCGGGCGCCGCGCCACTTGTCGCGGCTGCCCGGGAGCGCGTCGTACACCACCGACGAGGAGCCCGAGGTCCTCCTCGAGCGTGCCGAGACGGCGCTGCGCGGCAAGCGGTTCCGGGTCGATGCCGGCGACGACTCGGTGGCCGCCGAGCGAGGCCACCTGCGCGAGGCGGGCAACCTGCTGTTCCACCTCGCCGTCATCGTCGTCCTCGTCGGGGTCGCCGTGGGCAGCCTGTTCGGCTACAAGGGCGGCGTCATCATGCTCAACGGCGACGACTACGGCTTCTCCAACAACCTCACCCAGTACGACGACTTCGCGCCCGGCGCGCTCTTCGACCCCGACGTGATGGAGCCGTTCTCCTTCAGCATCACCGACTTCGAGGTCGAGTGGCTCACCGAGGGCGAGCGGGCCGGGATGGCGCGCGAGTTCGTCGCCGAGCTCGCCTACGAGACCGAGCCCGGCGGCGACTCGAAGAGCTACGACCTCCGGGTCAACCACCCGCTGAGCATCGGCGGCACCGACGTGTTCCTCATCGGGCACGGCTACGCCCCCGTCATCACGATCCGCGACGGCGACGGCGAGGTCGCCTACAGCGGACCGTCGGTCTTCCTGCCGACCAACGCCCAGACCTTCGAGTCGTTCGGTGTGATCAAGGCCCCCGACGCCAGCCCGGAGCAGATCGGGCTCGAGGGCACCTTCTACCCGACCTTCGCGATGGGCCGCGACGCCGACGGCAACCTGACGATGCCGGCCTCGGTCTTCGGCGACGCGTTCGACCCCCTGGTCTCGCTGTTCGTCTACACCGGCGACCTCGGCCTCGACGACGGCACCCCGGCGTCGGTCTACGTGCTCGACAAGGCGAAGGCCACCCAGGTCGTCAAGGACGACGGCCAGCCGTTCCGGATGGACCTCCGTCCCGGCGACACCGTCACGCTGCCCGACGACCTCGGCACGGTCTCCTTCGACGGCCTCCAGCGGTGGAACAAGATCCAGGTCAGCCGGAGCCCGGGCAAGATGGTGGCACTGGCCGGTGTGGTGCTCGCGCTGCTCGGCCTGCTGGGCTCGCTGTTCATCCGTCCACGACGCATGTGGGTGCGCGCGCGGCGCCAGGACGACGGCACGACGCTGGTCGAGGTGGCACGACTGGACCGGTCGTCCGCCGGCGACCCGGAGGACGGCGCGGCCGAGCTCGCCGAGGTCGTGGCGGCACTGCAGGGGGAGACACGCGAGACGAAGACCCGCAAGACCGAGGAGGACGAGTCGTGACAGACCAATGGTGGGAGGTGTTCAGCTACCGCGCGATCATCGGTGCCGCGGTGCTCTACTTCCTCGCGATGCTGGCCTACTTCTTCGAGCTCGCCGGCCTGCGCTCGGCAGGCAAGGACGAGCAGGAGGAGCAGGAGGTCGCGGTCGGCTCCACGCAGGTGCTCGTCGAGACCCGCCGTACGGCGGTGGCCGCCCGCCTCGGGCTGGTCCTGACGTCCTTCGCTGCCGTCGTCCACCTCGTGGCGCTCGTGGGCCGCGGCCTCGCCGCGGACCCCAACCGGGTGCCGTGGGGCAACATGTACGAGTTCACGATCTCCGGCACCTTCGTGGTCGCACTGATCTTCGTGCTCTCCACGCTCCGCCTCGACATCGAGTGGCTCGGCCCGCTGGTGACGACCTTCATGGTGGCAGCCCTGATGGCGGCGTTCCTCGGGCTCGACGACGCCGTGCTGCCCCTGCCAGACGCGCTCAACAGCCCGTGGCTGGTGATCCACGTGGTCTCGGCCGTGATCTCGACCGGCGCCTTCACCATCGGCGCCCTGCTGTCCGGGCTCTACCTGGCCAAGGCGCGCTCGACCGCCACCACCGGCTACCTCGCCCGGGTCCCCGACCTCAAGGTGCTCGACCGGCTCTCCTACAAGATGCACGCCTTCGGCTTCCCCGTGTGGACCTTCGCAGTCCTCATCACCGGCCCGATCTGGGCGCACCAGGCGTGGGGCGCCTACTGGAACTGGGACCCCAAGGAGGTGTGGGCCTTCATCACCTGGGTGGTCTACGCCGCCTACCTGCACGCCCGCGCGACCGCGGGCTGGCGTGGGCGCAACGCCGCGATGCTGGCGCTGGTCGGTGCCGCGACGCTGTGGTTCAACTTCATCGGCATCAACTTCTTCAGCTCCTCCAGCCAGCACTCCTACGCCGAGGGGGCTGCGCCCGAGACGTCAGTCGTCGTCGGGCTCGCGGGGCCGGTCGAGGCCGCGGAGGAAGTCGGGGTCGTCGTCGGGGCCGATGACGCGCGGGCGTGACGTCGAACCTCCGTCGAGCCGGCGCAGCATCATCCTGACCAGGAACCACACGACGACGGCGATGGCCGCCACGACGAGCAGGACCTTCAGCATTCCTCCAATGTAGTCGCCACGTCCTAGTCTGGAGGCGTGAAGGAGTTCGTCGTCTACACGGTCCTGCGGATCGTGCTGTTCATGGCCTCGTTCGGCATCGTCGTGGGTCTCATGGCGCTCACGTTCGACGGTCGCTACAACCTGTTCTGGGCGATCATCCTCGCCTTCCTGATCTCCGGCGTGGCGTCCTGGTTCATCCTCGACCGCCAGCGCCAGGCCTTCGCCCGGCGCGTCGAGGCGCGCGCGGCCAAGGCGTCAGCCGCCTTCGAGGAGCGCAAGGCCCGCGAGGACCAGGACTGACCCCCTCGGGTCCACGCCATGGCGACGCTGCGCGTGACCCGCGGCCAGGCACTCGCCTGGCGCCTGGGGCGGCAGCACCTGCTCGCCGGTGCGAGTGACGCGACGGAGGCCGTCAGGACCCTGGCGGCGGTGTCGATCTTCGGCTCCGACCCCGACCTGTCCGTACGTCGACGGCTCGCGTCGCCCGGCCCGCCCGGGGAGGTGCAGCGGGCGCTGGCCGACGGCCGGCTGATGCGCACCTTCTCGTTCCGCGGGTCGGTGCAGGTGATGGCACCCGAGACGGCCGGCGCCTACCTCGCGGTCCGCTCGGCCGGTCGGCAGTGGGAGCGGAAGAGCTGGGTCGAGCACTACCGGCTCGCGCCCGACGACTGGCCCGACCTGCGTGCGGTGGTCCGTGAGGTCGTCACCGACGGCCCGGTGCCGCCGCAGGCCGTGGCCGACGCCCTCACTGGGTCCGCACGCTTCCGGCACCTGGCGCAGGAGTTCGCCGAGCCCAACCACACCCTGCTCAAGCCGTTCGCCTGGCAGGGCGACATCGCCCTCGGGCCCGACCTCACCGGCCCGCTGGTGCTCCAGAGCCCGGGTGCGGCGCCCGGCTGGGCCGGCATCCCCGACCTCGACGAGGCGGGGCCGCAGGCGGTGCGGGAGTACGTCGACGCCTATGGCCCCACGACCCCGGACCACGTGCACTACTGGTTGGGCGAGGGCCTGAGCGCCGGGCGGAAGCGCCTCGAGCGGTGGTGGAGCGAGGTGCAGGACGACCTCGTCGAGGTCGACGTCGACGGCGAGACCCGGTGGCACGTGGCGGAGCGCGCCGACGAGCTGGCCGACACGCGCCGGGAGCCGACCGTGGTGCTCCTGCCGGGCAAGGACGACTGGGTGATGGGGCCGGGCACCAAGGACGCGTGGGTCGTCCCCGCGGTTCTCCGCACCGACATGACCCGCGGCGCCAACCTCGTGCTCGTCGACGGGGTCGTCGCAGGCACGTGGCGGGTCGTCGGCGACGCGCTCGAGGTGACCGCGCCACCGTCCGAGGAGCTGTCGGCCGAGGCCGCTCGACTGAGCTCGCTCCTGGGCAGCGCGCTCGAGCTCAGAACCCGGTGAGGCTGTAGGCCGGCTCGCCCAGGTCGGCCATCGCGGCGAGGCGGCGTACGGCCTCGTCCGAGCCGTCCAGGCGACCGGCGCGGTGCAGCTGCCGTACGGGCGCCGGGCCGAGGTAGAGGGTCCCCAGCGTCTCCGCGGTGAGGCGTACGTCCGCCTCGTCGTCGGTGCGCGTGACGGTCGCGACGCCGTCGGCGGTGGTCACCGCGAAGCGGCCGGCCGCGTACCCCTGCGGGTCGTCGACCTCGATCACGACGGAGCCGTCGGCCGCCCACGGCCGGGCGGCCAGGCAGCGCGGCACGTCGAGGACCCGCAGCCAGAGGAACTCCTGGACCTCGGTGGTCTTCGCCCGGTTGAGGTCGGTGAGTGCCCACATCAGCGGGTCCTCGGGGTGGAACAGGTTGAAGGTGACCTTGGCGACCTGGTCCATGTCGCCCAGGAACGACCAGAGGGCGAGCTGGGCCTGCGGGGTGAGCGTCGCCATCTCGTCGACCTTGACCGTGTTGTCCTCGCCGGGCTTCCAGAGGGCGAAGCCGTCGACGGCGCCGCTCGCGTCGAGGTGGACGGCGGCCCGGACCTTGCGGTTGGCGCCGCCGCTGCTGGGGTCCCACGCGCCGGTGTGCATGTCCTCGTAGGGGGAAGGCCACGCGACCGAGCCGCGCTGACGGGCGTGGAAGGCGTCGAAGACGGCCTTGACGTGCGGCCACGCGTCGGCGGGCTCGACGAGCTCGACGCGACCCGGGTCGACGAAGTCGCGGAACCCGAACCCGGGCGTGGTGTCGACCTCGACGCCCACGCGGAAGGTCGCCGGGCCGAAGCCCCAGCGGCCGTAGATGGTGGCCTCGGCCGCCGTGAGGGCGGCGATCGGCACACCCGAGGCGACGGCGTCGGCGAGGTCGTCCTCGATGAGTCGCCGCAGCAGGCCCTTGCGGCGATGGGTGGCGCTCGTGGTGACGTCGGTGATCATCCGCAGCGGCAGCAGCTCGCGCCCGGCGTTGAGCGTCTTGTCGAGGCTGGCGTAGGTCGCGACGGGCATGGGACCCGCGCCGAACTCGCCCTCGGGGAGCCACGCGCCGCGGACGGTCACCCGGTCGGCGCGGTAGTGCTTGACCCACCTCTCGACGGAGTCGTCCTCGGGGCGGTCGTCGCGGAAGCCGCGCAGGACCGCCTCGATCCACCCGCGGCGCCGGGCGGCGGCCGCGGGGGAGTCGTCGGAGAAGTCGAGGATGGCGAAGTCGTAGTCCACCCGGTCACGCTAGTGAGCACGGGCCTGCGTGGGCCACCGGAATACCTGCCTCGGTGGTCGGGTGCCGAGCGAGGAACGAGCGAGGTGTGTCGAGACCTAGCCCAGCACGAGCAGCGGCACAGCGACCAGCACCGACCAGATCAGCTCCGAGGCGCCCGTCGCGGCGAGGACCGGGATGAGTGCCGGCCCCTGGGCGCCGCCGAGGACGGCTCGCGTGGGGACGGCCGCGCGGGCGAGGAAGCCGAGCCCGACCAGCGCCCACCACGTGGTGGCGGCGGCGACCGCGACGACCGCGGCGGCTGCGACCAGGACGAGGAAGGCGTACAGGTAGCGGGTGCGCTCGTCGCCGAGGCGTACGGCCAGGGTGTGCTTGCCGGCGACGGTGTCAGTGGGAATGTCGCGCAGGTTGTTGGCGACGAGGATGGCGCAGGCCAGGGCGCCGATGCCGGTGCCGGCGTAGAGCGCAGGCCACTCCCACGTCTCGGTCTGGACGTAGGTCGTGCCGACGACGGCGACCAGGCCGAAGAAGACGAACACCATCACCTCGCCGAGCCCGAGGTAGCCGTACGGCTTCTCGCCGCCGGTGTAGAACCAGGCGGCCACGACGCACACGAGGCCCACGGCGACCAGCCACCACGCGGTGGTCGCGGCGAGGACCAGGCCGGCCACCGCGGCCACGCCGAAGGCTGCGAAGGCGGCGGTCTTCACCGCGCGCGGCGTCGCCGCGCCCGAGCCGACCAGGCGCATCGGGCCCACGCGGTCGGCGTCGGTGCCGCGGATGCCGTCGGAGTAGTCGTTGGCGTAGTTGACCCCGACCTGGAGCGCGAGGCTGACGACCAGTGCGAGCAGGGCCTTCCACCACACGACCTGGTCGACGTACGCCGCGACGCCGGTGCCGGCGAGCACGGGCGCGACCGCGGCGGGGAGGGTGCGGGGGCGGGCGCCGGCGATCCAGTCAGCGGTGGAGGTCACCGGTGGATTCTGGCAGGGGCGCGTCGGGCTCCATCGGCAAGGGCTCCTGGGAGACCGCGAGGTCCACGTGCTCCGGTTCGCTCGCTCGTGCGTCGGCCAGGACGTCGGCGGGCACGTGCTCCTCGAGGAAGCGCCGGCCCGCGTGCGCGGACCTGTGCAGGCCGGCCGCGCCCACCATGACGATCAACGCGATGGTCAGCCAGCCGAAGGCACCCCACTCCATCGCGAGGAAGCCGTAGACGGCCGGTGCCCAGAACCGCCCGAGCGTGCCACCGAGCTCGGAGACGCCCTGGTAATCGCCGCGGCGGCGGGGGTCCATCAGCTCGGCCTCGAGGGTCCAGCCCGAGGCGGAGAGGAACAGCTCGGCCCAGGTGAGCACGATGTGGCCGAGGAAGAACAGCACGATGGTCATCCAGCCGGTCGTCTCGTGCGTGGCCAGGGTGACGAGGCAGGTGAGGACGAAGAAGAGGGTGGAGAGGCGTACGGCGCGCAGGGCTGTCTCGACGTTGCGGATGCCGCGCGAGGCGAGCCGCGGGAGCACGATGCACATGACCGTGTTGGTGCCGAAGAGGACCGCGACCAGCACCTTGGGTGCGTCGGTCTCGGTCACCAGCCATACCGGGATGACGGTGTGCAGCAGCACCTGGTTGGTCCACATGACGCCGGTGAAGAAGGTGACCGCGATCCAGCTGCGGTTGCGGATGGCTGGGATGCCCTCGGGCTTCACCCGCGGCTCGGAGCTGCGTACGTCGTGGGTGGCGTCGGGCAGCCGGGGGATCGCCAGGGCGTTGAGGAGGAACAGCACGGCACTCAGCAGCGGCGACCAGCGGAGCACGTCGGTGCCGAAGGCGATCGCGCCGCCTCCGAGGAAGGCGCCGATGCTGAAGCCGACGTTGAGCGCGGAGTAGAGGTAGGCGCGCGACTCGACCCGCTCCGCCGGCGGCAGGATGTCGATGACGTACGCCCCGTGGGCCGTGCCGCCCAGGGTGCCGGCGACCTCCATCGCGACCGCCAGCGCGACGTACTCGGGGAAGCTGTCGATGAACGGCCAGGCCAGGAACAGCACGCCCTGCATCGACGCCGACAGCGTCCACATCCGCTTGGGGCCGAAGTGGTCGACCAGCTTGCCCATCGGCACGGCGACGATGAAGCTCGCCACGGCCGCGATGGTGAGGCCGATGCCCACCTCGGCCAGCGAGAGGCCCACCACGAGGGTGAAGAAGACGGCCGATCCGGCGAGGAACGCGCCGTCACCGGAGGCGAAGAGGAGCGACTGGACCGACAGCCTCCGGGCGAGGTTGGACGGGGGCGTGGCGTAGTTCTTCAGGGCGGTGAGCATCGCCGGTCATTCTCGCCCGGGGGACCGACAGTCGTCCTGCGATTTTCGGTCGGGGCAGTGGGTGGCGGGCGTGCTCTCAATCACGGTGTCGTTCCTCGCTGGTCGAGCAGGCGGTCCTCCTTCGCTGGTCGAGTAGCCGGTCATCCTTCGCTGGTCGAGTAGCCGGGCGAGGGACGAGTCCGGCGTATCGAGACCAGACCCCCTGCATGGTGGTTGAGGTGCGAGCGCAGCGGCCTCGAAACCTCGGTGCTCACTCGTTCGAACATAGTTCTCCACGGTCCCGTTCGCGCAGGTCCGAGTGTCGGTGGGCTCTGGGAGACTGGACCCATGTCCACCACCGCTCCGGCCCCCACCACCAGCCCCGTGCTGGATCGTGCGGTTGCGGCGATGCGTGCGAAGCGCCGCGTCGAGGTCGAGGTGCTGGAGTCAGCCCTCGCCTGGGCGCACGCGCACGTCGTGACCGACGAGGACGCTGCTGCGGGGTGGCGCTCGGAGACCATCCACGCGCCCGGATCGGCGGCGGCGTTGTTCGGGGAGCGTCCGCTGCCGCTCGCCGGCGACGGGACGCCGCTGGTCGCGGAGTTCGCGGTGGTCGAGCTGGCGGGCGTGCTGGAGCAGTCCCACGAGGCCACGCTCGCGCTGCTGGGCGACGTGCTCGACCTCGCCCACCGGCTGCCCCGCCTGTGGACGCTCGTGAAGGACCTCACCGTCCCGGTGCGGCTGGGGCGGGAGGCGGCGCGCGTGTCGCGGGACCTCGACGTGGTCGCGGCCGCGCACGCGGACCGGCTCCTGGCGTGGCAGCCGCGGCGGCTCAACCCGCACCGCATCGGGGTCCTGGTCCACGAGGCCCGCCTGTACGCCGACCCGGACCGTGCGATCGCCGACCACGACGAAGCCCTCGCAGCCCGGCGGGTGGAGGTCCACCACGAGCAGGGCGCGCCCGGGGTGAGCGAGGTGTTCATGAGCCTCGACACCGCCGATGCGATCGCGTTCGACAACACCGTCTCCACGATTGCCACCACGATGAAGGCGCTGGGTCACCACGGCGATCTCGGCGTGCGCCGTGCCCACGCCGTCGGGCTCCTCGCGGACCCGCAGCAGGCGTTGGACCTCCTCGCTGCCGCGGACGTCGCCGACCCCGACCGTGACGTCGACCCCGACCACGACGAGGCCGTGTGCGTGGCCGAGGAGGCCGCCTACGCGCCCCCTGACCCGTTCCGCCGCCCCACCACCGACACCCCCGCAGACCAGTCAGACCAGTCGGAGCGGTCGGGCCGGTCGGGTGAGGTGCGGCTGGTCCTGCACCTCACCGACCGCGACCTCATCGCAGGCGACCACACCGCTGATCATTCCGTCGACCCGCACGGTGTCGCGCGCAGCGACCAGCTCGGTCCGATGCTGCTGGGCAGGCTCCAGGCGTGGCTGCTCACCGCGGGCAAGGTCACCATCCAGCCAGTCCTCGACGCAGACCGGATGGCCGCGGTCGACCACCACGACCCACCCGCGCCGATGGCCGCCGCGGTCCGCCTCCGCGACGAGACCTGCATCTTCCCAGGCTGCAGCCGCCCCTCGGACCGGGCCGACCTCGACCACATCCGCGAGTACGTCCCGATGGACGAGTGCGGACCACCCGGCCAGACCCACCCGGCCAACCTCGCGCCGCTGTGCCGCCGGCACCACCGCGCCAAGACCTTCGGCGCCTTCACCTACCACCGCCGACCCGACGGCGCCTATGAGTGGACCCTCCCTTCCGGGCGACGGGTCGTCACCGACCCACCACGCCCACGACCCCGACCAGAGCCAGGGTCCAGACCCTGACCGCCCCGCTGAGCCCGACACCACCGGTGATCGGGCCAGCGGCATGCGCACCCATCGTCAAGAGCGACCGGATCGGCCGCGTCCTGCGAGAGGGGGAACGTGCCCTGGTGGCCGGCCACCCTCACGCCACTGGCAGCTGACCGCCCAGCACGTTGCGGATGTCCTTCAGGATGCGAGTCAGGACGCGGGACACCTGCGCCTGCGTGAGCCCCACCGCTTCGCCGATCTCCTGCTGGGACCGCTCCTCGTAGAACCGCAGGTACACGATGCGTCGGTCACGAGCCGACAGGTTCCGCACGGCCGGCTCGAGCATGACCGACGCCTCGACAGCGTCGTACGTCCGGTCGTCGGCGCCGAGCCGGTCGCCGAACCCGGAGGCGCTGTCGCCGACGGGTGCGTCGAGACTCGCTGGAGCGAAGCAGCCGTCGACCGACAGAGCCTCGACGACGTCGCTGACGTCGACGTCGAGGTGGGCGGCGAGCTCGCTGGGTCGCGGCGCGTGACCGAGGGCGGCGAGCAGCTCGTCCTGGGCCCGGCCGATCCGTGCCTGGAGCTCCTGGACCCGGCGTGGTGGGCGGACCATCCAGCCACAGTCGCGGAAGTGGCGGCGAAGCTCACCGCGGATGGTGGGGACGGCGAACGACATGAACTCGTGGCCGGCATCAGGGTCGAACCTGTGGGCAGCCTTGGTGAGACCGAGCAGCGCGACCTGCTCGAGGTCGTCGAGGTCGATGCCCCGGTTGCGGTAGCGCAGGGCCATGGACCTGGCGACCTCGAGATGGGCCTCGATGAGCTCGTCGACGAGGAGGTTGCGCCTCGACACGTGGTGGGGCGCCTGTAGCTCGTGGATGTTGACCTGCACGTTGACCACGGTCGTGGTCCTTCCCGCTCTCCGGGCTGCTCACCGTGGTCTCCAGTGAGCCGTGTGTGGGCAAAGGATGTACACCACCCGGCGGACCTGTCACAAGTGCGGTCCACCCTTTCGTGGGGTCCTCCTAGCGGCCCCCGCCGAGGTCGTCGGGGCTGTCGTCGAGGTTGTCGCCGGACCCGTCCGCGTCCCGCCCCCGCGCCATGTCGCGCGTGTCCCGCTCGATCCCCTGGGCGCGGCGCTTCTCGAAGAGCAGGATGGCGACGACCACCCCGGCCATCACGAGGATGGTCAGCACGAGCCGGTAGACGTCCATCGCTGCTACGCCCCCGGCACCACGCGCATGTCGCGGTCGGCGCCGCCGTCGAGGGCGCGCAGCGCCTCCTGGTAGGCCTCGCTCTCGTGCGCCGCGACCGCGGCCTCGACGGAGTCGAACTCGATGACGATGGTCCGGGTGACCTCGCCCTTCTCGAAGGTCGCCTCGGGCATCCCGCGGACCAGGAAGGTCCCGCCCGCCGCCCGCAGCGCGGGGCCGGCGAGCTCGGCGTACGCCGCGAGCTTCGCGGGGTCGTGCACGGCCTGGTAGGTGGTGATCCAGTAGGCAGTCATGCCGCGAGCCTATGCCGGGTGCGGGGGACTCCAGTCGAGCACGGCGTCCACCAGCTCCTGTGGGCTCGCCGCGCTGTCGAGTCGGAGCACCGGTTGGGCGCGCCCGGCGAGCCAGGCGTCGTGGGCGACGCGGCTGCGTCCCTCGAAGGTCGGGTCGTCGTAGGCGCGTGCCCAGTCCAGGAAGGCCGCCCACGCGTCCTCGTCGAAGCCACGGCCCGCCCGCCGGTGCACCTCGCGAGCCTCGAGGCGCCGTAGCCGCTCGTCCGGGTCGAGTGTCAGGAAGACGATGGCGTCGCACTCGTCGACGACCGCCTCGCCCCACCCCACCATCGAGCCCGACAGCACCCAGGCCTCGCGGGGCACGAACACCTCGCGCATCAGCGACACCCGGGCCGCTTCGTCGCGCTTCTCGACGTACGGCGGGTCGGTCGGCACCCAGAAGTAGTCGTCGGCGTCGGCGTGCGGCACCGACCAGTGGTTGGCCAGCGCCCGCGCGAGCGTGCTCGTCCCTGATCCGCTGGCGCCGAGGACGTGGAGCTTGCACCGTTGCATGGCGACATCCTCGCCGCATCGCGTCGCGGCCTGACGAGCGGCTAGCGTTCGCGGTGTGAGCTTCCTCCGGCCCTCGGACGAGCCCTCCGTCGCGATCCGGCAGCTGTCGCGGTGGCTCGAGGCCGACACCCCCGACCCGCTGCTGATCGAGACCTCCGGGTCGACGGGCCGGCCCAAGGGCGTGGTGGTCCCGCGTCGCGCGGTGCTGGCCAGCGTCGAGGCGTCCGCGCGCCGGCTCGGCGAGTCCGGTCGGTGGCTGCTCGCGCTGCCGTCGTCGTACGTCGCGGGGGTGCAGGTCATCGTGCGCTCGCTCGTCGCGGGCCACGAGCCGTACGTCGTGGACGGCCTCGACATCGGCCGCGCGGCGGCGGCCGACCACAGCGACACCCCGACCTTCGTCTCGCTGGTGCCCACCCAGCTGCACCGGATCATGGGCAACCCCGAGCAGGTCGCCGCCCTCGCCCGGTGCCACACCGTCCTCGTCGGCGGTGGCGGGATCGACCCCGACCTGCGGAGGCGCGCTGAGGAGCAGGGCGTCACCCTCGTCGCGACCTACGGGTCGTCCGAGACCTCGGGCGGGTGCGTCTACGACGGCGTCCCCCTCGACGGCGTGGGCGTGACCCTCGGCGCGGAGGGACGCGTACGGATCGCGGGGCCCACCCTGTTCAGCCACTACCACGACGACCCGGAGCTCACCGCCGCGTCGGTGGTCGACGGCTGGTTCCTCACCTCCGACGCGGGCCGCTTCGACGAGGACGGCCGGCTGCGGATCACCGGCCGCATCGACGACGTCGTCATCAGCGGCGGCGTGAAGATTCCCCTCGCGACCGTCGCCGCGCGCCTGCGCGCGCACCGCCTCCTGCACGACGCCGAGGTCTTCGGCGTCCCCGACCCGGAGTGGGGCCAGCGGCTCGTGGCCGTCGTGGTCGGCAGCGTCCCCGACGCCGAGCTGCGCGACTGGATCAGCATGGAGCACCCGCGCTCGTGGGCCCCTCGCGAGTTCCGCCGGGTCGAGAGCCTCCCGCTGCTGCCCAACGGCAAGGTGGACCGCCAGGCCGTCCGGGCCGGCCTCTGATGCGCGACCTGCACGTCTTCTCGATCCCGCTGCGCACGAGGTTCCGCGGGATCACCGTGCGCGAGGGCGTGCTGCTGCGCGGCCCGGCCGGCTGGGGGGAGTTCTCGCCCTTCCTCGAGTACGACGACGCCACCTCGCGGCCGTGGCTCGCGTGCGCGCGCGAGGCGGCCGACGAGGGCTGGCCCGAGCCGCTGCGCGACCTCGTGCCCGTCAACGTGACCGTCCCCGCGACCGACCCGGAGCGGGCCCACGCCATCGTCACCGCCGGCGGCTGCCGCACCGCCAAGGTCAAGGTCGCCGAGCGCGGCCAGACGCTCGCCGACGACCTCGCCCGCGTGGAGGCCGTACGCGACGCGCTGGGGCCGGACGGCCTCGTGCGGGTCGACGCCAACGGTGCCTGGGACGTCGACGAGGCGGTGCGCGCGATCGCCGCGATCGACCGTGCCGCCGGCGGCCTGGAGTACGTCGAGCAGCCGGTCATGTCCGTCGAGGACCTCGCCGTCGTACGCCGCCGCGTCGACGTCCCGATCGCCGCCGACGAGTCGATCCGCCGCGCCGAGGACCCCTACCGCGTGCGCGACCTCGAGGCCGCCGACATCGCCGTCCTCAAGGTCCAGCCCCTCGGCGGCGTACGGGCGTGCCTGCGGATCGCCGAGGACATCGGGCTCCCGGTCGTCGTGTCCAGCGCGATCGAGTCGAGCGTCGGCATCGCCGCCGGGGTCGCGCTCGCTGCCGCCCTGCCCGAGCTGCACCACGCGTGCGGGCTGGCCACGGTGCAGATGCTGACCGACGACGTCGCCGTCGACCCGCTGCTCCCGGTCGACGGGATGCTGCGCACCGGCCGGCCCGAGGTGGACGACCAGGCGCTAGCCCGGCTCGCGGCACCCACCGACCGCGCCGAGCACTGGCGCGCCCGGCTGGCGTCGGTGGGGCAGGATCAGCCGACATGACCAACCCCTCGACCCGGCTCGCCCGCACGGTGGTGACCGCGCTGCGCGGGTCGGCCGTGCGCGAGGTCGTGATCGCTCCGGGCTCGCGCAACGCGCCGCTCTCCTTCGCGCTGTACGACGCCGCGCAGGCGGGCGGCCTGCGCCTCCACACGCGGATCGACGAGCGTACGGCGGGGTTCCTCGCCCTCGGGCTGGCCAAGGTCGGCAACCGGCCCGCCGCCGTCGTCTGCACCTCCGGCACTGCCGTGGCCCACCTCCTCCCCGCGGTGATGGAGGCCGCCCACGCCGGAGTGCCGCTCGTCGTGGTGACGGCCGACCGCCCCGCCCGGCTGCGCGGCACCGGCGCCAACCAGACCACCGACCAGGTGGGGATCTTCGGCACGTTCGCGCCGACGCTCGACGTGGCGGCCGCCGACCTCGAGGACCTGCTCGCGTTCGTCCGCGGTCATGAGGGCCGGCGTCCGATCCACCTCAACGTCCAGCTCGACGACCCGCTGCTGCCCGACGACCGGGGCTGGGACGGGGGAGAAGCGCCCGAATGGGCCGTGCCGGCGGTCGGTCTCCCGATGGAGCGGCTCGTCCTCGACCAGGGCCCGCGGACGGTCGTGGTGGCCGGCGACGACGCCGGCCCGCCGGCCCGGGTGCTGGCCGAGAAGGCCGCCTGGCCCCTGCTCGCCGAGCCGTCGAGTGGCTGCCGCACCGGCGACAGCGTGATCCGCACCTACCGCCTGCTCCTGGCCGGCGAGCTCGGGCGGCGGGTCGAGCGGGTGGTCGTGCACGGCCACCCGACCCTGTCCCGACCGGTCTCGCGCCTCCTCGCCCGCGACGACGTGGAGGTCGTCTCGGTGCGCCACCGCGGCATGTGGCCGGAGCGGCCGTTCCCCGTCGCTCGCGACGCCGACCAGGTCGACGTCACGACGCCGGACGACCCCGCCTGGTTCGAGGCCTGGCGCGAAGCGGACCGCGCGACGTCCCGGGACCTCGACCGACTCCTCGCCGCCGAGCCCGACCTCACGCCCCACGAGGTGGCCGGCGCGGTCAGTCGCGCCCTGCCGCCGCGGGGGCTGCTGGTCGTCGGCGCGTCCAACCCGGTCCGCGACCTCGACCTGATGGTCGCGCCGTACGACGTGGGCGGACGCCGCAAGGTCATCGCCAACCGCGGCCTGGCGGGCATCGACGGCACCACCTCGAGCGCGATCGGCGCCGCGCTCGGGCGGCCGCAGTCGTCGCGAGCGTTCGCGCTGATGGGCGACGTGACCTTCCTGCACGACACGACGGGGCTGTTCCTCGGCCCGCGCGAGGAGCGCCCCGACCTGACGATCGTGGTCGTCAACGACGACGGCGGGTCGATCTTCGCGACCCTCGAGCAGGGCGCCCCCGAGCACGCCGACCGCTTCGACACGCTGTTCGGCACGCCGCACGGCGTCGACGTCGCGAGCCTGTGCGCGGCCGCGCGGGTGCCGCACCTGCGGGTCACCGGCCTGCCCGAGCTCGAGCAGGCGCTCGCCTCGCCCAACGGCGGCATCGAGGTCGTCGAGGCGCGCGTACGCCGCGACAACCGCCGGGCGCTGGACGAAAAGATCCGCGCGCTGGCCCCCTGAGGGGACCAACGCGCGGATCGTGGTGGTGCGAGGCTGCTCAGCCGATCAGGACTGCGGGGTCTCCCACACGCGGACCCAGTCGACGTACATGTGCTGCGGCAGCTTCTTGTCCGACATCTCCAGCGCCTCGTAGTCGGAGGCGAGCAGGCTCAGGATGAGGTACTGCTGCTCCTTGGAGACGCGGGCCGACGTGCGCCAGGTCTCCTTGCCGTCGATGTAGAAGACGATCTTCTTCGGGTCCCACTTGACCGAGAAGACGTGGTAGTTCTTCGACCAGCCGTCGCGCTTGTTCTTGAGGAACGACTTCGAGTCCTTGATCCACGAACCGGTCTTGATCAGGCGCTTGCCCTTGTACCAGTGGATGAAGCTGGTGAGGCCGCCCTGCGGGTGCTTGTCGCCGAAGTACTCGATGACGTCGATCTCGTGGCCGTCCGAGTGCGGGCCGTTCTCGTTGGTCGGCTGCGACCAGAAGCTGGCGTGCTGGCCCTGGCTCTTGTGCATCTTGATGCGGGCCGCGGCGACGCCGTACTTGAAGTCGAAGCCGCCGTTGGTGCCGACGTGGCCGTTGAGGCGGTAGGCGATCTTCTTCTTCAGCTTGCGCGACTTCGCCAGGCACTTGCCCTTCTTGGCGCGGTCCTTGATGACGCTCAGGCGCAGGGCGCCGCCCGTGACCTTGACGGCCTTCGGGTCGCCCTTGGAGCACTTGCGCTTGCTGGTCGGCTCGTAGTCCTGGCCGCGCATGCTCCACACCGGGCTCAGCGTGCTGCCGGAGAACTCGTCGGTGAAGGTCGGGACCAGCCACTGCGAGGTGTCGGCGGTCTTGCTGGTGACCTTCTTGAGGCCCTTGAACTTCATGGCGGTGACCCGGTAGGTCACGGCCGCGCCGCCCTTGGAGACGACGGCGGAGAAGTGGGCCCGGCCGGACTTCTCCTGCTTGGCGGTGTCGACCTTCTTCCAGGACGACCCGTTGAGCTGCTCGAGGACGACCTTGCGGCCGACCTTGACCGGCTTGATGGTGGCGGTGACGCCGGCCTTGGCCGAGTCAGGGCTGGCGGTGCGCTTACCCTGCTGGACGATCTGCGGGAGCACCTCCAGGGAGATCTTCTGGCTGGCCTTCTTGGTCACCGACGTCGACGCGGGGCGAGCCGCGGAGTCGGAGGCCGAGCCGGTCTCGACCGTCAGGAGCAGGGACGCGGGCAGGAGCAGCGCGGTGACGCTGCCTGCGAGCACGCGGCGTGCAGACATGTAGGACTCTCTTCGTCTCGGGTGCGATTGGTGATTCCCCCAGGGCACTCCACCCGTCGGAGGCGGCCCCACCTTAACCTTCCGTCCCTCCCGTCGGACGATTCGGCGTGATCTCGACGCGCCTAGGGTGGGGGCATGCGGATCACCAAGTTCGGCCACGCGTGCGTGCGGGTCCAGGGAGACGGCGGTGTCGTGGTCATCGACCCCGGGGTGTTCACCGACGCCTCCGCCCTCGACGGCGCGGACGCCGTCCTGATCACCCACGAGCACGCCGACCACGTGCATCCCGACCACCTGCGTGGGCGCGACGTGCCGATCTGGACGATCGCCGCCGTGGAGCGGCTGCTGCGCGAGCAGGCGCCCGACGTGGCCGCGCGGGTGACGGTCGTACGCCCCGGCGACCGGCTCGAGGTCGCGGGGACGGCCGTGCAGGTGGTGGGCGAGAAGCACGCCGTGATCCACCCCGACTACGACCGGTTCGACAACTCCGGCTACGTGCTCGAGTCCGGCGGGGCCAGCGTCTACCACCCGGGCGACGCGCTGACGCCGCCCGGCCGCGCCGTCGACGTGCTCCTCGCGCCGGTGAGCGCCCCGTGGCTCAAGGTCAGCGAGGCCGTCGACTTCGTGCGCGAGGTCGCCGCGCCCCGGTCACTGGCGATCCACGACCGCGTCTACAGCGACATCGGGCTCGACATGGTCGCCACCCACATGGGCAACCTGCTGCCCGACGGGCTGGCCTTCGAGCGGCGCGAGCCCGGCCAGGACCTCTGAGCCAGCGTCCGGCTCAGCCGGTCTCGAGCGCGTCGCGGACCGGCACGAACTTGGCCTGCGACTCGGCCAGCTCGGCCTCCGGGTCGGAGCTCGCCACGATGCCGCAGCCGGCGAAGAGGCGTACGCCGCGGTCGGTGACCATCGCCGAGCGCAGCGCGATGCCCCACTCGCCGTCGCCCGACGCGTCCATCCAGCCCACCGGGCCGGCGTAGCGGTCGCGCGGCATCCCCTCGATCTCCTCGATCAGGCGCGTCGCCTCCGGGGTGGGGGTGCCGCCCACGGCGGCCGAGGGGTGCAGCGACTCGGCGAGCTGGAGCGAGGTCGCGACGTCGTGGACGACGCCGTTGACGTCGGTGGCCAGGTGCATCACGTTGGGCAGGTGCAGGACGAACGGCGCCTCCGGCACGTTCATCGACGAGCAGTGCGGCTCGAGCGCGTCGGCGACCGAGCGCACGGCGTACTCGTGCTCCTCGAGGTCCTTCGACGACCGGGCCAGGGTCGCGGCCAGCGCCAGGTCGCGCTCGTCGTCACCCGTACGCCGGATCGTGCCCGCGAGCACGCGGGAGGTCACCAGTCCGCGCTCGCGCCGCACCAGCATCTCCGGGGTGGCACCGAAGAGGCCGTCGACGTGGAACGTCCAGCACATCTCGTACTGCGAGGCGAGGCGGCGCAGCGGCCAGCGGACGTCGAGCGGCTCGTCGGTGGTGGCGATGAGGTCACGGGCGAGGACGACCTTCTCGAGGTCGCCGGCGCCGATGCGTCGCACGGCCTCGGCGACGACCGACATCCACTCCTCGCCGTTGCGGGCTCCGTCGGAGAAGACCAGGCCCACCGGCGCGGCCGGGGCGGGCGTGGGCGCGAGCGTCGGGGCGTCGACGGACACCGTCGTCAGCCACGCCCGGTCACCTCGCCGTCCGACGACGACCTGGGGGATCACGAGCACGGAGTCGCCGGGCTCGTCGGCGAACGCGAACGTGCCGAAGCAGACGGGGCCGGTGCCCGGCTCGCCGACGTGGTCCTCGACGTCGGCTCGCGCGACGGTCTCCGCCCACCACTTCACCGCGTCGCTGAACCTGGTCGGTCCCGAGGTCTCCAGGCGGGCGGCGACACCCCATCCGACCAGGCCCTCACCGCGGCGCAGCCAGCTCACCGGCTGCTCGCGGGGGAGCAGGTCGAGGAGCGGGAGGTCCGCGAGGTCCACGGGGACGGTGCGCACGACAAGCGGCGCAGCAGGTCCGGTGGAGGGAGCGGACGCGGGGGTCGTCACGAGGGGGGAGCCTACGCCCGGGCGCACAGCGCGGTGACGTGAGATCGGCCAAACGGCGAACAGGAGAGGCGTACGTCACCTACCTTGCTTCGACAACGCGAGCCACCTAGGAGCCCCCCCGTGACCGTCGACGAACCTCCTCTCGTCCGGTTGGAACGGCACGCCCGCAACCGCGCGCTCGAGGTCGCGGTGATGGAGCAGCGGAGCGGGGCCTGGTCGTCGCTGACGTGGAACGAGCTCTACCGCCGGGTGATCGACGGCGCCGCCGGGATGATCGAGGCCGGGGTGAACCCGGGCCAGGTGGTGGTGATCCGCGTCCCGACCGGTATCCGCCAGCTCGAGCTCGAGCTCGCCACCCGCCTCGCGGGAGCGGTGCCGCTGCTGCTGCCCGACGAGCTCGACGCCCACGAGGTGGGCCGGCTCCTCGACGAGGTCGAGGTGCGCCTGGTCGTGGTGGACGAGGAGAGCCGACTGGCCCTGCTGCGCCGCGCCGCGCTGGCCGACGCGCAGCTCTTCGAGTGCGACGACCGCTCGTGGGAGCGGCTGCGGGGCATGGGTCTCGAGCGCCGCAAGCGCCAGCCCGACCTGCTGAGCTGGGTGGCGAGCGCCCGTACGGGGGCGGCGTCCGGCGCGGTGCTCGGCCTGCCCCGCGAGAAGGCTCTCGCCTGGCTGTTCCGCCCCGAGTCCTCGGGCACCCTGTCCGACCTGACCGGCGACGACGTCGTGCTGCTGACCGGGGCCGCGACCGACCGCTTCACGACGGTCGCGCGCGACGCCCACCTCACGTCCGGGTGCGCGCTCGCGTGGGTGGAGTCGCCCGACCAGCTCGAGGCGGCGCTCGCCCACGTCGCACCGACCCACGTCCTGCTCGACCACGCCAGCGCCCGGGTGCTGGAGGACCTGCTCGAGGCGGGCACCGTCGACGGTGTCGCGTGGCACCCGACGCCGCGTGAGGTGCTCGACGCGATGTCCGCACAGGTGGCCGAGGCCCGGCTGGGCTCGCGGGCGAGGAAGCTCGCCGCGGATGTGGCGGCGCTCCGGCCCTGGTGGGGTGGCCGGCTGCGCGTGCTCGTGCTCGACACCCGCGTCAACCGGACGATCAGCGGTCTCGCGACCTCGCTCGGCTTCCGGATCGGCCGGATCGCGCACCACCCCGCGGTCAAGCTCGAGCTGTCCCGCGAGTACGCCGTGGTGCAGGCCCCGGCGGCAACCCGGGCCGAGGCGTCCGAGGCGTCCCTCCCGCGCCGTGGTCGTGCGGGCGAGGGCCTCGACGCCGCCTTCTCCCTGGCGGGCTCGCCGAGCGCCTGATCGGGCTCGGGGTTCAGGACCGGTAGACGATCACCTTGTCGCCGATCCGGGCCTGGTCGAACAGCCACGCCACCGCCGCGCGGTCGCGCACGTTGACGCAGCCGTGGGACGCGCCGTCGTAGCCGTTGGCGGCGAAGTCGGGGGAGTAGTGCACGGCCTGTCCGCCGGAGAAGAACATCGCGAACGGCATCGGGGTGTCGTAGAGGCTGGAGACGTGGTCGCGCGACTTGCGGAACACCGTGAAGGCGCCCTCGCGGGTGGGCAGCTCGTCGGAGCCGAAGCGCACCTCGACGGTCTTGAGCACGACGCCGTCGACCACCCAGCGCAGTGACCGCGAGGTCTTGTCCACGCACATCGCTCGCCCGGTCGTGCACCGCGGGTCCAGCGCAGGACCGGTGGCGACGACGTTGAAGAGCTCGGCCCGGGTCGGCGTGCGCGTCATCTCCTGGAGGCGGGTGAGCGTGCGGCGGTCGACCTGCCCGGTGACCGGGATGCGCCGCTTGGCCTGGAAGCCCTCGACGGCCGCGACGGTCGAGCGGGCGTAGCGTCCGGTGACGCGGCCGTCGTACCAGCGGACCTGCTGGAGGCGCGCCTGGACGTGGCGGACCCGCAGGCCGGTGTCGCCGCGCTGGAGCAGGGGCTTGCCGGGGGTGTAGACGTTGTGGAGCGCCTCGGTGGTGGGCTCGGTCGTGATCGCGGTGATCTTGAGCCAGGTGCGCTCGTCGACGACGCCGTCGGCGTTCCAGCCGCGGCGACGCTGGAAGGTCGTGACGCCGGCCCGGGTCTCGCGGTCGAAGCGGCTGGTGACGACCTCGGAGTGCAGGTCGAGCTGGTGCAGGCGGCTCTGGAGCTCGCGCACCCGCCAGCCGGTGTCGCCGATCCGCATCGGGGCGAAGTCGGCCCGAGCCGCACTGGCGGCGCCCGACGGGCCGACGACGGCCAGGCCGGTCAGGGCCACGACCAGGGCGACCAGGAGCGCGCCGAGGCGTGGAGCAGGACGGCGTGCGATGAGACGTGCGTGAAGACGTGCGTGAAGACGTGGCATGTGGTTCCTCCCCCGGGAAGCCGACGACGGGTCGATCATAGGGACGCCGTACGACGCCCCCGCGTTGCACGTGCCGTGGATCCGACGCCTACGCTCACGACGTGGCCCGCGCTGACCTGGACAAGCAACCGACCGACGTACGTCGCATGTTCGACACCGTGGCCAGGCGCTACGACCTGACCAACGACCTGATGACGGCCGGCATCCAGCGCAGCTGGCGACGCTCCATGGTCGAGGCCGTCGCCCCGCGTCCCGGCGACCTCGTGCTCGACCTCGCCGCCGGCACCGGTTGCTCGAGCGAGCCGTTCTTCGACCGCGGTGCCACCGCCGTGCCGTGCGACTTCTCCGTCGGCATGCTGCAGCAGGGCAAGAAGGACCGGCCCGCGCTGCCCTTCGTGGCCGGCGACGGCACCCGGCTGCCGTTCCTCGACGACACCTTCGACGCGGTGACCATCTCCTACGGCCTGCGCAACTTCGTCGACCCGGTCGCCGGCCTGAAGGAGATGCTCCGCGTCACCCGGCCGGGCGGCCGCCTGGTCGTGTGCGAGTTCAGCACGCCCACCAACGGCGCCCTCCGCACCGTCTACGTGGACGGCTTCATGCGCGCGCTGCCCGCGATCGCCTCGCTGACCGCCAGCGCCGCGGACGCGTACGTCTACCTCGCCGAGTCGATCCGCGCCTGGCCCGACCAGGCCGGGCTCGCCGACCTGGTCGCCGAGGCGGGCTGGCAGCGGCCCGAGTGGCGCAACCTCACCGGCGGCATCGTCGCCCTGCACCGCGCCACCGCCTGACCGGCCCGGCGCGACACCGGTCTATTTAGAGCACGGTTCCGTCACCTAAATCCGCAGGTCAGGGCCGCAATCGGGCCCGAACGGCTGGTCCGGACCCCCGCGTGACGTACCCGACATCCGAGTCCTAGACTGTGGCACGCGCCACTCGTGAAGCCATTCACAAAGTCACATTCTCGGTGACGGCGCAGGTCCACCGGAAGGGAATGATGGAGCTCTACACGCCGGTCCTCGCCCTGGCGCTGCTCGCGACGGGTTTTGCGGTCTTCTCCGTGGTCGTCAGCGCCTTCACCGGGCCCAAGCGCTACAACCGGGCCAAGCTCGACTCCTACGAGTGCGGCATCGAGCCGACGCCGCAGCCGATCGGCGGCGGCAGGATCCCGGTGAAGTACTTCATCACCGCGATGCTCTTCATCGTCTTCGACATCGAGATCATCTTCCTCTACCCGTGGGCCGTCCACTTCGACCAGATGGCCCTGTTCGGCCTGATCGAGATGGTCCTCTTCATCGGCACGGTCTTCGTCGCCTACGCATACGTGTGGCGACGTGGCGGATTGGATTGGGACTGACCATGGGACTGGAAGAGAAGCTGCCGTCCGGCGTGCTGCTGACGACCGTCGAGGGCGTCGCCGGCTACATGCGCAAGGCGTCGTTCTGGCCCGCGACCTTCGGCCTGGCCTGCTGCGCCATCGAGATGATGACCACCGGCGGACCGAAGTACGACCTCGCCCGCTACGGCATGGAGGTCTTCCGTGCGAGCCCGCGCCAGGCCGACCTGATGATCGTCGCCGGTCGCGTCAGCCAGAAGATGGCTCCGGTCCTGCGCCAGATCTACGACCAGATGCCCGAGCCCAAGTGGGTCCTCGCCATGGGCGTGTGCGCCTCGTCGGGCGGCATGTTCAACAACTACGCCATCGTCCAGGGCGTCGACCACGTCGTCCCGGTCGACATGTACCTCCCCGGCTGCCCGCCGCGCCCGGAGATGCTCATCGACGCGATCCTCAAGCTGCACGACCAGGTCCAGCAGACCAAGCTGGGCGTCAACCGCCGCAACGAGATCGCCGAGCTCGAGACGGCCGCGCTGCGCGCCCTGCCCACCTCGGAGATGAAGGGCCTGCTGCGGTGACCGACGACAAGACCGACGCCAACGAGAGCGCCCGACCGGCCGAGGAGCGCAACCTCGAGGCGGCCAAGGCCGAGACCGGCACCGGCAGCGGTGTCGAGCAGCCGGCTCCCGAGAAGTCCCCGGAGAACGTCCCCGCGCCGACCGGTGAGGTACGCGCCGTCGGCGCCCGCCACGGCATGTTCGGCGTGAGCGGCACCGGTGACACCTCCGGCTACGGCGGCCTGGTCAGCGCCAAGGTGTTCCCGGCCCCGTCGCAGAAGCCCTACGGCGGCTGGTTCGACGAGGTCGCCGGTGCCCTCGAGGCGCGCCTCGAGGCCACCGAGCTCACCGCGGCCATCGAGAGCGTCGTGGTCCACCGCGGCGAGATCACCTTCCACGTACGCCGCGAGGACCTGCCCTTCGTGGCGCAGATGCTGCGCGACGACGAGGCGCTTCGCTTCGAGTTCTGCTCCGGCGTCAGCGGGGTGCACTACCCCGAGGACACCGGTCGCGAGCTGCACGCGGTCTACCACCTGACGTCGATGACCCACAACCGCCGCATCCGGCTCGAGGTGACCGCGCCGGACAGCGACCCGCACGTGCCGAGCCTGGTGAGCATCTACCCCACGCTCGACTGGCACGAGCGCGAGACGTACGACATGTTCGGGCTGGTCTTCGACGGCCACCCCGCTCTGACCCGGGTGCTCATGCCGGACGACTGGCCGGGCCACCCGCAGCGCAAGGACTACCCGCTCGGCGGCATCCCCGTCGAGTACAAGGGCGGCTCCATCCCTCCGCCGGACCAGCGCAGGAGCTACAACTGACATGACCACCGAACAGGACTTCTACGCGGCTCCCGGTGACACCAGCCAGGGCCGCGTCTTCACCGTCACCGGTCAGGACTGGGACTCGATCACGCAGAGCATCGGCGAGTCCGCCGAGGAGCGCGTGGTGGTCAACATGGGCCCGCAGCACCCGTCCACCCACGGCGTGCTCCGGCTCATCCTCGAGCTCGAGGGCGAGACGGTCACCGAGGCCCGCTGCGGCATCGGCTACCTCCACACCGGCATCGAGAAGAACATGGAGTACCGCTCCTGGGTGCAGGGCACCACGTTCTGCACCCGGATGGACTACCTCTCGCCGTTCTACAACGAGGCCACCTACGTCCTGGGCGTGGAGCGCCTGCTCGACATCGAGGACGACATCCCGGAGAAGGCGCAGGTCATGCGCGTGCTCCTGATGGAGCTCAACCGCATCTCCTCCCACCTGGTCGCGGTGGCGACCGGCGGCATGGAGATCGGCGCCCTCACGGTCATGACGATCGGCTTCCGCGAGCGCGAGCTCGTGCTCGACCTGTTCGAGCTCATCACGGGCTTGAGGATGAACCACGCGTTCTTCCGTCCCGGCGGTGTCGCCCAGGACCTCCCGCCCGGTGCGCTCGACGAGATCCGCGACTTCATCGCCCTGATGAAGAAGCGCCTGCCCGAGTACGCCGCGCTCTGCAACGCCAACCCGATCTTCCGGGGCCGCCTCGACGGCGTGGGCCACCTCGACCTCGCCGGCTGCCTGGCGCTCGGCATCACCGGCCCGGTCCTGCGCTCCACCGGCTATGCCTGGGACCTGCGCAAGACGCAGCCCTACTGCGGCTACGAGGACTACGACTTCGAGGTCCAGACCTGGGACACCTCCGACTCCTACGGCCGCTTCCGCATCCGCCTCAACGAGATGTGGGAGTCGCTCAAGATCGTCGAGCAGTGCGCCGACCGCCTCGCCGGCCTCGAGGGCGCGCCGGTCATGGTGGCGGACAAGAAGATCGCGTGGCCCAGCCAGCTCGCCATCGGCAGCGACGGCATGGGCAACAGCCTCGACCACATCCGCCACATCATGGGCGAGTCGATGGAGGCGCTGATCCACCACTTCAAGCTGGTGACTGAGGGCTTCCGGGTCCCCGCGGGCCAGGCCTACGTCCCGATCGAGTCGCCCCGCGGCGAGCTGGGCGCGCACGTCGTCTCCGACGGCGGTACGCGTCCCTTCCGCGCGCACTTCCGCGACCCGTCCTTCACCAACCTGCAGGCGACGAGCGTGATGAGCGAGGGCGGCATGGTCGCCGACGTCATCGTGGCGATCGCCTCCATCGACCCCGTGATGGGAGGCGTCGACCGATGAGCGAGCCCACGACCGGCCTGGACCAGAAGACCCGGGACGAGCTGCGCGAGATCGCGGCCCGCTACCCCGAGGCCCGCTCCGGCCTGCTCCCGATGCTGCACCTGGTGCAGTCGGTCGAGGGCCGGGTCACCCCCGAGGGCATCGAGGCGTGCGCCGAGGTGCTCGGCATCAGCGCCGCGGAGGTCAACGGCGTGGCGACCTTCTACACGATGTACAAGCGCAAGCCGGTCGGCGACTACCACGTCGGCGTCTGCACCAACACGCTGTGCGCGGTCATGGGCGGCGACCTGATCTTCGAGCGCCTCAAGGACCACCTCGACGTCGGCAACGACGAGACGACCGAGGACGGCAAGATCACCCTCGAGCACATCGAGTGCAACGCGGCGTGCGACTACGCCCCGGTGATGATGGTCAACTGGGAGTTCATGGACAACCAGACGCCCGAGTCGGCGGTGCAGGTCGTCGACGACCTCCGCGCCGGCAACGACGTCCACTCCACCCGCGGCCCGCG
Organism: Nocardioides sp. BGA-UO-ETr-FS32; assembly: GCF_059567905.1. NCBI lineage: Bacteria > Bacillati > Actinomycetota > Actinomycetes > Propionibacteriales > Nocardioidaceae > Nocardioides > Nocardioides sp. BGA-UO-ETr-FS32. Next base: position 32,615 of record NZ_JCAQOX010000012.1, on the reverse strand, counting down.
ACTGTGCACGTGGCGCGAGGCCGAGCGGGTGCTCGCCGGCTTCCCCGACGACCGCGCCGACGAGGGCCCGGCCGCCGGGCCCGCCTCGCTGGCCGGACTGAAGATCGCCCGCGAGAGGGGCTGGACGGCTCCGGCCGGGGAGAGCAAGGGGGAGAGCAAGTGACCGACACGTTGACTCCGGTCCTCACCGACAACTGGGACGCCGAGCGCGCCTGGACGCTCGCGGCGTACGAGGAGCGCGGTGGCTACGCCGCCCTCGACAAGGCGTTCGCGATGGCGCCCGACGACGTCATCGACGCCGTCAAGGAGTCCGGCCTCCGCGGCCGCGGCGGCGCGGGCTTCCCCACCGGCATGAAGTGGGGCTTCATCCCGCAGGACAACCCCAAGCCGAAGTACCTCGTCGTCAACGCCGACGAGTCCGAGCCGGGCACCTGCAAGGACATCCCGCTGATGATGGCCAGCCCGCACACGCTGGTCGAGGGCGTCATCGTCAGCTCCTACGCGATCCGTGCCAACACCGCGTTCATCTACGTCCGCGGCGAGGTCCTCCACGTGATCCGCCGCCTCCAGCGCGCGGTGCAGGAGGCCTACCTGGCCGGCCACCTCGGCAAGAACATCCACGGCTCCGGCTACGACCTCGACCTGGTCGTGCACGCCGGCGCCGGCGCCTACATCTGTGGTGAGGAGACGGCGCTGCTCGAGGGCCTCGAGGGCCGTCGCGGCCAGCCCCGCCTGCGCCCGCCGTTCCCCGCGGTCGCCGGCCTCTACGCCAGCCCGACCGTCATCAACAACGTCGAGTCGATCGCCTCGGTGCCGAGCATCATCGTCAACGGCCCGGCCTGGTTCGCCGGCATGGGCACCGAGAAGTCCAACGGCTTCGGCATCTTCAGCCTCTCCGGCCACGTCGCCAACCCCGGTCAGTACGAAGCGCCGCTCGGCATCACCCTGCGCGAGCTCATCGACCTCGCCGGCGGCATGCGCGAGGGCCACGAGCTGAAGTTCTGGACGCCTGGCGGGTCGAGCACCCCGCTCCTGACGCCCGAGCACCTCGACGTGCCGCTCGACTTCGAGGCTGTCGGCGCGGCCGGCTCGATGCTCGGCACGCGTGCGCTGCAGCTCTTCGACGAGACCACCTGCGTGGTCCGCGCCGTGCTGCGCTGGACCGAGTTCTACAAGCACGAGTCCTGCGGCAAATGCACGCCGTGCCGCGAGGGCACCTGGTGGCTCACCCAGACGATGGCTCGCATCGAGAAGGGGCAGGGGAGCGAGGCGGACCTCGACGTGCTGCTCGACCAGTGCGACAACATCCTGGGCCGCGCGTTCTGCGCGCTCGGCGACGGCGCGACCAGCCCGATCTCGAGCTCGATCCAGCACTTCCGCGACGAGTACCTCGCGCACCTCACCCACGGCGGCTGCCCGTTCGACCCGGCCGCCTCGACCGCCTTCCCCTCCCTGTCCGACACTGCGGCTGGAGCCACTGCATGACGACCACCCCTGCGCGTACGGAGGTCGAGACGGTCACCCTGACCATCGACGGCGTCCAGGTGAGCGTCCCCAAGGACACCCTGGTGATCCGCGCCGCCGAGCAGGTCGGCGTCCAGATCCCGCGCTTCTGCGACCACCCGCTGCTCGACCCGGTCGGCGCCTGCCGCCAGTGCCTGGTCGACATCCCCGACGCCGGCAACGGCCGCGGCTTCCCCAAGCCGCAGGCCTCGTGCACGCTGCCGGTGGCCGAGGGCATGGTCGTCAACACCCAGGCGACCAGCGAGGTGGCCGACAAGGCCCAGCAGGGCGTCATGGAGTTCCTGCTGATCAACCACCCGCTCGACTGCCCGGTCTGCGACAAGGGTGGCGAGTGCCCCCTGCAGAACCAGGCGATGAGCAACGGCCGCGGCGAGAGCCGCTTCGCCGAGTCCGGTGGCGTCAAGCGCACCTTCCCCAAGCCGATCAACATCTCCGCGCAGGTCCTGCTCGACCGCGAGCGCTGCGTGCTGTGCGCGCGCTGCACCCGCTTCTCCGAGCAGATCGCAGGCGACCCGTTCATCGCCCTCGCCGAGCGCGGCGCGCTCCAGCAGGTCGCGATCTACGAGCGCGAGCCCTTCGAGAGCTACTTCTCCGGCAACACCATCCAGATCTGCCCGGTCGGTGCGCTCACCTCCGCCGACTACCGCTTCCGCTCCCGCCCGTTCGACCTCGTCTCGACGCCGGGCGTGGCCGAGCACGACGCCTGCGGCGCCGCGATCCGCGTCGACCACCGGCGCGGCAAGGTCATGCGCCGCCTCGCCGGCAACGACCCCGAGGTCAACGAGGAGTGGATCAGCGACAAGGACCGCTTCGCCTTCCGCTACGCCCAGGTCGAGGACCGGATCACCTACCCGCAGGTCCGCGAGACACTGCCCGATGGGCGAAGGGGTGAGCTCCGGCCGGCGTCGTGGCCCGAGGCCTTCGCTGTCGCCGCTCGCGGACTCCGCGACGCCGGTGCGGCCGCGGTCCTCACCGGTGGCCGCCTGACCGCCGAGGACGCCTACGCCTACGCGAAGTTCGCCCGCGTCGCCCTCGACACCAACGACGTCGACTTCCGCGCCCGCCCGCACAGCGCCGAGGAGGCCAGCTTCCTGGCCTCGCACGTCGCGCTGTCCGGCGACGTGACCTACGCCGACCTCGAGGCCGCGCCGGTCGTGGTGCTGCTCGGCCTCGAGCCCGAGGACGAGGCCGCCACGATCTTCCTGAGGCTGCGCAAGGCGGCCAAGCGGGGTCGTACGCAGGTCGTCTCGGTCGCGCCCTACACCTCGCGCGGCCTGGCCAAGATGAAGGGTCGGCTCGTGCCGACCGCCCCGGGCGCCGAGGTCGAGGCCATCGGCTCGCTCCGCGACGCCGAGCACGGGATCACCAAGGACGCCATCATCCTCGTCGGCGAGCGGCTCGCCCAGACCCACGGAGCGCTCAGCGCGGCCGCGGACCTGGCAGCCGGCACCGGTGCCCGCCTGGCGTGGGTGCCGCGTCGTGCGGGGGACCGCGGTGCGGTCGAGGCCGGCGCGCTGCCCACCCTGCTGCCCGGTGGACGTCCCGCCGGCGAGGCCTCGGCCCGGGTCGACGTGGCTGCCGCGTGGGGCGTGGAGTCGCTGCCCGCCAGGCCCGGCCGTGACGGCAACGCCATCGTCGCCGCCCTCGTCAAGGGTGAGCTCGGCGGCGTGGTCGTCGGCGGCGTGGACCCCGACGACACCGCTGACCCGGCCGCGTTCCGAGCCGCCCTCGACGCTGCCGCCTTCGTGGTCAGCCTCGAGCTGCGCGAGACCGACGTGACCCGCGTGGCCGACGTCGTCCTGCCGGTCGCCCCGGTGACCGACAAGTCCGGCACGTTCGTGACGTGGGACGGGCGCCCGCGCTCGTTCGACGCCGTCTTCACCAACCCCTCCTCGCTGCCCGACCTGCGGGTCCTCGCCGGCATCGCCGACGAGCTGGCCGCGCAGGGGACGGGCCGCTCGCTCGGCTTCCGTACGGTCGCCGAGGTGCGCGCGGAGATGCAGGCGCTCGGTCCGTGGGACGGTCCCCGCCCCGCCCTCGACGCAGGCAAGGCCCCCAAGGCCCCCAGGGCGCCCAGGAAGGGCGAGACCCCGCTCGCGCTCGCGACGTGGAAGCAGCTCATCGACCTGGGCTCGATGCAGGACGGCGAGGAGCACCTGCGTGCCACTGCACGTACGGCCGTCGCCCGCGTCAGCCGTGCGACCTACGAGTCTGCCCTCGGCATGTTGGAGGCCCAGCCGGCCGGCGAGCAGCGCGTCACGATCACCGGTGACCGGGGCAGCGTGACGCTGCCGGTCGTGGTCGCCGACCTTCCCGACGACGTGGTCTGGGTCCCGGCCCGGTCCTTCGGTCGCGGCGTCCTCGCCGAGCTGGCCTCGCCCGGCAGCCCGGTCACCCTGAAGGGAGCCTCCCAGTGATGGGCACAGTGATGCAGCTCGCTCCGCTCGCGGCGGACCTTCCCGCTCCGGGACTGGACGCGTTCGGCCAGGACCCGTGGTGGGTGATCCTGCTCAAGGCCGTCTTCATTTTCCTGGTCCTGGTGCTGCTGACGCTCTTCAACATCTGGTTCGAGCGTCGCGTCGTGGCCCGGATGCAGCACCGCGTCGGCCCCAACGTGCACGGCCCCTTCGGCCTGCTCCAGTCGCTCGCCGACGGCGTCAAGCTGGCGCTGAAGGAGGACATCATCCCCAAGTCGGCCGACAAGGTCGTCTTCCTCCTGGCCCCGGTGATCGCCGTGGTGCCGGCCTTCGTCACCTGGGCGGTCATCCCGCTCGGGCCGACGGTCAACTTCTTCGGCCACCAGACGCCGCTACAGCTCACCGACATGCCGGTGGCGGTGCTCTTCATGCTCGCCATCGCCTCGATCGGCATCTACGGCATCGTCCTCGGCGGCTGGTCGTCCGGCTCGACCTACTCGCTGCTCGGCGGCCTGCGCTCGAGCGCGCAGATGATCTCCTACGAGGTCGCGATGGGCCTCGCCCTCGTCGCGGTCTTCCTCTACGCCGGCTCGATGTCCACCTCGGAGATCGTCGCCGCGCAGGACCGCCTGTGGTTCGGCCTGATCCTGCTGCCGTCCTTCGTCATCTACGTCATCTCGATGGTCGGCGAGACCAACCGTGCCCCCTTCGACCTCCCCGAGGCCGAGGGCGAGCTGGTCGGCGGCTTCCACACCGAGTACTCCAGCCTCAAGTTCGCGCTGTTCTTCCTGGCCGAATACATCAACCTCGCGACCGTGTCGGCCATCGCCACGACGCTGTTCCTCGGCGGCTGGGCCGCTCCGTGGGGCATCGAGAACGTGTGGGAGGGCGCCAACAGCGGCTACTGGCCCCTGCTGTGGTTCTTCGGCAAGGTCTTCATCTTCATCTTCATGTTCGTCTGGCTGCGCGGCTCGCTGCCCCGCATGCGCTACGACCAGTTCATGGCGCTCGGCTGGAAGGTCCTCATCCCGGTCTCGCTGGCCTGGATCGTTGCGGTGGCCACCATCCGCGTCATCTCGATCGAGGGCAACATCGACCGCACCTACCTCGTGGCCGCCATCGCGGTGCTGCTCGTCCTGACCGTCGGCCTGATGTTCGTCGGCGAGAAGAAGGCGGAGGAGGCGCCGGTCGAGGCGAGCGAGGAGCCCCACGACGCGTTCGCCGGCGGGTTCCCCGTCCCGCCGATGCCGGCGGGAGGCGCCGTACGCGGTGGCGCCGCGCCGCTGACCTTCGCCACCGGCCGCACCACTGTCACCGCTTCAGCGGAGGAGAACCATGAGTGAGTCCCCCCAGAGCCCCGGCCAGGAGTCCAAGGGGATCAAGGAGAGCTTCTGGGACCCGATCGCCGGGTTCGGCGTCACCTTCCGGACGATGTTCAAGAAGGTCGTCACCGAGCAGTACCCGTTCGAGAAGCTCCCGACGGCGCCCCGCTTCCACGGCCGGCACCAGCTCAACCGCTGGCCCGACGGGCTGGAGAAGTGCATCGGTTGCGAGCTGTGCGCGTGGGCCTGCCCGGCCGACGCGATCTACGTCGAGGGCGCGTCCAACGTCGACCTCGAGGACGGCTCGGGCCGGTTCAGCCCCGGTGAGCGCTACGGCCGCGTCTACCAGATCAACTACCTGCGCTGCATCCTGTGCGGGCTGTGCATCGAGGCGTGCCCGACGCGGGCGCTGACGATGACCAACGAGTACGAGCTGGCCGACAACAACCGGGCCGACCTGATCTACGAGAAGTCCGACCTGCTGGCCCCGCTGCTGCCCGGCATGGAGCAGCCGCCGCACCCGATGCGTCTCGGCGACGACGAGGGCGACTACTACAGGGGGACGACACGATGACGTTCTGGATCCTCGCCCCGATCATGGTCGCCGCCGCGCTCGGCATCCTGTTCGTCCGCAAGGCCGTGCACGCCGCGCTGCTGCTGGCCGTGGTGATGATCAGCCTGGCGTTCCTCTACGCCGTGCTCGACGCGCCGTTCCTCTTCGCGGTGCAGATCATCGTCTACACCGGCGCCATCCTCATGCTGTTCCTGTTCGTGATGATGCTGATCGGCGTCGACGCCGCCGACTCGGTCGTGGAGACCATCCGCGGTCAGCGGGTGATGGCGGTCGTCCTCGGCCTGGCCTTCGGCACCGTGCTGGTGCTCGGCATCAGCCAGGTCACCTTCGGGGTCGCGGTCGGGCTCGACGAGGCCAACGCCGGCGGCAACGTGCCGGCCATCGCCAACATCCTGTTCTCCCGCTACGTGTTCGCCTTCGAGGCCACCAGCGCACTGCTGATCACCGCGGCGCTCGGCGCGATGGTGCTCGCGCACCGTGAGCGCCTCACGCCGAAGGCCGGCCAGGCCGAGCTCGCCGCGCAGCGGATGCGCGACTACGCCGAGCACGGCAAGCACCTCGGTCCGCTGCCCTCGCCCGGTGTCTACGCCCGCCACAACGCGGTCGACACCCCGGCGCTGCTGCCCGACGGCACCGCCGCGGAGTCCTCGGTCTCCCGGGTGCTCGCCGCCCGCGGCACCGTCCGGTCCGCTCCCGCACTCGCCGACGACATCGACGACGTACGCCGCCAGCTGGCCGGCCTCGAGGGGCACAGCGACCCGACCGCGATGCCCGAGACCTCCGGCAAGGCCGGCGCGCCCGCCAGCACCGAAGAGGACGTGGACAAGGACGTGGACAAGTGACCCAGTACATCGTCCTGTCGGCGATCCTCTTCACGATCGGCTGCGTGGGTGTCCTCACCCGCCGCAACGCGATCGTGGTGTTCATGTGCGTCGAGCTGATGCTCAACGCCTGCAACCTGGCGTTCGTCGCCTTCGCCCGCCAGCACGGCAACCTCGACGGCCAGATCACCGCGTTCTTCGTGATGGTCGTCGCCGCCGCGGAGGTCGTGATCGGGCTCGCGATCATCATGACCATCTTCCGCACCCGACGCTCGGCCTCGGTCGACGACGCCAGCCTGCTGAAGTACTGAGGGAGCGCTCGTGAACCTGTTGTCCCACTCGGCGCTGCTCGTCGGCCTGCCCATGGCCGAGGAAGGAGCCCACGCGCCCGTGGTCGCGCCCGACATGGGCGCCGGCGGCGTGTTCGACCTGCTGTGGCTGGTCATCGCGCTGCCGGTGCTCGGCGCGGTCCTGCTGCTCGGCGTGGCCCCGTTCCTCCCGCCGTCGCTGAAGGCGACCGTCGACAAGCACGGCCACCTCCTCGGCACGGCGATGGCCGCGCTCTCCTTCGTGCTCAGCCTGGTGCTGTTCGTCTCGCTGCTCGGCCGCGACGCGGAGGAGCGCCAGATCGGCCAGCAGCTGTGGACCTGGTTCGAGACCGGGTCGCTCACCGTCGGCATGGACCTGCTCTACGACCCGCTGGCCGCGCTGTTCCTGCTCCTCATCACCGGTGTCGGCTCGCTGATCCACGTCTACGCCATCGGCTACATGGAGCACGACCCGCGCCGCCGCAGGTTCTTCGGCTACCTCAACCTCTTCGTCGCCGCGATGCTCATGCTGGTCCTCTCGGCAAACTTCGTGGGCCTGTTCCTGGGCTGGGAGGGCGTCGGCCTCGCGTCCTACCTGCTGATCGGGTTCTGGCAGCACAAGCCGTCGGCCGCCGCCGCGGCCAAGAAGGCCTTCGTCATCAACCGCGTCGGTGACATCGGCCTGTCGCTGGCGATCGCCCTGATGTTCGCGACGTTCGGCACCACCGACTTCGGTGCCGTCAGCGAGCTGGCAGGCGAGGCCGACCAGGGCACGCTCAACGCCCTCGGCCTGCTGCTCCTGCTCGGCGCCTGCGGCAAGTCCGCGCAGGTCCCGCTCCAGTCCTGGCTGCTCGACGCGATGGAGGGCCCGACCCCGGTCTCCGCCCTCATCCACGCCGCGACCATGGTCACCGCCGGCGTCTACCTCGTCGTCCGCTCCAACTTCATCTACGAGCTCACGCCCGTGGCGCAGACCGCGGTCGTGGTCGTCGCGACGGTCACGCTCCTGTGGGGTGCGATCCTCGGTTGCGCCAAGGACGACATCAAGAAGGCGCTCGCCGGCTCGACCATGAGCCAGATCGGCTACATGATGCTCGCCGCGGGCCTCGGTCCGGCCGGCTACCCGTACGCGATCTTCCACCTGCTCACCCACGGCTTCTTCAAGGCCAACATGTTCCTGGGAGCCGGCTCGGTGATGCACGGGATGGACGACGACGTCGACATGCGTCACTACGGTGCGCTCAACAAGGCCATGCCGGTCACGTTCCTGACCTTCGCCATGGGATACCTCGCGATCATCGGGTTCCCCGGCTTCTCCGGCTTCTGGTCCAAGGACCGGATCATTGAGACCGCGCTCGCCGAGAACCTGCTCGTCGGGCTCCTGGCGCTGCTCGGTGCCGGCATCACGGCGTTCTACATGACCCGGCTGATGCTGATGACCTTCTTCACCAGCAAGCGGTGGGAGAAGGACGTCCACCCCCACGAGTCGCCCCGCGTCATGACCGTGCCGCTCATCGTGCTGGCCGCGCTCTCGGTCCTCGGCGGCGTGCTGCTGCTCGGCGACTGGATCAAGACCTGGCTCGAGCCGGTCACCGGGACCGTGGAGCACCACGAGCCCCCGCTGCCGGCGATCGTGATCACCCTGATCATCACCGCGGTCGTCGCGATCGGCGTCGCCGCCGCCTGGTTCCTGGTGGGCAGGCGCGAGGTCCCGCGCGAGGCCCCGCAGGACGTGTCCTTCGCGACCCGCGCGGCGCGCGCCGACCTCTACGGCGACGCGATCAACGACGCGGTCGTCGTACGCCCCGGTGCCGGGCTCGTCGGCGGGCTCACCGCCTTCGACCGCCGCGGCGTCGACGGTGCCGTCGAGGGTGGCTCGCTCGCCGTCGGTGGCCTGTCCACCACGCTGCGGCGCGTGCAGAACGGCTTCGTACGCTCCTACGCCCTGTCCCTCCTCGGTGGCGCCCTGCTGGTCGTCCTCGCTCTCCTGGCGGTGAACCTCCGATGAGCACCCCACAGAGTTCTACGCCTCCCCCGCTCCGCTCCTCCGTCGCACAACTCTGCGAGGACCCCGCATGATCCTGACCATCCTGATCCTGCTGCCGCTGCTCGGCGCGGTCGTCACGGCCCTCGTGCCCGACGCGCTCGCGCGGCTGGTCGGCCTCGGCTTCTCCGCGGCGACCCTGGTCGTCGGCGTCGTCGTCGCCACCCAGTACTCCGTGGGCGGGGGGATGCAGCTCACCGAGACCCGCACGTGGATCGAGTCGCTCGGCGTCCACTACGCCCTCGGAGTCGACGGCCTCGGCCTGCTGATGGTGCTGCTCACCGTCGTCCTCGTGCCGATCGTGCTGCTCGCCAGCTCGCGCGAGGCCGACGCCGAGGGCAACGGAGGCGTGAAGGCGTTCTTCGCCTGGACCCTCGCGCTCGAGGCGATGTCGCTGGCGGTCTTCACCGCGACCGACGTGCTGCTCTTCTACGTCGTGTTCGAGGCCACGCTCATCCCGGCCTACTTCCTCATCGGCGGCTTCGGCCGGGCCGGTCGGGGACGTGCCGCGACCAAGTTCCTCATCTACCAGCTCGCCGGCGGGCTCATCATGCTCGCCTCAGTGATCGGGCTCTACGTGGTCTCGGCCGACGCCGGCAACCCGAGCTTCCTGATCAGCGACCTCGCAGCGCTCGACATCGACGAGACGACCCAGCGCTGGCTGTTCGTCGGCTTCTTCATCGCCTTCGCGATCAAGGCGCCGATGTTCCCGGTGCACACCTGGCTGGCCGACACCACCGAGAAGGCGACCACCGGCACCTCGGTGCTGCTGGTCTGCATCCTCGACAAGATCGGCACCTTCGGCATGCTGCGGTTCTGCCTCGGCCTGCTGCCCGACGCGTCGCAGTGGGCGACGCCGGTTGTGGTGGTGCTCGCGCTCGTCTCGATCATCTACGGCGCGCTCGTGGCCATCGGTCAGGACGACGTGCTGCGCCTGATCGGTCTGACGTCGCTGTCGCACTTCGGCTTCATCGTGCTGGGCATCTTCGTGTTCAGCCCGACCGGCGGCACCGGCGCGATCCTCTACATGGTCAACCACGGCATCGCGACCGCCCTGATGTTCCTGGTGGCGGGATTCCTGATCCGCCGGACCGGGACGGCGTCGATCCGCGAGATGGCGGGCGTGGAGAAGAGCGCCCCAGTGCTGGCGGGCTTCTTCCTCGTCGGCGGCCTCGCGGCGGCCGGCCTGCCCGGCCTGTCGCCGTTCGTCTCCGAGATGTTGGTCATCATCGCGGCGTTCGACCACCACTGGCTGGTCGGGTCGGTGGCGGTGCTCGCCATCGTGCTGGCCGCGTTCTACGCGCTCTGGATGTACCAACGCACCATGACGGGTCCGGACCGCGTCGGGGTCGCCCCGGTGGCCGACCTCGACCGGCGTGAGGTCGGCGTCCTCGCGCCGCTGCTGCTCGCACTCGTGCTGTTCGGCTTCTACCCGATGCCGCTGCTCGACGTCATCAACCCGTTCGTCCACGACTCGCTCGCGGCGGTGGGCATCGGCCAGGAGGGTGGTCCCCAGTGACCGAGTTCGTGAAGCCCAGCATCGAGTACTTCGAGCTCTGGCCGCTGCTGGTCGTGTTCGGCGTCGCCTGCCTCGGCGTGGTCGTGGAGGCGTTCCTGCCGCGTACGCTGCGCTACCCCGTGCAGGTGGTCCTCGCCCTCGGCGGCCTCGCCCTCGCCCTCGTCGGCGTGGTGCTGGTCGCGCAGGACGTGCAGACGTACGCCGACGGCGCCGCGCGCGGCATCCTCGCGGTCGGCGGCACGATCGCCGTCGACGGACCGAGCCTGTTCATCTGGGGCCTGGTCCTCGCGCTGTCCATCGCCGGCGTCCTGCTCTTCGCCGAGCGCCACCTCGACGGCGGGGTCTCGGCCTTCGCCGGACAGGCCGCCGCGGTGCCCGGCACCGACGCCGAGACCGCGGCCATCGCGGCCAACCGCGAGCACACCGAGGTCTACCCCCTCATGATGTTCGCGGTCTTCGGCATGATGCTGTTCCCGGCCGCCAACGACCTCCTCACGATGTTCGTCGGCCTCGAGATCCTGTCGCTGCCGCTCTACCTGCTCAGCGGCCTGGCGCGGCGTCGTCGCCTGCTCAGCCAGGAGGCCGCGCTCAAGTACTTCCTGCTCGGTGCGTTCTCGTCCGGCTTCTTCCTCTACGGCGCGGCCCTGCTCTACGGCTATGCCGGCTCCATGGACTTCGCCGCGATCAACGAGGCCGTGCGCAACGACGTCGGCAGCTCGAGCCTGCTGCTGATCGGCACGGGCCTGCTGTCGGTCGGCCTGCTCTTCAAGGTCGGTGCCGTGCCGTTCCAGGCGTGGACCCCCGACGTCTACCAGGGTGCGCCGACGCCGGTCACCGCCTTCATGGCCGCCGGCACGAAGGTCGCCGCCTTCGGCGCGATCATGCGCCTGTTCTACGTCGCGCTCGGCGCGGACCGCTGGTCCTGGCAGCCGATGCTGTGGATCATCGCCATCCTGTCGATGTTCGTCGGCGCCGCGCTCGCCATCACGCAGAGCGACATCAAGCGCCTCCTGGCCTACTCCTCGGTGGCGCACACCGGCTTCATCCTCACCGGCGTGCTGGGCGTGCAGGCCTCGGGGCAGCTCGCGGCCGGCGAGATCAGCTCGGTGCAGGCGGTGCTGTTCTACCTCGCGACCTACGGCTTCGCGACGATCGGCGCCTTCGCGGTCGTAGGCCTCGTGCGCGACAGCGGTGGCGAGACCACCGCGATCGAGCGCTGGGCCGGCCTGGGCAAGGAGTCGCCGGTGGTGGCGGGCGTGTTCGCCTTCTTCCTGCTGGCGATGGCGGGCATCCCGCTCACGTCCGGGTTCGTCGGCAAGCTCGCGGTCTTCTCCGTCGCCCTCGCCGCCGGCGCGTGGCCCGTGGTCGTGGCGGCCGTGCTCGCCAGCATCATCGCCGCGTTCCTCTACATCCGGGTCATCAAGGTCATGTACTTCGACGAGCCCGTCGGGGCCGGCCCGAGCGTGGCGTACCCGTCCGTGCTGACCGCGACGACGATCGCCGTCGGCGTGGCCGTGACCCTCGTCCTCGGCGTGCTGCCGGGGCCGGTGCTCGACCTGGCGGCGGTTGCGGGAGAATTCATCAGGTGACCGACTCTCCCCTCGCACTGCCTGTCGTCGACGCCGCTCTCGAGCAGCGGCTGGTCGAGCGGCTGGCGCGCATCGAGGAGCTGCTCGCCGAGCACTGCCGGGGGCGCGCGGACTTCGTCTCCGAGGCCGCGACCCACCTGATGATGGCCGGCGGCAAGCGGTTCCGGCCGCTGCTGGTGCTGCTGGCGGCCGAGACCGGGCCCGAGCCGGACGCCGACGAGGTGCACACCGCGGCCTGCGTCGTCGAGCTCACCCACGTCGCCTCGCTCTACCACGACGACGTGATGGACGAGGCCGACCTGCGCCGCGGCGCCGCCACGGGCAACGCCCGCTGGGGCAACAACGTCGCGATCCTCACCGGCGACTTCCTCTTCGGCCGGTCGTCGGAGCTCACTGCCGACCTCGGCCCGGAGGCCGTACGCATCCAGGCGCAGACCTTCACCCGCCTCGTCGAGGGGCAGATCATGGAGACGGTCCCGCCCGGGCCCGACGAGGACCCGCTCGCGCACTACCTCGATGTCGTCGCCGGCAAGACCGGGTCGCTCATCGCGACCTCGGCGCGCTACGGCGCGATGTTCAGCGGGGCGCGGGCCGAGGTCGTCGAGGCGCTCAGCGCCTACGGCGAGATCGTCGGTTCGGCGTTCCAGCTCACCGACGACATCCTCGACATCGCGTCGGAGTCGGACGCCTCCGGCAAGACGCCCGGCACGGACCTCCGCGAGGGCGTGCCGACCCTCCCGGTGCTGATGGCGCAGGCCTCGACCGACCCGGCCGACGCGCGCCTGCTGTCGCTGCTCGGCCGCCCGCTCACCGACGACGCCGAGCACGCCGAGGCGCTCGAGCTGATGCGCGCGCACCCCGCGATGGACCAGGCCCGCGACCACGTGCTGGCCGAGGCCGCCCGCGCCAAGAAGCTGCTCGAGGCCCTCGACCCCGGTCCCGTCCGCGAGGCGCTCGAGTCCTTCGCCGACATCGTGGCGACGCGTACGTCCTGACCCGACGCACCACGCCGGCTCACACCTGCGCAGGTGCCGGTGCCAGCTCCCTCGAGTGCCGGCTCCAGATGGTGTCGAAGTGCGCGACGTACGCCTCGTGGATCCTTTGCCGCGGGATCATGACCACCAGCTCGTCGTTGAGCAGGGAGACGTCGGACCAGTTCTCGGAGCCCGTCCACACCGCTCGGGTGGCCGCGCCGCCCCACGTCCCGTCGACCGACATCCACTTCTCGTGGACGAAGTGCTCCCAGCCGGAGTCCTCGAACCCGGTCGCGACATTGCCGTCGACGTCGAGGGAGGCGCTCCGGATGCGGACGCCGGCGCGGACCAGGGTCTCCACGACCTCCGGCCCAGCAGCACTCACCAGGGCCTGGACCCGGCATCCTGCGCGACTCAGCCGGGCCACCCGCCGGGCCAGGTCGAGGCCGCGCTGCCCGCGCCAGCCGTACATGCTGATCCGGACGACGGTCCGGCCGGCCTCCCCGGTTCCCGGGAGCGCGTCACAGGTGACGCCGGCGAGGCGTTCGGCGACGGCATCGGTGTCGGGGGCCGCTGATGGTCCCGCACCGACGCTCGTCGTGACGTCACCGTGCCTCACGTTCACCTCGGGTGCCTCGACCCGGCTGTCGGCGGCGAGCTCGTCGAAGACCTGGCCGTAGTCGTCGTACAGCTGCTGGCTGCCCGTGAAGGTGACGAGGTCGTTCCAGTGCACCCCGGCGGCGTAGCCGGTCAGGTTGGGGGACCCCAGCATCACCACGTGCTGCTGGCCGCCGGTGGCGGAGAACAGGTAGACCTTCATGTGCTGGTTCCCGCGGTCGCCGAGCCGGCAGCTGGCGTGGCAGACCTTGACGAAGCTCGGCGCTGCGCCCGCTCCGGCCTCGCTGCCCGGGTCGCAGGCATGGCGGCCCGACAGCGCGTCGGCACCCAGGAGCCGCCGCAGGTCACGGGACGACGCGGAGACGAAGTTGTCGTTGAGGACGACCTGGACGGTGACGCGGCGCTGCGTGCACGCCCGGGCGAGCGCGGCTGCGATGTCGGGACGGTCGAAGCTGTACGCCGCCATCCGGATGGTGCCGTGGCGCGGTGTGGCGTCGATGGCACGGCGGATGTGGTCCGCGATGCGGTTCTGCGCGGCCTCGTCGCCGGTCGGGTCGTTGAAGAGGACGGCGGCCTCCGGAGCCTCCGCGGCCGGTGCGGCCGGTGCGGGAGCGCCGGCGCGCGCGGGCAGCGGCGCGGAGGTGGCCGGGTCGCCCCCGAGCGCTGCCCCGAGCGCGGGCGTTGCCAGGGCCGTCGCCAGCCCCACGGCGATCGTCGCCGCCAGAAGTGAGGTCCGCATCTCGATCACCCGATCCGGTACGGCGGGAGCTTCCCGCCTCCTGGGTCGACCGTCGCGCCGTCGTGTGTCCCGCCACCCGAGCCCGGGATCTCAGCCGCGGCGGGATTCTCCGGACGGGGCCGGGAACGCAGGCTCAGCCGGCGGCCGTGGGCGGGTCGTGGGGCGTCCGGGTCCTGCCGGTCCCGGGCTCACATGGGTCTGCCGACCCAGGCCAGCGGGTGCGCGGCGATGGCGGATGGGCGCTGGACGTGCACCCACTCGCGGTGCGTCGCGAGCATCCGAGCGTTCCGCGAACCGGACGTCCAGTCCGAACCGAGTGCGCTGGTGCAGCCGTTCCGCGGTCGGGCTCGCCCGAAGCAGCGCGAGCACCGGCGCCACCTGTCCGAGGCCGCGCACGCCTACGGCCCCACTGGTCTCAGGTCAGCGGGGTGTGGGGCGGGGTCATCGTCGGCGGGGTCGCGGGATGCCGGGCGGATGCGGTGGGTCGATGTCGGTGGTGCCGGTGTGGTCGCGTCGGTAGCGGTGTCCGTGGGGTGAGGTCCACTCGAACACCCCGTTCTCGACCATCGCGTAGCGCCAGGCGGAGTGGGTCTTGAGCCGGTGGTGGAACCGACACAGGCAGGCGAGGTTGTCGGTCCGTGTGGGGCCGGGTTGGGGCCTGCCTTCGGCGTCGGCGTCGTGGCCGTACTCGATGATGTGGTCGACATCGCAGGCCCGGGCGGGGCGGGTGCACCACGGGAACACGCACGTGCGATCCCGGAGCTGGACTTGCTCACGGATCCGGTCGGGGATCTCGTAGCCCTGCGCGGTCAGCTGGGCGTTGAGGTCGATGACGGGCTTGATCGTCACGTCGGTGCGGGTGTCCGCGCACCACGACCTGATCTGGTCGAGCAGGACAAGGCGCTGCCCGTTCTCCATCCGCCCGGTGGGCCCGAACACGGTCTGCTCGCCGGACATGGATGCGTCGAAGTGGGCGTGGATGACGACCTGACGCGCGGCCGGGAGGTTCGGCTGGTCGGCGTCGGTGCTGGTGTCCTCGGTGGTTGAGGTACGAGCATCGTCCTCCTGGGCTGCACCCGCCTGAGCTGCACCGTCCATGCCGGCACCGTCCATGCCGACACCGTCCTGGGCCGCACCATCCTGGAACGCCAGGTCCAGGGCAGTCTGCGTCCGGGCGAGCTCACCGAGGGCCTTGGCCCGACGTGCGTCGAGCGGCAGCTGGGAGCCGAGGGCCTTCTGCGTGGCGGCGTGGTGGGCGACGGCGCGGTCGAGGTCGAGGGCGTCGGCGATGTCGAGGTCGGCTTCCAGGTGCAGGGTGCCGGCGTAGTGCACGTCGTCCTTGTTGACGGTGACGTGGCGGGGGTCGACGGCGAGGTAGCCGTCCTCGGGGTCCTTCGTCGGGTCTGCGGTGGCGAGGTCGTAGCGCTTGATCGTCTCCGCCATCAGCCGGTCGAGCTGCGCGGACCCGATGCGTCCGGCGACGGCGGCGACCTGGGAGTCGACGAACCCCGCCGCCTCAACCGTCAGCGCGGGCGAGGAGTGGATGGTGGTGTCCGCGACGACACGTGCCCGCCATGCGGGCACGCGTCCGGCGTGGACCTGGTCCCACAGCCGGGGGAGGCGGTGGCGCAGCTCGAGGGCGTGGCCGACGAGCTTCTTCGCCGCGGTCGTGGAGATGCCGAGGGTGGTGCCGAGCTCGGCGACACAGAACTCCGCCACCAACGGAGCGCCCTCGCCGGCAATGGGCTCCTCGTGCTCACACCCCGGCACGGTGAACGAGGCGGCGTCGTGGATCGACTCCGGCGGGTGGAGGTCGGCCCAGCGAGCGGCCAGCGTCAGCTGGCGGGCGGCCTCGGCGTTCTCGAGCTCGCGGGAGGCCTTGATCGAGGCGAGCAGCTCGGAGGCCGAGAGGTCGTCTGCGACCCCTCGTGCCTCGGCTGCCAGTCCGTCGATCATGCGTTCGATCCTACGGCTCGCCACCGACAGTGGGTCACGCCCGTGGAGGGCTGGCGGCCATGGAATCTCGGACTGGTGTCGTGACAGGACTTCCTTCCTCTTACGGGTGTGTCCCTCTTGGCGACGCCAGTTGCCGAACCTGCCGACAAGGGCGAACCGCTGTGTCGGGATGATGACGAGGACCCTCAGGTGGGGGCTCGCACGGTCCTGAACGGCGTGGAGGCCAGGCCGAGGGCCACGACGGCGAAGGCCACCGCGGCAACGACCAGCATGGTCTGCATGCCAACCGCGTCTGCCAGCAGACCCGCGAGGGGCGCGACCACGACCACCACGGCCCGGTTGAGCGACCGCAGCGTCGTGTTGGTGCGCGCCTGCAGCGCGTCGGGGGTCACGAGCTGTCGGTAGCTCATCTCGTGAGAGTTGCTCATGCCCATCGCCAGCCCGTAGATGCCTTGGCCCAGCCCGAGCACCCAGGCGGCGTACGAGGACTGGCCGGCCAGCGTCATGGTGACTACGGCGCTGGTGGTGAGCAGGTGGCACAGGATGATCGTCCGGCCGGTTCCGAGGCGTAGGCCGACCGCGGTCGTGATGGCGGCGCCGAGTACGGCGCCGACGCCCCCGGCGGCGCCGACGAGGCCGAACTGCGCGGCGCTGAGGTCCAGCACGAGGAACGCATACGGCGCCAGCACGACCCCGACGATCGCGTTGCCGACGAACCATCCGTGGGTGGCGACCGCCAGTGTCCTCAACCCCGAGGCGCCGTAGGCCCAGCGCACACCCTCGAGGATGTCGCCGAGGAGCCCGCGTACGGTGACGCCGGTGCGTGGTGGTGGCTCGTCGAGCTCGATCCTGCGCAGGGTGAGTGCTGAGTAGAGGTAGGTCGCCGCGTCCAGGAGGACCGTGAGCGGTGCGCCGACGGCGCTGACCAGCAGGCCACCGAGCGCGGGACCTGCTGCCGACGACACCGCGTCGGCTCCGTCCACGCGAGCGTGGGCGGGCTGCAGCTGGTGGCGCTCCACCAGTCGCGGGAGGAACGACATGGTCGCCGCCATGTTGACCACGGCTGCGGTGCCGTAGGCGAAGACGACGGCCAGGAGCGCGGGCAGCGACAGCGCGTCGGCCCACCACAGCACCGGGATCAGCAGCAGCAGCACCGCTTGGGCGAGGTCCGTGCGCACCATCAGGGGAAGGCGGCGCCTGCCGTCGACGAGCGCCCCCACGACGAGCCCGAAGGTCAGGTAGGGCAGCCAGCGAGCGGCGTTGAGCCACCCGACGTCTGCTGCCGTCCCGTCCAGGGTCAGCACGACCAGCGCCTGCAGCGCGAACACGGTGACGTAGGTGCCCAGCCCCGAGACGGCCGTGGCGCGCCAGTAGCGGAGGAACGACTCGGAGATGAACACGCCCCCGTCGCTCACCCGGCCACCCTCTCACGGCTCAATGGCCGGCCAGGAGGTTAAGTTCTCGGGCATGGATGCTCGGATCCCGTACCAGCCGTTGCCGATCGACCAGTCCCACGTGCTCTACGACCACGGACCGGACTCCCTACCGCGACCCGGTGTCACCGCGGGTCGCACGACCCGGCTGCAGCTCACCGACTCGCGAGCGTTCCCCGGCGCCAGCCGCGACATCTGGGTGCACGCACCCGCCCCAACGGACGGCGCGCTGCCCTGCATGGTCTTCCAGGACGGCGGGGGCTTCCTCGACCCCGAGGACGACCTGCGGGCCGGAACCGTCCTGGACAACCTGATCGCAGCAGGCGACATCCCGCCCATGATCGGCGTCTTCGTCGACCCGGTCGCCCGCAACGCCGAGTACGACGCCTTCGACAGCCGCTACGCCGACCTCCTCGCCGACGAGGTCCTGCCCCTGGTCGAGCAGCAGGTCCGCATCAGTACCGACCCGGCCAAGCGTGGGCTGTGCGGGTTCAGCAGCGGCGGCAGCGCGGCCCTCACGGCAGCGTGGCACCGGCCCGACGCGTTCGGGAAGGTCATCGGCTTCTCCTCGAGCTTCCCGCAGGTCGTCGGAGGCAACCCCTACCCGGAGCTCATCGCGTCCGAGCCCGCGAGACCGCTGCGCGTCCTGCTGCACGTCGGGCACCGGGATCTCGGCTGGGACGAGCACGAGGACAACTGGCTGGCGGAGAACCTGCTCGTCGCCGCCGCGCTCTTCCACGCGGGCTACGACGCCCGCCTGGTGCTCGGCGACGGCGCACACGACTCCAACCATCCCGGCGTGCTGCTGCCCGATGCGCTGCGCTGGCTCTGGCGGTAGGTAGCGCCGCCAGCGCACGCTCCGCAGCCGAGAGGATCTGCTGCATGACCTTGCCCTCCCAGGGAGACCATGTGGTTTCGAGGCTCGCTTCGCTCGCACCTCAACCACCGAGTACCGGGTGGGGCGCTGCGCGACCTCAGAGGGCGCTGGCCTGCGCGACGAGCCGCAGCTGCCGGCGCCGGTGGTTGAGGGCCTCGACGGTGAAGATCACCAGCGCGACCCACACCAGGCCGAACCCGATCCAGCGACTGGCGGGCATCTCCTCGCGGAAGACGAGCAGGCCGAGGGCGAACTGGATGGTCGGGGCGAGGTACTGCAGGAGTCCGAGCGAGACCATCGACACCCGGATCGCGGCGGCGCCGAAGAGCATCAGCGGCACCGCGGTGATGATGCCGGTCGTGGTGAGCAGGAGCGCGTGCCCGACGCCGTGCGTACCGAAGTTGGATTGGCCCGCCACCACCAGCCAGCCGATGTAGGCCGCGGCGAACGGCGCGATGACCATCGTCTCCAGGGTGATGCTCTCGACCGCGCCGACGCCGGCCTGCTTCTTGAGCAGGCCGTAGGTGCCGAACGAGAAGGCGAGGACGAGCGCCACCCACGGGGGCCGGCCGTAGTCGAGGGTGAGCACGACGACCGCGACGAACGCGATGGCCATGGCGATCCACTGCAGGCGGCGCAGGCGCTCGCCGAGGATGAGCACGCCCATGAGCACGGTGACGAGCGGGTTGATGAAGTAGCCCAACGAGGTCTCGACGACGCGGCCGTTGTTGACGCCCCAGATGTAGCCGCCCCAGTTGACCGTGATCACGACGGCCGCGCAGCTGATCAGGAGCAGTCGGCGACGGTCGCGCACCAGCGCGCGGAAGTGGTGGACCCGCCGCGCGAGCACGATGATCACCGCCATCGTCAGCACCGACCAGACGATGCGGTGCGCGAGGATCTCGATCGCGCCGCCCGGCTCGAGCAGCGTCCAGTACAGCGGGAAGGTGCCCCACAAGGTGTACGCCGACGCGCCGAAGATCAGTCCACGACGGCTATCTGGCACTCCGGGAGTGTAGTTGCGGCCCGTCGCCTACGATGGTGCGGTCTCGGGGTGGGGTACCCCGACGGTCAGACACCATCGTTTCTCGAGGGGGAATCAACCATGCGGACACTCCGCACCGTCCTGGCGGCACTGGTCGCCGCACTGCTCGTCGCCGGCGTGCTCAGCGCGAGCGCGAGCGCCGGGTCGCAGCCCAAGCGGATCATCGACGAGATCCCGCCGGACACCAAGCAGGTCTCCTACAACGCCTTCAAGCTCAAGGGCACCGTGATGGAGCCGCAGCTCGACGGCACGCTGCTGCCCTACGCCAACCAGCAGGTGAAGATCCTCAAGAAGAAGTGCGGCACCTGCAAGTGGAAGACCGTCAAGAAGATCAAGACCAACGACAGCGGCGTCTTCAAGACCCGCATCTACGCCCCCGAGAGGGGTCGCTGGAAGTGGCGCTCGAAGGTCGACCACTCCAACGGCTACGGCAACACCAAGGGCGAGGTCTGGACGCTCTACTTCGACTGACCCACAGCCGGAGTCGACACCTGGACGACCGGGCGGACGATCAGATGATCGTCCAGGTGTCGCCACCGCCGATCAGCGCCGCCAGTCGTGCGGCGCGGTCGGCGGTGTCGTCATTTCCGGAGGCGGCGGGAGCCGCCGCGGCCACCTGCTCGCGCGCCTGGTCGTCGTACGTCGGGCGCTGGACCTGGCGGAAGATGCCGATCGGCGAGGTGTTGAGGTAGCCCGAGTCGGTCAGCCGCGAGATCCCGAAGGCGACGGTGGGGTCCTCGTTGTGGGCGTCGTGGACGAGGATGTCCGCCGCTGCCACGTCGGTGGTCGCGACGACCTTCACGCCGCCGGTCTGCTCGTCGCGCACCAGGGCCTTCGAGCCCTCGGCGCCGAAGGTGATCGGCTCACCGTGCACCAGCGGGATGATCGCGTCGGCCTTGGTCTCGGGCGACTTGATCGCGTCGAACGCGCCGTCGTTGAAGATCGGGCAGTTCTGGTAGATCTCGACCAGCGACGTGCCGCGGTGGGCGGCGGCCGCCGCGAGCACGGAGGTGAGGTGCTTGCGGTCGGAGTCGATGGTGCGCGCCACGAACGACGCCTCGGCACCGAGCGCGAGCGACACCGGGTTGAAGGGGTGGTCCAGCGAGCCCATCGGGGTCGACTTCGTGATCTTGCCGGTCTCCGACGTGGGGGAGTACTGGCCCTTGGTGAGCCCGTAGATCCGGTTGTTGAAGAGCAGGATCGTCATGTTGACGTTGCGGCGCAGCGCGTGGATGAGGTGGTTGCCGCCGATCGACAGCGCGTCGCCGTCGCCGGTGACGACCCACACCGACAGGTCCTCGCGGGCCGTCGCGATGCCGGTCGCGATGGACGGCGCACGACCGTGGATCGAGTGCATGCCGTAGGTGTCGAGGTAGTAGGGGAAGCGCGAGGAGCAGCCGATGCCGGAGACGAAGACGATGTTCTCGCGGCGCAGGCCGAGGTCGGGCAGGAACGACTGGACGGCCTTGAGCACGGCGTAGTCGCCGCACCCGGGGCACCAACGGACCTCCTGGTCGGAGGTGAAGTCCTTGCCGGTCTGCGGCTGGGCGCCCTCGGGCAGCGTCGGGACGCCGTCGGTGCCGGAACGCAGGCTCGGGAGGCCCAGGTCGGTCGGGGTGCTCATCAGATGTGCTCCTTCTGGGTGGGCTCGCCCCACACGCCGAGCTCGATCTCGATCCCCTCGGCCTGTCCCACCAGCTCGCCGATGGCGTGGGCGAGGTCGGTGGCCTTGAGGGGCAGTCCGTGGACGTGGTTGTAGCCGACCGCGTCCACGAGGTACTTCGCCCGCAGCAGCAGGGAGAGCTGGCCGAGGTTCATCTCGGGCACGAGCACCTTTTCGTAGCCCTTGAGGACCTCGCCGAGGTTGCTCGGGAACGGGTTGAGGTGACGCAGGTGCGCCTGCGCGACGTGGTAGCCGGCCTTCCGCACGCGGCGTACGCCGGCTCCGATCGGGCCGTAGGTCGACCCCCAGCCCAGCACGAGGACCTTCGCCTCGCCGGACGGGTCGTCGACCTCCACCGGCGGGATCGAGTCGGCGATCCGGTCGACCTTGGCCTGGCGGGTGCGGACCATGAAGTCGTGGTTGGCCGGGTCGTAGGAGATGTTGCCGTGCCCGTCGGCCTTCTCGAGGCCGCCGATGCGGTGCTCGAGACCGGGGGTGCCCGGGATCGCCCACGGGCGGGCGAGGGTCTCGTCGTCGCGGAGGTAGGGCCAGAACTCGGCGTCGTCGCCGGACCCGTGGTTCTTCTCGGTGGCGAAGCCCGGGTCGATGACCGGCAGCTCGTCGACGGTCGGCACCCGCCACGGCTCGGAGCCGTTGGCGAGGTAGCCGTCGGAGAGCAGCAGCACGGGAGTGCGGTAGGTGACCGCGATCCGGGTGGCCTCGACGGCCGCGGCGAAGCAGTCGCCGGGGGACTGGGGCGCGACGATCGGCACCGGCGCCTCGCCGTTGCGGCCGAACATCGCCTGCAGCAGGTCGGCCTGCTCGGTCTTGGTGGGCAGGCCGGTCGAGGGGCCGCCGCGCTGGACGTCGATCACGACGAGCGGGAGCTCGGTCATGACCGCGAGGCCGATCGCCTCGGACTTCAGCGCCACGCCCGGGCCGGAGGTGGACGTCACGCCGAGGTGCCCGGCGTACGACGCGCCGATCGCGGCACCCACGCCGGCGATCTCGTCCTCGGCCTGGAAGGTCGTCACGCCGAAGGACTTGTGCTTCGACAGCTCGTGCAGGATGTCGGAGGCCGGGGTGATCGGGTAGGTCCCGAGGAAGACCGGCAGGCCGGACTGCACGCCGCCGGCGACGAGGCCGTACGCCAGCGCGAGGTTGCCGGTGATGTTGCGGTAGGTGCCGGGGGGCATGACGGCCGGCTTGATCTCGTACTGGACCGCGAAGGCCTCGGTGGTCTCACCGAAGTTCCAGCCGGCCTTGAAGGCCATCACGTTGGCGTCGCGGATGTCGGGCACCTTGGCGAAGCGCTTGGCGAGGAACGAGGTCGTCGGGTCGGTCGGGCGTCCGTACATCCAGGACAGCAGGCCGAGGGCGAACATGTTCTTGGCCCGGGACGCGTCCTTGCGGGAGAGCCCGAACTCCTTGACCGCCTCGACCGTCATGCCGGTGAGGTCCACGGTGTGGAGGGCGTACTCGGCGAGGCTGTCGTTGTCGAGCGGGTTCTCGGTGTAGCCGGCTTTCGTCAGGTTGCGCGCGGTGAAGTCGTGGGTGTCGACGATGATCGTGGCGCCCTTGTGGAGGTCACCGAGGTTGGCGCGCAGCGCGGCCGGGTTCATCGCGACCAGCACGTCGGGGGCGTCGCCGGCCGTGAGGATGTCGTGGTCGGCGAAGTGCACCTGGAAGGACGAGACGCCGGGGAGCGTGCCCTGGGGGGCGCGGATCTCGGCGGGGAAGTTGGGCAGCGTCACCAGGTCGTTGCCGAACACGGCAGTCTCCTGGGTGAACCGGTCACCGGTGAGCTGCATGCCGTCACCGGAGTCGCCCGCGAACCGGATGATGACGCGGTCGAGCTGCTTGACCTGCTTGGCGGGTTGGGTCACCTCTTGCCCCTGCTTCCTACGTGTCTCGAGAGTCCTCTCCCAGCCACCAACAGTAGCCGCGCAGCGGGCGTCCGGAGCCCGCTCCCCACGTGATGGACGCCTCCTGCGGAGCGCTCACGCAGGCGGCGTGACCCACGACACGCCGACGACGGGACGGCCATGTCGTTCAGGTCGCTAAAGTCATGTATGTTACTCGACATTGCACACACTGACCCAGGAAGTCGAGATCCCCCATGCAGATCCGTTCACGTGCCGCTCTCGCGGCAGCCCTCGTCGCCAGCCTCTCCGGACTGGCCCTCTCCGCCTGCGCACCCGGCGGCGCTGCCAGCGGCGACTCCGGCGCGGCCGACACCATCCACATCGTCGGCTTCGCGGTCCCCGAGGCCGCCAACAAGAACATCGCCTCCGAGTTCGCCAAGACGGCCGAGGGCGAGGGCGTGGAGTTCCAGACCTCGTACGGCCCGTCGGGCGACCAGAGCCGCGCGGTCGCCGCGGGGCTCGAGGCCGACTACGTCCATTTCTCCGTGCCGACCGACGTGACGCGCCTGGTCGACGAGGGCCTGGTGGCCGAGGACTGGGACGCCGGTGAGAACAAGGGCGTCGTCTCGCGCTCGGTCGTCGTCTTCGGCGTCCGCGACGGCAACCCGAAGAACATCAGGACCTGGGCCGACCTGGTCAAGCCCGGCGTCGAGATCGTCACGCCCAACCCCGCGTCGTCGGGCGCCGCGCGCTGGAACGCGCTCGCGGCCTACGGCCAGGTGATCAGCGACGGCGGCACCGAGGAGGAGGCGACCGAGTACGTCGACCGGTTCTTCGAGAACGTCGTCTCGCTGCCCGGCAGCGGCCGCGACGCCACCACCGCCTTCCTCGGCGGGACCGGCGACGTGCTGATGGCGTACGAGAACGAGGCCATCCTCGCCGCGCAGAACGACGAGGGCTTCGAGTACGTCCTCCCCGACACCACGCTGCTGATCGAGAACGCGGGCGCGATCCTCGAGGACGCCTCCGAGCCGTCGCAGGCCTGGCTGGACTTCGTCCTCTCCGACGAGGGCCAGAGGCAGTTCGCGCTCACCGGCTTCCGCCCGATCCGCGACGACGTCGACTACGGCGGCACCGTCGAGGGCGCGGCCGATCCGGGCAACCCGTTCCCCGAGGTGGAGACGCTGCTGACCGTCGACGACGACTTCGGCGGCTGGGACGAGGTGTCGACGACGTTCTTCGACGAGGAGGACGGCCTGATCTTCGAGGCCATCCTCGGCGCCGGCCTCTCCCTCGAGTGAGCTGCTCCCCTCCATGACCTCCACCGAGATCGCAGCGGTCCGACCGGCGAGGACTCCTCGCCGGTCGGGTCCGCGCTCCACGCTCACGCGGTCGTCGGGGCTCGGGCTCGGCATCGCCATGATCTGGTTCAGCGCGCTGGTCCTGATCCCCCTGGCAGCGGTCGTCGTCACGGCCGTCGACGGCGGCTGGGACGTCTTCTGGGCGACCGTCACCAACGGCCAGACTTCCGCCGCCATCCGGCTCACCGTCCTCACCGCCCTCGGCGTCACCGCCGTCAACGTCGTCATGGGACCGCTCATCGCCTGGGTGCTCGTCCGCGACCGGTTCTGGGGCAAGTCGGTGCTCGAGGTGATGATCGACATCCCGTTCGCGTTGCCGACGATCGTCGCGGGCCTGGTGCTGCTCTCGCTCTACGGCAACGACAGCCCGGTGGGCGTCGACATCGCCAACGAGCGACCGGCGGTCTTCCTCGCCTTCCTCTTCGTCACGCTGCCGTTCGTCGTGCGGATGGTGCAGCCGGTGCTCGAGGAGCTCGACCGTGACGTCGAGGAGGCGGCCGCCTCGCTCGGCGCGAGCCGGATCACGACCTTCCGCCGCATCATCCTGCCCAGCCTCGCCCCGGCCATCGCCGCTGGCGCGGCCCTGTCCTTCGCCCGCGGCGTCAGCGAGTACGGCTCGCTGGTGCTGCTCTCGGGCAACCTCCCGTTCAGGACCGAGGTCACCTCCGTGCGCATCCTCAGCAGCATCGAGAACGACAACGTCGCGGCGGCCGCGGCCGTCGCGACCGTGCTGCTGGCCATCTCGCTCGCGGTGATCGTGGTCCTGGACCTGATCCAGAGGCGGGTGGCTGCACGTGGCTGACACGCTGGTGCACGAGCCGGAGGCGCCGCCCGTCGCGGAGCGGCACCGAGGAAGCCGCCGGCCGCCGCGGGTGCGCACGACCCCGGTGACCTACCTGATGCGCTTCGTCGTCACCGCCTACCTGTTCTTCCTGGTCGCCTGGCCGGTGTCGCTGGTGGCGACCAACACCTTCGCCGACGGCTTCGGGTCGATCCGTTCGCTCGTCGAGGACCCCGACATGGTCGTGGCGCTGCAGCTGAGTGCGTACGTCGCCGTGTGGTCGGTCGTGATCAACACGCTCTTCGGCGTGGGGATCTCATTGCTGCTCGTGCGGCACGAGTTCCCGGGCAAGCGGCTGCTCAACGCGCTGCTCGACATCCCGCTGTCGGTGTCGCCGATCGTCGTGGGCCTCGCGCTCGTGCTGGTCTACGGCGGCCGCAACGGGTGGTTCGGTCCGTTCCTGCTCGACGCGGGCTTCCAGGTCATCTTCTCCACGCCCGGGATCGTCATGGCGACGACGTTCGTCGCGCTGCCGCTGATGATCCGCGAGATCGTGCCGGTGCTCGAGGAGATCGGCACCGAGCAGGAGCAGGCCGCGGAGAGCCTCGGCGCCAGCGGGCTGCAGCGCTTCTGGCGGATCACCCTGCCGTCCATCAAGTGGGGCATCACCTACGGCGTGGTGCTGACCCTCGCGCGCTCGCTCGGCGAGTTCGGCGCGGTCAAGGTCGTCTCGGGCAACGTCCTCGGCCAGACGCGTACGGCGACGCTCGCCGTCGAGGAGAAGTACCTCAACTTCGACCAGCAGGGCGCGTACGCCACCGCCTTCCTGCTGGCCATGGTGTCGG
The DNA here is from genome assembly GCF_059567905.1 of Nocardioides sp. BGA-UO-ETr-FS32. Classification (NCBI taxonomy): domain Bacteria; kingdom Bacillati; phylum Actinomycetota; class Actinomycetes; order Propionibacteriales; family Nocardioidaceae; genus Nocardioides; species Nocardioides sp. BGA-UO-ETr-FS32. The sequence goes on along the minus strand of NZ_JCAQOX010000012.1, from coordinate 6,340 downwards.
TCGCCTGCATCGTCGTCGTCGCCATCATCCGTCCCAAGAACCACTCCTGAGAGGTCACCCATGAGCATCGAGGTCCGAGGCCTGAACAAGAACTTCGGTGACTTCGTCGCACTCCACGACGTCGACGTCACCATCCCCACCGGCCAGCTGACGGCCCTGCTGGGCCCCAGCGGCGGCGGCAAGTCGACCTTGCTGCGGATCATCGCCGGGCTCGAGAGGGCCGACACCGGCTCGGTCAGCATCGAGGGCGTCGAGGCCACCCACCTGCCCGCGCAGAAGCGCAACGTCGGGTTCGTCTTCCAGCACTACGCGGTCTTCAAGCACATGACCGTGGCCAGGAACGTCGCCTTCGGGCTGGAGATCCGCAAGCGGCCCAAGGACGAGATCGAGCACCGGGTCCGCGAGCTGCTCGAGCTCGTGCACCTGTCGCAGTTCGCCCACCGGCTCCCGTCCCAGCTCTCCGGTGGGCAGCGCCAGCGCATGGCGCTCGCCCGGGCCCTCGCAGTGGAGCCGAGCGTGCTGCTCCTCGACGAGCCGTTCGGCGCGCTCGACGCCAAGGTGCGCAAGGAGCTGCGCGACTGGCTGCGCCGCCTCCACGACGACGTCCACGTCACCACGGTCTTCGTCACCCACGACCAGGAGGAGGCCCTCGAGGTCGCCGACGAGATCGTGGTCATCAACGAGGGCCGGGTGGAGCAGGTGGGCACGCCCGACCAGCTCTACGACGAGCCGGCCAACGACTTCGTCATGTCGTTCCTCGGCGAGGTCACCCACCTCGGCGGCCTGTCGCTGCGCCCGCACGACATCGAGCTGGAGTCCTCGCCGTCGCTCGCCGGCAGCGTGGAGGGCACGATCTCGCGGGTGGTCCGGATCGGCTTCGAGGTCCGGCTGACGGTGCTCACCGTGGAGGGCGAGGAGGTGTCCGTGGTGGTCACCCGCGCCCACGCCCGAGCCCAGCGGATCGCGGAGGGCAGCACCGTGTGGCTCACCCCGGCGCCCGGCGCGGCGGTGGTGCCCCGGATGGCGGCGGCCGTCTGAGGCCCCACCCGGCGGGGCGGGAGCGGCGGCCGAATGCTCCCGGGTCGGCCCACGGGGCACTAGCGTGCGAGGCGTGACCATCACGACCACCACCGACGAGCTGTGGGCAGCCGTCGAGACCTTCGACGCCGAGGCGGCGGAGATCGCGATCGCCCGGCTCCTGTGGGACGTACCCCTCTCCGGGGCGGTCACCGGTGTCGTCCTGCCCTTCCTCCAGGAGGTCGGCGACCGCTGGGAGGACGGCACCCTGTCGGTCGCCCACGAGCACTTCGTGAGCGACATGCTCCGTCGCAAGCTCACCGCGCTCGCGGCCGTGCCGCCGCACGCGGTGGACGGGACCGCCACCGCCCCCGTGGTCCTGCTCGCCTGCCCGCCGGGGGAGCGCCACGACATGGTGCTGCTCTGTGTCGCGCTGATGCTGCGCGAACGCGGCGTACGGGTGCGCTTCCTCGGTGCGGACACCCCGATCCCGGCCGTCCTCACGGCCGCGCGCGGCACCGCCGCCGACGCGGTGGTGCTCGCAGCAACCCGGCCGACGATGTTCACCGCCCATGCCTCGGCGCTGCGCAAGCTCGCCGCCGACCACGCCCTGTACGCCGCCGGCCGGGGCGCCGACGAGCAGACCCTCGCCGAGATCGGGGCGCGGGCGCTGCCCGCCGACCCGGTCCGGGCGGTCGTGGCGCTCGTCGGCGAGCTGGCCGTGATCAGCGGTAGTTGGTGAATCGCACCCGCGTAGATGGTCATTGTTGGCAAAGAACGGAAATGCTGCCTGACCTGCGGGTATGCGTCGAGGGCAATTGGGCTCGGTCGATCGTCTTGCGGACTTTTTGCGGACTCGCAAGACCTCGCTCGGCGACGACCAGGACCTCTACGGGCGGCTGCTGCTCCGGTTGGTCTGCTCGGTGAGCCAGAGGACGAGGTCGGCTCGCCAGTAGCGGACGTGGCGGCCGATCTTGAAGCTGCGGGGGCCGCAGCCGAGGTGGCGCCAGTACCGCAGGGTTCCTTCGGGGACGCGGAGGAAGAGGCAGGCTTCTTGCAGGGTAAGCATCTCGTCGCCGGGGTTGCGGCGCGGGGTCGAGGTGTTGGGCTGAGCAGTCATGGATGACTCCTGGGTGGTCGCGACCCGTAGGGTCGGGAGGCAGGACGGCCCTGCCTCACCAAGTAGGTGTGCATGGTGCTCCAATCGATCATCAGCGATCATTGGTGGATGGAGCCGACGACGGTGATCGAGGCAGCCCGCAAGGCGGCGGGTCTGTCACAGCGCCAGTTGGCGGACTGGGCCAGGACTCAGCAATCGTCGGTCTCGGAGTACGAGTCGCGTCGGAAGTCGCCGACGCTGAATGTGGTCGAACGGCTTCTCGATGCGGCCGACCACGACCTCGTCGCGAAGCCGCGGGTCTTCTTTGACTACCGGGAGGATCCGGACGTGGGCGGTTATCTGGTTCCGGACCGGCTCTGGCAGGTCCCGATCCCGGACTGCTACTCACGCGTGCTCGTGTTCTACCTCCGAGCGATCACCGGCTACGACGTCTGGGACCTCTCGATCCCAGACGAGCGCATCGAGTTCTACGGGCTGGCGCTGCACCATGGCAACGAGGAGATCTTGCTCAATGCCGTCGATGGCGCGCTGTTGGTCGAAGCGTGGCCGAGCCTGGACCTCCCGGAGGTCATCCGAGCTGCGTGGCAACCGGTGATCGATGCCGCCAGAGGTGTTGGTCCCAAACGGAGACGACCCCGGGATCCGGGCGGCTACTCCGCGAAGCTGGCCGCCGAGATGGGCATGCCCTGGCCTCTGCCCACCAGGTCCCGTCCCCGCTCAAAGGCCAAGCGGGACGCCATCCGCCGGCGTTGACGGGCGCCGCCCCACCAGTGGACGGCGCTGCTGCGCGCCGTACACCTTGATCGCGTCGACGGCCTGACGTCGAGCATGTGCCGGTCCCAGGTCTGCGCGATCGCGGCTGAACACGTCGATCCACTGCTGCCTGGCGTCATCGACGCATTCGGCGACGACGTGGGCTGTGTTGGATTCGCGGCCGCGGGTCATGGCGACGTACGCCGCCGCGGCCCCGGTGTGTTCCCCGATGACGACGTGCGCGGACACGACGGTCTCGCCCTGGGCGCCATGCACTGTGGTGGCGTAGGCGAGTTCAACGAACCGTGCCGCGTACGCGGCCGGGACCTGTCGGTCGCGACCGTGGTCATGGAGGACGAGGCTGCCGTCCTGCCCGATCCCTGCTACCGTCCAAGTCTGTCGGTTCGCGACCTGGAGGGCAGGGTCGTTGCGGCGGGTGGCGACCCTGTCGCCGAGTCCGATCCGTTCCCCGCGAGCGGTCGTCACCACCCCGCTGCTGGGGGACTCTTCGGTGCGCAGGTCGCGGATCGCGGCATTCAGGTCCGCGACCTGTTCGCGGGTGTCGGCAATGACCAGGTCACCAGCTGCCCCGGCTTCGGCGAGCACTGCGGTCCGCTGGACCTCGGAAGGGTGGACGACGATGAGACCGCGTTGACTGAGCTCCTCGAAAACCTCAGCGGGGCTATCGCCGCTGCGCATACGCCGGCTGAGTGCGGCGTAGTCCGGGTCGATAAACCGGTGAACCTTCTCAAGCGTGACGACGGCGGTCGGGTGTGCCCACGCCATGGCGTGGTCCAGAACCCCTCCGCGCCCGACGGCCGGGAGCTGATGTCGGTCCCCGACGAGCGCGACTCGGGCTCCGGCCTCATCCGCGATCGTCAACAGGGCGCATGCCGTGTCCTGGTCGAGCATCCCGGCCTCGTCGACGAGCAGCAGGTCAGCGGGCCGGAGACGTGAAGCCTCCGACGGTGTCGGGTTCAGCTCGCGGGACCAGTGGCCGTCGGCGTCCCAGCGCCAGCCATGCTGATGGATCAGCCATGCCGCCGAGTGGCCCTCGGCACCGGTCTCAACGGCGGCCACGGCAGCGGCCTTCAACGTCGCTGTCACCACCATCAGTCGATGGCCCTGCCGGGAGAGCATCTCCTGAGTGGTGCGCAGCGCTGTTGTCTTGCCTGCACCCGCGGCACCTTCCACCACGATGAGCGGCCCGTCGCCGGCGAGTGCGCCGACCAAAGCGGCCTGGCTGGGGTCGACCCGCGCCAACCCACGCCCGCCCATCCGGGCCGTGCGGGCTGGCTGTGCCGCCCGTCGCGACAGTCGGCCGATGACCTCCGCCTCGACCTCGAGAACCCGGGGCGAGGTGAGAGCACGGACGTGCTCGGGCACATCGGCCCGGACGAGCAGCTGAACGCATCGGGCTGCCGCACGGGCTGTGACGTCTTCAGCGAGCTCGATCCGCGCGGCCGGGTCAGCGAGCAGGGCGGTCTGCGAAAGGAGGACCTCAGCCTTCCCGCGGATGTCGGCCGTGTTCCACGCCGACCTCTTTGCCCCCAGGATGGAGACGACCAGATCAGCCGCGGCATCGCGGTCGATCCATCCCGGCCTCGTGCCAGCAAGGACCAGCGGTGCGGTCGGGTCGCGGTAGCCGAGTTCCCGAAGCTCCCCGTTCCAGCGATCCCCCAGCTCGCGCCCGTCCCTCGAAACGACCTTGTCGGGCCGGGCCTGTGCCCAGGCCCGTCGATCCCACGCCTCACGTAGCCGCGGACCAGGCTCTTCGCCGGGGTTCTCGCCGCGCCACGCGACTTCGTAGCAGTCGACGTGTCGGCGGATCTGTGCGGTCCGGGCGCTGAACGCGCCGGCGTACGGCACCAGCTGCTGGATCTCGCTGGTCTCCGGATCGAGGTTGAACCCGTGCGCCGCGAGCACCGCCCGGAATTCTGGGTCCGTGGCGACAGCTGCGTGCCCGATCCCGTTGATCGCCTCGATGCTGTCCCTGATCCCGACCGAGTGCAGACCCCGCCAGCTCCCGGCTGCCCAGACGCGGGCATTGACCTGCAAGTGAAGGTGACGATGCGGGTCACCCGCCCGCGAGGTGTAGTGCCGGATCACGGCGGCCTCGATCCGCTCCACCGGCAGCTGGACCTGGCGGTCGCGGGGCCCGACGCGGGTGGTCGCGTGCTGTGCGGCCCAGCCGACGATCTCGGCGGCGGCTCTGTCCTGTGCGGCATCCAACGCGGCCGAGATGTCCGGATGAAGCGCGGCGGCCAGCGACCAGGTCTTGGGTCCGTTGACGGTGACCTCGACGAACCGTAGCGCGTTCGGATCCTTGCGGAGCCGGCCCTTGGGCTTCCTCGAGTCGATGTCGATCCCCGACACCCACTCCTCGTACTCGCCGCCGTCCATGCCGCCCACCGTCGCGACGCCATCGGGTGTCGCCACCAGGCGCACCGCGATGCCGGTGCCCTCAGCGAGGTAGTAGTCGTCCGCGCGGGAGCGGTCCCGCTCGACGTAGGCACGCGCCGCCTTCGCTGCGCCACGGTAGAACTTCACGCCGCCGTGCATTCGGACCACCCGCCTCAACGATGCCCGTTAACAACCAACGGACCCCTAGAAATGCCGCGTGGGCCGCCCGATCACGGGCGACCCATCTACGAACTTTCGTAGCATGCGTGCCGCTTGAAAAGGGAGGGGATAAGAGGGCAGGAGGGCAAGTATGTGAAGAGGATTGTGCAGGCCGTGGATAGCCAGTAGTGACCAATGATCAGGAGGTCGGTCGGAGAGGATGAAGCGCCCCAGGTTCTCTGCCGCCGCTATATGGGTTGCAGCTCTCGGTTGAGAGCTTCGTAGTAGGCGGCCTCGTGCTCGATCGGGCTGATCATCCCGAGCGTGCCGTGAATCCTGCGGTTGTTGTACCAGTCGACCCAGCCGGCTGTCGCGTATTCGACGTCCGCGAGGGTCTTGAAGGCGCCGGAGTGGAAGACCGTGGTGCGGATGCACTCGGTCTTGTACAGGCCGTTGATGGTCTCCATCAGCGCGTTGTCGTAGGCATCGCCGACCGAGCCGATCGATGGCGAGATGCCCTCGATCTCGAGGTGTTCGGTGAACCGGATCGAGGTGTACTGGCTACCGGCGTCGGAGTGATGGATCAGCTCGGACGCCTCGACCGGGTGGCCCTCGTGGTCACGCTGCCAGATCGCCATCCGCAGCGGTGTCATCACGAGCTCGGTCACCTTCGACACCGACGCGTGCCAGGCCACGATCCGCTGGGCGTAGACGTCGAGGATGAACGCCACGTAGACGAACCCGGCCCAGGTGCGGACGTAGGTGAAGTCCTATGCCGACCTCCGGACTATGCCGATGTTGCTCACGGTCGTGCAGGTCAGCGACGGGCGGAGGACTGGAAGGTCGGCATAGTCCCGGCGTCGTGATCACGCTTCAGGCACACGGAGT
>NZ_JCAQOX010000011.1:0-68600 GCF_059567905.1 Nocardioides sp. BGA-UO-ETr-FS32 | reverse complement strand
CAGGCTCGAACACCTCCGCGGCTCAGCGCTCGGGTTCCGCAACCTCACCAACTACATCGCGAGATCTCTGCTCGAGTCTGGCGGCTTCAGACCCCGACTACACCCTGGATTGTGAAGAGCCGGTAAAGACGGTTCGCCATGTGGGTCGGGAGGATCTGGTCATCGACCGCCATAACCATCCCGATCAACGCGAGCCGGTCTCGATCAGGTGTGCCCCGGACTTCACCTCCTTGGGCGATGGAGAGGAAGTAGTCGAGCGTGTCCGCGATCTGTTTCCGTGGCCCTTCGAGGACGGCCCCACCTTCAGGAATCGTTGGCGGTGGTTGCTCCACAACGATGCCGCTGCTGCCCTGAGCCACATCTGGTTCGTTCAACGCTTTCGAGAACTTCACCATCTCGCGCACCAGGATGGACTTCACCTGGGCACAGAGGTCTTCGGTCGAACTGAACGTCTTGTACAGCAGAGTGAACTCGGACTGGACCTTCTTCTTGAACGCGAGCACCCGCTTGATGCCCTCACCAGGGTCCTCGTACTCGTGCTGCTCAAGGTTCGCGAAGAACAGGGCGATGACCGGCGAGTCAGCACCTCCTCGTCGGTCTCGTGCGAGTTCGAACTCCTCGAGGAACCCGGAGTCCGCCTCCCCGGACGGGCTGCCCCACCGCCGCTTCAGCATCCCGATGAAGATGTCGCACGACTCAACCATCGGGTTGATCTGGCCCTGCGGGCGCCCCAGGTCAGGCGGAACCTGCTCCCACCCCACGATCCGGATACGCAGAGCGTTGACCTCAAAGATGGCGTTCAACTCAGCCTGCATTGCTGCGAGCGCTACTCGCTCCTCCTCCAGGTCGCTCGGAGATGCAAGGAACGCAACGAGCTCCTTCACATCCGAAGCCATCCCAACACCTCTATCCGCCACCATCGAACTGTGAGAGCGAGAGTATCGACATCGGCAGCAGCCGCACCCGCAACTCACACCGAGAACAACCCGGTCAGATGAATACCCAACCGGACGCGACCAACTGGCGGTACCCGTAGGCACCATTAGGAACCCGGCCGCAGCAAGGAGTCGAAGGTGACCTTCCAGCTTCACGCACTCATGTCCACAGGCCTCGCCTGGGGAAAGGTGATGCGGGAAAGGTGATGCGGCCGCGACTCAAAATCGTCGAAGCAGCGCTCCATAGCTCTCTGACGGCATCGCCTGCTGGGGTTCTCGACAGAGGGTCGATGGCGACACACGTTGACCTGGTCGGGGCGTCAACCTGGCGGCGAGTGTCGGTGGTCGAGCGCACACTGGAGTCAGACAACAGGAGGTGTCGTGTCGGACGGACTGCGCATTCCCATGGCCACTGAGCTGACTTGGCCAAATGTGATGCGCCCGCGTGTACCGCTCGTCTATCTAGATCTCTTCGCGATCGTGCGCATGGCCCGCGCGTTGCGTGGCGACAAGGACGTCGAGGCCGGTTATAGAGATCTGTACGTAGCAGCTATCCGCGCCAAGGCGGAGAAGCGGGCGATTTTCCCGCTTGGCTCCGAGCACATGTGGGAGATGGCCAAGATCACCGACCCCAAGCAGCGCGGCCGACTTGCTGATGTCCTCGAGGCGCTCTCCGATTACCAGTACCTCATGGGTCGGACCACGCTGGCCGAGCTCGAGTTCGAAGCTGGCATCGCGAAGATCTTGAGAGAGGACAACAACTCCGAGAACTACCCGCTGATCCGCCCGACCCACGGTCATGCGTTCGGGATGGTCGGCGGAATGAAGTTCGTCGATGAGAACGGCCGCGATAGTTCCGCTCAGGTGAAGGCTGGCATGGCAGACGCGGAGTACGACGCACTTATGGCCAAGCTGAACTACGACATGGAACGCGCGATGCTCCGGGGGCCGTCCGACGAGGAGCGCAGTGAGCTGCGTCGACACCCGCAGTACCAGCCGGAACGTGCTCTAGCGGGCCAGCGGAGCCGGTTAGCGTGGGAACTCGAAGGAAAGCGACTTTTGGACGAGGACGCGAAGTGGAGGCGCGGCCGTCTCAGAGACGTAGTCAGTGGCCGCGAACTCGCACATGAGTGGCTCGACATGCTGAACAGAATTCGCCACGACCGGGCGAAGGCAGGTAGACCCTTCGAGCCGACCGACGACCAGATGCGAGACCTCATCGGGGCAATGCCCCACTCTCAAGTGGCGATCAGCGTGAAGACGCGGTTCCATCGGAACCGACACCACGAGTGGACTACCAACCACATCAGCGACATCGACGCAGTCTCCGTCGCATACCCGTACTGCGAAGCGGTCTTCCCCGACAAGGAAGTCAGAGCTGCGCTGCTGAACTCGAAGGAGCTACGCACGTTCAAGACGTTCGTGCCTCGTCGCCCCGCCGAGCTCGCTGAGTGGCTCGACGCGCTCCCCACCGTCGTCGCACCCGACCTGCTGCTGCCGCATCCACTCAGCAGATTCGCGGCCTAACCGCGACAGGACCTTCGAGGTCTTTCCGCGCCCAGTCCTTTGAGGATGCGTCAAACCGCATGTCGGTGTCCACATGGACTGTCGGCGACGCCTGCTCATGCCGAGATGACCGCACCCGTGTGCATGAGTCCATGTGGTCCAGCACACGGCCGAGTCAGTACTCACGGCGCCTTTGCCTCCCGGCTCCCCGGACCGCCGAAGTGCGCCTCCCACCGATCCACGTGCTTGAGCAGGTACTCCCGGACCTGCTTAGCAAAGCGGAGTGTCATCGCTACCGTGGCCAGGTTCATCGGCATCCACTGCGCTGGGTAGTCGGCGTCTACGTGGTCAGCGCGACCCGTCTCCTTGCGTGCCTGCGTCTTCGTAAGGACTCGTTCGACTACGTATTGGCCTTGATTGTCAGCGCTCACCGGCCACCACCGACCGTGCACGATGATGTTGCGCAGCTCGTAAAGTTCCCTCGCGCGGTCGACGTGCATCTGTAGTAGGTGCTGATCTTCGTGCGGGAAGCGCGGAATGGCGTCCTCCCACAGATCAATGAGTTGGCTCGACCGCAGCAACGACAGTTCGATCCAACCCTTCTTTGGGTATGCGTCGGCCATGAGGCATAAGAGGGCCGTGTCTAGATGCGGCATATAGAAAACTAGCCGCCCGATCTCGTTGTAGATCGGGTGATAGTCGTCCGGGTCGTAGTGGTACGGCACGTGCTGGACCCTACGTTCAGAACTAGTGCACGCACTCCGGGCTGCCCGCACTGCCGGGTGACGCAGTCGAGTGGATCCGCCCGGAGTCGTACGCGGTGGCAGTGACGAACCTGGGATCGAGTCGCATCGTCCAGCCCCGATCAGGGTGCGTCAAACCGCCGCCTATGACTGTCAAGCGCGGCCGCCCTGCGGTCGACGCTCGGGTGCATTCCGTCCCGCAGGCCGATCCCTCTGCGGGATATTCGCCTGGGGCAGCGACGGGATGACGCTCCTCCAGCACCTGCGCAATGGCGCATCCTGGGAGTCGACGCGGCTCGGTGACTGCGCAGATGCGCGATTGAGGCTGACGTAACGCGAGGTGTCCAACAACGCCGTCGAGTTTCAGTCTTCGCAGCATCTCGACAAGAAGGCCGAGCAAGGGTCGGCCGGGAACTACTTCAGTTTTCGGGGGGACGGGGGCGTCCCCCCGCTCTGACCTGCGCAAACGTTAGGACCGTATCCCCGTCGAGCAGGCGTCCCCCCTCGAAATGAGGGGTTTGGGGGACGGATGCGGGGACGCCCGCTGGCGATCTTTTCTGCCGTGCTCAGCCACGGCCGAAAGGAGCGAGCGCGATGAGTGTGGGCGACCAGCTTGGCCTCGACGACAACAGCGAACTGCTCGACCAGGCCCGCCAGAAGTGGCCGGCCTGGGTGGCCGCCGATCCGCGGCTCGGTGTGGTCGACAACTTCGACGACCTCCGCTCCTGGCTGCCGGCGGTGGACCACGAAACCTCCGACCAGGTCCTCCTGGCGCTGGCCATGTTGGCGGCCCCCGACGGCGGCGACGACATCGCGGCCGCGGCCGCTCTCGCCAAGTGCCTGCTGCCCGGCGCCTGCCGGCTCGCGGGCTGGCTGAGCACCCTCCCGCCGCGCGAGGTCTTCCGCGACAGCCAGCCGGTCACGGCCGGCACCTGGTCAGCAGTCGAGCGGGTCGACGAGCTGGTGGCCTCCCAGCTGTGGATCGAGGTCCGCACGTTCAAGTGGCGCCGGACCCGCAAGGTCGCTGCCAACATCCTGATCAACACCCGGGTCGGTGTCCTCCGCGAGGTCGGCGACTTCTTCTACGTCTCCCGGGCCGACCGCACCTGGGCCAACACCACCCTCGTCGAGTCCTTCTCGACCGGCAACCTGACGAGCGCCGACGGCGGTGCCGGTTACTCGGCCGAGATGCCGACCGAGCGGGTCGCCGGCGCGCTGTTCCACCGCCCCGAGATCCTCGCCGACGCCGGACCCGAGCAGGAGGAGCCGTCGGCCACCGAGGAGCTCCTGGAGCTGCTCGCGTGGGCCTGCGACCACAAGGTCATCAGCCCCGCGGACCGGTACCTGCTGCTGTGCCTGGTCGAGGAGGCCGACCGGGTGGAGACCCGCAGGCTGGCGCGCGGCTACGGCGGCCTGCTCAGCAACGAGGTGTCCAGCCGGGTCGCCCCCCGCATCGGGGTCTCGGAGGCAACCGTTCGTCGCCACGGCTCTCGCTCCATGCGTGCTCTCGCCGCGGCCGCCCCGAGGAAGTTCGGCCATGACGAATAGGCCCGGAAGTGATCGCCCGCGCCACCCCGCGACACAGAGGCGACTGGAGGTGGTGAAGCCCATGACAAACACCCAGGACGACGGCGAGGCCCGGACGCCGGAGCAGATCGCCGAGCTGTTCGCGATCGCCGGGCGCGAGATCGAGGCGATCGAGCAGCTGACCGGCTGCGTCGCCCAGCTGCACGAAGTCCAGGCCGCGAAGGCGCAGCTGGCGACCCTGACCCCGGCCGAGGTCCGCACCGCGCTCGAGTTCCGCCGCGGCACTCTCGGGGAGGCCCAGTGAGCACCCAGACCACGAGCCGCCCGGTCGGCGTCGACGAGCTCAAGCGCGCGTGGCACGCACTGAACGCCGGCGAGTTCCGCACCGGTCCCGGCGCTGGCAAGAGTCCCCGCGGCCGCGGCACCGCCGCCGAGGACAACTGGTCACCGGCCGACGGCGAGCACACCATCGCCGTTCTCGGGTCCGCAGGCTCAGCCGGCGCGAGCACCGTCGCCCTGGCCACCGGCCTGGCGGCAGCCGCCCCGGTCCGAGTCATCGAGTGCTGCTCGGTCACCGCCTCCGGACTCGCCGCGGCGAGCACCGCCGAGCTCGGGCTGCACCCGACCGACTGGCGTCAGGGCAAGCGCGACCACGTCCTGCTCGAGCGCGCCAGCGAGGTCCTCGCCGGCGTCGACGAGGTCCCGCTGCCCACCGAGGCACAGAACGAGACCCAGCTGACCATTCTCGACATCGGCTGGGAGGCCGGCCAGCTGCTGGCCACCGACTGCTGGCTGGCCGAAGCCGTCCGCGCCGCCGACCAGATCGTCCTGGTCACCACCGCCACCGTCCCCGGGATGCGTCGCGCCGGAGTTGCCATGGACCTGCTGGCCGGCTACTGGCAGCCCGAGCAGATCGCGCTCGCCGTCCGCGGGCCCCGCCGCAAGAAGTGGCCGCGCGGCCTCGAGCACGCCGGCGGCCCTGCCGTCCGCCGCGCCCTGGACGCGGACCGGTGCGTGGAGATCACCGAGGACCGCGAGCTCGCGGTCAAGGGCCTGGACTCCCGACCCGTCCCGGCCCCCCTGGTCTCGGCAGCACGTCAGCTGCTCGAGCCCGCACATCTGCCCACCGACACCAGCGAAAGCGCCTGACCCGCCCGGGGTCAGCAACCCAGAAAGGAAGTCCACCCATGGACGTCATGACCGCAACCGCAACCACCGTGATGGCTGTCTGCCCGAAGGCGCCCCCGGGTGCTGTCGGCCCCACCAACGAGATCACCAGCTACGTGCTGTGGGGCGTCATCGTCTTGTTCGGTCTCGGCATCATCATCGCCATCGGCGCGATCATCGCCGGCCGAGTGTTCTCCCTGCCGCACGCCTCCAAGGTCGGCGTGATCTCGGTGGTGGTCGTGTTCGCGTGCGCGATCGCCTACCTGGTGCTGCCCGGCATGCTCAACGGAATCCTCGGCAAGGGCTGCATCTGATGCGGCGCGCAGCCACGAAGAAGGCAGAAGGCACCAGCGAGTGGAGCCGGCGCCGGCTGCTCGGCATCCTGGCCGCCGCCGTCGCCGTGGCTGCGCTCCTGCTCGGCGGCCTCGCGTACGCGATCTACCTGGCGGTCACCGGCATCGGTGACGAGGCCAGCGCGAACACCGGCGTCGCCACCGGCGAGACCGAGCGCTCGACAGTGGCCCGCGGTGCCGCGCACCGCGATGAGATCGCGGCCGAGCCGATGCTGACCGTCCCCGAGAGCGCCGCGTTCCCGGCCGAGACCACCAGCGCCAAGGCGCCGGAGATCAAGATCCCGACCGGGACCGGAGTCAACGGACCCGCGTTCGTGATGACCGGGTTCCCACACACCCCGGAGGGCGCGATCGGCCAGCTCGCCCAGATCGACCTCGCGGTGCTGCAGTCGATGAGCAGGAGCACCGCCGAGGAGGTCTACAACACCTGGGCCCTGCCCGGCGGGGTCCGCGCCGAGGACTGGTGGATCACCGCCAGCGTCCGCGCGTTCCTCTCCAGCACCGGGATGGGCGAGGTCAAGGACCCCAGCGCCTCGGTGTCCCTGGAGCCGGCCGCCGCGCTGGTCAAGGGAACCGACGGCCCCGACTGGGCGACGGTCTGCGTGCTGATGAAGGTCAGCGCCACCTACAAGTCCGAAGGCCAGATCGCCTTCGCGCACTGCGAGCGCATGCAGTGGGTCGGCGGCCGCTGGATGGTCGCCCCCGGCGCCCCGCCTGCACCCGCACCGGCGACCTGGCCCGGCACCCAGCTGGCGCACGAGGCCGGCTGGCGCACCTGGTCCACCGACCACACCACCGAACCCGCCCACCCCGGCGACACGGAAGGGGAGCACTGAGATGAGCAACCGGATCAACGACTCGATGGGGGAGTCCCGCACGACCCTGCTGCGCGTGGGAGTCCTGGTGGCGATCGCCGCCCTCGTGGCGACCGCCGTCTGGCTCGGAGCGCGCGGCCGGACCGATGACAACACCGGCACCGACAAGGCCACCGGGGACTCCTCGAGCGAGACTGGGCGGCAGGGGCAGAACGTCTCGGGCGACCAGGTTGCCCCGGAGAACGCACCCGCAGACGGCGTCGTGATCCCGACCGGCGCCGACCAGGTCGACGGCTACCCGACCCGGTTCCCCCAGACCGACCTGGGCGCGGTCGCGCTGCAGGTCGAGGTCGCCAAGGCGCAGGTCGGGTTCGACTACGACCAGGCCGCCGCCGTCGCTGGCCTGTACGCCAACCCCGAGGACAAGGCCGTCTTCGAGCAGCGCGCCCGCGACGCTGTCGCGCTGCGCCGCCAGCAGGCCGGCGTCCCGAAGGAGGGGGACGTCCCCCCACCGGCGTCGTACGCCGTGACGCCGATCGCCTACACCCTCGAGGAGCTTGACACCGGCTACTACGCGGTGAACCTGCTCAGCTACGTCACCCTCACCACCGCCAACGGCAAGGTCAGCGACGGCCTCTACGCCGGCACCCAGCTCATGCGGTGGCTCGAGGTCGACGGCGTGGGCGACTGGCGCCTGGTCCAGGGCAGCACTGCAGACGTCGAGTACCTGGTCTCCACCGGACAGCCCAAGGCGGTCGCGCCTGGCACCCCGGAGTACGAGCAGGCCGGCTGGATCCCGATCAACGGAGCACGCCAGTGAGCACCGCCGACCTCTTCCACCGGGTGACCAGGCTGGGCATCGGCGCTCTGGCGGTCCTGCTCCTCACTACGCTTCTCGAAGCCGCCACGGCTCTTCAGCCGCCCGCCGCCGCGGCCGAGCCAGAGACCAGCACGGCGGCCAGCACAGCGCAGGTCATCACTGTCGAGACCACCAGCCAGCTGCCGGCCCGCACCCTCAAGATGGGCTGCCTTGGTCCCGACGAACTGTGCGACCTCGGCGGCGACGCCCTCGAGTGCGCGGAGGACCCGGTCGACTGCGGCAAGGACGCGGCCGGCGGCGTCAAGGACGAGATCGAGGACGTCCAGGAGTGCCTCGAAAACCCCAGCCTCACCGACTGCGCCAAGGGAGTCGGGGGAGTGGTGCCGGGAGTCGGCGGGTGTGGGCTGCTCGACGCGATCTGCGACGCCGGGCTCCCGGGGATCGGACTCCCTGGCGTCCCGGGGGTACCCGGCATCCCCGGACTCCCGAACGTGGGGGACCTCTTCGGCGCCGGCATTCCCGGCCTAGGTGACATCCCCAACCCGTTCGAGAACATCGGCGACGTTATCGCCAAGGCGGCGGCCGATGCCTGGACCGCGGCCATGCTCGCGGTCTGGAGCTCCGGCCTGTTCGTGCTGCGCATCGTGCTCACGTTCAGCGAGCTGTTCTTGACCCCCGACCTGAGCGACGACGGACCCGGGAAGGACGTCTACGCCTTCGCCCTGTGGCTCGCGCTCGCCCTGGTGGTCATCTTGGCGATGATCCAGCTCGGTGCCGCGGCCTTCAAACGAGAGGGCAAGGGCCTCGCGCGGGCGTTCATCGGCGCGGCCCAGTTCGTCCTGGTCTGCGCCTGCTGGTTCGGCTACTGCGTCATGATCGTCGCGGCCTGCGGCGCCATCACCAAGGCGCTGATGAAGTCGCTGCTCAAGGTACAGACCTGGCCCGACTGGGATCCCCTGGGCGGCCTCGGCGTCGACGACATCACCGAGGCCGGCGTTGCCACCGCGCTGGCCTTCCTCGGGATCTTCTTGTGGATCGCCGCGATCGGACACGTCCTGGTCTACCTCGCAAGGGCGGCCGCGCTGCTGGTCCTGGTCGCCACCGGCCCGCTCTCCGCGGCCGGGTTGGTCTCCGACTTCACTCGCTCCTGGTTCTGGAAGTCGCTGCGCTGGTTCCACGCCGCGGCGTTCACCCCGGTGCTCATGGTGATGGTGCTGGGCATCGGCGTGCAGTTCGCCAACGGCGTCGCCGCCCACCTCGCCGACGGCACCGCTAAGGCGTTCGGCACGGCCCTGCCGGCGGTCATGACGATCCTGATCAGCGTCGTCGCGCCGCTGGCGCTGTTCAAGCTTCTGGCCTTCGTCGACCCCGGCACGCCCAGCGGCGCGTCGTTCCGTCAGGGCATGGCCATCCAGGGCGGCCTCCAGGGGCTGCTGAGCGGCGGCGGTGCCGGCGGCGGCTCGTCGGCCGCGTCGACCACCGACGGCAACGGTCGCTCGTCGGGTGAGCAGAGCGCCGAGGCCTCGACCGGCGACCGGTTCAACAAGTCCACCCAGGGCGTCCTCGGCAGCTTCGGCCCGGCCGGACAGGCGTTCGCTGCCGGGCTCGGGATCGTCAGCAGCGCCGGAGCTAAGGCCACGTCCCTGATGTCGGACGAGTCCAACCAGGCCGGCGTCGGGCAGAGCACCTACGGACCCGACTTCAGCAACATGGGCGGCCGCCAGTCCGGTGGCCAGTCGGGCGACCAGAGCAGCGGCACCCACCCCGGCTCCCAGAACAGCGGGGACGACGACTCGCCGTTGCCGACCCCGCTTGCCCCGCCTGCCCCGCCCACCCCGCCGACGCTGCCCACCGGCGGCGGACCCGGCGGTGGCTCGGGTGGCGGCTCGGGCGGGCAGGGCGGCGGCTCTGGCGGACAGGGCGGCGGTGGTGCCGGAGCAGCGCCCAAGACCCCGGCCGCAGGCGGCGGGGGAGCGGCCGGAGGTGCCGGCGGAGCCGGTGCAGCTGGCGGCGCGATCCCCCCGGTGGCGGTGTAGCCGATGCGCCGCTCCACCTGCCCCCAGCCCCGATCGACATGCAGTGACCCGGAAGGAAGTCGACGATGACCATCTACGCCGACTACCAGCGCGACCGCATCGGCTGGTTCTTCGGCCTCTCCGGAGGCCAGCTGATGTTCCTGGCGCTGGCCAGCCTGCCGGCGTTCTGGGCGATCAGCCGCGGAGTGTGGTTCTCCGCGTTCCTGTTCGCCCTGGTCTGGCTGTTCCTGCTGGCCATCACCGTCATCCCGGTCCGGGGCCGCTCGGCCACTGGCTGGGTGTTCGCCTCGACGATGTACGCCGTCGGCGGGCTGCTCGGCTGGACCTCGTTCCGTGCCAAGGCCACCGAGGGCCGCGCCGAGGACCTCGACGCCCCCGACCTCCCCGGGGTGCTGCAGGGCATCAAGATCCACGACGGCCCGCCGCACGGCTCCCAGCTGCAGCGGGTCGGAGTGATCCACGATGACGCCACGAAGACCTGGGCAGTCACCGCCTCGATCGTCCACCCCGGCATCGGCATGAAGGACACAGAGGAGCGCAGTCGCTACGGCGAGGCGCTGGCCGGGCTGCTCGACGTCGCCGGCCGCACCGAGAAGATCGACGAGATCCTGTTCATGGTCCGCACCGTCCCCGAGGACGGCGCCGAGCGCGACCTGTGGGTCAACAAGCACCGCCGCGACAACGCCCCCCAGCTGTCCGAGATCGTCAACAGCGACCTCGCAGTGGGCCTCACGCAGGCGTCGGTGCGCACCGAGCAGTTCGTGACAATCGTCGTCCCGGAGACCCGGATCGCCCGGTCGGCCAAGGAGTCCGGCGGTGGATTCGAGGGCCGCTGCCGCGAGCTCTACCTGCTCATGGCCGAGATCGAGGCCCAGCTGCGGGGCCCGATGGGGATGACGTCGGTCCGCTGGCTCACCTCGCCGGAGCTCGCCCTGGCGTCCCGGACCGGATTCGCCCCAGGCGATCGCGCCGGCATCGTCGAGGCCCTTGCCATGCGAGAGAAGGACGGAGGCGTGAACGCCGACGTTCCGTGGGCGCTGGCCGGGCCCTCGGGAGCCGACGCGACGGTGCGGCACTACAGCCACGACGCGTGGAACTCGATCAGCGCCAGCATCAAGCTCCCGACCCGCGGCGTGGCGATGGGCGCCCTGGCGCCGATCCTCGCCCCGAGCGAGTCCGGTGAGCGACGCTCGTTCGTCGTCGCCTTCCCGATCGTGTCCCAGTCCAAGGCCGACCGGCAGTCCGGCAACGCCGAGTGGGCCGCAGACCTGGCTGAGGGAATGAACGAGAGGCTCGGCCGCAAGACCCGTGCCAAGCAGCGCGAGGAGGCCCACAAGGCCCGCGGCCTGGACGCCAAGCTGGCCCACGGCAACGCGCTGGTCCGGCCTTACGCCGTGTGCACGGTCACGGTTCCCAAGACGCTGCGGATCACCGAGTTCGGCCGTCGCCTGGACGCCTCGATCCGCCGCGCCGGGTTTGCGCCCCTGCGGCTCGACCTGGCCCAGGACGTCGGTTTCGCCGCCTCGACCATCCCCGTCGGGATGAGCCTGACCCGGAGCGGAGACGCCTGATGCCCACCACGACCCGCCGGAACCGCGGCGGCGCCGATCGAGGCAGGGACATGGCGGCCTTGTTGTCCGACTTCGGCCACGACCTGCCCACGATCCCCCCGCTCGCCCCTGAGGCCAAGGAGCCCCGGATCTTCAAGTACGCCCCGCGCCGCGGTGCAGCCCGCCGCGGCCGCGGCTGGGCGCCCGCCACCGCCCCGGCGCAGGCCTGGCGGATGACGAGTGACCAGGCACCGGTGTTCTGGCCGTTCGTGTCCGCGCCGGCCCTGCCGCCGACCGGGGCGCAGATGGGCGTCGACCAGCTCTCCGGCGGCTCGTTCTACTGCGACCCCTTCGGCTGGGTGCTGCGCGACGACGTGTCGGCGACCAACCCGAACATCTTCCAGTTCGCCAAGCCGGGCACCGGCAAGTCCGGCACCACCAAGGCGTTCTGCACCCGGATGATGCCCTTCGGCTACCGCACCTTGGTCCTGGGTGACCCCAAGGACGAGTACGAGTCACTGTGCCGCGCGCTCGGCGTCGAGCCGTTCGTCATCGCCCCCGGCTTCTGGGCACGAATCAACCCGCTGGCCATGGGCCCGCTCGGCCACGACTGGGAGAAGCTCTCGGCCGAGGAAGCCCAACGGCGCACGACGATCATCTTCAAGCGCTGGCTGGTCCTGATCCGCGGCCTCGTCGGCAGCATGAAGCTCGACGACCAGCGCCGAGTGCCGTTCGGACCCGACGAGAGCGACGTCGTCCGCAACGCCTTGGCGATCCTCACCGGCTACGCCGCCGGCAACACTGTCCTGATTGAGACCACCATCCCGCGGCTGTGGGACCTGCTGCGCAACCCCACCGAGGAGCTCGTCCGGGCGTGTGAATACGGGAACACCCGCCAGTTCCTCGACCAGACCCGGCTGCTGCGCAACGCGCTCGGCGAGCTGGTCACCGGCACCCTCGCCGGCCTCTTCGACGACTTCACCAACATCGAGGTCGACTGGCGCGCCCCGATCCAGTCGTTCAGCCTCTCCCGACTCGATGGACTCGGCGACGAGGCGGTGGGCATCGCGCTGCTGTGCATGAACTCCTGGGGCCGCGGACTGCGCGAGATCGCCGAGCCCGGCGACCTGCGCATCGTCGTGCGCGACGAGGTCTGGAAGCAGATGCGCCTCGGCGTCTCCGCGGTGATGAGCTTCGACGCCGACCTGCGGCTCTCGCGCGGCATGGCCGGCAAGGGCGGCGACATCCAGTTCGCCAACCTCCACAAGCCCTCCGACCTGCTCTCTGTAGGCGACGCCGACTCCCAGGCCGCGATGATCGCCAAGGACCTCCTCGAGCTGGCCGACATCAAGATCCTCGGCGGCCAGAAGCCGCGGGTCGCGCGCGAGCTCGACTCGATGCTCGGCTTCGGCCCGATCGCCCAGGACCTCGTCTCCGGCTGGGCGATGCAGGACAAGGGCCGCGCGCTGTGGTGCGTCGGAGACGCCACCTACAAGGTCCAGACGGTGCTTCACCCGCTGGAGAAGAAGCTCTACTACACCAACCAGGCCATCGAGGCCGCCGGCTGAGGCGCTCGGAACTGACCTGTCGTGAAGAAGCTACTCCTCGCCGGACTGCCGGTCCTGATCGTCTTCATGGCCCTGCCGTTCGTCGTGACCCTGATGGTGGTCATGTCCACGACCGCGGCCGCCGAGTGCCGCACCCAGACCAGCGAGACCGCACCCACCGAGCTCGGCGACCTCGGTGTCATCGACGGCCCCGTGGGCGGCCCGGTCAAGGGCAACATCACCATGGCGCACGCCAACATCCCGCGCCGCTCCGGCCTCGACGGCTTCCGCGCCTCCATGCCCCGGGTGCTGTCGACCAACCCCGACTTCGTGAGCCTCAACGAGGCCAGCGGCTGGAGCTTGGCGCAGATCGAGGCCGCCGCCCCCGGCTATGGGGCGTTCCGGGTCACCGACCACACCGGCGACAACAACTCGATGGGCAACGTCGTGCTCTGGAAGCGCGACACCTGGTCCAAGGCCAACGGTGGCCGGGTCACCCTCGCCGTCGACGACAACACCTACTACAAGGGCCGCCCGGTCACCTGGGACCGGTTCGCCACCTGGGTGATCCTCGAACGCGCCGACGGCGCCGTGTTGTCGGTGATCTCCACCCACCACATGACCAACCCGCACAAGTACCCCCGCCAGCACGGGAACCCGCCGCTGACCCGGCCCCAGCAGTACGGCGCCGGCATGGACATCCTGCTGCAGCTGCGCAACTCCCTGGTCACACACGGCCCGGTACTCATCGGCGGCGACATGAACACCCACGCCTCCTACACCGACCTCCCGTGGACGGCGGCCGCCAAGATGAAGGCCGTCGGCTACGGCTGGCACAACCACTCGGTCGACTTCATCTTCTTCCCCCAGCACCAAGGCGTCCGCCTCGAGCAGGGCTGGGACGGGACCATGGTCTCCGACCACCACTGGATCGCCGCCCGCATCGCAATGAACGGAGCCGGCCCCGAGAGCGCTCCCACGACCGCGGCCACCAGCGAAGGTGTGGTGAACGCCGCCCACACCACAAGGACGTCGGCCGAGCCCCCGTCCGGCGACGTGCTCGCCCAGCTGATGCGACTGCGGTTCGCCTCCAGCTACCCGACCCTGACCACCGAGCAGGCCCGCAACGCGATCACCATCGCCCAGGTCGCCCGCGACCTCCAGGTTCCCCGATACGGGCTGCAGATCGCGATCGCCACTGCGATCCAGGAGTCCAAGCTGGTCAACCTCACCGGCGGCGACCGCGACTCCGGCGGCCTGTTCCAGCAGCGTCCCTCGACCGGCTGGGGGAGCCGTGCTGAGGTCACCAACCCAGTGCTCGCCGCGCGTGCCTTCTTCGGCAAGGCCCAGCACACCGGCAACCCCGGCCTGCTCGACATCCCCGGCTGGCAGGACATGCCGCTCACGCATGCGGCCCAGGCCGTGCAGCGCTCCGGCTTCCCCGACGCCTACGCCCAGTGGGAGGACGTCGCCGGCGACGTCACCGACCTCCTCGGCGGCGACCTACCCGACCTGCCAGACGTCGACGGCGCGGTCTCGAACGCGAGCAACTGCGAGGACACCGTCAACCCGATCACCGTCGGGACCTTGAACATCCTGGGCGCCGGCCACACCGACAACGAGGCGGGCGGCGGCAACGAGAAAGCCGGGTACGCCACCTGGGACAAGCGGCTGCCCGGGGCACTCAGCGCGATCGAGAACGCCGGCGTCACCATCGCCGGCCTCCAGGAGGTCCACGGCCCCCAGGCCAAGGCCCTGGCTGACCGCTACTCGGCCAAGTGGGGCATGTACCCGGCCACCGGAAACACCCAGAACAAGGTGATCTGGGACCGCGGCAGCTGGGAGATGACCGACTCACGCCTCGTCCAGATCCCGTACTTCAACGGCAAGGAGGTCGGGATGCCGGTCGTCCAGCTGACGGGTGCGGCCGACAGCGTCAACGCCGGGCAGGTCATCTGGGTCTGGAGCATCCACAACCCCGCCAACACGCAAGGGAACGCCGCCGGGCACCGCAAGGAGGCGCTGCGACGCCAGCTGGCCACCATGACGGAGCTCGCCGGCACCGGAACCCCGGCGGTGATCCTGGGCGACTTCAACGACGGCAAGGACGGCCAGAACTCCTCACACTGCGCGCTGACCCCTGAACTGAGCAACGCCTTCGGCGGATCGGCCGAGCCCTGCGAGAAGCCCAAGCAGGACGCGCCGATCGACCACGTCTACGGCGCCAACCTCACCTGGGCCAGCGCCGAGGTTGACAACAGCACCCAGGCCGACAAGATCGCCGACCACCCGCTGGTGACCGCCACCACCGCCGGCAGCAGCGCGGGCTGCGCGGTCGCGACCGAGACCAACTACAACCTCGGCCCGGTCAAGCCGCAGCTGACGCAGTTGGTCAACATCCTCGGCCCGATGTTCGACATCAAGACCGTGGGCGGCTACCGCGAGAGCGCCACCGACCCCCACGGTCACCCGGCCGGCCTGGCGGCCGACTTCATGGTCCCGCTGACTCCCGCCGGCAAGGCCCAGGGGGACGCGCTCGTGGCGTACGCCCAGGCCCACGCCCGCGAGCTCGGGATCGACTACATCATCTGGTACCAGCGCATCTGGTCGGTCGCGCGAGCCGACGAGGGCTGGCGGCCGATGGAGGATAGAGGCTCGGCTACCCAGAATCACCTCGACCACCCGCACATCAACGTGCTCCCCAACGTCCAGGTCTCCCCGGTCGGCCTCGAGGGCGCATCCTGCGACGAGGTGGTCTACCCGGTTCCCGCGCAGTACATCGGAACGGACCGGAAGAATTGGCACGACACCGGCCCCTACTGGATCAACTGGCACACCGGAACCGACTTCTCCGCCCCGTGCGGCACGACCGTCTACGCCGCCCACGCCGGCACCATCGAGATCGACACCAGCCAGGGCTGGGCCGGCCCGCAGCTGGTCAAGGTCACCACCGGCGCCGGCTCTCTGACCACCTGGTACGCGCACATGCAGAGCGTCACCGTCAGCCGCGGCCAGACCGTCGCTGCCGGCGAGCCGATCGGCCAGGTCGGCAAGGAAGGCAACGGCTCCGGGTGCCACCTCCACTTCGAGGTCCACCTCGAGAACGGCTCCATCTACGGACCCGACAACGTCGACCCCTCGACCTGGCTGGCTGAAAACGCCTCGAAGCCGAGTCGGTCTGTGTGATCGCTGCCGGGCCCTCCCGACACATAGGTGACCAGCCAGAACTTCGACCGCGAGGTGGAATCCAATGCAGCGAGAGCGACGACGCGACCCCTACCCCTGGACCTGGGAGATCCCTGTAGCCGTGGCCCTGGCGACCCTGTTCGTCATCGTCATCGGCATCCAGCTCGGCCGCTCCGTCGCTAACCTGTTCGCCGGCGCCGGCTGGACCTGGCCCGACGCCAACGCCGGCGCGTTCCCCTCACCCATCGGCACCGCCTTCTGGACCAGCCTTCCCGGCGTGGTCGGCGGGCACGCCGACGCCGGCCTGCCCACACCAACACCGGACGGCCTGGCTGGCCGCGGCCTGGTGTGGGTCAGCCTCGCGATGACCGAGGTCGCGCTGCTGACCGCCACCATCTGGGTCGGCGTCTGGGCCTACCAGCGGTGGGGCCCGGGACGCATGCGCGGCATGGCCACCGCCGCAGAGGCCGAGAAGATCCTGGGTGTCACTCGGCTACGCAAGGTCGCCGGCATCGTCCGCCCCGACCTCTACGGCAAGCACGCCACCCCCACGGCGGCACCCGTTCAGCGCACCGCCGGTGACCTCACCGAACGGACCGGGCCGCAGCTCGGCCACGGGCTCAGCCCGTGGCTCCTGAACGGCCGCCGAACGAAGGAGGAGCGATGAAACTGAGGTTCAACCCATGGGACGTGGGCTGGCGCATCGGGGACGCGCACGAGCCGCGTGGCGGCGAGCTGTGGGTGCCTTGGGACCGCACCGCCGGGGTGATCGGACCGCAGGGCTCCGGCAAGACCCTCGACCTGCTCACCCCGGCGCTGCTCAGTGCCCCGGGCGCTGCCCTGGTCACCCTGACGAAGGTCGAGGACCTGCTGCTCAGCCTCACCGAACGCTCCCGCGACGACCGGCCGTGCGTGGTCCTCGACCCGTTCGGCCTGGCCGAGGGCGTCGTCGACGAACTGATCTGGGACCCGATCGTCGGGTGCGTGGACCCCAAAGTCGCCGAGCGGCGAGCGAAGGCCTTCACGGCCGGCACCGTCAAGGGTGCGATCACCGGCGGCACCGGCGACGATGCTGCGCGCTTCTACGCCGCCGAGTCCGCGAAGGT
Source organism: Nocardioides sp. BGA-UO-ETr-FS32 (assembly GCF_059567905.1). Lineage (NCBI taxonomy): Bacteria > Bacillati > Actinomycetota > Actinomycetes > Propionibacteriales > Nocardioidaceae > Nocardioides > Nocardioides sp. BGA-UO-ETr-FS32. Next base: position 51,309 of record NZ_JCAQOX010000011.1, on the reverse strand, counting down.
GCTGCAGGGCTACTTCCACGCCGCGGCCCTGACCGGCAAGACGCTCGAGGACGTCCTGCAGTGGGTCGCGAACCCCACCGCGGCCAGCCAGCCGATGGAGATCCTGCGCCGCCACCCGCACGCCGAGCCGTTCTGGCACGGCCTGCTGCACGGGGCGCTCAACGGTGACGATCGCACCGCCGGCAACACGATCACCACGGTGCAGCAGGCGGTGTCGCTGTTCTTCCAGGCCGACATCCGCCGCCGCTGCGTGCCCAGCCCCGGACACCCCGCCACCGACCTGGCCGACGTGATCCGCCGCCGCGGCACCATCTACCTGCTGGGCCGCGAAGACCCCTACGCATCGGCCAGCCCGCTGATGACGGCGGTGGCCGAGCACGTCTTGGACACCGGCCTGCTGCTGGCCAACAGCTCCCCGTGGGGCGGGCGGCTGTGCCCGCCCCTGGCCTCGGTGCTCGATGAGCTCCCGTCGACCGCGCCGCTGCCGACGCTGCGCACCCGGATGGCCAACGAGCGCGCCCTGGGGCTCTCGTTCATCTGGGCCGCCCAGACCCGCCCCCAGCTGACCAGCATCTTCGGCGAGCACGAGGCTCGCGCGCTGCTCGGCCTCACCAACACCCTGGTCATGTTCGGCGGCTCCAAGGACGTCGCCTTCAACCAGGAGATCTCCGACCTCCTCGGCCAGGTCCGGATCGGCCGACGGACTCACCGTGGCAGTGGCGGTGGATACGAGGGCGACGACATCGCGATCATGCGGCCCGAGGAGGTCCGCCAGCTGCCCGAGCGGCGAGCCCTGGTGATCGCCGAGAACGGCAAGCCGATCATCGCCAAGCTGCACCGCTGCGTCGAAGGCAAGGCCGGCGAGCGCCTGCTGGCCAACCAGCGGGCGCTGCGAGAGCGCCTCACCAGCGACCGGCGCATGGTCATCACCCCCGAGGCCCGAGCGAGTGCCGCGCTCGTCGAGGCCCGCCGACTCGGCTTCGTCGACGACGAGAACGACCACGCAAGGAGTGAACTGTGACCACCGAGCAGCAGACCCGTCGGGCGACACCCACACTGATGGTCTTCCCGTTCCCCGTCCCCGGGGACCATGTCCGGCTCGCCTACCGCGAGCTCCACATCGCCATCAACGGCACCGAGGAGCAGAAGAAGGCGCTGGGCAACCACGGGCTGTTGCCGCGGCCCTGGGAGCCGGCGTCCTGCCTGGACCCCGAGCTGCGGCACGACCTGTGGGAGTGGCTCGACGACGTCGTGATGTGGCTCAACCGCGAGTACACCTGGGACGTCTCGGGCCTCATCCCCAGCTGCTGGCCCCTGCACCCGCACCTGGTCCACGAGATCGCCGTCCTGGCCGACCAGCGCCGGCGAGCCGGTCTGGCGCTGACCAGCGACGCGCTCGAGGAATGGCACCGCTACTGCCTGCCCGCCTTCACCGACCGCATGCGCAATCGGCTGCGCGCCCACTGCGAGGACGAGCACAAGAGCTGGCCGGCCAAGCCGCGGCACAACGAGCACCTGGCCGACGCCAGCCGCCTGCGCCGCGAGAACACCTTCGCCCACGACATCGACGCGCTGCCCGTCAACAGGCGAGCACACGAACAGCCGCCGGCGCCGGCCGGCCCGCCGCGGCTGGGCCTCGTCGACCTCGACACGGGCGAAATCCAAGACGACGAGCTGGACGGCGCGCAGCCGCGCACCCGCACCGAGAAGGGACCGAGGGAATGACACAGGCAACGATGCACGTGAAGGAGCGCTCCGAGGCGATCCAGCGTGCCCAGCGCGCACTCAAGGCGCTCGGCGAGCACCCGCGCTCGAGCAAGAAGGAACTCGGTCACGCGCGCGAGCACGTGAACGCCTGCTACTCCCAAGGCTCCGGCGAGTACGTGTGGAACGCCGTCGCGCAGGTTGAGGCGATGGCCGAACGCCGCTACGGCGTGCCGAGCGCACAGGAGCAGGTTCAGGTGGCGGAGGCGCGTGAGGACATCGAGGAGCCTGCGACAGCCGCCCGCGGCCGCGCAGCGGAGGACCGCGCAATCCCATCGACGTCGTTGACCACGGACGTGGAGCTCGCGCCCACCACATCGCGATGAAGTGGGTGCGACAGGCTCAAATCGCCCTCAGAACGCCGCTGAGACACGCTGAACCACGTCTTGAGGGCACTCTCGGCCCGCTCGGTTGTCAGAGAGCGATTTTGAGCGCCCCTCGTCGCGGCCGCCGCCACCGCCACGTATAGAACGGGGCTGATCCTGTTGGACTCGGCACTACTCCTCACCGTGGCGATCGCCTACCTCGGCGGCGCCTTCTTGGTGATCGCGGCGCTGGCGAAAGCGCTCACGTCCGTGTTCGCCAACTGGCGCACACGCCGTCACGCTGAGCCCGTCAACGACGCGCTGCAATGGCGGGCCGCCGCGGCGATGGCGGCCGCCGCCGCCCTGGCGAACGTCGCGCCGCCGGTGACGGACGTGGTCGCCTACCTCGGCACGCCCCCCGGAGACGACGCGGGCACCGCGGGCGATGGTGGCCTGGCTGTGACCCGCTTCCGGGCCGGGCGGCCGGCCACCGTGGTGTTCGCGCAGGCCGCGCTCACCGGCCTCAGCTGGGCCGCGGCGCAGAGTCTGGCCGCGCACGAGCTCGCCCATGTCATCCGGCGCGAGCGGTCCTCGGCCGCGGCGCGCTACGGCTGGCTGGTTGGCTACCTGGCTCTGATGCTGGCTGGCGCTGGGCTCACCGTCGCCGCCCTGGTGGCTGTGCCCCAGCTGGCCGGCCCTGCCCTGGTGGCCACGATGAGCTCCGCGGTTGCCTTCCTCGCTCTCCAGGTCGCCTTCGACCGGCGCGAGGAGATCGCCGCTGACCTGTTCGCCGTCGACCTGACGCGCGACCTCGAGGCCGCCGCCGAGCTGATGCGGTTCTACGAGGACAACGTCGCCAAGCCCCGGCCGGCCGGTCGTCTCGGCCGAGCGTGGGCGCAGCTCGAGCGCCGCTGGTTCGCGACCCACCCTCACCCGCAGGTTCGGCTCTCTGCGATGCGCCGCCACCTGGTCGACGAGCAGGCCGACTAGCTCTCGACGCCTCTCTCAGTCGCTCTCGCGGCTGCGGCTAACGAGCGCGGCTCGGCCCTCTCGGCGTCGCGGGTGGCGGTGTCGCGAGCAGCGGAGGAAGCCTCCGCGCGGGACTGTTGCTGCTGACGCCAGGCATCTTCGAAGACCTCCAGGGAGGGCGCGGCCCACCCGGGGGACTGCGCGGTCAGGTGGACTGCCAGGCGATGACGGGGAAGCCCGGGGCGGCCGGCGGCGCCGACCAGGCCGACGTACTCGGTCACAAGGTCGTCCGGGGGAGCGCCCTCATAGCCGGCAGCCGCGAGGAACTGCCGTACCTGTGCACGCGTCGCGCGCCGGGGCTGCTTCGTGTCGGGCATGGCACCTTGATCAGCCGGGGACTGGGCCGCCCAAGGCTAGCGACCGGGCCGGGTCGCGACGCGATTTCAGCGGCGCGGAGTGCCGCGGCGGGGCGGCCGCGGACGGTTCACGTCCTGGCGGTCTCGTGCCGCGCCCTGCGACTGGGCCGGAGCCGGGCTGCCTGCGCCGGTGTCGTCGATCGGGATCTCGAGGCGGGACACGATCCGGTACCGCAGGTCCCGGGCGGGGCTGTCGCCGAGCGGCTTCTCAGCAACCAGGCCGCGCGTGGCTGCGCCGACGTCGTGACCCTGCTCGTGGGCTTGCTGCAGCATCGCCGCGGTGGCGGGCCAGTCGCCCTGCTCGAGCAGCCGCGGGTCGAGCTCGCGAGCCAGCGGCGCCCACCGTTCGGCGGGGGTCTTCTCGGCCGCGTCCGTAAGCCGTGCGCGAACCTCGCTGCTGTTGTGCAGCTCGGCCAGTGCAGCCTTGCGCGGGTCGGCATCCCAGTTCTTGACCGCGTCGCGCAGGTCTCGGCGGGACTGCATCTGGGAGAGCTGCAGCCGGGCCCGGACCTGGTTGACGCCCGGCTCCCAGGCGCGGCTCGGGCGGGCCGACAAGATCTTCATGGCCGCCACGCGCGCCTGCTCGGGGGCGAGGTTGTCTAGGCGCTCGGTGAGCAGCTGGTCACCCAGGGACCGGAAGGCCGGCTGGCCGCTGGCCACCGCGGCGGTCAGCGCGGCGGGTCCCCGCTGGGCGAGCAGGTCGGCCGGGTCGAGGCCGTCGGGGAACCGGGCGTAGCCGGGGTCGAGGCCGTGCGGGGTGAGCATCCAGAAGTCCCGCTCGGCGGCGACCTGGCCAGCAAGGTCGGCGTCGGTGGCCACGATCGGGTCGCGGCCGACTGCCGCCAGCTGGGCGGCCTGCTCGTCGGTCAGCGACGTGCCGAGCGGGGCCACGCCGAGGTAGAGCCCGGCGCTGGCCAGCGTGACCGCGACGGCGTCCATCGGGCCCTCGACGATCACCGGGACGGCGCCCTCGTCGAGCAGCTCGTCGACGACGCCGAACAGCTGGGCGCCCTTGTGGAACAGCGGGGTGTCGGCGGTGTTGAGGTACTTCGGACCGCCCTTGTCCGCGTCGGTGAGATCGGGCCGGCGGCGGCCGACGAAGCCGAGCACCTCGCCCTGGTGGAGCACCGGGAACATCACGCGGTCGCGGAACCGGTCGATGAGGCGGCCGGTGCTGGCCTCGGTCGCAACCCCGGTGGCCACCACTTCGGCGTCGCTGACGCCGCGGCCGCGCAGGTGGTCGACCAGATTGGTCCACCCGGCCGGCGCCTGCCCGGGGCGGAACCGCTCGTCGCCGGCGAGGTCGACCCCGAACCGGCCGGTGAGGTAGTCGCGGCCCCACGAGTCGGCGAACCGGGCCTCGAAGAAGGCCTGCGCCGTGTCATTGATCTCGAGCATGCGCTCACGCGAGACGGGGGAAGAGTGCCACTCGTCAGCTCGCTGGTACATGAGCCGGAGGTCGGCCTCGGTGGGCTCCAGCCGGGTGCCGCCGAGGTCGCGGATGTAGGCGGCGAGGGTGAGGTCGGGTTCGACGTACTGGTCCTCGTCGACGTCGACCGGGTCGCCAGCGGCGGCGTCGACCAGGTGCTCGTCGACCAGGTCGACGGGCGACTCCGGCTCCGGGCCGGGGTCCTCCGTGAGCGGCCAGTCGGCCCAGTCGGGGTCGGTGGCGTGGTCGACGACCGTGGCCGGGTCGGGCTCAACGCCCTCCCACAGGTCCTCGGGAGGCTCCTCGAAGTGGTACTCCTGCGCGTGCTCGTCGGGGGCGGTCTCCAGCGCGATCGAGGTCCGCCACACCAGTGCCTGGCACTCGTCGACGCCGTCCCAGCCATCGCTCGGCATCGCCCGCCCGGCACCCAGCAGGGCCTCGATCTGCCAGCCGCGCTGCACGCCGTGGTCCACGTTCGACACCAACGCGGGCCACCATGTGCTGGCCTGGATGCTCGCGGCCCGCTCGGGACCGAACAGGTCCACCAGCCGCGGAGTCCAGTCGGCGGTGACGCCCTCACCGTGGGAACCGTCGCCGATCTGGGCGGCAACGGCCGGCGTGAGCTGACGGGCCATGCGCCACCACACCGCGGCCGCAGCGTGCTCGTCGGGCAGCGCCCCGGCTGGGTGGTCGGGCGCGGTGGCGGTGCGCAGCAGCTGGTGGGCGGTGACGCCGGCGCGCGACATCGCGGCGAGCCGCTCGGCCAGCAGCGGCGTGAACTCGTCCTCGCGGACCTGCGGGGCCAGCGAGTAGAGCAGCTGACGCCATTCCTTGAGCGCCGGGGTGTGGTCGCCGGTGACAGCGCGGTTGAGCTGCCGCTGCCAGGTCGCGGGAGCCTTCTGCAGCTGCGGTGCACCGGTCGGCCGCCTGTCGTCGACGGGGACCTGCATCGCGGCCCGCCAGACCTCGACGTCGGCCAACGTCGAGGTCTCCGGCCGGATGCCGTTCTGCGCCCACACCGGCAGTGCGCCCGTTCCGGCCTGCTCGGTCGCCCGCGTGCGGACCTGATCGGAGAGCTCGGTGACCAGGTGCGCACGCTGAGCGAGGTAGGCACCCCAGTGCGGGTCCTCGGACAGGCGGCCCGGAACCGCGGGCATCCACGGCAGCGGGCCAGCGCCGGCGTTGCGCAGTCCGGAGGCGTCCAGTCGCCAGTCGAGGACCGCGGCGCGGTCGTGCGCGCTCTCCAGCTCGCGGTCGCCGGCGGCCGCCCGGAGCGCGTCGACGGGGTTCTCCCCGGCCGCGCCGAGCAGCAGCAGATGGGCCCGCAGGGTCGGCCAAGCAGCCTCGTCGGATAGCCCTGGCACGAGCGTGTCGACCGCGTTGTCCAAGGCATCGACCATGTTGACCGGGGTGCCGTCGGCGCCGGTGAAGGTGTCGTGGCGCAGCAGGTCCTCGGCGGCGACGTAGAGGCTGTCGAGGTAGCGCTGGGAAGCGTCGCCGAGCCGGGTGGCCGGGTCGGCCTGCTCGCGGATCAGGCTTGTCGCGGACCGCGGCGCGTCGTCGCGGGCCAGCATCGACTCGAGGATGTCGGTCGAGGTGAGCGGCCGGACGAGCGTCGGGTGGATCACCGAGTGCGGGTCGCCGTCGCCGACGACCTCGAGGTAGACGTGGTTGGCGAGAGCTCCGCGGGTCATCATCGTGTAGAGCTGCTGGCGCGACTCGGTGCCGGTGGCCAGCCCGTGCATGCTGTCGGCGGTAACGCCCTGAGCGGTGTGCACCGTGCAGGCGTAGCCCAGCTCGGTGGCCTTGGCGACGTAGTCGCTGGGCAGACGGACTGTGCGACCGTGGCGGGTGTGCTGGACGGTCAGATCGCCACCGTCGTGGATCTCCAGCACGCTCCAGCGGTCACCGTTCTTCACCCAGTCGGTAGCCGACGTCCGAAGCCGACGGTCGTTCTCGCGGGTGATGATCAGTTCCCCGACCGAGGCCTCGTTGCCGTCGGCGAGCCGGCGAGTAGGGCCTACCTCTGCGGGGTCGACGCCGTCCAGGCGGTGCGCGCGGGCCTGCTGGTTCAGCTCGCTGACCAGGTCGCGGGTGGGGGCGAGCATGATCGCGTCGAGCCCCTCGGCGCGGTCGGCCTGCCAGGCCGCGAACACGTCCTCGGTCATGGTGGCCAGGTCGCCGACGTGGACGCGGTCCCGGTCGAGGTAGAAGCCCAGTGCCTCCGTCTTGCCCTCGCGCAGAGCGAGCGAGGCGGCGCCCTCAGCGGGGTCCTTGAACCGGACGAGCTCGGTCAGCTGCAGCGCTCCGTGGGTGGCCTGGATGTCGCGCAGAACGCCGCCGGCGCCGATCGCGGACAGCTGCTGGTCGTCGCCGATCAGACGAACGCTGCCGCCGCGTTCGAGGATGAAGTCCACGGCGGCGTCCAACGACAGGGTGTCGGCCATGCCGGCCTCGTCGATGACGACGAGGGTCGACGAGTCGATGCCGGCGACCCAGTCCGGGAGCGCCGCGCCACTCTGGGCGGCCTCCTGCAGCGAGTGGGTCAGCTTGGCCAGGGTGTCGGTCTGGGTGTCGATCTGGGAGCGCAGGGCGGCCGCGGCCGCGGCCGAGGGCGCGAGGCCGATGATCGTTCCGCCGCCGTCAGCCCATGCGGAGGCGAGGGCACGCATCGCGGTGGTCTTGCCTGATCCCGCGGGCGCGATCGCCAGCTGGAGCCGTGCCCCGGAGGTGGCCATCTCCCTGACCAGGGTGGCCTGTCCGGCGTTGAGGGTGATGCCGTTGGCGGTCGACTCGAGCAGGGCCAGGTCGACCGAGGCCGGCTCCACGGCGTATCCGTCGTGGCGGCCCGCGGCGTCGACCAGGCGCTGCTCGGCGGCCAGCACCTTGCTCGAGGTGAACAGGTGGACCCCGCCCACGGTGTAGACCGAGGAGCCGTCGACGCGGCGCAGCTCGTCCGGTTCGATGATCGAGTCGAGCGGCTGAGTGATGCGCACCGACTGACCGTCGAGCACGTCTTCCACCAGCATCGAGACCAGCTGATCGGCTTGGTCCGAGGGCACGTCGACGGCCCGGACCTGGCGCTGTGCTTCGGCGTAGACGTGCCAGTACTGCCAGGTGGAGCGGGCCCCTTCCATCGTCGAGATGATCTGGCTGATTGTCTTGGCGAACCATGCGGAGTCAGTCAGCGGCGCCCGGGGCCCCTTCGGGTTCAGCGCCTGGTGGATCATCTGGTCGATGCGCTGCGGGGTGCCGAGAACGTCGAGCGCTTCGCGGCGCCACGCCTGACGCTGCTCGGCGAGCGAGCGCGGCTCGTGCTTGGCCTCGCGGGTCTCGAGCGTCGCCTGCTGGGACAGCTGGATGGTCTCCACCGGCGTCGGAGGACGGCCGTGGGTGGCCTGAAAGTCGGCAGCCAGTTCCTTGCGTCGCGCCTCCACGCTGGCGCGGCGCTTCGAGAACCGGGTGTTCAGCTCGGGGTCGACGCCGGTGATCTCCCGGATGGGACGCTTGCGGGCGTCGGGGTTCGGACGCTCGGCGAACTGGACGCCGAGCGCCTGGGTGAGGTGCCGCTCGAGGGCGGTGTTGTAGGTCTCGGATGCAGAGACCTTTGCCTTGAACATGAGCCGGCCGTCGATGGCCAGCCACTTGCCGTCGAGCGTCTGGACCTTGTTCGCCACCGCGACGTGGGTGTGCAGATCGGGGTCGCCGGCGCGGGAGTCGCGATGCGTGAAGGCGGTGGCGACCAGGCCGCGGACGTTGACCTGGCGCACGCCGTTGGTGCCCTCACGGGTGAACAGAGCCTTCTTCTCGATGAAGTCCAGCGCGTCCTTGATGGCCGCCTGGTGGCAGCGCTCGATCACCGCGGCGGTCTTCGGGTCGGAGATCGCCCACAGCACCGAGACGCTCTTGACCGGCGAGAACGTCAGGTCGTAGCCCGCCACAGCGTTGGTCTTCGGGCGGGAGTGCTTGGCGATCGCGGCCGCCAGCTCGCGGGCGTCGGCGGGCTCGCGGCCGTGCTCGGCACGGAAGAACTCGGTGCCGACCTCGGTGCGGATCCTGGCCCGGTCGGCCGCGGGGACCGGCCAGTCGCCGGGCAGGCCGGCGGCCTCGTTGAGGGCCGCGATGCGCTTGGCGACCTCGATCCGGAACGGGCTGATGTCGTTCTCGTAGACCTTGTACGGGGTGCCGAGACGGACGGCGCTCTTGTAGTCAGCCTCGGTAGGCCGGTCGACTCCGTCGCGGCCGATGCGCAGGTCCAGTTCCTTGGTCCGCTGGGTGGCCAGCGGGTGGTGGCCCGAGCCGAACAGGCTCTGCATGTGGTCGGCGGTGACGATGTCGCCGGCGTCGAGGCCTTCGAGCCCCTCCAGGCCGGAGCCGACCCACACGCCGGGGGTCTCGCCCTTCTCGGTGTAGTAACTCGCCAGCCCGGTGTGGCCCTTGTCGGTGGCGTCCATCGCTGCGACCTGGCGGGTCAGGTAGTCGTACCCCGACCCCGCCGTCAGCTTGTGGAGGCTCATCGTCACGGTCACCTACGTGCGATCGGGCATCCGCTGCGATCACTTCCGGCCGGATTTCTTGTGTGTTCTTTCTATTCGACAAACCGAGAATGCACTAGGTGTGTGGCACTTGGTCGGTCGCGGAAATCTGGGGGGACGCTGAGAGGCGTGGGTGACGGCTGGGGCGTCGGGTTCGGATCGGGTGGGCTGGATGGGTCGAGGGAGCGGGTTTGAAGGTTTCTGCGGTTCGGTGATCGCTCGGGGTCGGGGAAATGTCGTAGGTGACTGTCAGAGTCCATGTCGACAGAGTGAGGACCGGATGAGTCAGCAGACGATCAAGCAGCAGGCGAGGCGTACGGCGCGGGAGATGGCCGATAGGCGGCGGCGCGAGCGCGAGGAGCGGGAGCGTCGCGTGATCGACCTGGCCGAGCGGGTCATGGTCGCGATCGGTGAGCGCGACGCGGCGGTGGCCGAGACCGAGAAGCGAGCCGGTGAGGCGCTGCGGGAGTTGACCGAGCGCGAGGGCCTGTCCCTGGGCGAGGCCGTCGAGTGGTGCGGCGAGACGATCACCGTGCGCGAGGCGACGCGACTGCGGCGGCTCGCCAGTGAGCCGCAGGCAGGCGACGACGGCGACCAGGGCGGCGACGGCGCGGCGCTGGCGAACGCTGGGAGTGGGGGAGCGGGTGCCGGTTCGTCGGCTGGATGACGCCGGCCTCGCGGCGGTCGCGGCAGCGATCACCGATTCGGCCGTGCTCGCGCGGTACCGGGCGAAGGTCGCCACGGTGCCGGGGAGCGAGTGCCTGTGGTGGACCGGAGCGGTTGCCGGGCGGTCCGAGCGCGAGGGCACGGACGGCGGAGGGCATGGCCGGTTCTGGCACGCGCCGGGACGGGTGATCATCGCGCACCGGTTCGCTTTCGCGGTGATGCACGGCGTGGACACGCTCGCGGAGGCGCGGCTGCTCGGGCACCGCTGTCACAACCCGCTGTGCCAGCGGATCGCACCGGATCACGTCGTGGTGTCGAGCGCGGCGCAGAACCGCCGGGAGTGGTCGGTGCAGCGACGGCTGCCTTACAGCCCGCTGGCCGACCCGCGCGGGCCGCGACGGCGGGCGCGGGAACTGCGCGACCTCGCGCGTGAGGACCCGCAGCTGGTGGCCGACGACCTCGCGCGGCTCCAGGAGCTGCTAGGAGACCAGCTGACCCTGTGGTGAGGCCGCTGCGGGAGGTGCCGCGCTCACCACAGGGTCACACCTCGTGAGCGGTCGTGTGGAAGGTGAGAGAGGAGACCTGCCCGTCCTTGGGGACGCGCGCGGTGTGGTCGGGGCACAGGTGCCCGCCGTCGCGGCTGGTCCTCCGCTCCGGGAGGTCGGCCCGATCGGCGGTGAGGAACAGGTCGCCTTGGTCCAGCCGCACCTTGGTGGCGGCGCGACAGGCTGAACGGTGCCCGGGCTTCCCTCCGATGAAGTCGCAGGTGAATTACGCGGACTGGTAGGCGGGCAGGGCGTGGACGCTCACGCGGGTTCCCCGTCCAGGAGCCGCCCGAGCGTCTCCCACAGGTCGAGGTAGCCGTCAGCGTCCTCGGGTGACTGCTCGCCCCACTTGGCGTGAAGGGCGCGGATGCGGTCGAGTCGGTCGAGGCGGTCGGGGAGCGCGTCACGGGCGGCGGCGATGAACTCGACGTCGGCGGCGTGGCCGGTGGTCTTGAGGCCAAGCCGGTGGTCGTGGCCGGTGTAGTAGGCCACGAGGGTGTTGTCGGGCAGCAGGGCGGCGGTGGCGGTGGCGCGGATCTTGTCACCGTCCGGAGTCCAGGGGCCGGGGGTGGCGCGTGCCTCCAGCGCGCGCAGGGCGGCGTCGTCGCTCATGCGGGCTGGTCCTCCCGGGCGGCGAGGTCGAGGCGTCCCGATGCGGCGGTCGCCACGGCGGTGATCCGCGCGGCGAGCGCCCGCAACTCGGCGGGCGTGCCCTGGATCGCGACCACGTCGTCACCGGCGAGGGTGAGGGCCGGCTGACGGTGCTCACCGGCTCCCACCCAGTCCTCGCCGGGGGTAAACACCTGGACGCTGGTCTCCCGAGCGGCCAGCCACTCGATGTGCGCGCTCATGGGGTCACCTCGGCGGGCGCGGTGCCGATGAGGCGGCGCTGGTCGCGCTCGCTGATCACCGTCGTGGTTGAAGCTGCGTCGTTGGTCATGACTACTCCTGTTCGGTGGTGCGGTGGGTGTGCTCGGCGTGCAGGGCGTCCAGCGCCGTGGCGACGCTGGACAGGGCCGCGTCCAGGTGGGCGCGGGCGGTCTCGGGGGTCCAGCGGCGTACGTCGCGCAGCCGGTGCTCGATCACGATCAGGTCGCAGGCCGTCTCGCTGAGGGTGTGCCGGTCCTTGGCGGCGCTGGCCTCGACGTCGGCGGGCGTGGCGGTCGGCTGGCTCATCGCAGGACGTCCTCGACTGCGCGGCGCTTGGCCTCGTCGAGCGTGCGGGTGTCGATCGCCCAGTGCTGCCCGTAGCCGCCGTCGATGTCGGCGTAGAACCCCGGGGCGAGGTAGGTCGCGTGGTCGCCGGGCGTGATCCGGATCAGGTACGTGCGCCCATGGGCGTGGACGCTGGCGATGTGCGCGGTCCAGCGCCCCGGCCAGCGGTCGTCGGCGTCTGCGGTGTGCCACTCCACCGGCGTGCTGTCGGGCGTCGTCGGGGCGGCGCTGGCGTGGGTGGTCGTGTCGGTCATGGCTCCTACTTCGGTTGGGCCGGTGGCGGGCCGGACTCGGGGTCTCAGCCCGCCACCGGAGGAACTGGCGGAACGGTCAGGCCGGGGCGAGCGCGGTCCAGGCGCGGCGCTTGATCCGGTCGGGGTCGTCGCTGGTGAGCACGCGCGTGGCGCGGGCGGTGTGCTCGTCGCCCTTGGTGCGGACCGGGGCGTAGTGGTCGACGTACTCAGCCACGGCCTGGTAGCCGGCCCACGCGGTGTCGCGGATGCCGGCCTGCGTGTCGGCGTCGGCGAACAGCCAGTGCAGTCGGGAGCGACGGCGGCGCTCGGTCTCGCGGACTCGCTTGGTGGCGTTGCCCTCGGCCTCGCCGAACGTGGCGTCGATCAGGGCGTCGAACGCGGCGTCGGTCATGGTCTGCTGGATCAGCCGCTCGGCCTCGACCTGGAACGCGTCGACGTAGGTGAAGGTCAGCCCGAGCGCGTCGCGGGCAGCCTGCACGGCGGCCTTGGCGTTGCGGGTGTGCCGGATCGAGAACGACGACTCGTGGTTGCGCAGGGCCGCGCTCTGAGTGTTCGCGCAGACGACGCGGACCGGGGTGACGAGGATGCGGAACGCGCTGGTGCCGTCGTGGCTGTTGAGCGCGGCGATGCTGAGGTCGACGCGGTCGGTGCCGCCGACCGTGAGCGAGTTCGGCAGCTGCATGGTGATGAACACCTGCCGAACGCCGCGCAGTGACCCGGCGGTGTCGAAGATCGCGCCCGACTCGTCGGCCAGCAGGTTCAGGAACTCGGCGTGGTCCTCGTTCTGCAGCGGGGTGTAGCCGCCGCCGACGACGCCGAGCGCTTCCGGTGCTCCGGTGAACGGGTTGGTGCGCACCGTGGCGAAGCCGGGGACCTCGATCGGGGTGACACCGCCCTCGCTGACCTCGGCGGTGGTGAGCGGCAACTTGCGGACGTCCCAGCCGCCCAGGTGGCCGAGCCTCATGGCTTCCTCGGCGGTGAACGCGCGGTCGCGGACGGTGGTGCCCAGGCGGTGCCAGGCGTCCTTGCGGGCGAAGACGGCTGCGGCCTGCGTGCCGTGGGTCTCGATCTCGTGTGACATGTCGGGGTCCTCCGGGTAGCGGATCAAACGAACTGAGCTCATTCTATGGTTTCTATTCTACTGAGGGCGGTTCTCCACAGGAAGAACCGCCCTCAGATGGGGGGAGGGGAGCCGGTCAGGCGGCGCTGTCGCTGGCCTCGTCGGGGTCGTCGTCGCTGTCGTCCTCGGTGCTCGGCTGCGGCTCCTCGCCGAGCAGGATCCGCTCGACCTCGCTGGGCTGGTAGCCCCACTCCACGAGCGCACCGAGCACGCGGGCGTCCCACGCGGTCGGGTTGCGCCACGAGTGCTTGCCGGTCGTGGCCTCCCACGCGGCGACGATCGCGGCGAGGGTGGTCATGGCCGCGGCCTTCGGCGTGCTCGCCTTGGTCGTGATCTTGTGGCATTCCTCGTACCCCGCGCCGTAGTAGCCGGTCGGGACGTCGACCCCGAGCAGCGTGAAGAGCATCGGGTGCCGGTGGTCCATCGCCTTGCTCAGCGAGTGGTGGCCGGTCACGACGGCCTCGCAGATCAGGGCTTCGGCACCCTTCGGGGCGGTCTTGCGGGCCACGAACGTGGCCAGCCACTCGCGGCGCACCGTCTCCGCGCTCGCCCAGGCCTTGTTGTTGGCGATCACGCGGCGGCGCTCCTCGCGGCGGGCCTCGGCCTCCTCCTCGCTCTCGCCGCCCTCGTCCGCGCTGGCGGTGCTGCTGGGCCCGCCGCCGCGACGACGCAGGCCGGACGCGTCGAGGTCGGTGACGACCCACACCGGCACGTACTGCTGGTAGGGCTCGGCGGGCTCGTCGTCCTCGTGCTCCTCGTCGCTGTCGTCCTCGTGCTCCTCGTCGCTGTCGTCCTCGTGCTCCTCGTCGTACTCGTCCTCGGGGTAGACCCACTCCTTGACGACCTGGAGGCGAGCGCCGGGAACGTTGGGCCACTCCTCCTCGGGCAGCGACTCGCCGTCCTCGGCGACCAGCCGCTCGATGCGCAGCACCTCGTCGGCCTCCGCGACCTCCTCGGCGCTCAGCACCGGCAGACCCTCGGCGCGCAGCCGCTCGACCTCGGCGGCGTCGGCCTCGCGCTCGGCGGCCTCGTCGCGCAGCCGCTGGGCCTCGTGCGTGAGCGAGCGACGCCACCGCTTAGCATTCTCCAGGCGCTCGACGGCCTCGGGGTCGTGCTCGAACTCGGCGAAGGTCGCGGCCTCCTCCAACGTCAGGTCACCGGAGTCGAGCCGGTTGCGGCTCTGGTCGGCCTTGGTGACCACCAGGGCGGCGTTCACGGTCGGGCGGTCGATGCTGGTGCGCTTGGCGATCTGCGCGGCGCTCACGCCGAGCAGGGCCAGCTGCTCCACGCCAGCGACGATCTCGGCCTCACGCATCCCGGCGCGGTGGATGTTCTCCACCATCTGGTCACCGATCCGGTCGGCGTCGGCGGGCTGGGGGACGACGCGGGCAGGGATCAAGCCGGTGGGGGTGCCGACCTCGGCGGCGGTGACGGTCCGGCGCTGGCCACGCAGCAGGACGTACTGGCCGTCCTCGTTGCGGTAGACCGTGACGACCTCCAGCACACCGCGCTCCTTGATCGACTTGCGGAACTCCTTGTGGTCGGCGCGCAGGTCGGTCCGGACGTTCGTGCCGATGATGATCTCGGCGGGGTCGAGGTACAGGAACTCCTCAGCCTGGACGGCCTTGGAGGCCTCGTCGGTGGCGGTCGCGGCGGGGGTCTGGATGGTGTCGGTCATGCGGCTGTCCTCCATGAGTAGAATAGAAAGAACTGACAGGACTAAGTCTCCCAACGGGGGCCGACGCCTACCGGGACACAGGGCGGACCTGTGGAAAGGTGGGCACCCGGCGAGGGTGGGGAAAACCCGGCCTCACCGGGCGCGGACTCCGCTGCGGCGGCGCGGCGCAGCTGCACCTCGTAGCTGGCTGGAACGGAAGGAATCGAGCGAGGGTGGGAACGGCTGCGCAGGGGCCCGACCGGGAATGCAGCGGCGTTGGTGTTAGCCGCTGCAGCTCGACGCCGGCGGAGAAGACCAGGGGAGTGATCAGGTGACGAGCCAGACCACGATCCCGGTCGGGATCTACTGGAAACCCGGCGTGTGGGACCTCGCACGATCGGCCTACCTCGCAGACCTGGACACCGATGCCGGCTCACCCGGCTCGTTCGTTGGCTGGCTCGCCCAGGCGCTCGAGCTCCACGCCCGGCGCTCACCGCAGCAGCGGGCCGAGCTCGCGGCCGCGGGCGAGAACCATCCCGCCCTGGTCAGCGTGACCCGCAAGAACTTCAACAAGAAGCACGACCTGCCCGCCTCGACCATCGAGGCGGTCGAAGACGCGCTCGTGGCCGACCGTCAGGAGCTCGGCCGGATGCTCGCCCGTTCGGTGTTCGCCCAGGAGGCAGTGATCGTCGCGGCCGAGGAGGCCCGCCGGCGCCTGGGCCGCGAGCTGCCGCCGCCGCCGCAGAAGCTCAGCAACCGACCGCCGCGGCGCCGGCCTGCCCGGTAAGCCGGCGAGGACGACGCCGGCAGTTTGGGCCGGCACCTGGTCCTAGCGTGCTTCCCAGCGCCCCGATCCGATGCCCGAGAGCCGGTCGGGGCGCTTCTGCGTGCCCTAGGCCCGCTGCACGGCCAGCCGCGCTCGTCGAGCGGTGGAAACGACTTCGGCCGATGTGATCGCTGCCAGGCCTGGATGACACGTAGGTGACTGCGGGACCCATCAACGTCTCGCAGTCACCCAGGAGGAAGCCATGTCCACCACCGTCACCTTCGCCGGCAACCTGGCCGAGGCACCGGAGCTGCACCACACCCGGGAGAGCAAGCCGTTCGTCACCTGCCGCGTCCTGGTCAACCGCCGGGTCCAGAACGACCAGGGGGAGTGGGTCAGCGACGAGCCCACCGCCCACAACGTCAAGATCTTCGGCTCGGCCGCCACGCACGTACACGACAGCTGCGGATCCGGTGACCCGATCTTCGTCCACGGCCTCGAGCGCACCGAGAGCTGGCCGCACAAGGAGACCGGCGAGAAGCGCACCAAGGACGTCGTGGTCGTCGACAACCGCTTCGGCGAGGTTGGCATCTCGCTCAAGTACGTGTCCGCGCGCATCGACCGCGCCCCGCACGCGGCCCAGGCCAGCTGAGGAGGTTCGCTCCGATGGATCTCGTCGTTCAGTCCCCGGACGAGCTGCTCGCCGCGGTGCCGCACGTCCTCGGCTTCAAGCCCGAGGAGTCGATCGTCCTGGTGCCCTTCCGGCCCGGGCTGCCTATCACCCGCGTTGACCTGCCCCGGACCGCCGCCGATCGCGAGGAGGTCTGGGACGCACTCAGCGGCCCGTACGGCCGCCACGCCCGGCCCGGTGCCCGCCTGGCCATCATCTGCATCACCGAGGACCGCCGCAGCGCCGAGCTGGCCAGCCAGCACCTGTCCAACCGTCTCCAGGACGTCGGCATCACCACCCGAATCAGGCTGTGGTCCGACGGCGAGCGCTGGCGCGAGTTCAACACCGGCCAGACCGGGCTGCAGACCCCGTCGACCGCTGAGCGGATCGCGGCCGCGACCGTGCTCACCGGCGCCGCCCAGCCGGCCGCCAGCCGCGAGTCCCTGGCCGACTCGATGGTCGGCGACCGCGAGCCCATCGCCCAGCTGCTCCCCGCGGCTCGAGCAGCGGCCGCGGCCAGCACACCCGCTGCGGAGCGGGACTGGGCCCTGGACCGGCTCGAGCAGTTCCACGCCGACGGCAACCGGCTCTCCGACGTCGACGGCGCGCGGATGCTGGTGGCTCTGGAGACGATCAGCACCCGGGACGCGCTCTGGGAGGACATGAGTCGGGAGAACTCCACCTCCTACATGGCCATCTGGACCGACCTCACCCGCCGCGGCCCGGACGAGGTCCGCGCGGCGCCGGCGTCCATGCTCGGCTTCGCCAGCTGGCTGCACGGCGACGGCGCCAAGGCGTGGTGCGCGCTCGACCAGGTGCCCGTCGACCGGCCCTACTCCATGGCCGCCATCGTCGCCTCGGCCTTGCAGAACGGCATCCACCCCCGCGAGTGGGAGCGATACCAGACCCAGATGCGCGACATCGCCGCCGACCTCGACGAGTCCTTTGTCCCCAAGCCACCCGGCCAGCAGCGCGACATCCCGGGCACGCAGCCCGTCACCGACCGCCCGGCCCCAGGCCGCTGAGGAGGACCGCGATGAACCACGACGACGACACCCCGGTGCAGCACAGCGCGACCGAGCGACAGCTGCGACGCCTGGTCGTGCCCGAGCCCGCAGCTTACGCCGCCGACAAGCGTCTTGACGTCATCCACGAACCCGACCTCGACCTGCTGTGGGGAGGCCAGGAATGAGCACCCCTCGCACCGACGTCGACGAATGGGTGCTCGCGAGCGCGGCGGAGGCCGCCCGGAATGTTGCACGCCACGGCGTGCCCATCACGTGGTCGGAGGCAGCGGAACGGCTGCGACGCACCGTCGAACTGTTGTCCGGGCCGGTTTTCGTCATCGACGACGGTGGCACGTTCACAACCGCGGCCGCCGCCGGCGGCCACCAGCTCAGCTGGCGCCTGCGGCCTTTCTGGCCTTCGACCTACTGGCCGCCGACAACGCCGACGTGCGGGGGGAGCCGTTGCGGGTGAGGCGATCGCTTCTCGAGCAGCTCGCCGGGACTTGGCAGCCGCCGCTGCAGTTGACCCCGCAGACCGCCGACCCCGCCCAGGCGAGGCGGTGGCTGGAGGCATACGCCGCGGCCGACGTCGGCGTTGAGGGCCTGGTCGCAAAGGGCGCCAACCAGCGATACCTCCCCGGCCAGCGAGGCTGGGTGAAGCTGCGGATCCACAACACACGGGAGGCCACCGTCGGAGCAGTCATCGGTCCTGTCGAGCAGCCGGTGCGGCTGATCCTCGGCCTGGTCGACGCCGCCGGCCGCCTACGGGTTGCCGGTGCGACCCATCCCCTCAGCGCACGGGAGTCGGCCGAGCTCGCCGCAGTCCTCGTCGGCGCCGACGACCACCCGTGGCCGGCAGAACTCAGCACCCGCCAACTGGGCCGGTTCAGCCGCGAGCCCGTGGCGATCACCCGAGTCACGCCCACAGTGGTCGTCGAGGTCGAGGCAGACACCGCATTTGAGCACGGACGGTGGCGGCATCTCACCCGCTACCGCCGACTGCGCCTTGACCTCTCCAGCTGAGGATCGACCCCCTCAGCGGTCGACGCGGAGCGAGAGGGTGCGCCGGCCCGGCCGCAGCTGCTCCTGGATGCCCTCGAGCGCATCCTCGTAGGTCGCCCCGTCGGCCTCGATCCCGTCGCGGCAGCTCGTAGCCGCCGCGATGGTCCGGGGGGCCGACCTAGCGCCCCACTTCCGCAGGGGTCCCGTCACGTCTGGTTGGCCGGAGTCCGCCCCACCTGGGCGTGGGAGTGGATATCGTCGGCGGGAGAGTCCACGAAAGGGAACCTGAGTGCCGAGCATCTTCGACAACATCACCGATGAGTCGAGGCTCGGCCCTGCTCTCCAGGGCGACCTGACGAACTTCGATTCCGTCGACGTTGCAACTGGGTACCTCGACTTGCGCGGATGGAGCGGGTTCGCAGACATCGTCGACGCCAAGCCCCGGGAGAGCCGCGAGACGCCGACCGCGCGGGTGCTGGTCGGGATGGTGATGCCGTCCGAGGCAGCGGCGATGTTGAGCGCCCTGCAGGAGCAGGTACAGCCGGCGGCATACGGCGCCGACCTCAACAGCCTCGAGAAGGCCATGGCGGCCAAGGACCAACTGGTGCGGCACCTGCGGACCCAGTTGATGCGTGGCATCCCGAACCAGGCCGAGCAGCGGACCCTGCAGCAGTTGCGTGACCAGCTGGAGTCCGGGGCAGTGGAGATGAAGGTCTTTACTGACGCGCCTCTGCACGGCAAGACATACATCTTCCACGCGCCGGAGAACCCGATGGCCAAGCAGCGGGCCTACGTCGGGTCGTCCAACCTGACCGCCGCCGGGTTCTACAGAAACCTCGAGCTGAACATCGACGTGCGCGACGAGGACGCCACCCAGAAGCTGGCGAGTTGGTTCGAGGACCGGTGGAACAGCAAGTTCTCCCTGCGGATCACCGCCGAGATCATCGACCTCATTGCGGAGTCGTGGGCCTCGGATCAGCAGCCGACGCCGTACGAGGTCTACCTCAAGGTCTGCCACAGCCTGTCCGAGGATGCCCGCGAGGGTATGGGGTACGTGCTGCCGCCGTCGATGCAGAACCTGCTTTTGGACTATCAGGAGACCGCAGTGCGCACGCTGGCCCGCCGGATCGTGCGCCGCGGCGGAACGATGCTGGGCGACGTGGTCGGTCTCGGCAAGACGCTGACCGCCGTCGCGACCGCGCTCATGCTCGAGGCAGCCGAGGACTACACCACGCTCGTGCTGTGCCCGAAGAACCTCGAGCGGATGTGGGAGGAGCACATCGAGCGGTACGACCTCACTGGCGCCCGGGTGATCCCGTACTCGATGGCCGACAGGAAACTCCCCGAGCTCAAGCGGTTCCACCTGGTCATCTGCGACGAGTCACATAACCTGCGCAACAACACCACCAAGGCCTCGGAAGCCATCAGGGAGTACGTCCGGCGCAACGGGTCGAACGTGCTGCTGCTGACCGCGACGCCCTACAACCTTGCCTTCGCCGACGTAGCCAACCAGATCGGTCTGTACATCGAGGACGACGAGGACCTTGGGATCCAACCCACGGTGGCCATGCAGAAGGACCCGACCCTGGCCGACCGGGTTGACGGGAAGGTCACCACGCTGGCGGCGTTCCGGCGTTCGGAGGAGGCCGAGGACTGGAAGCGGCTGATGTCCGACCACCTAGTGCGCCGTACCCGGTCGTTCGTGAAGCGGACTGCGAAGAAGGAGCCGTTCACCCTCCCGGACGGAACGTTGGGGGAGCGGGAGTACCTGCAGTTCGCCAACGGGCAGCGGTTCCACTTCCCCACCCGTGTCGCCAAGCCGCTGACCCACAAGTTCGCCAAAGACGACCCGGCGCGGTTGATGGAGGCCGAGGACACTCTCGACGCGATCCGCGACCTCACCTTGCCCCGGTACCGGCTGGCCGACTACGACGACCCCAAGGCACCTCACTCGGATCAGGACGCCAAGATCTTGGCCGACATCCGCTCTGGTCGCGGCAACGTCAGCGGATTCGTGCGCATCGGTCTGTTCAAGCGACTGTCCTCATCTGGGCACTCGTTCATCCTCAGCCTCCAGCGGCAGCGAGCCCGTAACGAGCTGTTCGTCTACGCCATCGATCAGGGCCTCGACGTCCCACTTGGAAGCTTCAGCGACCACCAGTTCATGGTCAGCGACCGCGAGCTCGATGACGAGACCGATCTGCACGGCTCGATGGAGACCCGCTACAACGAGCTGCAGCGGAAGTTGCCGGCTTCGACGAAGTGGCTGAGCACCAAGATCTTCAGGAAGACGCTGCGCAAGGACCTCGAGAGGGACAACCGGATCCTCACTGGGCTGCTCGACATGTTCGGTGCCTGGGACTCGAGCAAGGACTCCAAGGTCAACGCCCTCGTCGACCTGCTGCGCACCGAGCACCCGGGTGAGAAGGTGCTGATCTTCACCGAGTACGTCGACACCGCCGAGTACGTCGCCGAGGCCCTTCGGGAAGCCGGCATCGCGAATGTCGGGATCGCCTCTGGCCAGACCGAGGACGCCTCGAGCATCGCCCGCAGGTTCTCTCCGGACAGTAACCAACTGCCGGGTGACGTGGAGGTGCACCACGACGTCGAGCACCCGATCGACGTGCTGGTAGCCACCGACGTGCTTTCGGAGGGCCAGAACCTCCAGGACTCCCACATCGTGGTGAACTACGACCTGCCCTGGGCGATCATTCGGATCATCCAGCGGGCCGGTCGTGTCGACCGGGTTGGGCAGAAGGCCGAGGAGGTCTTCATCTACCTGATCACTCACGAGAAGGTCGAGCAGGCGATCCGGCTGCGCCAGCGGATCCGGCAGCGGCTGGGGGACAACGCCGCGGCGTTCGGTTCCGATGAGCGGTTCTTCGGCGACGACGACGAGATCAACATCCTCGACGACCTGTACAAGGGCAACGTGCCCGACGAGGACGAGCTCGACTCCGCCGAGGGCGAGGCGGACGCCGTCAGCGAGGCCTGGCTGGTCTGGTCCCGGGCAAAGGACAACAAGCCCGAGCTGGCACACCGGGTGACCCGGATGCAGGACATGATTCACAGCACCCGCGAGCCCTACGACCACGAGACCCGCACCGGTGTCACCTGCTACGCCAGCACCACCTCCGGCGTTGACGCCTTCGCTACCTCCTACAACGATGGCGGCGGCAACCTGGTCGAGCGGCTGCTCACCCCGCTCGAGGCTCTGCACACTTTCCGGGCCCAGGAGTCGACACCCACCGCAGAGCTACGAGCTGACCACTTCGAGCGGGAGACCCGTCTCGTGCGAGACAAGCTGACCACCGAGATGGTCACGGCAGGCAACCTCAAGGCCATCCGCAAGTGGGCGGTCGAGCGGCTCGGCGGCACGATCTTCGGAGCCGACGCGGCGGAGGCTCTCTCCGCGATGATGGACCGCCCCCTGACCGAGCACGCGAACCTGCGACTGCGCCAGGCGCGAAGAAGCAAGTACGGGGAGCAGGATCTCGCGGACCTGGTGAAGCAGCTGCACGAGGAGGACCGCCTCGTGATCGGTGCAAGCCAGAAGGACGAGATCAAGATCGTGTGCTCGATCGGAGTAACCGACCGATGACCCAGGACCTGGTGGCCAAGTCCGAGAAGCGCAACTACGGCGAGCTGTTCCGGTTCGACCTGAATTGGGGAGCCCCGGACCACCCACCCGTCAGTCTGCGTCTCGAGGACGACACAACGCTCACCGCCACGAACGTCTCCTCCTATAAGGGCTTGCGGGTGTGGGAGGTTCCCGCCTTCCCGGGCACCTCTGTGGAGGCACAGCTGGACCAACTGATCGCGAAGACCACCACTAACCGGCTGGTGATCTTCCATGAGGACGACAAGCAGGCCTGGCGATGGCCGTCGCGGACCAACAGGGGCGCCGGTGTCGTCTCGAGGCCGGCGCGGCACGTACACAGGACCGGGTCGAACGATCCCAAGTTCGCCGCCAAGCTCGCGGCGATCCGGCTGCCCGACGATGTACTGCTCGACGTCAACGCGGTCCTCGCCAAGGTGCGCGGTGCATTCGACGTCGAGAGCAAGAACGAGACCAAGCGGGCCTCGAAGCTCATGGCCCGGATGTACGCCGCGGTGGAGAAGGCGTACCCCGCCGGCTTCGACCCACGGAAGCGGGACCACGAGATCTCCGTCAGCTTGGCGCGGGTCCTGTTCCTGCTCTTCGGTGACGACACCGAGATGTGGGCGCCCGAGCTCTTCCAGGACTTCATCAAGGACCACACCGCCCGGGATGGGACGGACGTTGGCGAGCGCCTCAACGACCTCTTCGAGGTCCTCGACACCCCGCCAAGCACCCGGGTAGACCTCGCTGCCGAGCTGGTGGCCTTCCCGTACGTCAACGGCGGGATCTTCGAGGAGAGCATCAGGCTTCCCGCGTTGGATCACGAGTTCCGCACGGCCGTACTGGACGCGGCCGCGGTCGACTGGGCCGCGATAAGCCCGGCGATCTTCGGTTCGATGTTCCAGTCGGTCCGTGATGCGCAGACCCGACGTGAGTTGGGGGAGCACTACACGTCGGAGGAGAACATCCTCAAGACGCTGAACCCGCTCTTCCTCGACGAGTTGCGCGCAGAACTCGCACACATCCAGTCACTGCAGCGCAAGGGAGATCGCGCGAAGAGGCTGCACGCTCTCTGGAGCCGACTAGGCGAGATCCGCTACATGGACCCGGCGTGCGGCTGCGGCAACTTCATCATCGTGGCCTACCGGGAACTCCGTGAGCTCGAGCTGCAGATTATGGAGGCGCTCACCGACCTCCAGCACGGCGAGGAGAGCCAGGCACTCGACGCCGACTGGACGAGTCTGCTCCGGGTGACCCTGGACCATTTCTACGGACTTGAGATCGACGAGTGGCCAGCCAGGATCGCAGAGACCGCGATGTTTCTGATGGACCGCCAGTGCGACCTGCGGATGCAGGAGCGGTTCGGTGTCGCGCCCGAACGGCTCCCCATCCAGCGTCAGGCGCGAATCGTGGTGGGCAGCGCACTCAAGCTCGACTGGCGTGAGGTGCTGCCGCCGACCGAGAGCGTGATCATCGCCGGAAACCCGCCGTTCTTGGGAATCTCGCTGCGCTCCGCCGAACAGACCGCGGAGCTCCAGGCGGTCTGGGGCGAGAAGTACCACGGCACCCTCGACTACGTCACCGGCTGGCACGCATGCGCTCTGCGGTACTTCGGCCGCGTCGATGGCAAATGGGCGTTCGTCACCACCAACTCCATCACCCAGGGAGAGGTCGTAGCTCCACTCTTCCGGCCAATCCTGGACCAGGGATGGCAGATCAAGTTCGCCCACCGCACCTTCAAGTGGACATCAGAGGCGTCAGGTCAAGCAGCAGTCCACTGCACCATCGTCGGCTTCCAGCGGCATCCCACCACCAAGCGGCTGTTCAATTACGAGACCGTCGACGGCGTGCCCGTCGAGGTCCCCGACGTCAAGAACATCAGCCCCTACCTGACCGACAGCGTCTCCGTGATCGTCAACCCAAGCACTCGGCCCATCAGCTCTCAGATGGGCGAGGTCGCCTACGGCAACAAGCCCACCGACGGAGGATGGCTCATCGTCGAGTCCGAGGACCGCGATGAAGTCCTCGCTGACCCTGTTGCTGCGAAGTACCTCCGGCCGTACGTAGGCGCGCGTGAACTCCTTCACGGCGGTGATCGCTACTGCTTGTGGCTCGTTGACGCGCCCGCAACTGACCTTCGCCGGAGCCCCGTTCTTCGCAGGCGCCTCGAGGAAGTGCGCCAGTTCCGCGCCGAGAGCAAGGCGCCGTCAACGCGGGTTGCTGCCGGCACACCCCACCTGTTCCGGCAACTCGCCCAACCATCGGCCCCCTACCTTTGCATCCCAGCCCACGTCTCAGAGTTCAGGCCGTACTTCCTCGCCGCCCGCTACTCGCCAGACGTGATCACGAGCAACGCGAACTTCCTCAGCGAAGACCCGAGCGGCCTGGTGTTCGCGGTCATTTCCTCCAGCATGTTCATGAGCTGGCAGAGAGCGGTTGGCGGCAGACTTAAGTCAGACCTGCGGTTCAACAAGCTCCTGTCGTGGAACACCTTCCCGCTGCCCGACCTTTCGCCGAGCGCCAAGGAAGCGATCCTCGCCGGGGGAGCTGAAGTCCTAAGGGCACGTGAACAGCAGAACGGCATCTCATTGGCTGACATGTACCCGCCGGCGGGACCAGCGCCTCCATTGCAAGAGGCACATGACGCGCTGGACCGCGCCCTCAACGCGGTGTTCGGCGTGCCCGCCGGCCCGGTCACCGAGCTCGAGCGCCAGGACATCCTCTTCGAGCGCTACGTCGAGGCAACCGCAGGCCTACTAGCACCCAAGTCGGGAAAGCGTAGGAAGGCAACGGCGTCACATCCGATCTGACGCACGGTGCGGCGCCGACCTGCGGTATCGCCAGATCGCGCATCCGCCTCGATGGTTTGCCGCTGGCGGGGCTACGTGGCGCCGGGCCGTGTTCGGTAGACCTGCACCTGGTCGCGCAGCTCGTCGCTGGGGATCGCCAGTCCGGCGTACGCGGCGGCCGCCGCGGCCAGGTTGAACGAGGACGCCGGTGAGCAGACGACATCGGAGCGGCTCAGGGTGGCATCCTCGAGGCGGTCGGCGAAGGTGTCCGCGGCGGCTGCGGCGTCCGCTGCGTGCTGGGTGATCCCAGAGGGGACCGGCTTGCCGGTGCCGGATACGAAGGCCTCCCAGATGAACAGTTCCGCGTCGCCCCTCAGCCACGACTCCGGGCGAGTTGTACACCGGAGGCCAGGGAACCCCGAGCCGATGCGCTCGAGCACCCACGCGAGCTGAGCGAGACCCGTCGCCAGGGCTCCACTGCCGGCACCGGCCGACCAAGGCCGCGAGCGGCCGTCGACGGTCTCGCCCTGGCGCGCCTGTCCGAGTGTCACCCACCCGTCCACTGGCCCAACGGGGCTGACCGGAACCATCAGGGGCGCCTCGAATCCGAGCGCCACCGGCACACTGTCGTCGAGTGCCTCGAGTACGGCAAGCGCCGCGCCCTCGGGGTGTCGGCCGCCTTGGCCAACCGGCCGACGGCCAGGGAGGTCCATGCCCGCCCACGCGAAGTTCTTCCGCACCGAGCCGACATCGACAGCAACGACGCGTGGGGACATGCCCGGAACGCTACGCGCCATCAGCGGCGAGGGAATGTGAACGATGCGCTGGGGTGGGGTTCGAAGACGGCGACCAAGACGCGAGCTGGGTCGGCGGCCGCGACGGAGTCTGCTGAGACGTGCCAGTAGCCCTCGCCGTGGGCGCTGCGCACGATGCAGCGTCCATCGACGATCGCCTGGTCGTAGACGGTAACGACCTCGCCGTCTCGGGCGGGGCCGCCCTCGAGTCGGACGGGGTACGGCCGGGGCGGTGGCGTGGTGGAAATGGGGACGTTGCCGGGGATCAGTTCTGGGCTCATGGAGACAGCCTGTGCGGCGCGGGAGCTTAGTGTCTCGCCGGCGACCTCATAGGGTGATCAGGACGACTCCCGCGACGTGGTCCGCAAGCCTTGCTGAGTGCCGGCGGCCGCGAGGGTCAGGGTTTCGACCAGGTGAGCTCGAGGATCCTGAGGGCTTCCTGGACGTCCGGGTGCTCGGGGGAGAGCGGGTGGTGCTCGATGTCGTCGAGGGTGCGACTGATCGCGGGATCCTCGGCTCGCTCGAAGATGGCCCATAGGGCGAGGTCGTCGCCGTGCCTGGAGGCGAAGGTGACGCCGTCGAGCTCGGTCGTGGCGTGCAGGTGGGTGGCCACGGACTGGGTGAGGGCACGCGGACGTCCGTCCTTGAGCGCGGCCGCGTCGAAGTCGTGCAGGTTCAGCAGGTGCGCGAGGGCCACGAACTGGGGACGCAGCGCCGCGATGGACTCGGCCGCGGTGACGGCGCAGAAGCGGCCGATCAGTGTTGCGCTGGCTGCTGAACGGGGCTCCAGCCAGGAGTAGGAGATCTCGCCGGCACGGGCGGTCGGATGCACTGCGGCGTCCTCGTCATCCTCCACGATGTCGTCGAGCTCGAGCGCGAGCGTCGGGTCCGGCCGGAAGCCGGCGAGGACCTCGAGCAGGCAGGCCAGGAGGGTGGAGCCGGAGTAGATGGTGCGGAAGTTGCCCTGCCGGTCGTCCCACCGGCCGTGAAACCGGCCATCGGCGCCGGCCCACTCCCAACCCGACCAGGCCCAGGGCTCCGGCTTGAAGCCCACTCGCCAGACCTGCTCGGCCGCGTCGACGACGATCAGCTGGGGCGGCTCAGTCACCGCCGACGTCATCCGGCAGCGGCGAACGCGCGCGCGGCCGCCAGGACACCTGGGCCGACCTGCTCGAGGTCGCCCTCACGCAGCAGTCGCGCCGGCGCGACGTCGTCGAGGCGGGGGTTCATGCCCTGGAACCACGCCTGGACGACCGCGGCGGAGTCCTTCTCGCGCAGTAGCGCCGCGATCCGGTAGGCCATCCGCAGCCGGTTGACCACGTCGGTCGACGGCGTGCGCGCGTCGCCGGGGTCAGCCCACTGCCGCACGGCTCGGGTCTCCTGGACCGATCCGAGGTAGGCGACCAGCTTGGCGCCGAGCAAGTCGCGCAGCCGCTCGACGAGCTGGGGTGTGGCCAGCCGCATCGACTCCTCGTAGGCGCGAAGGTCGCCGCGGGCGATGGTCGACTGAGTGCTCATACCTGCAGTGTGCCACCTGTCGCAGCCCAATCCAATACCTAATCCCGTGCGATGTCACACCCTAAATCACACCGCCGATAACACTGACTATGTCAGTCCCAGTGTGCGTATCCGGCTTCCGTCACTCTCCCGCGCCGCTTGATTGATCACGGCAAGGGAGCGCGCATTCTTCACTTCGGCCAATGAGACGAACTATTCCTTGGTGGCGCCGCACTCCATCAACCAGGCCGGATGGGCACGGACACTCGCGAGCGGCTCCGAATGTAGCGGCGAGCGGGATCGTGCGGAGTCCGCGGCCTTTCGCGGCGCCTGGTAAGCTCGAGCCGAGGCTCGGGAAGTAGGCGCGTGTGGGGCCTTGAGCCGATCGGTCACGCGCACGCACCTCGAGACGAAGGTCAGCCATTGGCAGCGGGTGTCAGGCGCTGCGCTACTCGACCGGGTCCGACGCCGCAGCGGTCGTGCTTCTGAAGCCCCCGCGGGACCTCTCGGACGCCCAGGAGCGGTCCTCCAGCCTGGGCGTAGGCCTCATGGCCGACGGCCGGCCTGTGGTGAGGCCACGCATCGGCCGGCGGCACGCCGGGCTGCCTCTCCCGATGTCCGAGCAGTCCGCGCGGCTGATCCTCGAGTCAGAGTCGTTCTGAGCATGCGTACGCCTCCAGTGCACCTATAGGCCTCGGCCGAGACGACTTGCCGTCGATGACCTCGACTACGACCAGGCGTTCGCCGCCGCGCGGCGTCGCGTGCCTGAGGGATGGCGGATCATCGCGCTGCGCGTTGAGCGGAACCATTCGCCATGGGTTGATCGCTGAGGGGCCTCCTGCGCACCTAGGTGACCACGAAGCGAGGTGGATTAATGACTCCTTCCCCAGCCGAGAACTCGGTTCCCGGAGTCGTCACCTTCACCGCCCGTGGCAACTCTGCCCTCGATCGGCTGGCCGACGCACTGGTGGCCGAGTGCGACGGCTCCCCCACGAGCATCGCCAACCTCCTCGAACAGGTGCTGGAAGCCGACATCGAGGACCTGGCGGAATCCCTCAGCCAGACGGCCCAGCCGGCGCCGCCCGCGAGCTTCGACGTCGACGAGCTCGGGCCGCCGGCCGAGAGCCCCGACGACGCTGCGCGTCGCCGCCTCTTGACGCGGTCGCGGTTCGCCGGCGGCAAAACCGGCGCCCGGCATGGGCAGCCCCGCTGAGGGGACGAAAGCTATAGGCCGCAAAGCCGCTAAACCTGCGGAAATGGATTGTGGAGGTATGTCCCGGTCAGCGTGCGTGCCGCCGCGACGGAGCGCTGCTCGTCGCGGGCCTGGGGTCTTTCGTGTGGGACCGAGCCTGAACGATCGCCTTCCCTCTCGCCGGCCATCCTGCGGATCCGGATACTGCCTCGCCACCGACGACGCCTCCCCCGGGCGAGTGGATCGTTGCGATGGCGGATGCCGTGCTGGAGGCCCCGGTTGTGGCGTCGCCCGCGGAGCGCAGCGCCTCGGTAACGGGTGGGGGCAGCGGGACCAGGCGTTTCGCGAGAATCTGGGCTGGGGGGACCCAGACGACGTCACCCTCGGCCGGTGTGGTGACCAGCCCGGCCTCGACGTCGTTGTGCGCTCGGCGCGAGAGGGCGCGGGCGGGACCGACGAGGTTGGGGGTGTCTGCCTTCTCGACGACGACGTGCGCGAGCTCGGAGCCAGCCTCGATCGCGCGTAGCGTGGCCATGGTGGCCTCGGGGAGTCCTGGCCGGGTTGCGATCACCTGCGGTGTCGCCAGGGCGGTGGTGTCGTGGGTGATCTGGCGGTACGCGGCGCGAACCTCCGCAGCCGCGCGGGCCAGTGGGTCCTCGAGGCGGGCGCCGGGGGGAGCGAGGTCGCCCCAGCGGCTGGCCAGGTTGTTCCAGGAGCGGCCTGCTTCGGCGATCGCGGGGACCAGACGGTCCGACGGCTCAAGGATGCCGGCGGTGGCGGCAGCCTCGACGAGCACCATGCTGGCGCCGGCGATGAGTCCTTGGGTGCGGGTGATGAGCACGATGTTGGACGGTTCGAGGTCGCGGGCCAGCGCTCGATGGGACTGGATGTCCCAGCTGGCCAGGGCCTGCGCGAGGCGGCCTGGGTCGACCGGCCTCATCGCCTCGCCGGCGAGGGCTTGGGCGAACCCGTCGGTCGGGTAGCTGCGTGCGGCGTTCTCGCACGCAGACATCCGATCGACCCAGACCCCGGCGGGTGCGATCGCGTAGGGGGAGTGGTGCTGGGCCAGCTGGACCCGGCGGCCCGAGCCGCGGGCGTCGTTGACGCGGTCGCGTCCGTTGTCGTGCAGGGCGACGTTGACGGCGTGGGCGGTCAGGTAGAGGCCGTGCATGATCCTGGTCCGGGCTGCCTCGAGGTCGCGGTGGGCCTCGGTCTGCTCGTGGGGGACCTCGGCGCCGTAGCGGCGCACGAGAGCCGCGGCGTTGAGCAGGGTCTGGGTCATCTGGTCGATACGGGGGTTGGTCGGTCCCTGGCCTGGCCAGGCCTTTCGGCCGGTCAAGCTGGACTCAATAGTCGACGCTTGCGCCGACAGGCGGGTGATGGGCCGATCTCGATCGTCGACGCCAGACCGGCGACCCGGTAGCGAGGCCCAGAGGTTCTCCGCGGCCGCGACCATCGTCGGCCAGCTCCGTAGGAGCGTGCCGGCGTCGTCGCCGTCGACGTCCATGAGCAGCTGGCGGGCCTGGTAGTCGACGTCGACGAGCATCTCGCCGACGCTGCGTACGTCGCGCGGGGTCACCGGGATGTGGTTGATGTCGAAGAGCTCCTCTTCGATTTCGGCGTATGCCGGACGCGGGTCAGTAGCCAAGGTCGCGGGCTTCCCGGATGAGGTCGCACAGGTCGACGACCAGCTGCGAGCCGTGGACCAGGTCCGGCTGGTGTAGCGGTAGCGGGCGGGTCAGCTCCTCGGCCTGGGTGAGCAACTGCAGGGGCGTTCGGTCCTCGAGGTCGGGGAGCGGGTCGACGTCGGGTAGCTCGTAGTCGTCGGGCAGCAGGGCGCTGGCCTGGGAGTGGGCGAGGTAGACACCCAGCCCGAGGTCGTGGAGCGGGGAGTCGGGGGCGGCCTCGTCGGCGTCGCTCCACACCTGGGCAGCGGTCTGGTGCAGCAGCTGGGCGATCGAGCCGAGGCGGTCACAGGTGGCGCCGGCGTTGAGGGTGTCCACAGGTGTTCCTTTCAGTCGGAGGTCGGTCTGGGCCATGAACCCACGTCCCGGCCGTGGCCTGCTGCGCGGAGCGGCGGGCTGTGGATAACTCGGGGTGCTGTCGGCACCTGGGCACAAACTGGTCTCGTTCGCCTATGTCGTTCGGTGGTTGTCGGACGATCACCGCGCGCAAAGTCAAGAGGCCCGCACTAGTGCTGGAAGATGGGGGAGGGGCGAGATGAGGTTCCCAATGACCGTGCTGAGAGCCGTGACGTTGGCGCCGGCACTGCTGGTGAGCTTCGTCCTCACCGTGGTGGTGTGCGCCCTGCTCCCGCCGGCGCTGGGACTGATGGCGTTCATGGCTGCGGGCGGCGTGCTGGTGGCGCTGGCGCTGGGGCAGCTGCAGGAGCCTACGGTCGCGGCGTTGACCAGGTCACGGCCGGCGACGGAGGCCGAGTTCCGGGGGATGGCTCCGGTGCTGGCCGAGCTGGGCGGCCGCGGTGTAGACGTCGGTGCGCTGTTCGTGCGCCGGATCCAGCGGCCGAGCACCCCGGTGGCGGTGGCGATCGGCCGACGCACCGTGGTGGTCAGCCCTGGGCTGGTCGAGGCGACGTACCGCGGCGGTGTGACGGGCGCGGAGGCGGCCGCCGCGCTGGCTCATGCCGTCGGCCGGCGCCAGGCGATCCAGCCGCGGCTGGAGCTTGCCGTGCTCGCGGCGACGACGCCGTGGCGGCTGATGGTGGCGACGTTCCGCGGCGTCGGCCGTGCCTCCGCCTGGATTCCGTTTATGCGGCTGGCCTGGACGCTGCGCTGCGTCGTGGGGGTTATCTGCGTGGTGCAGTCGGTCGCCGAGGACCGGGCCTGGGCCGGTCTGCTCGGGGGCGCAGTCATCGCGCTGACCTACCTGGTGCCGGCGGCCGTCCGGCGGATCGAGCTTCACACGGAAGCCGAAGCCGACCAGTTCGTGCTCGCGGTCGGCCTCGGCCTCGTGCTGGCGGGTCTGCTGCGGCGCTACAGGCACCCCATGACGATCGAGCGAATGCAGCGCCTGGAGGCGGCCGCCGAGCAGCCCCAACGGCCGCAACTGCACCTAGTGCACGGCTGAGGCCGTTCTCGGGCGACCTCTACAGGGGCGCTTTGAGCGAGGGAGTGCACTGTCCCGATGCTGGCGTCTGCGGA
Source organism: Nocardioides sp. BGA-UO-ETr-FS32 (assembly GCF_059567905.1). Classification (NCBI taxonomy): domain Bacteria; kingdom Bacillati; phylum Actinomycetota; class Actinomycetes; order Propionibacteriales; family Nocardioidaceae; genus Nocardioides; species Nocardioides sp. BGA-UO-ETr-FS32. The sequence goes on along the minus strand of NZ_JCAQOX010000011.1, from coordinate 19,955 downwards.
TGCGTTGGTAGTCGCTCGGGCGCATCCGGGGCCATGGTCAAGATGTCACCGATCCGTGCAGCAGCCCCATACGACGTCGTCACTTTCCGGCCGTGGTCTCTCGTTAGACACGCTGTCCGAGCTACAAACCTGGACGAGGTCAACGACGGAGCCGAACTTTGCGACTTATCCGCTTGTCGAAACCGAATTGCGTGGGTACGACCACGCGGTACCTACCTCGCGGGAGGTCGACCCGTCTCTGGTCCGCGGGCCCCCTAGTGTTGGTCTTTTGGATCGTTCGCCACGCGTTGTCGATACGTCGTTGAACACGGATCTTGTAGTCGCGCTCCGTCGAGTCGGGGCCGATGTCGATGTGGAGCTTGGATCGGTTCTTGACGGCCTGGACCGTCAGGGACAGCTCGGCAGGCGCGGGCGGATTGGGTAGAGCCGGGCTGGGTGCCGCGATGAGGAATGTGGTGGTGGCTGGCGAGGGGTCCGTGTTGCCTGCCGAGTCCGTCGCACGTACGCCAAAGCTGTGGGAACCCACTGGGAGCTCTTGGGTCGCCGGGCTAGTGCACGGAACCCAGGCCGCGGCGTCCCACTGGCACGTGAAGGTGGCACCCGGCTCGTCTGCTGCGAAGGCGACGGCGACCGCTGTTGCGGTCCCGTTCGTAGGCGGTTGCGCCGTGATCGTCGTTTCGGGCGCGGTGACGTCGGCGGCCACGGTCACCGTCTTGCACCCGAGCTGAGTGTTGGAGGTCCCCACGCCGATGTTGATCCCGTAGGTGCACACGGCATAGGTGCCTGGCGGCGCGGCGAGGGTCGAGTCGTAGCCATGGAGGTTGCCGTATCCCGGGAAGGCTGCCCCCACGTCCGGCCTGGACTGGTCGGCATTGATGGAACCAAAATACTTCGTCCCGCCGTAGACGTGGACGGCCAGACTCGTTCCGGGGCCACTTGGATCGGCTGCCCACCCGCTGACCCGGAGCCAGCCCGGCCTAGGAGACGCCACACGGTCGAGTGACCCGAACGGGTTGGGCTGCGGCACGTGAACCGTGCGTGAGTCGATGAGCACGTTGTCGCCCGGCGTGCCCGGCGCGTTGATGGCGTAGACGTAGACGGACTGGTTGCCGAACTTGGCGACGTCAAGAGTCTTGTCGTACCCATGGAAGTTGCCGACGCCGGGGAAAGCGGAACCCACGTCGGGACGGTGCACATCGGCAGGGCCGATGTCATAGCCTTGGGCGGCAGGGTCGCCCGCTTGGCCGCCGATGTAGACGTGTATGCGGATTGAGGCGGTGGGAGCGTCCTCGTCAAAGGCCCATCCACGCACACGCAACTGACCGGGGGTGGGAGAGCTGCCCTCGTCAAAGGACCCCCGGATCCTCCCAGCGCTTGATCCGGGCGTGCGCGCCGCCAACCACGGGATTGGGTCTACATAGCCGGGGTTGGATTCGGAGGAGCAGTTGCGTCGTCCCTTGGGGACGATACTTCCTCCGTCGACGCCCGCCGCTAGCGGGTAAATACCTAGATGCAGGTGGACGGGGCTGACGCTAGCCAGGGTGCCGACTTGCTGTCCTGCACCGACTGCCTGGCCAACGGCCACTGAGACATTGACGTGCCCGTAGATAGCGAGGAACCGTCCCGCTTGGGAGGTGTGCTCGACGCTCACTGCCCACCCGTTCCCTCCGCCCCAGTCTACGACGCGTCGGACGGTCCCGGCAGCAATTGCCCGGACGGGAGTGCCAGACGGATTACTGCCCTGCGAGTCGGCGCCAAGGTGCGCAATTCCGGTGAAGTAGGAGCCGCTGCATGAGTCGAAACCCCAATCTTCGAACGTTTCGTTCGGGATTGGATGCGTCCAACCCTGCGCTGTCGGGAACGCGCGGTTGGCAGCGGCAGCAGGGTCGACTGGTATCGCGAGCCATGCGCTCGCGGCGAGCAACAACGTGGCGAAGGTGGCAGTGATGCTGCGGGCCCAACCCCGTGAGCCGAGACGAGTTGGGTCGGGAGCCGTCTCCCCGCGTCCTTCCGAGCGACCAGCACCGTGCAGGCTGGTGAGCTGACCGCCTTGCTTCCTCGCGCCGCGACCGCGGACCCCGTGCCTAGCAACCATACGAACTCGGGGTCACGCTCACGCGCGACGCCCATCCCCTTCCTCTCGGAAGTATGCGGACGCCAGGCGACCCCCGACAGTGCTTCCCAGAAACGAGCACCAAGAGTCACCTATCTCGGGTATTGCCCGGGTCGGCGCGTTGGGGCTGCTGCCTGATCGGCTGGCGTCGACGGTTCGGACCGCAAGGCAGGTTGCTGCGATCTCTCTATTGCCCGCTCGCGGGACGCCACGCCGGACGGGTCAGTCAGAAGGCGCAGAGGGCGCGGGCGTCGCCGAAGACGAGGTATCCGCCCCCGCTGGTGGTTTCGGTGTTCTCCAGCCGGAGCCGCAGCGCACCTGTCACATCGATGGTCACGGGGTGCGCCTGGCCTAGGGCGATTCCTGATGCGGACCACTTCGTCACGGCGTCCGCGGCGATCCGGACCGTGGATCGCGTCGAGGTGGACGACTCGTCCTGGAGGCCCACGACGGTGGCGAGGCGGATGCAGGATCGACCGAGGTTGTACTCGACGTACTCGGTGTAGCCCGTACTTCCGTCGATGCCCACCGACTTGGAATAGATGACGCCGTTGACGTTGAAAGAGCTGGAGTAGTCCTCGTAGGAGGTCGCGACCTCGTCCGGCGGCCCGTCGTAGAGGTAGTACCAGCCGAAGACCGCGATGCTGGCGCTGTTGCTGACTGAGGACTTGCGGCCGGTGACGCCTGGGAAGTAGGCGCGCAGCGGCACCGCCTTGCCGGCCGTGGTGAGGGAGACGGTGGCGACCCACGAGCCGCCCGACACGCCGGCGTTGCCGATGGTGCTCCATCCTGAGGACCCGGCGTCGTACGCCTGAATCGCGACTGAGTAGCCGTTCAGCCCCGTCGCGGTGCCCTGGACGTTGAAGGCTTGGCCTGCCTCGACGCTCGACGCGCTCAGCGAGCTGAGGGACACCGACGTAGGCTGGCTCGGCGGCGTGCCCATCCGTATCCGCACGGCCTTGCTGCACTTGCCCCGCACGCAGGCCTTGTAGTCCCGGGTTCCCGACTTGATGTCCTCGTGGTGCTTGAAGAATCCCTTACGCGACGTCCGCTTCTTGGCCTCGACCGTCCAGCTTTTGCCCACTGTGCGCTGCATGATGGTGACGGTCGTGGCACCGCGGACCCCGCGGACGCGGCCGTTGAGGTACGCGGTCCCACGGCGCTTCACCCAGGGGGTGGAAGTCTCCAACGAGATCCGGACGGCTTGCTGGCGAGTCTGGACGGCATCGGTGGACGGACTAGCGACAGCCGTTCCCATGGACAGCAGCGGTACCAGTAGAAGGGCTGGCAGGGCATGGACAACACGCATGGAAGGCTCCCCCGTAGGCGGTGTGGTGTCGCGATCCTCGCCCGACGGTCGCTGCGCGGTCAGGAAATTGCGGAAACCTGAGGAAAGTCTTTCCCCGACCGGCCGTGCCGCACCCGATGCGCGACCAGTCGAGCTCATATGCACAAGGACGGTCGACATCCGATCGTCTCCTGCGGATGACCCGACCGTCGATACGGCGGGATCGATCGACTTGGCGCGTTCGTGGCGGATGTTACGAACACTGCGCACAATGAGGCAACGTCGCCCATCGGCGCCTCGATTTCTTGCTGCACGCTGACATTCGGGTGGACGCAGCATGGGAGCGTGGCATCTGAGTCGGGCCCGGATCCTTGCTGTTCCGCCTACGACGACAACCGTCAGATTCACTCACTTCCTCGGAGCCCGATGCTGTCTGGCGGCGCAGCCACCAGCGCAGACACGGTGACGTCGCGTAGCCGCTTGGCGGTGGCCTGAACGGTCACCGCGTACGGGTAGTACCGATAAACCGCCGTCCACCGCCACGGCTGGTCGCTCTCGGTCAGCCGGGTGGTCCATCGGCGTCCGGCGAACTGGTCCCCGACCCGCCACTCCTGACCGTCGACCAGTAAGGCGTTGTCGTAGTACGCGTATCGGTCCGCACCGCGCGTCCAGCGGCTATATCTGATGGACATCCCTGGACGTGCACACTCGTAGACCTCCTCGACACCCTTCACGTTGGGCGGGATGGAGGTGCAGTCCTCCTCGAGCCCGGGGAAGATTGTGGCGAGCCCGACGCGCCCGGCGGGCAGGGAGCACGCTTCGCGAGTAGGGGCGGTGGAACCGTCCCAGCACGTCAAGCCCGACGATGCCGGATCAGGCTCAGTCGGGGATGCCGCCGTTGACGGTGCGATGATGGGTTCACCCTGCTCGCCGTCCGCGACCTGGTCACCCGTCGGCCGCTCCGGGTTCTCCGCGACCGCCACTCCGGACGCTGTCGCGTGCATTGGGAGGCTCGCGGGGCCAAGAGACGCGAGCCCCGCTCCCGCTGCGGCCGCGACCAGCGTCAGGCCGACGGTGACAGCCACGCGGAGGAGTGGGGACCGGTCCCGCTTCCGTTTGCGTCGAAGGATCGCCCCGCATGCTGCCAGCAGCAAGACCAGCGCAGCACCCCCGCCAGCGGCGAGCAGCACCCTCCAGCGTCCGTACCACTGGATCGAACGGCCCACGGGCGTCAGGTCTGCGCGCAGAACCGTGCCGTAGTGCCCTTCGGCGTCCATGGGCGTCAGCGAGACGCTCCACGGGTCAGGCTGAGCCGGCACGGCGACCCGGGCGCGCACGGAATCACCGGACGCGATCGCCACTGGGTCTCCGTCGACCTCCACCACCCACTGGTGAGGGGGTGCCCCGGCGCTTTCCCAGCTGGTGGTGAGAACCACATGGTCGTCGCCTGCTCGTGCGGCTACCCCCATGCTCGCGGCCGAGGGCACTGCAGGTGCCGGGCCGTCCGCGACCGCCTCTTGCACGAGCACGCTCGCCGAGGCGTTTCCCGACCTGCCGGATCCGTCCACCACCCACATCTGCATGAGGCCTGAGTGGCCGGCGGGATAGACGTGGCTGACCACTGGGGTCGTGGTGACCTCGTCCTCGGTCCCGTCGCCGTCGAAGTCCCATCGGTACTCCCCAATGGCCCCCTCCGCTGCACTCGACTGAGATGCGTCGAACGAGACGATGCCCTGCGCCGACGCAACGTACGAGGCGTTGTTGAGGAGAGCGACGGGGCGCTGGGCAATATGATCGAGTGCGCTGGTCAATGCCGTCGCCGTGTCGCCGCTTCCTTTGTCGACGACCTCGCCCGACGTGCGTGCGGCCAACGCCTCGTAGGCGTCAGGATCGTCGACCACTGGGAAAACGTTGACCGGATCGATCTCCAGCGAGCGTCGCTCCACCGATGCGAGGGTCTCCCCGCCGACCGGGTCGGGCTCGTGAAAGGTGGCGTCGGTGAGTACGACGGCGGCCTTCGAGGCCCCGAGCTGCCAGTCGAGCTCGTTGAAGCCGTAGGTAAGCGCGTGCAACAGTGCCTCGGGGTCGTCCCCGCCGCCATCGGCGCTCAGTGCCGCGAGCCCAGCCTGAAACGACGTCACGTCCTGGGTGAAGGGTGTGACAACCTCGGCAACGATTGCGTCCTCGGCATCGCGGTACTGAACCAGTGCCACGCGACCGTCGAGTGCGATTATCCGTCCTGCCTGCTCCTCGGCGAACTGGATGGCCCCGCCGATGTCTTCACTCATGGAGCCGGTCGTGTCGAGGAAGAAGGCGACGTCGCGCCCAGTGGTGCCGGGTACGGCGGTCGATTCATCCAATGGTTCTCTCACGAGGTTGCGCAAACCGAGGCGCCAGGTCACTCGATCCGCCATGCAGGTGATGGCCGATTCGAGAGGCCTCTCAGGCCTGTCGCTAGGGCAGATCACGGGGTAGGCGACCCCGTTCCGGTATGCCTTCGTATGGATGATCCCGCCCTCGGTGAGCTCGGGCCGAATCGTGAAACCCTGGCCACAGACCGGGTCGCCGGGCAGGCAGATCGAATCGGTCACGCGTGACATCGGCTCAGGGATTCCGCGTCTTCTTCCGTTCAACCCACGCTTGGCCGCCATGGCGGGGTCCACGTTGGTGTAGGACTCGGGGTCGTCGGGGTCGTGGTTGGGGTCAGCGATCAGCGCGACCGCGGCGATCTGTTGCTGGATGTCGGGACTCGGCCCGAGGTACTCGGTGTTCGTGAAGAGGCCGAACTGTGAGGACCGGGTCAGGATCTTTCCGCGCAGATACGAGTTGACGACATCGGCGCCTTGGGAGTACCCCGCCAGGACGTACCGTGTGCGAGTCCCGCACAGTTCCCACTGGCGGCGGAGACTCCGGTGGAGCTCCCTGATCCCCGAGGTCACCGAGTTTGGATACCCGTGCAGCGCCCACAGTGACTTGGATGCGAGATTGCCGACGTCAACGGGGATCGCCCGGTACTGGATCGGGGCCCAGGAAAGACGGACCTGACCGCCGACGCGCTGCCTGATCTTCTGCACCAGGTCGTAGAGATACGGCGTTCCGGTTGCGACAGTCAGCCCGCCGTCCGATCCCACATCGAGCACTCTGCCTGCATCGATGCTCGAGCCGCCGGTCACGGGGTCGAGCGGATCGAAGGCATCCCATGCTTCTCCTACGGACGGATGGGGATTGTCGGCGCTCGGCTGAGGCGCCTCACCCGACCCCCGCACGACGTACACGATCACGTCGGCACAGATGTCGACCGGGTCCGAACCGGTGGCGGTCTGAGCATGGACAGGATTGACCGCTCCCAGACCGAGAACAACCATCAGTGCCGGTGCAGCGCGCCATCGCCATGAGATCCCCACCAGCGAGAGTATGTCCGGGACGTGCGGTGGTCGACGACAAAATCGGTCGTGATGCGAGCTGGACAGGCACTGGTCTGTACAACTGCAGGTCAGGACCCTCGGGACTGCTGCATGATGGAGCGACAGATTGACCTGCCCCACCAGAAAGGTTCCGGTGTCGGTGGCTAAGTGACTGCCTTCACCGGAAGGCTGAACGCCGTGCCCCGTGCCTACCCGCCCGAGTTCCGTGCTCGAGCCATCGCGCTCGTGAGCGCGGGCAACCCGCAGAAGCAAACGGCCCACGAGCTCGACATTTCATCCCGTCACGCTCTCGAGTGGGTCAAGCAGGCCCGCATCGACCGCGGCGAGATCCCCGGAGTCAGCACCACCGAGTCCGCCGAGCTGCGCGCGGCTCGTCGCCGCATCCGCGAGCTTGAGACCGAGTTGGCGATCGTCCGCCAGGCGGCCAAGTTCTTGAGCGAGGACCGGCCCCGCCCAAAAGGCTCTACCCGGTGATCGACCGACTCGTCGACGCCGGGGTCCCGGCCGATCGCTGCTGCCGGGTCCTCGGCGTAGCGAGACAGAACTACTACAAGCAGAAGCGGACTCCCACCGCCCCGACCCGGCTGCGCCCCAGTGGCTCATCGGACTGATCCGCGAGATCCACGTCGCCTCGCGCGGCACCTACGGCTACCGGCGCGTGCACGCCGAACTCACCATGGGGCATGGGGATCACCGTGCGCGAGCGCACCGTGTGACTGCGGATGAACCAGGCCGGTGTCCATGGCCTACCGAGACCTACCAGAGTCAGACGGCTGCGAGTCGTCGTCACCGCTGACGACCTGGTGACCCGGAAGTTCCATCGCCTCCATCCCAACGAGCTGTGGGTCACCGACATCACCCAACACGGCACACGGGAAGGGTGGATCTACTGTGCCGCGGTCCTCGACGCCTACAGCCGGCGGATCGTGGGATGGTCGATCGACTCCAAGCAGGACGCCACCCTCGTGGTCAACGCCCTCGACATGGCCATCCGCAACCGCCGCCCCGAGCCCGTCTGGATCGTCCACGCCGACCCCGCCCAGTTCACCTCCTGGGTCTTCGGCGAGAAGATCCGCTCCGCCGGCCTCCTGCCATCCTTCGGTACGGTGGCCGACGGCCTCGACAACGCCATGATGGAAAGCTTCTGGTCCTCGATGCAGATCGAACTTCTCGACCGCAAGAAGTGGAAGACTCGAGTCGAGCTCGCCAACGCGATCTTCGAGTGCATCGAGATCTTCCACAACCGCCGCCGACGCCACTCCGCACTCGGCTACCCCCATCGAGTGCGAACTATTCTTCGAGAACGACCCCACCACCGCAGTCAGTTAGCCACCTGAGCTGGAACCCAAACGGTGGGGCTGGCCGGTCAAACTTCGGTGACGATGCCGGTGACGTTGGAGGCCGCGGAGACCGATCCGTGCGGCAGACTCATGTGCTTGCGCCAACTGCTCAAGGAGGGCTTGCGCAGCGAGGTCCAGGCCGTCATCACCTTTGCTGTCAATGCGTCGGAACTTCGGGAGGTGTCAAGAGGGAGCTTCTGAGCAAGTACGTCCTGGTGTTCTCGCGCACGGAACCGCCAACGGCAAAGGCTGTCCTTGACCGCGGCACGCGGCGGGAGCAGGCTTTTCGCGACCGCGCGTGTGAGCGCCGGGCAGGAACGAGGGGGTTCTTAATGCTGCCACGAGACGACGCTGCATTGGCCGAGTTGCGCCAGCTGTTGTACGACGAGCACGACGTGGGGCCGGCTGGCGGTCTGCCGTCGGTGTCCACTTACGATCACGTGCCAATCAATCCGACCCTTGGCTGTGGGCGGTCCAGGAGAAGGCGGTGCCACCGCTGACCAGTGCCGGGGCCTATGCGCTCGGCCACAACGCCGACGCCGACGGGGCGCTGCACCAGCCGCCTGCTGCCGCACGCGAGACCGATATGTACGCCGACTATGCCCGGCGCAGCGTCGACGTCACGATGCGCGGGGGCACCACGAGCGGGGTCGTCTACCCGCTTGCTGTCTGCGAGATTGCGCGACGCTTCCGGCTGCGCAACGTCGGCGGGGCTTCGGCGGGTGCGATAGCGGCGTCCTGCGCGGCGGCGGCCGAGGTAGGCCGCACGCGATGGGACCTTGCGGGACGACCCAATGTTGACCCGCCCGCGGACCTCGCAGCGGGGAACTTGCGGCAGGGCTTTGCGGGGCTCGCCGACGCTGTCGCTTGGTATTGCCAGCTCGATGCCCCCGAGAAGCCCGACCAGCACCGGATTGCGCAGCTCTTCCAGCCGACCGATGCGGGGCACCGGCTGTTCCGGCTTTTCATCGCGACCATGCAGGAGCGACGCAAGGTGCTGCGGGTGGCGCTACTCGCGATCGGCGCCTTCGGCCGGATCAGCAAGGTGGTTACCTGGGCCGTGCTGGCGGGAGTGATCCTGTGGTTTTGGTGGCATCGCGAGCTGATGCCGGGGGAGGCGCTGAGCCACGTCTGGTCGGTACTTGCCGCCGTCGCGTGGACCGTCGGGCTGGCCCTGGTCGCGGTCGGGCTCGGCGTCGCCGCCGCATCGCGCCCAGCTGTCCAGACCGGGCCAGCCGAACAGGTACCCGCAGAGCCTCCGGCCCCACCCGGCCGAGGCCTTCCCCCGTTGGTATCGGGCCTGACCATGGTTGCGGTCGTCGTGCTGGTGCTGGGCCTCGAGCGCGGCGCGGAGCCATGGCGATTCCTTGGCCTCTCGCTACTCGTGTGGGCTACCGCCGTCCTAGTGCTAGCCGTCGCGAACCTGACCGCAATTGCCAAGATCACGCTGGTTGCAGCCAAAGACCACAGATTCGGGCTCGTCGCCGGCACCGGCGCCTGGCAGCCGACGTGGTGGGGCCGGTTGTGGAACCGGGTGGCCGGTCTGCCGCGCGACAGCACAGCACCCACCCTCATCGCCTGGCTCGACCGCTCTCTGTCGCAGCTCGCCGGTCAGCAGGATCCGCTACTCTTCCGCGACCTTTGGCAACCGGCGCCGAACGTCGGCGACGCCGTGGCCGGCGCAACCGAGGTCGCATGGCGATCGGTCAACCTCGAGCTCGTCACCACCGAGCTCGTGCACGGCGTCCCTCACCGCTTCCCGCCGATCGAGGACACCGGGTTGTGGCTCCGCGCGACAGACCTCGAACGGGCGGACGACCCCAGCACCGCGACGTTTCCACCCCGAATTGTCGACCTGCTGAAAGCGGGAGAGAGCCTCACGAACGTCCAGGACATCCAAACGGGAGAGGACCTGGGTACCCTTCACCGGCTACCCACCGGTGGTGAGCTTCCGGTAATCGTCGCCGTCCGGCTCAGCATGTCGCTTCCAGGGCTCTTCGAGGCGATCCGCTTCTATCGCATCACGATGACCCCCGGGACGCAGGCGCGTGTTCGCGACGAGTACGGACGTGAGGTCGTCCACCGCGACAGAGCAATCCCTACCCACTACCCCGCCGACACGAGCGTGAGCTGGGCCGAGGAACTGTGGTTCACCGACGGCGGGGTAGCTCAGAACTTCCCGATACACCTCTTCGACAGCGTGCTGCCCTCCTGGCCCACGCTCGGCATCAACCTAGGCGGCTACCCGCGCGGCCACCGACACCAAGACGTCTGGGCACCTGACGACAGCGGCTCCCGCAGCAGCCCACCCACGCCGCTGTCACGCTCCGTCGCGGGCTTCGTCGGCTCGATCATCAACACCGCTCGCGGTTGGTCTGATACCAAGCAGACATTCATGCCCGCGACGCGGGGACGAGTCGCTTGGGTTCGCCAGAGCCCCACCGAGGGCGGCACCAACCTGCTGATGACCCGCCAGACCATCGCGGCACTCGCCCTGCGCGGCGCTCTCGCCGGCCAGCGCCTGGCACGGCGCCACGCGAACGACGCCCACTGGCGACGTCACCAGTGGCTGCGGCTTCGGGTGGCCGCAAAGAACCTGGCCGAGCTGGATCGTTCCCTCGGACGGGCCGACCTGGCCGGCAACTACACCCATCGCCTCAACAGTGCCGAGCTGGCTCCATGGCTGGCGGGTCTGACCGAAATCGGCGGGGATCCAACGCCGCCGGAACTGCTGGAGTGGCACGAGCCGACAGAGGACGGGTTTTGGCAGGAGGTGCGGGCCCTCGTATCCGGCACACCTCAAAGGGAGACGACATATACAGCCGGTGGGCCGACTCCTTCTCCAGAACTGCGGCAGGTGCCCGGCTCCTGAGGGATTCTGAAGGTTGACCTCCACACGCCATCGCCTCGATGCCGACGTTCGGGTGCGCAGGACGCAAGTTGGCACCACCAGGCCCAGCCAAAGACGGTAGGGACAGGCGCAGGTTCGAAGGGCGGCCGGAGTCGCGCTGAGAGATCGTGCTTTACGACTATGTCTCTCCAGCGCGAGTTCCGCCGATACCACGTTGCGGCCTCACCGTCGCTTCAAGCTCAGCACGACCAGCCCCAACTCGTCGCACCCGGAAGCCTCGTCTCCTGCGCGCGGACAACGGTAGTTCACCACCCACTCATCGATCTGCAGCGGCGAGGGGGGTTGAAGCTTCGGGGGGTATCCCATGCATCCACGACACACCGCACGACAAGCATCGTCGATCTCCAACAGCACGAGGTCGTCCGCAACGCGGCGTCGGTCCCCATCAGCTCGAGGATCCCAACGCACACACTTCCTCATAGTGCGGCCCTCCAAGTTGCTTGTCGCCATCCAGAGTATGGGGACAGAATGCGAGGTGCCAAGCGTTCGAATCAAAAAGGTGGCGTGACCATGGCGAGTGAAGCTGGTGCCCTTCCAAGCGGCGATCCCGCACGGGAGACAGACTCACAAGGAATTGTGGCCGCCCGTAGTCAAGAGCAGTTGGAGCACTCTCAAACAGTCATTCGTGAGACCACGAAGTGGCTCGTTGCGGCGGCCGGGGCAGTGGGAGCGGTTCTTGTCGCTGGCCTGCAACTGTCATCTCTCCCGAACGGATTGTTGGGTGGATCTGTCGCCCTAGTTGGCTTCTTGTTGGCGATACTTGGCGTCGCTTGGATCATCCTGACAGCGGCTGGTGTCCTATCAGTCGGCTATACGACGCTCGGTCAGCTAGTCGATCTACGGGAGTTCGACGTGCCGCGTCAGAAGAGAAATCGTGAGTGGGACCGGAAAATTCTTTCGGCGAGAGAGAACTTGGCGTCTTACCGCGCGAGTTCGTCGCCAATGCGGCGCTGGCTGCTTGTCCCTGTCACGCGTTTCAAGCTGCTAATACTCCGCCGCCTGCGCGGCCTGACTGAGCGATTCGCCAAGTCAGAGGGCGTGAAGATTCGCGCAATGTTGGACTATCTGAATCGTGACGCAATCCTCTTCTCGAACGGCCTGGCTGGAACGATCTACGACGTTTATGATCAACTGCGGGCATGCGATGACGCGGTGCTGAGACTTCGAACTGACGCCGATTCCTCGTTAATCGTTCGGGACGCGTCGAACTCAGGTGAAGGTTCCGCCACCGCAAGTCGCCAATTGCCACATTCTACGCAAGATGCAGAGTGGATGCTGATTCGACTCGAGTCCGCAGGGGCTCGCCTAATCGCATTCGCAAATCAGAAAGTCATCGAAGCGAAATTCGACGCACTGAAGAAGGCAGTTCGATTCGGAGGGTTGGGAATCGTGCTCGGGATCGCAATCTTCGTTGCATCGCCCAGGTGGGCCACCCCGGTCGCGTTAACGGTCGACAAGCCGACCGACGTCACCGTGTTTCTGTACGAGCCGAGTCTTCTTGGACCGCGATGCGAGGCAACCGAACTCGTTGGGACTGCGGTGGGCGGCACGTGGAGCAGACCTGTCGTTGCCATCCGACCTTCTGGCAATTGCCGCGGAGATCAGTTGCAACTGGAGTCTGGTCAGGGTTACGTCGTTCCGAAGTCAGCGGCCGTCCCCACCCCTACGCCTGCCCCCTAGATTTGCGCCGTATTAATTCGACTGATCAATTTTCGTATTGCCTCAAAGCGTTTCACTCACTGGGCGCTCATTCCTCAATTCGTCGCGTACTCGCACTCATCGTCACGTAGTCGAACTCGGCAGCCAAGTCGTCGACAAGGTCCGCAGTAGCGCCCAGCAAGAAGTCTCTAGACACGGCGACGCAAACACGTCGTCGATCTAACTTCTCCGCAGCCAGAGCCTATTCATCGACGACCCAATGCCTCCCGGTGGTTGACGCGGGCCATTGAGTCACGCCGGCCGGTCACCGCTGGCGTGGATTCGCCACCCCCGGACCGTCCATCCAACTTCGGTGATCGCCGCAGCGGCAAGGACGGCGAACGCCACGAATCTGGGCCACGACTCCACCAGGCTGCCTGGCGGGATCATCGTGACGGCGAGCGCGGCGTAGACCGCTGTGATCCCAATTGTGTACGTGATCCGGGCGCGCAGCGACCACTCAAGGTAGATCGCGTAGTACGAGCGTTGCTCCTCATGAACACGTTTCTGCCGCTCGGGATCAGAGGCGAAGTCCTCAAACCAGCTTGATGCCTCGTCCGGGGATGCAAAGTACTGCCGCGCCCAAAACCCGCACTGCACACAGGAAAGTAGTAACACGACCGCGATCGACAGCATCATGAGAGCGGCGTCCGGAAACCGGAGCTCGTCGGGCGCCTGAATGATCAACGCCGTCACGGTGACGCAGAATCCTGCGAGCAGGGGAGCTGCAACGCCGCTCAGGCTTTGCACCGCGGCCGGTGCCCCAAATGGCGCGGGCTTGGCCCAGCCCTGATCGGAATCTTCAGGTGGGCTGTTCATCACGGCTCGCTACATGGCCTCATGCTGTTGATCGCGCGCTGGCCGACGAAGGGACGATTGAGGCGACCAACACCGAGGCTGCCGGGGCGGTCATTGGGCCGGTTGCAGGGCACGCCCGTGGTCGTCGGCGGGCCGGCCAGTACTAGCCGTCCCATGTTCCTGGATACCACGGGCAGGACTTCATGTGCCGCTGCCCTTGCGCCACGCCGCAGTTGGGACACCGGCCTCGCTCCGGGGGCGGTGCTGTCCTCATCTCGGTAACGTACGACTGGGCAAGCACTTCGATCAAGAAGCGGTGGTGGCGTCCCGCTGAGTGGTGGAGTTCTCGACACCGTGCGGGTCAGTGTTCTGATCATGCCGTCATGAGTTCGGGCTTGGCCACCTCCTCGGTCGTCTTCTCGGCCAGCTGGGCCATGGAGTGTTCGGACAGGTAGCGGCGTTCGGCGGTGACCTGCCACTCGTCGTGGGCCTCGACGAGCACAGCGCCGGCCAGCCGCAGCAGGGCGGCGGGGTTGGGGAAGACCCCGACGACGTCGGTGCGTCGTTTCACCTCCTTGTTGAGCCGCTCGAGCGGGTTGGTCGACCAGATCTTCTTCCAGTGGCTGACCGGGAAGTCGGTGAAGGCCAGCAGGTCGTCGCGGGCCTCGCGCAACATCTGCTCGACCTTGGGCAGCTGCTTGCCGAGCATCGTGGCGATGACCTCGAACTGCTCGTGCACGTGCTCGGCGTCGGGTTGGGCGAAGATCGTGCGGATCGCCGCTGCGACCATCTCGGAGTTGCCCTTCGGGACGACCGCGAGGACGTTGCGCATGAAGTGCACCCGGCACCGTTGCCAGGCGGCGCCGAGCAGGACCGAGGCGATCGCGCCCTTCAGGCCGGTGTGGGCGTCGCTGATCACCAGCTGCACCCCGCCCAGGCCGCGGGCCTTCAGGCCACGCAGGAACGCGGTCCAGAACGCCCCGTCCTCGGAGTCGCCGACGTCGAACCCGAGCACTTCGCGTCGGCCGTCGGCGGTGACACCGGTGGCGATCACCACCGCCTGGGACACCACGCGGCGGTTCACCCTTGCCTTGCAGTAGGTGGCGTCGAGGAACACGTAGGGGTAGTCGATCCCGGCCAGGGACCGGTCCCGGAACGCGCCGACCTCCTCGTCGAGGTCCGCGCAGATCCGCGACACCTCGGACTTGCTGATCCCGCTCGCGCCGCCCAGCGCCTGGACCAGGTCGTCGACCTTCCTGGTCGACACTCCGTGCAGGTAGGCCTCCATGATCACCGCGAACAGGGCCTGGTCGACCCGACGGCGCCGCTCGAGCAGCGAGGGGAAGAACGTCCCGGTCCGCAGCTTCGGGATCCGTAGCTCCAGGTCGCCGGCGGTGGTGGCCAGCGTCCGCGGCCGCGACCCGTTGCGCTGTGCCGTGCGCTGGTCGCTGCCTTCCCAGGGGCCGGTGCCGATCACCGCGGTGAGCTCGGCGTCGATCAACGCCTGGTAGATCGTCTGCGCTGCGGTCCGGACCCGGTCCTCGACTCCAGCAGCCTGCATGGCTACGAGCACCTCGAGTAGTGCAGCATTGTCCAAGGCCATCGTGCTTCGTGTCCTCTCGTGAGTGTCTGTCGCAAGTACTCACTGACCGTTGCACGGTGGCCGCCTACGTCGTGGTCAACACGACGATCAGCGGCCGGAACTACACCACCTCACGGGACGTCACCGAGTGTGAATCTGCACCCTGCCGCTGTTGTCGCTTTGGCGAGTCGCCCGTGGGAGGAGGGGTCGTCGTCCCGTGGAGGTCGAGGTGAGTTGTCATACCTATGCGGGCAGCAGACCCCCGCGGACTAGACCCCATAGACCTGCTGATGACGACTGGTGCGATCGCTGGCATCGTGCAGCCAGCGGATTGGGTCACGTTTGAGCGGGGGCACGATGACAGCGCCAACTAGGTTTGCGATCCCGAGGGAGTCCGTCCCGCTCGTACGGCTTCTCCTCATAGCCGCTCTGCTGATAGGGCTCATTTCACAGCCGAGCATCGCCCAACCCGCGGATGACACTACAAACCTAAGACTGGTCCCGTCGTGTGGTGACGTGCTGGTCATCGGCGCACGCGGCTCTGATCAACCGTCGGGACTGGGCAAGCAAGTCTCTAGCGCCACGGACACGCTTCGCAGTCTCCTCAACGGAACCGGTCGAACGGTTCGCCAGCAACCCGTGTCCTACGAGGCCAAGGCAATCCCCAAGACGCTGCTGGGCTGGCCATCATGGTTCAAGGGGCTCAACGATGGTGTCGACGAGGCTGCTTCGTGGCTCCAAGCCCGCCGCCGAGAGTGCCCTGGCGAACGACTCGTTCTGGCTGGCTACTCGCAGGGTGCGATGGTGATGCACCGGCTCACCAACCGGTGGTTGCGAAATGACAACCGTGGGATGCTCGACCGGCTGGACGGCGTCCTCCTTATCGCGGACGGCGATCGCGTCAGCAACGACCACACCGCCACATACGGGACAGCAAGTCGCTCGGCGTCGGGCATCGGACTCCAGTACCCCGCCGCCCTATCAGGGTCGGCGACAACGCGACTACCTAAGCAGTTCAATTCTCTCGCGCACAGTGTGTGCAACCGCAACGACCCGGTCTGTGACTCAAAGGGATCCCTAATCGAGATGGCGGGTCTTCCCGTTCACTACGGCTATACCGACGGACGTCCTTTGCGACAAGCCGTGAAGGCCATCGTGGCTCGGATCAGGGCCCGTCCACACCTGACGACGAAGACGGTCACTGGACGTGTCGGCGAGGCGCTGCGCGTCCGGCTCAGCGCCGACATCGAGAGCGGTTACTCGCTGGAATGGCGCCTACTCACTCCGTTCAAACTGCCGGGTGGACTTACTCTGACTCGAAGCGGCGATGTCTCGGGCACCCCGGTCGGCGTCTTCTCGGGCACCGTTCCCATCCAAATCAGGGGCACGATATTAGGGATACACGGAGATTGGGTAACCGAGAAACTCTCACTTGCCATCACCCAAGCTTTCAATCCCGCCACCTGCTTGCGTCCCGACAATCGACTCATCGCTGGCGACGCGCCGAACCTTGAGAGCATCTACCTATCCACTGACGGAGGCGGCGCGAAGCAGATCTGGGGTGACGTGCGAAACCGCTCAACTATCTCTGGTCAGTTCTCAGTCTTCAACGTCCACATTTGGCCCGGGACGTGCTTCGCCCCCGCGTCGACCATCCACTGGACTGTTGGGGTCGCGCCCAATCAACTACTCACCCGCGTACTGATGGGGCCCGTCAGCCCGAGAGAGGCCGACGTGGTCACTTGCGTCGCTGTCACGCTGGAGACGGGTCCGAACGGTCAGCACAGCCCGTTTTCCAACGCTCGCTGCTTCGCGCCGGATGGAGGGATCGCGCCCACGTACCTCGTTGACTGGGAAGCGATGTACCAGGTAGTGACGCAATAGCCCCTGATGAGTCGCGGACAACCTTCGTGGGCTTCTTCGAACGGATACCCAGGGGAGCAGTCGGCCGCGTCTCGTCCCTCTCGACCTCAATGTGTTACGCCCTGATGCCGTTCGGCGGCCTCGTCGGTGCCGCGTTCATCACGGGCGTCGGTTTCTCTCCCGCCTTCATCGTCATTGGTGTCGCATACCTCGCGACCACAATGGCGCGCCATCCTTCGTACCGTCATTCCGGCAAATGAACCGGCAGAGCCAAAACGCCATGGCGACTCACACGGCGGCGTGATCACACCGCTGGCGCCGGGGTCTAGCCCGGCCCGTCGAAATAGGTCGAGCACGTCAGGCGGGCCTCGATGCACCCGTGGACGCTCGCACAAGGGCGTCGTCGCGGCACACACCCATTCCGGCATGCCACGAGTGTCGACGA
This sequence comes from Nocardioides sp. BGA-UO-ETr-FS32, assembly GCF_059567905.1. Lineage (NCBI taxonomy): Bacteria > Bacillati > Actinomycetota > Actinomycetes > Propionibacteriales > Nocardioidaceae > Nocardioides > Nocardioides sp. BGA-UO-ETr-FS32. The sequence goes on along the minus strand of NZ_JCAQOX010000011.1, from coordinate 2,492 downwards.
CGCTTGAAAACGAGGCCATAGTGACGGTCGAAAACGAGGCCACCCAGACAGATTGGATGGGTGATCTCTGTGGAGGATTGGGCTCTGATTCGGCGGCTGGTTGCGGACGGTGTTCCGCAGCGTCAGGTCGCACGGGACCTGGGCGTGGGGCGGTCGACGGTGGCGCGGGCGTTGGCCTCCGACGGGCCGCCGAAGTACGAGCGGCCGGCGGTGCCGACGGCGTTCACGCCGTACGAACCGGCGGTGCGCCAACTGCTGGCCAAGACTCCGGACATGCCGGCCACGGTGATCGCCGAGCGGGTCGGCTGGACCGGGTCGATCACGTGGTTTCGCGACAACGTCCGGCGGCTGCGGCCTGACCACGTGCCGGTCGACCCGTCTGATCGGCTGACGTGGCTGCCGGGTGACGCCGCGCAGTGCGACCTGTGGTTCCCGCCGAAGAAGATCCCGCTCGAGGACGGCACGAAGACACTGTTGCCGGTCATGGTGATCACGTGCGCGCACTCTCGGTTCATGGTCGGACGGATGATCCCGACCCGGCACACCGAGGATCTGCTGCTGGGGATGTGGGTGCTGCTGCAGCTGCTCGGCCGGGTCCCGCGCCGGTTGATCTGGGACAACGAGTCCGGCATCGGTCGCGGCAAGCGGCATGCCGAGGGCGTTGGGGAGTTCACCGGCACCCTGGCGACCACGCTGCAGCGGCTCAAGCCCTACGACCCTGAGTCGAAGGGCATCGTGGAGCGACGCAACGGGTTCTTCGAGACCTCCTTCATGCCCGGGCGTGACTTCACCTCACCGGCCGACTTCGACGCCCAGTTCAGCGACTGGCTGACCCAGGCGAACAACCGAATCGTGCGCACGATCAAGACCAGGCCGGTCGACCTGCTGAACGCAGATAGGGCGGCGATGCTGCCGCTGCCACCGGTTCCACCGGCGGTGGGGTGGACCAACCGGGTCCGGTTGGGACGCGACTACTACGTCCGCGTCGACTCGTCCGACTACTCGGTCGACCCCGCGGTGATCGGCCGGTTCGTCGACGTCCATGCGGACCTGACACGGGTCGAAGTCCGCCACGAGGGGCACCTGATCCGCACGACGGCCTGGCGCGGGACCTGGCCGACTACGACCGCGCCTTCGGTCTCATCGACGGTGACCTGACCGAGGCTCTCACTGACGGTGAGGAGGTGGCCTGATGGCGACCAAGGCGAAGAGTGACGCCAGCGAGGCGCTCAAGCAGCTGACCTACCTGGGCGTCGGCGTTGAAGGCGCCCCGGATCACCGAAGCAGCCGGCCGGCTGGCCGATCACGCCCGCGATGCCGGCTGGACCCATGAGGAGTACCTCGCCGCGGTCCTTGACCGTGAGGTCGCCGCCCGCAACGCATCGGGTGCGCAGCTGCGGATCCGGGCCGCCGGGTTCGGTTCCCGCAAGACGCTCGAGGAGTTCGACTGGGACGCCCAACCAGCGGTGCGTCAACAGGTCGCCTCGCTGGCATCGGGTGGGTTCCTGACCGAGGCACGCAACGTCGTCCTGCTGGGTCCGCCCGGCACCGGGAAGACCCACCTGGCCACCGGCCTGGGGATCGCGGCCGCGCACCACGGCTCGGATTCGGCGGCAAACATGACGTCGTCGAGCTCGTTCGACGCTTGTCCCGTGTCTGGGTCCACTATGACGGCCATCGCCCACCAGCCAGCCCGGTGCCGGAGCTCGACCAGAAGTAGCTCGCGCGGCGACACATGAGCCCCTAGGACGTAAGAACGCCGACCGTGCTGACGGACCTCTGGCGCGAGGACGGGGGCGACGCTGTGGAGCGCGTCGGCAAGTTTGCGGTACGGGAGCGATCGCAACTGGCCCATACCCGACATCCTGCCCAAACTCGCCTGCGAGCGTAGCCAATCACCGCGCGAAGTCGCAGATCCGCCAGAACTCGACTGTCGTCCTCGGGTCGCGGAAGCGGGAGCGGCACTTCGGTCGAAGGCGTCGGCTGACGGGGGGCGGAGTAGTTCGAACCCATGGTGTTCTTAAGGGGCCATACGCGTCGCTATTCGGACATGGGGTCGCGACCGCGGGCCAGTGCGTGACAGCAACGGCCCGTCATTGACGCGGCCAGGATCTGCTCTGCACACTGGAACATGGTTGTCCATGCCGCTGCGTCTACTACGCCACCGGGGGTTGGGATTGCCCTCGGCGTTCTCATTGGCGTTCTCACTGGCGCCGTCGCGATCGCGCTCTTCCAGGCCGCATGGAACGAATCAGACCGGACCGGCATCCTCAAAGTCACCGGCGAGATCCTGGCGATTCCTACCTTTTGGTTCGGCGGCCCATGGCTCACGACGACCATGTTCGCCTCAGTTGGATTGGACGAGATTCGCGGCTCTTCACAGTTGAGGGTGTAGATCGGTCGGGCGCGTCGGTCCCGGGATAGACGTCGAGGTCTCCCGAGGATGAAGGCTCCTACACGCTCATCCTGGAAGACCTCGACTTGTCTGACGC
>NZ_JCAQOX010000010.1:0-57499 GCF_059567905.1 Nocardioides sp. BGA-UO-ETr-FS32 | reverse complement strand
CCGCCGTCGCCAACGAGCCCTCGGCAAGCTCACCCCAGTCGAGTTTGAGATGATCTACGCGACCGCAGCAGCGGCCTGACTACTACAAACCCCGAGTGTCAACCAGATCCGGGGCAGACCCGTGTACACCTCGGTCGCGCCGTCCGCCGTCACCCGGTAGTAGTTCGTGACGGGGTCACCTTCGGTCGTGGGGTAGCGGATGGTTAGTTCTGCGCCCCGTCCGGAATCGAGCGCGCGTTGCAGGCACGCGACTTCCGTTCTTCCCTCGACCTCTACTGCCTCGCCCTGTTGAAGTTGCAGGGAGCCACAACTTGGCAGAGATGCGCGTGACTCCCATTGCCCCTGTACCGGATCGGACGTCATTGATCCGCACCCCGTGCCACCCACGAGCAGGGCACCGCAGGCGACAGCCCCGCGCAACGTGGGGCCGGGCGGTCGCCGCATGGAGGGCGTCATGCTCATGAGACGCATTGTGAACCCCATGCGATCCCTACGAGGGAGACCATCCGGACATCGGCAGATCCGGTCTGCGCTCATCGCTGCAGATGAGTGCGTCTCTAGTCAACTGTGGAGGTCGATGAAAGCGTCCCGATCGAAGTAGTAGGCGATTGCGCGAATGAGCACGTCACGGCTCGCGGTCGGGTCCTGCTGACGAAGGTTCTGGATCACCTGCTGCACGTCATCCACGAGCAGCCCCTGAGTGAAGGCGCGGCTACTGGCGACTGAAGGGACGTCCTCATTTGCCCCGAACTCGTGTTCATCAACGACTATGCACCGGTCTTCATCGGAGGCCGGGCATGCAGCAAAGAAGATGTAGGGCGTCCTGCAGCCGATGCGGTCGATGTCGTCCAGCAGGCAGGCCCAGCTCATCTCCAAGAACGACATGCGGCAATCCCTTCCGACTCGACGGTGACCGTACGACACCGCTGGCGTGCAACGCACTCATCTCGGCATGAGCGGACGGACGGATCGCGGCAGATGAGGTGCGTTTGTCTGCGGCGCTCGGTCAGACTAATGACCATGACGGTGCGACCAGCGGACTCTGTGGACCCCGCGCGATGGCTACTTCGCTCGGACGTCGATTGGTGGGACCTCGTCCGCTACGGCCCACCGGGCTTCGGCGTCTATGTGCGGATCGCCTTCGCCGACGGTGCCCACCACGACGGCGAAGAGCCCGCTCTCCGCGCGGCACTAGCGACGTTGGTCGATCACACGGGCACTCCGATGACTGGATACGCCGCCATCTGGGAGGGCTGGACGAGCCGGGCGTCGGTCCCAGAGGCGCCGCGAGTTCCAATCCCGGAACGAGAGATGGTGCTCTTTGCTGGGCGCATCGACGAACTCAGGGACGCGCCAGCGTTGGCTTGGTACGGATCCTCGCAGGGCATCCACCAAGAGCCTCACCTCGTCTGGCCAGAGGATCACGCCTGGTGCATGGCCTGCGAAGTCGACGAGGACGTCGAATTCACCGTGGGCTGCTCCGCCGACGCATTCCGGGCTCTCACTAGCGCGCTCCCCGGCGCTGTCCGACAAGTGCCCTACGGCGCGGCGGCTCCGTTGTATCGCGAGAAGCGCCCGCATCCGGACATTGGCAGATCCGGTAAGTCGGACACGCGCCGACAGGCGGCGGAATGACGCACGCGGGTCACCGCTCCCTGAAAGCTCCGCGCTCCCACCAGTCGATCGCCGGGTCTTCCCGTATGTACCGTGCGGCCACCTCGACGTTGCCTAGGTTGCAGTACTTCCAGAGCTCTTTGGCCGCTCGGGAGTATTGGAACAGCACGCGGTCGACTTCGAATGGGTCGAGGTCACCGTCGCGGAAGTGATCGATTGCGCCGGCGACGTGTGCGACGAGTTGGGCGAGCTCTGCCTCGTGGTAAGCGGCCACTTGTTGGCGTGCTTGTTGACGCGCTGCCTTCTCGGACACCTACTCAGGCTAGTGCGACTTCTTCTTCGAGAGCCTCGCACTCATCGCGGCAGATCCGGACGATGGGGGCTGGAACGTTTTCCCTACGTCGCGAGTCGAAGTCGTGTGAGACTCGCCGACATGTACCCCTATCGGGTGGCGGCTTTGCTGTTGTGCGCTTGGACGCTCAGCATGCTTGGTGCGCCCCCGGCCGCCGCATCGTGCGCGACTGCCCCTGGCCCATCGCCATATGCGTTTCTGGGAACGGTCATCGCAACCAGCCAAGGTGATCGAGTAGTGCAGGTTGTGACAGATGGTGGTGCGACCGTCACTGTTCTGGGAACGACAGGTAGGTCCGACAACGCTTTTACTTCAGTGGATCGTCGCTATGCGTTGGGCGGTAGGTACGAGTTCCACCCGCTCAACGATGAGTCGCCGTACTCCGACAACTCGTGTACCGCGACCCGACAACTGAGCGGCCCTTCGTTGTCCGCTATCCCTCCCCAGGTCAACAAGGGAGTGCTTCCTGCGTGGCTACCGGTCGACGAGCAGGCTGGTCCGCTGGGTTACCTGCTCTTCTTCGGACCCATCGCGCTCGGCCTCGGCGTTCTGATTGTCGGGCTGCGTAGGCTCGTCCGCAGGCAGCGCACTGCGTCGCGTACCTCCTGACAGCAAGCCGTGCGCGCAACTCTCTGCGCCCGGATCTCGGCAGACCCCCGCACAACTCGCGGCAGATCCGGGCGAGCGTAGCCGCCCTCAACGCGGCAAATACGGGCGCCCCGAGAGACCATCGACATGCGGGGACTAGATGTGGCGCCGTTGTTTCGGGACGGGGTTCCGGTCCTGGAGCCGGTACCTCAGTCGGGACTTGATGACAACCGATCCGCCTCTTCTGCGTATTTGTGTGTGACAGCATCGGTACGAACTCAGGAGCAGCGATGGACCTCATGGACCGTTTCGAGAAGGCCACGTCGGGTGGTCCTGAGCATCGGGCGATCGAGGACAGGCTGGCCGTTGGCCGCCGTGCCAGCGCACGACGCAGGGCAAGCCTCGCCGCCGGGGCAACGGCCGCCGTACTAACTGCCGCCGGTGTCGTCTGGGCCGTCCAGCCCGGCGTCGACTCGGTTTCTGGCAAGGACATCGTCGCGTCCGACGCAGGCAGCGTTGAGCGCGACTCTGGGGCACCGGAGTCGCCCACGAGCACGCCGTCCCCTCCGACCGCCCTGTTCCGCTACGACCTCGACACCGCCGCGCTTGAGGTGGCCGACGGTGTCACCATCGTGCGACAGGTCGAGAACCCGGTCCCTCACAAGGACGTCACGTCTGCGGCCGCCGTGGTGGACTACAGGGGCGAGCGCAGGTGGGTCATGGCAGCCGTCGTCCGCGGGCGGTCGGGCTGGGGATCCGACATAGAGGCGACCTCGTCCCGGAACTTTGGGCAGTGGGTGCATGAACTCACGGTTCTGAACACGGCGCAGATGTTCAGCGACGGCTCATCCGACGGCGACTGGGTCACGCTGGACAGCGACGGCGGTCTGACGGCTCAGAATGGGGCCACCGTCGTGGAGCAATCCACTCCGGCGAGGATCGACCAGGCACCCGCTGATGTGCCCAGCGCAGTTGGCACGATCGACGTTGACGGGGCGCTGTTGTGCGTGGTCGCTCGGATGCTTCCTGGTGAGGACGTCGACATCACCTACTTGGCAGAGTCCGAGCACCAGGGTTGCGGAGAAGCCGTACCAGGCATCGACTACCCGGGCGCTCCGGCAACCTCATGAGGCGAGCAGAACGCGAAGCGGCCTACTCGGCATTCGTCCTGTCCAGACAGGACCACCTCCGACGCATCGCATACGCCCTGTGTGGCAACTGGCACGACGCCGACGACCTGCTTCAAGTCGCGTTGACAAGGCTCTACACGGCGTGGCCACGCATCTCCTCTGACGGGAACCCCGAGGCCTACGTGCGCACCATCTTGATGCGAGCAAACGTCGATAACCACCGCCTGCGGGGCCGTCGTGTTCGCACGGCGCGCCTCGATGCAGCCGGTGACCCAGCCGCGCTGGCTGGGTTGCCCGTTGACGAGCGCGACGCGCTCATCGAGGCCGTTCAGCGGCTCCCGGAGATGCAGCGCAAGGTCATCGTGCTGCGGCACTGGCTCGGCTTTGACGTGCACGAGACAGCCCGCGAACTGAACATCTCTGACGGCACGGTCAAAAGCCACTCATCACGCGGCCTGGCGGCGTTGCGGGCTCGGCTCGACGCCGAGTCCGACGAGGAGGAGCAACCCACGGGCGCCGTAGGCCACCAGGCACAACGAGCGTGACCACAAGGGCCATACGGCAACAGCGGCGGTGTCGTCGCAACATGCCATTCTCAATAAGCAGCGCAACCGGTCATCGGCAGATCCGGTAACTCGCAGGCGGCGCCAACAAGCGGCGGGGTGCAGCGCCTGCCGGTGAACCCAGTGCGGGCGCAGCCTGGCGCTTTCTGACAGGCCTAGCGTGGGCGCTGAGGGGCTCCGCAAGGAAGATTGTTCCTCGCCGCAGGTGCGCGGGGGAGGAACTCGATGCCCAGATGCGTAAGTTGCCGCGAAAGCCGGACACGTGTGACTCAGATGCCGAGGACATCGTTCCGGCACTGCGGACGATGCACGATGGCGGAGTGGAGTTCCGCCCGGCTCCTGGCCGCATCTGGGGTGCGAGCGGTCGGCTCGGAGGAGGGCCGAAGGCGGTCATGGACCAGGTCCGTCATGGTGCTGATCGCCGCAGCACTGAACGGTGTGAACCGCTCTCGAACTGGCGCGACGAGTTGGCCGCTGTCTTCGACGAGGCGAGGGAGTGTAACTCGACGCAGGTAGGCGTTGCGCTCGATACCGGTCTCGATGTGGCCGGCGATCTGGGTGTCGATCTTGTCGAACAGGATGGTGAATGCACGAAGCACCCGGAGGTCACGGTCCACCTCCGGTCGCAGTGCTCTGAGCCTGCCGATGACGTCGGCGCTGTCAGCGACCGCGAGTTCACCGGTGCCGATGAGGGAGCCGACGTCGCGTAGCTCTCGCTGTAGGTCGGCATAGGTCTGTTGGCGTGTGAGGCACCGGTCTCGGAGGGCAATGTCGACGTTCGCGGCGAGCTCCGCGATGCCGCCGGACACCACTTGCTGTGAGTGGACGATCCGGCGCAGATTGATGGCGCTGGGCAGCGGCCGCAGTCTCACGGCGAGGTTCCGTTCGGCCTGGAGGACGCCGAGTAGTCCGGGCCGGGCTGGGCCTGGCATGACGTTCGTCGGGGCCCTCCAGCCGAGTGCATCTATCGCGTAGCTGGGCGGCTCAAGGCTTGAGTCCAGGGCACACGCGAGGGCGCTCCAGCCGAGCCGCTCTGCCCGGTGGAGTCTCTCCCAGCCCGGGATGGACCTGTAGCGCTGGTCCAGGATCACGAGCGCGCGGACGACTGCCGCGATGTCGCCGACGAGGGTGTGGACCTGGGGGACGTCGAGGCTGGCGTGATGGAGTCCAGCGGCGAAGTCGTGCTCGCCAAGAGCCGCGCCCCGGGCTGCCTGTCGCCAGTGCTCGACCAGCGGCAGCTCCTGTGGGGCCACCAGCTCGTGCAACTCGGGTAGCCGCGCGCTTGAAGTGTCTACCGTGTGGTCGAGGGCAAGCCTCAAGGACGCTAGTCCGCCGTGTTGCGTCGGGGGCAGTCGGAATGGGGTGGGCGGCGCGGGTGAGAGGTTGCTGGACGCGTACGGGGCGACCGCCCGTGAGGCTTGCTGGCACCACACCAGAGCCGATTGCCGGTATCGACGGATCAGCTTGCCGATCTCCTCACGGTCCGCCCTGCTGATGGTCACAGGGACTGAGGGACTGCCCCCGCCGCCCAGCCTGAGCTGGACCCGGTGCTGTGCGAGGAGTGCGGACAGCTCGGTTCGCAGCAGCGCTCCGTTTTCGCCGTACATCAGGGCATGTCCAACGCGCGGGCGTTCTCAAGCGACGCCAGCAGGAGTTCGCTGTGCAGCGTGTCCACGCCGAATGCGGTGAGCCACTCGACGGCAGCGGTGGCCAGAGCCATCAGGACATCGCGGTCCACCGGGGGGCTCGTGGCGTCTAGCGCGAACGCGTCGTCACCGTGCAGCCAGTCCAGCTCGATGAGCGCGAGGTCGTACGCCGAGGACGCTTCGAGAGTCTTCGCGTTGTGTGCGAGCGCGGCGATGTAGGAGCGAGCTTCCGAGAGCAGAACAGCGTGGGCGGGCAGCATGGTGCTTCTCCCTTTCGACGAGCCGGCGGTCCGACCACCGTGCGCTCACAGTTCGTGTGGCTTGGTTCGAGATCCGTGGCCTGTGGACGGACGCTGAATTGGCGGACTGTGATGGGGCGACGACAGCGCTCGAGCCCGCTCCTCGACCAGGCGTCGAGTGGCCACGTCGTCGTCGACGAAGCGAACGAAGTCCGCGCGCCGGTCGGTGATCTCCACCTCGGCGCTCGTCTCGGCTGGTGCCTCGCCCGGCCAGGTGGTCTGGCGCGTGGGGCGGTCGCGGTCGAGCCTGCATCCGGCGGTCGAGACCCACTCTCGCAACCGGTGCCGGGACTCGGCGAAGTCGCGATGCCATCCGATCGGACTCGACGGCGAGCTGTCCGGGTCGTAGGCGCTGAGCCAGTGCGTGTGCAGCGCGGATAGCTCCCACACCAGCTCGTCGTGGCGGTGCCACAGCGGCGGCACAACGGCTGGGGGCAGGCCGAAGGTCTTGCGAAGCCAGTCGACCCAGGCGTCGAGATCCATCCACTCCGCGAGTGCCTCGTCCGCCGAGAGTAGGTTCCAGTTGATAGGGCGCAGGGGGGCGTCCGGGTCGAAGTCGGAGGACCGTAGCTCGAGACCGGTATCCCCGTACGTGGCGTCGTCCTCCTGACCGAAGTCCGGTCCCCAGAGCCCCTGCCAATCCGATCGATCCAGGTCAGCGCTCATGAGTGGCAGCCCCGTCAGAGACTGATGGCTGGCGTGGGCTCGTTGACCACCGTCATCTCGTTGTGCGGGGCGTCAGGCTGCTTCGCCGGCGTGCGGTCGACGACATAGCGGGTCCAGGCACTGTCGTGTCCGATGCGGCGTGCGACGAACTGCTCGCGGATCTCGCTTGGCTCTCCGGGTCGGTCTTGCTCGTATTCGTGGATGTAGCCCGAGGCGATGATCCGGTCGCCGGGCTTGAACCGGGAGTACGCGCGCTCGGCGGTGCGCTCGAACATCACCAGGTCGGCATAGACGGGGTCGAGTCTGGTGAACGACCCGTCGACTTCCTTGCGGTGCTGCTCGATGCCCACCCGGCAGTAGAACCGTGCGTGGCCCTTGTCGGTGAAGCTGAGCTCCGGCGCGGTGGCGATGTAGCCGTGCAGGCTCATCTGCGTGGGAATCGTCATGGCTGACTCCTGAGGCCATGCGGCGCCTTGGGTGGCATCCGCTCTACCAGTGAGGTGTGCCGCGAGACCCACGGCGAAGGGCAGCCTCGACAAGCGCGCGCTCCCTTCCCAGTTGCTCCGCGTCTTTCCGCGACGTCCACGGGCGCAGGTCCGTGACCAGCGGTGGGGCGCTGCGCAGAAGGACGAGGGCGTTGCCGAACGGGAGGGTCCGGATGGTCTCGGGCGGCATGACCGGTACCCGGCGCATTGAGCGCTGGAGTGACCGCGAGCCGTAGTCGCCGATCGAGATGGTGTCGGTGCGCTCGTCGCGCTCGCCGATCAATGAGGAGAGGTCTTGTAGGTCTCGCGCTGACGATGCACCACCCAGGATGACCTTGACGATCGAGGCGTCCCAGATCGCTCCGGCAGCGTGATCGCCCCACTTGTCCCGGGCCTGCGACAGCGACTGGAGGACGGGCATGGTCGTGATGCCGGTCCCGCCCCCTTCTGCCATGAGCATGGGCAGGGACGGAAGGGGCGAGAGGTTGCCGATCTCGTCGAGCGCGAGGAGCAGCGGCGGATCGAGTCGTGCGCCGGGGGAGGACGCAGCAAGGTGGCGGGCGGTCTCGACGAGGTCCTCGATGAAGGCTGCAACGAGCGACCAGGAGGCGCCAGCTCCGGCACCGGTGGCCAGCAGGTACAGCGTGCCGTTGCTGGTGAGGAAGTCATCCGGGTCGAAGCCCTCGCCGGGATCGGGGGAGACCGCGTCGAGGACGCGAGGGTCCGCCAGGCATGACAGTGCGAGGGAGACGCCCATCCAGATCGAGTCGCGGGTGCGGGGATCGGCATGGATCGTCGACTCAAGCGAGTCAGCCCAACCGGGGGCTGCCCTCGGGTCGCTGGACAAGATGGCAACCGCGTCGGCGGCTGCCGACGGTGCGAGCGTCCACCCGAACAGCTCGCGGGGGGTTCGGTTGTCGAGGGCCGCCGCGTGGAGCAGGGCCTGAAGGGCGGTGCGGGTCTTGCCCTCCCAGAAGCCGCCGGACTCGACACCACCAGTCGAGAGGCCGGTGGCCGACGCGAGCCCGGTCGCTCGGATCATCGCAGTCAGGGGATCGCTGCATCCTCGGACCGGTGACCAGCGCAGACCTGCGGGTAGCCCATCGGCGAGACGCTGAGGGTCGAAAACGGCGACGGGCCCGCGTCGCTGGCGCTCGAGGATGGTGGCGGCCACGTTGTCCGGTCGGGTCGCTGTGGTGATGACGGCCCCCGGGGCGTCGAGGATCGCGTTGACGACCACGTGCAAGCCCTTCCCGGATCGCGGAGGGCCAAGCACCAGGATGGAGTCCTCGACCGAGGCCCACACGTCGTGACCACGCGAGCGCCCGAGGCGGTAGCCAACCTCCGACGGTTCCGGTCGGTCCAATGACGGCCGAAGTGCCTTGCCGCGAGCCAGCAACGCCTTGCGCGAGGCGTAGGCCCGTACGTCGCGACCTGTCGCCACCCCAGCCAGGCGCCGCGGGTCGCTCGACATCTGATGCCTGATCATCCCCATGCGTCGCCACAACACGAGTGAGCTGGTGACGACGATGGCCACGATCAGCGCGAGGACGACCCAGTAGACCCAGGCCACGAGACCAGTCGATCCCAAAGCCGCGGCAGGACGTGTTGGGTCGCCGAGGACCCGCAATCCTGCCTCCCAGCCACGCTCCGGCTGGCCAGCGCCGGACAGCCAGGCCGCCGCAGATCCCGCTAGCCGAAGGGTTGCTGCGATGACACCGACGGCTGCGACGAGGACGAGACCGAGATCGACCAGTTCGTCGTCGGTTCCGCGACCGCGAGGGTTCATCCCGAGACGCCGCCCACCACGACGGCCCCGGACTGCTGGCCCACAAGCACGAGACGACCTGCGTGGGTTTCGAGGAGCGCGGGCGGGAGGCGAAGGTTGGCTACGCCGTCCTGGCTCGCGGTCTGGCGAGCGATGACGACCGCCACGGCGACGTCCTCGAAAGGAAGGAACCGTCCGCTTTCCGTCTCGCCAGTCGTCTGGTCGGGTGGGGCGGTGCCTGCCAGGGGAGGATCGGGCGGCCGTACCTCTTGAGACCCAGGTGTGACGATGTCGGTGAACGTCGAGCCGTCTGCTTCGCGTACCTCGACACGGATCGGCGTATCGAGATCGGTCGCGAGCTTGCCGAGCAGGCGCTGGAGGTCCTCACGGTGCAGGGGCGTGCCGGCGGCGTACGGCTCTCGATTGAGTCGGACGGCCACGGTTCCGTCGAGGTCGACCTGGACATCGACCAATGGCATGACGACGGGGACACGCTGTTCCACACGTGAGGCTGCACGGTCCTCGCGTCGGTAGGACGCGGCAGCGTTCAGCATGCTCATCGTGCCACCACCTCCGACGGCTGCGGCGGCGCGGGCGCCCTTGCCGGTGCCACGCTGTGCCGGCTCGTCAGCGCTTCGCGGTCGAATCCTGGTGGATCGCCGTTGCCGATCTTGCGAGTCTCCAGCTTGTCGAGGATCGTCACGGCTGCGCTGCGGACTCGTTCGGCCGTGGACTGCACGACCTCGACGGGAGACTTGCCTGGGACGCTGCCGGCCCACGTGGCGACGTATGGCACGGTGTAGTCGTCGGTCGCCAGACCGTGCCCGGCGCCCACCATGAGCGCGACGGACTCCGCTTCGACCTCCGCAATGCCGCGGTGCATCGCGGCATCGGCGTTGTCAGGTCCGTGAAGCATGACGTGCCCTAGCTCGTGGGCCAGCGTCTTGACCTGGGCGGCGTCGTCCATGTCCATGCGCACCGACACGTCGCGGGTCGTGTAGTCCGTGAGGCCGTTGGCGCCGCCGATCGCCTCAGCGTGCGACACCAGCCGCAGGTCGAAACCGTGCGAGGTGATCTGATCCGCGAGTCCGTCCCACAACCCTGCCGGGGCTTGTCCTTGGAGCAACACGGGGCGCGGTGGCTCGGGGACCGCGTCACCGTCGGTCTGACTCAGGTCCCAGACGTGGGCAGGCTTGAGACCAACCAGGCGCGTGCGCACGACCTCGCCGGGTCTGGCCCTCTCACCTTGGCCGAGGCGGCGCCACGACTCCGCGCTGGCCGGGGTCGATGACGCGAGCCGCGCCGTCACGGGTGCGACGATCGCGTAGCCCGACTGGCCCTTCATGACGTGCCGGCCCAGGCTGAGCCACTGCTTGAAGCCAGCGACGTACGACGGTGCAGGCTCGGGCACGCGACCTTCCTGGAAGGCGGCCGCGTGCTGGACATAGATCAGCAGCGTGTTGTTGAACGAACGGGTGCGAAATCTGGCCGCAAACTCCATCGCCCGCTTCCAGTCGTCTCCAGTCACCAGATTGCCGACGGACTCGGCCAGCTTCTGCTGCAGCGCGTCGAGCTTCTCCTCGCGGGAAGCGACGCCTCGGGGCTGAGATCTCATCGCACGACTCCTGTCTCTCAGACGACAGGTGCGTCCCCGACACCACGGGCTCGCGGAGCGACCCGGTGCGGGATCGTCATACGGTGAGCGCTACCGGAACGGATCTTGACGAGGATCGCGATTGCAGATCCGAACGTGGCGGCTCATTCGCAAGCAGCAGCTGCGCCGCATCGTTCACACGAAAGGTTGCGGATGCGTCGATCAAATGTTGGCACAACTCGTTCTTCGATTCCGGCGGGCGGCACAACATAGACGGTTCGACGGGCGGCTACCTCGACACGCACGGCCGGTTGCCGTGTTGACGTGGTTTCGCTGCGATGGACGTCTTACGGCCTGGCCGCGCTGGTAACGGTTCCGGACCGGCGCGCCAGCCAGCCCGCAGGTGAGCCAGCGGCTCCGAGCGGGCCGACCGCTCGAGCGACACCCGGCCGGACATTGCCTTGACGAGCCTGCCGGGCATCGAGTCGAATGCAGCAGCCTGTTGTTTCTGGGCTGCAGCGACACCGACCGGGGGACAGCATGCGTCAGGTCACGACCGCCCTGTACATCGACTTCGACAACATATACAGCGGATTGGCCAACTTCGATCAGAGCACCGCAGAGGCCTTCGCGAACGATCCCGCACGGCTCTTGGAGTTATTGAGCGCCGGCACAGACGAAGTCGGCACGTTCCGGCGCCGTTTCCTAGTGCGAGACTGCTACATCAACCCGCAGAACTTCGCCAAGTACCGGCCGCAATTCGTAGCCGCGGGTTTCCGTGTAATCGATTGCCCTTCGCTGACCCAGCGGGGCAAGTCTGCGGCTGACACTCACATCGTGATTGACGTGGTGGACGCGATCTCTCACCAGACCCGCTACGACGAGTTCATCATCTGCTCGGCCGACGCCGACTTCAGTCCGTTGATGACCAAGCTGCGGCGGCACGATCGGCGAACTGTCATGGTTGCCGCCGGCAACGCCGCTCCCGCGTACCAAGCGGTATGCGACGTCACAATCGGAGCAATGGAAATCGCAGCCGCGTTCTCAGGCGACGAAGACGCTACGCAGTTCGACGCTACAGGCGCGCCCGAGACCAACCAGGCCGACGAGGACGATGTCGACGCAGCCGTTGGAGCAATCCGATCTCGCGTCGCAAGTAGCGCGGCACCCGTGCCCGGCTCATCGGCAGCCGCCGAAGCAGGACGAGCCGTCCCGGGAATCGCACAGGCTGGCTGGGCCGGCGCAGGCGACTTCGCGAGCTTCATCCGCGAGCGGGTTCCCGAGTTGCGGTTCGTGAGAACTGACAGCGGAGGGATGGTTCTTGATCCGTCCCGGCATGCGACAGAGCCAGGCGAGGTCCCTACGGAGCCAGACGATGACCTCCCATCCCGTATCTCGCGTGTGACCAAGGTCCCCCCACTAACCAGCGCTCAGTATGCCGTCCTGTTCGATGAGCTGGCACAGGTCGCCAAGACACAGACACGGCTGGCTCGGATCGGCTACGACGTCCGCGAGCGCGCGGCGGACTCCACGGCGCCGGTTCCGCGTAAATCGGTGGACTTTGTTGTTACCGGGCTGGTCTATGGGAAGAGCGACCCCCGCACAGCGGACCTCGACGCCCAGGGACTGGCAGAGAAGTGGCTTGAAATCGTGCTGCAGCGGTGCGATCAAGCGGGCCTCGAACTAGACGGCAACGAGAAGGAGGTCGCTCGTGACTGGATACTTGGCAGCCTGCCGCCAGGGGGGTGACACCCAACCCAGGGTGGCCTTCGCACCCTCGGTTGCTGGATGTTGAGGAGATGACGATCCCCGGGGAGGACCGTTCTGCAGTACCACCGGGCGCTCCCTTGTTCCGCCGAGAGGCCAGACGGTCGATGCTCACATGCGCACGTTGTGGCCACGGCTGGAGCTCAGAACTGATTGTCCTTCTCGACTGGCGTGACCGAGAAGCCATCAATGAACTGCACCGAACCGTGCCGTGCGTGCCATGCCCATCGTGTGGAGGCACGGTGACTGCCCATCGTTCGATCGTCGTCTTGAGGCCCAGCGACCCTGTGCCGGTGCTTTTCGCAATCGACGGTTCGGACCCTACTGACGTCGCGACGTTGGAGGACCTACTCGCGAGACATGCAATCAATGACCAAGGCGTCGTCGTCGGTCCGGTCGCGAACATTGAGCACGCACTACTGCCGAGCGTAGCCGCTCGCTACACCGGATTCGCGCTGCTGGGTGCCGACGATCCAGCAGGGAGCCTCAACGAACAGACCGGGGGACGACTGGGTGCATGGCTGCGGGCGGTCATGTCCCACCACCTGGAAGCAACCATCCCAGTCCTGACGGCATTTTCCGACGCAGCCGACGAAACCGCCGCCAAGGCGGTCTTCGCTGAACATCAGGACGTCGACTTCGCCGCCTGGCTACCGGCGCTCCGGCGGAAACCGTCGGAACCCGCCGTGAACTGCGCACCCGGTGCGCAGGCTTTGGGGCAGGACTCCCGTGTCAGCCTTCTTTCGCATCTCCTGAGCGTAGGACCGGACTTCGACCGCGATGAGGCCAACCGCTACATCGCCCTCCTTGAGGAACTGACGCGGTTCAACCACTCCAGCGACCACACGGCCGCCGGATTCGCCGCTGCAATAGAGGTCGCGCGAGAGCTCGTCGCCCTCGCAAGGTCGAAGTACGGACCAGATCACCTAATGACCCTCACTGCAGAGAACGACGCAGCCGCGCTGATGCTGGACCAGCCAGCCCTTCACGCCGAGGCGCTGGAACTCCTTCAGTCCGCCCGGGTCGGCGCAGCCCGTTCAGGCAGGCGCATTTTGGCTGACATCACCACCAACCTCGGCATCGCGACACTCTCCAAGACGCGGATACCGTCGGCCGACGACTACGAAGAAGCGATCGGGATGCTCAGGGACGCACTTCACCTCCACCTCGTCCTCGACCCGGACGGACCCGAGCGCAGACTTGCGGTCATTGTGAACTTGTCTGCTTCCATTCGGTCGAGTCTCACGCGCAGCGAAACACTCAACACGGCCGAAGCCATGGCGCTGCTCGTCGAACTGCAAGAGATCGCCGATGACTCTTTCTCAGACCCGACGTCGGTGAGCGCCCACGATCGCGTGACGCGTCAGACCAACGCACTGAACGCGCTCGCTACCGACGCTCAACTTCACCCGGGACCGGTCACCGACGCGGCACTCGACACAGGTATGAGAGCCCTCGAAGACATGTTGGACAGCCTCCCACCAGCTCACCCCGTCCGGGTGAAGGCGCAGGCCAACCTTGGCAGCATCGCCACCGACCGCCTCCTCCGCGAACCGCATTCCGTGGAACTCCGTGAGCGTGCCGAACGATGGCTTGAAAACGCCATCACCGACACCGAAGGATTTGCAGCTGACGACGCCACGCGCGTCCTGTCGCGCATGACTCTGGCCGCGTTGCTCACCTCTGTCGATCCTGACGGTGCCGACCTCGATCGAGCCACGCGGCTGCTCACGGACTGCGCAGCCGACCTCGCCTCTACGAGCACGACGCGGCTTCATCAAGTAGTCCTCAGCAACCTCGCGCAAGCGCACCTGATGCGAGGCGACCTCGATCAGGCCCGGTCCGCCCTTCAGCAGGCCGCCGCGCACGCTGACGCACTGATCGGCCAGGAACGCACCCCTGCGACACGCCTCGGGCAAGCGTCCGCAACCGGCGACCTGTTCCAACGGCTCGCCTTCATGCACGCTTACGCCAGTGACGCACGCAGCGCCATCCACACGATCGAGCGCGCACGAGCCCGCTGGCGCCCCGCCGAAGACGACCCTGAGGGCTTCATCCTCGACGACCGGGTAGCTCGTGCGCTCCAACCGCGCACGGCACTGATTTACGCCGGTACTTGCTCTCTTGGCACCTACGCCGTCGTCGTCACTCCCGACGGGGCAGGCGCCTTCACGTGGCCAATCCCATCGACGGTCCTGCAACCCATCCTCACTGACCTGACGAGCGGACGCGCCGACCTCATCTCAGAAGCAGTCGATAGGGCCGCTTCACACCTGGGCCCGACCCTTGTTGACGCCGTGCTCCAGCTGGCCGAAGGAGTCAACGCGCACACGCTGCTCGCGGTTTGGGGTGGAACACTCACAGCCCTCCCGATGGCTCACCTCCCAGGAAGCCGCGGGACGCTCGCCGAACACTTGGACGTCAACAACCTCGTCGGACTCCGACGCACGAAGGACGACGCCAGCGAGAGATCGGCGGCGGGAGTCGTCGCAGCCGCGGTCGTTGACCCGACAGGTGACCTGCTGTTCGCCCGAACAGAGGTTCAGGCGCTCCACCAGTACGCAACCACGGTGGTGGAACCGGGCAGCCACGGAATCAAGGGGTGGCTGCTGGACAACATCGCGGACGTAGACCACCTCCACCTCGCATGCCACGGCGAGGCCGACCCGCACGAACCCTTCAACTCCCGGTTTCATCTCGGAGACAATCTCGCCATCACCGTCGGCGAGCTAGCCGACATTGACCTCCACGGGATCAACCTCGCCGTTGCGACCTCATGCAGCTCAGGCGTCGTCGACCAACGCGCCGCAGACGAACAGATCGGACTGGGCGCTGCCCTGCTCGCCGCTGGAGCACGAGGGGTCGTCGCCGCGCTATGGGACCTCGACGACCTCGGAACGAGTGTGGTCGTAGCCAAGTTCTACCAACGGCTCGGCGTCGGCGACCCGCCGCAACTCGCACTCACTCATGCCCAGCACTGGGTCGCGAACACAAGTACAGCCCAACTCCTGGCTGAGACCGACAGGCACGCCCACTTCAACGGGTGGCTTCCTCCCACCTTGGCGGACGAGATACGCGCCCTGTGTCTTCACCCGTCCAACCGGAAACCAGACGCGCGACCCTTCAACGCCCCCGCCCGCTGGGCCGCACTGATGTACCTTTCCTAACTGTGGCGATCCGCGAGGCCCTCGAAGCCATTGCCCAGGACTGGGCCGACGTCGAACCGCGACTCTCGGTGGCCCAACTCTCTCTGCTCGCAGCGACCCTCGACACGGAGGAGTTCGACGTCCTCGCCGTGTTCCAGGAATTCGCGCGCGTGCTGCCCCCCACCCATGCGGCGTGGGAGGCACTCAACATGTCCGCCACCCGTCGAACGACGACTTCGGCCGACCGAGCGGACCTAACCTATCTACAGATTGGTGCCCTGGCGCGAGAAGCCATGGCATCGGAGTGGATCGCCGCCGACGCAGGGGCCGACGCCGTGACCGAGGTCGTCCGCCGCCAGATACTCGGTCACGGATACCGACTAACGCCTCCGGGTCAGCAGTTCGAGACCGCCCCCGGGTTGATCGGTGTCCAGCTCGACCAAGGCGTCGCATACCCGGCCTTCCAGTTTGCTGACCGCGAGCTCGTCCACACACATGCCGCGCTCGCCGACGTCAACGAGATCCTCGCCGCCGACTACGACCCTATTGGAGCCCTCTCATGGTGGTGGTCGCCCAACACATGGCTCGGCACCCAACCTGCATTCCTGCTCGGCACCGAACGCGAGCCAGAACTCGCCCATGCCGCTCGACAGCTCTACAACGACAGCTGGTGACGCGGTGTCGAACCTCGAACCACCATCGGCGTACACCAGAACACCCGCAACGACGGTCTTGCCTGCAGGCACCAGTTTGTTCCGCATCCACCAGAAGCGGTTCCCGGCCCAAGCCTTCAACCCCGTTCCCTGTCACAGGTACTACGGCGGCGGCAGATTCGACAGTACGCACGATGACCGATATGGCTACTTGTACGCCGGTGAGAAACCGGCCACCGCAATCGCCGAGACCATGCTGCGTGACCTACCGTTCGATGACACCGGTGCACGCCAGCTACCCGCAGCCGCCTACCAGGGCCGCCGAATCAGCGCACTGACCGTCCAAACCAACCTCGAGCTCGTCGACCTTCGTACGAGCCCAGCTCTCGCCCAGGTCGCACAAGACACCTGGCTCACCATGGCCGACCCTCGCGACTACGCCCAGACCCGTCACTGGGGCCACTGGATCCGCAGCAAGTCGCCCTCAGCGGCGGGGTACGTCTGGTACAGCCGACGCGAAGTAGCCACCTTGGCCTACGTGCTCTTCGAGGACCGGATTCCTTCGGGCGGGATCGACCACGACCCGCACAACCCGGGACTCCCGACACCGGACGAGCAGGACTTCGATACTCCCCGCGGCAACCGGCACCTGCGACGACTCCTCGGCCTGTACAACGTCGCCATCGCAAGACCTTGAACATCAGCGACCCATGCATCGGGTACGGATCTCAGGTGTCGCGTCGCCAACGCCGCCGCCAGCGGCGCGTGCTTTCCAACGGCCGAGACCACCGGCTCGCCGCTTCCGGTCTGGGTCGGGGGATTTCCACGACGGATTCGAACCCATCCGCACCGACTACGCCGACGCCGCGTCTGGTCGTCCGGCAGCTGAACCCACGACGTGAAGCCGCAGGCTGGCCTGCTACCCGCTACGCAAGAGTCCCGAATAGGCCGTCCGGAAAGGTTCTCGGTGGCGGCCCATCCGGCACGTGACGCGCTTCCCAACCCGGCGTCTCTGAACCTGGGTTTCCGCCGGGGCTCGAGGACGTTGCGTATGCCCAGGTTCGTCGCGGGACCGCCCGCCTTCGCCCGAACTTCTAGAGGGTGCCGGACGCCCGCGCGGATGTGTCGAACAGCTCGAGCTCGGCGGGATGCAGTTGGTGCTGTACCACGAAGGACCTGTCCTTGATCCGCCACAGCCCCTGACCGGTCCCCAAGGTCGGTAGCAGCGACTGCTCGGTCCCGGTCAGACCCAGGGCTGTCGCGGTCGAACCGAGTTGGTCTGACTCCTGCCGGTAGACCACGCGTGTCTCGGCATTGGCGAGCAGTGACGACGCGAGGGCGCGCATTGCTGAGCCGTGGTCGCCGACGTTGTCGAGGTCGGAGAGCTTGTGGAAGATCAGCATGTTCGCGATGCCGTAGTGGCGCGCGAGTCGCCAGTGCGCGTCCATCCGGCGCAGGAGTGCCGGGTGAGACATAAGGCGCCAGGCCTCGTCGTACACCACCCATCTCTGCCCGCCGGACGGGTCGAGGAGTGCGGACTCCATCCACGCCGACGCGCACGTCATCAGTACTGAGATCAGGGTGGCGTTCTCGGTGACGCGGGAAAGATCGAGCGACACCATCGGCAGGGTCGGGTCGAACCGCACCGTGCTGGGGCCGTCGAACAGCCCGGCCAGGTCGCCTGCGACCAGACGTCGGAGCGCGTGCGCGACCAGGCGTCCGTCCTCTGCGAGCCGACCGTCCGTGTCGGTGGCCGCGTCGGGGGAGAGGAGCCGGTCCACCACCATCGGCAGCACAGGCGTTGGTGAGGCGCGGACGACGTCACCGAGGGCGACGTCGATTGCAGTGTGCTCCAGCGGCGTCAGTCGTCGGTCCAGCACGGTCTCGGCCAGGGCGCCGACCAGGTCCCGCCGCCTGGCCGTGACCTGCGCCGTCCATTGCGCGTCATCGAGGCCGCTGGGGCGAAGACCCTCGTCGAGGGGGTTGAGCCGGTTGGCCATGCCGTGCCCGAGCGCGATGGCCTTGCCGCCGACGGCCTCGGCGACTGCGGTGTGCTCACCCTTCGGGTCTCCTGGCACGTACACGCGGCGCCCGAACGGGATCGAGCGGGTGTAGAGGCTCTTCGCCAGCGCGGACTTGCCGGCGCCCACGATCCCGGCAAGGACGAGGTTCGGTGCGGTGATGAGACCGCGGGAGTAGAGCACCCATGGGTCATAGACGAAGGAGCTGCCTGAGTAGAGATCCTGACCGACGAAGACGCCGTCACTTCCGAAGCCACCCTCGGCGAGGAACGGGTATGCACCCGCCAGCGTGGCTGACGTGTCTTGATGGCGTCGTAGGCGCAATCGGCCTGGGGTACGCAGCGCGGCGGGGCCCGGCTCGCCAGCCCGGGGCAGTACGACGGTGGCGTGACGCTCGGCTGTCAGCTCGTCGGCCCGTGCCTTGGCTGCTGCCTTCCGTGCCTCGCGGTCCACGGAGAGCAAGGACTTCGCAGCACTCTGCCGGACGCGACGGTCACGGCGTCGCTCGCGACGGGGCGACACCAACACGGAGCTGTGCAAGCGGCCTTCATCCCAGCCCGTCACAACGAGAGCCCACGATCGACGGCGATGGGATGGACGGACCGGGTCACGTGCGCCAGCGCGCTCTGTGCGTTTTCGGCGTCAACAGCCGGGTCCTCGAACGTGGGCATCGGCGCCTCCTACTTGATGTGGTCGGGAAGGAGGTGTGCCCGGAAGCCCGTCGCTTGTCGGTCGCGCGCCACCCTCACACGTCCCGGCACAGGGGGAGGGCTGCTGCCGAGAACGCCTGCGCCTGCTGGCCCCAGAGCCGACGGGTCTCGCAGGAGGCTTGGATGGCTGCCTGCTCGAGGTGCGCCACGGCGCGCTCGAGTTCGTCGAGGTCCGCGGCGCTGACGGCGATCAGTCCGGTGGTGCGCAGGATGCCGTGCCCTGCCGTCAGGTCCGCCTCCTGCTGGAGTACGTCGCTGTACTCCGCGGATTGTTGGGCGTCCTCGATCTGGCCGATCCGCTGACGTTGCGAGGCGTCGGAGACGTACTCGGTCTTCTTCTTGCGGATGTCGCGCGCGGCCTGGTCGGTGCGCATCGGGGTGTAGAGCAGCGTGAAGGTGCGTCGTACGCCCGAGGACAGGAGCACGGGCGCGAGGAACCCGGGGTAGACCAAGGATCGCGGCCACTCGCTGATCCACAGCACGCAGTGGTGGGCTGAGTCGCTGCGCACGCTTGACCACTGCTCGGTGACACCGACTGGCCCGGCCGCGGCGAGGTCACGACCGAGCTCACCGTGGCGTTCGAGCGCTCCGGCGACGACCGGGTCGTACGCCGAACGCAGGATCACCGCCAGGTCGCCCGGCTCGAGCCACGCCGACGGTGCGAGGTCGGCAGCCCTCAGGGCAGCGGTGGTCGTCGACATCTCCTGGCGGAGCACCGCGGCAGCGCCGCGGTTGCCCCCGCCCGCGGCGCGAATCGCACGACCAGCAGCTTTCATGTCGAGCGAGATCGAGACGGTGCTCGCGTGCCGTTCACCGGCGGGACCGGCACGGTCGATGAGTTCGGCGTACGTCGTGGACGTCCACGAGTCGTCCTGTACACCGTGCTGGGACCACCACTGCGCCAGTCCTCTGCCCGAGTCGGGCAGTGTCCTCTCCATCACCTGCAGGGACGCGATCCGTCCGGATCGACAGGCGGTTGCCAGAACACGGCCCCAGCTGGCCACGCGACGTTGTTGCTCGATCGGGTCGAGCAGGATGAATGCCGGATGGTTGACGCTGACGATTGCCGTCAGTGTTGAGCGGTGCGGGTCGTGGATCATCACAGCTCCGCTCTCGGGGTCGAGCCACTGCCGCAACCGCGCAGCATCGCCTGGCAGCGCCAGAGTCCCCACAGGTCGCGGTCTCACGATCCGGCGCCGGAAGAGCAGTTGGTCGCCGGTCGAGCGCCACACCCAGCGAGCCACCACGGGGAGCCACTCGACCAGCTTGCGGCCACCGATGCCGACCCACGCGAGGGCGGCGCACAGGAGCAACATCGGGAGGGCGTACAGCAAAAGGGTGCCGCCGCCCAGGTACAGCGCGACGACCAGCGTGACGGCACCCGTGCCGACTACGACGAGCTGTGAGCCCGAGAGACCTAGCAGGACTCCGCGACGGGCGAGGCGGGAGAACTTCACCGGCGCGAGGTCGTAGTCGCGCCCCGCCGAACCACTACTCATCACCCTCGGCCTTTCTTGGTGTTCGACGCGGGCACCGGGTCAGCCACATGAGGTGGCGGCGGTGCCGCGGCGCTGGGTGGTGCCTGGTTGGCGGCATCGATCTGTTGCGAAGCCGCAGCTCCCACCGAGCGGCCGGTGTTGACGCCAGCGGAGAAGGACTGCTTCGCGACCGCCAGTCCCGCAGCGACGCCGCCCCCAGCCGCGCCGCCCGTCCGCACGCTCGACACCCCGCCCGCTGAGCCTCCGGCCCCAGAGCCTCCGCCCGTGACGCCCCCAGCTCCGCCCCCAGATCCGCCCCCAGATCCGCCCCCAGCGCCGCCTCCCGCCCTGCCCCGGGGGGACCCAGGTGCTGCCGCTGGGGCAGGCGAGGGACCTCCGCCACCCGTCGTCGTACTCCCGCCTTGTGGTCCGCCACCGAGGACCTTGCGGGGCGTCGACCCGGACTGGCGATTCAGGGGGATGGGCATGGGTCGGTTCATCGCCGACTTGGTCTCCTGTTCGGCCGACATCGCGTGGTGCATGTCGAAGCCCATGAAGCTGATTGCCTTGTAGGTGAGGTAGGGGGCGAACGCGGCCATGAGCATGAGCACGACACCGGCGATCGGCTCGCTTGCCGACGCGAGGTCGGAGTCGATGGGGGCGGACACCTGCGCGGTCGCCAGCAGGAAGATCACTACCAGCACGACCTTGGACAGGATGAGGGCGAGGACGAAGCCCGCCCACCTGCCGATCCAGCCGCGTGTGTGGTCCCAGCTCGCCCCTGCGAGCGCTATCGGTGCGAAGACGATCGCGATGAGAAGTAGTGCCTTTCGTACGAGCAGGCTGATCCAGACGATCACCGCGCCTCCGATGGCGAGGCCGGCGATGAAGATGGTCACGATGGCCCCCGCTCCGGGTGCGGCAAGGCTGATGGCGCCGAGGCCTGCGACCAGGAGCATGATCCGGTCGCCCATCTCCTCCATGTTGGTTCCGGCGGCCTTGACGATGCCGACGCTCAGCTGGTCGGTGAGCTCCAGCGCGGTTGCGAGCAGGGTGAGCGCCACGAACGAACCTAGGATCGACTTCGCCATGCCGAGGGCGGCTCTGGACAGGGCTGCGGGTTCTCTCCGGATCATGCCGCCGATGACCTGGAGCATGAAGAAGCCGAGCATCACAAAGACCGCGATGCCGAACAGGATGTTGTAGACCGTGGTGTAGTGGCTGCTGGTGACGTCGACCATGGTGGTCGAGTCGAAGACCCTCCAGACTGACTCGAACATCCAGCCGGCTGCGTTCCCCATGGACTGCGCGAGGTAGTCGAACGGAGCCGAGACCAGGGAGCCGGCCGCTTCCCCGGCCACGTCGCAGACACCTGAGATCACGGGGATGTCGCAGACGTCGACCATCGTGTCGTCCTCTCGTCTCAGGCCCGGGTCAGACCGACTGGCCGACGTTCCAGAAGAAGTTGACGAGGGTGACGGACGCGCCGGTGATGATCGCGGCGCCGAGGCCCACCAGGACGCCGACCTTGCCTCGCCCGGCGAGGTGCGGGTTGGACGAGTTTGCGCCGAGAGCCCACACGATCGCGGAGATGATGAGGGCCAGCACCGCGAGGATGAGGCCGACGGTCATGGCGGCGCCGACGACATCTCGGAGCTGTCCGATGCCCGGTAGGCCGTTGGAGTTGGGACTGATGGTGATGTCGTAGGGGAGCAGCGGGGCGCGGTAGAGCACGGTTCCTCCTGGGCAGGGACGGGGTCTTGTAGTGCAGGTGCGTGCGCGACGCCGGATCGAAGGCAACGGCGGGAGATGCGGACTCGCTACAGGTGCTACAGAGATGCCCCAATGGAGAGGAGCCAGTTGACCCAGACGAGTGAGCCCCCGGTAAGTACGGCTCCGCCGAGTGCGACGTAGAGCCCGGTCTTTGCCTTGCTGGCCGTCTGCCAGCTTCCCTGTGCTGATCCGATCGCCCATGTCGCTGCGCATGCGATCACCATGAGGACCGCGATGACGAGGCCGTAGGTGAGCAGTGCGCCGACGATCTTCCGCAGGTCGTTTGCTCCGCCGACGGCACCGAAGTCGGGTTGTACCAGTGGAAGCAGGGCTGTCGTGATGCGCACGCCATGCAGGTGCTCAAGCAGGTCCAGCTCGCGAGGTGGGTGGATGGCTCCCGACGTCAGCCCACGGCCGTGAAGTGCAGATGGTCGAAGTGTCCGCCGGTCACGCTGGTCGGGTCGTGCATCCCGCCACCGTCGTAGGAACGCCAGCCCTCGCTGCTGCGCACCACCGACCAGATGCGACCCTGCCAGATGAGGTACTCGACGCCGAGCTTGCTGGCGTTGGACCTGAGCCAGTTGGTGACATTCCACCCGAGGTCGAGGGCGGGCCCGGTCGCAGCCGTGCCGATCGCGTTGCCGAACGTCCCGTCGCAGGCGCGTCCGACCTCGTGCTCGGAATCATTGCCGGGGCGCTGTGACCAGCATGCCCAGGCCGTGTCAGGGAAGGTGGCCCGAACCTGGGCGAGGACGTGCGCAGTCTGTTCGGTGATCAGCCCGTCGGTCGTGGGGTCATCGACCAAGCCGTTCGGGTTGGTTCCTGGGTAGGGCGTCGCCTGTCCGCTCGTGGTCTCGTCGCAGCCGTTGCTTTCGCTGCCATTGATCTCGGATGCACTGTTCGTGCTCAGCCACGGTTCAGGGTCGACGGGCGCAGCGTTCGCTCCGCCAGGTCGGACCTCGAAGTGCAGGTGGGCGCCCGTCGAGTAGCCGTCCGACCCGACGTCCGCGATGTGCTGGCCAGCCGTGACCGTGTCACCCACGCTGACGTGGATGCCTTCGGCGTACATGTGGGCGTACGCGGTTGCCACCGGCTGTCCACCCACGGTGTGCTCGATCACAATGAGGTGTCCGTAGCCACTGGCGGGCCCGGTGGAGACAACGCGTCCGTCGGCAACGGCCATGATGGGTGTGCCGGCATTGGCTGACAGGTCCACTCCCGTGTGGAGCTTGAGTTCGCCGGTGATCGGATGGACGCGCATCCCGAACCCACTCGAGCGTGTCCACGACCCGGCCGGGAGCGGGAAGACCACGCGCGAGGTCTCTGGCTCGGTGCCTGAGGTGGTGCTCATCGACGGGGGCGAGAGGGTGCCCGGCAGGCATGAGGCTTGGGCGGCCGGGTTAAGCATCACGCCGAGGCTCAGCAGCAGGATCGCGGGCCCGAAGAGGAGGGCTAGGACGGTGATGAGCGCAATCTTGGCCATGCTCAGTCCAGGGGCTCATCGAGCCTCGAGAGGCGCAGCAGGTGGCACTCGGCGTAGGACGGCGCGCACACGATAAAGACCGTGAAGGCAACCGCATGCTCCGAGGCGACGGGTTGGTTCTCCCAGATTCCGGAGCGGTGTCGAGTGCCCTCGATCGTGAAGGCGGTGGTGCCGGGCAGCAGCTCGTTACCTGCTTGGGCCTCTGCCGCGTCCCACAGCGTGGGTGTCACCACCGACTCGATGGCGAGCCACTGCGCGGTTTCGTACTGGGCCAGCTCGGCCCAGGTCTCCTCGGTTGGCAGGTAGTTGTCGAGATCAGAGACCAGACCGGGGGAGGACTCACCCGTGGGGTCACTCACGGCGACGAGCTGTTCGACGTGTTCGGCCCGCCCGACAAGCGTTGCCGTGTTCCACTCGAAGATGGCGTCGGCGACGAGGCGGGCGAACGCTTCGGGGTTGCTCGTCGGGCGCAACGGGGCGAGGTCGCCGACGGGGGAGACGGGGGCCTTGGTCGTCATCGCCCTGGGTGTGGCGGGTGTGACCCCGGTGGTGCCCGGCCGCGCCGGTGAGGGACCCATCTGCAGCGAGTAGATGAAGACGGCGACCAACAAGAGGCCCAGCGCGAGGCCGGCGATGATCAGGTGACGTCGGCGGACAACTTCGGAACGTGTCGGGTAGCGCATGTGTCTGAGGTGGCCGCGTGTTCCCGTGCGCGTGTCACAGCCTCGACAAACGCGCGCGTCTCGTCGACGACGCGAAGGAAGAGCGTCCAGTCGTCCGGCTTCACCTCTCGTGCCACCTGCTCGACGTCGTATCGCGTGGACCAGCCGTCGAGTTCTGCCCAGGTCAGGACGAAGGCGCGCGTGGACCGCTTGGCGCTGGCTGCCGCCGACGCCCGCTTCGCACGGTTCTCTCGGACCCGACGCCTGTGATCAGTCTTCGCCTCGGCCAGGGCCTCGTCCGTGAGGGCGTCCACGTCCGAATCCTGGCGCGAGGTCATCCGCGCGGCAACGCGCTGTGCTGCCTTGACTCGCTGGTACCCAGGATCGACAGGACCGCCGTTGCGGATCGAGTCGAGCTCGTCGGTCGCCACCTGGCGAATCGTCTCGGGCTGGGAACGGTCCGCCGCGATGCGTTCCATCTCCAGTATTTGCTCGAGCCGTGCGTACGACGCCTTGCCCGTGACCATTTCTGCGGCTCGGCGGCGGGCCGATCCCAGGGCTCCCGGCCCCGGCCCCGGTGATGCTGATTCAGCATGACCGTGCTGACCTGCGACTTGATCGTTCTTCGCCCCGTACTGGGTGGCAGCCTGTCGGCGCCGCGCGTCCTCCTTCACCAGGTCGAGAAGCTCTTGGTAGAGCTTGGCTGCCTCGTCGGGGGTGAGTGGCTGGTGGGTGATGTTCTCGTCGCGCTCGGCAAGCAACCGAGTCAGCTCGTCGCTGATGCCCGAGCGCACCCAGACGCGCAGGGTCTGCCAGCCGAGCTCCTTGGCGGCCGCCAAGCGACGGTAGCCACAGATGAGGTAGCCGTCCGGGGTGATCGTGACCGGTTGAAGAAGGCCGACGCGGGTGAGCGATTCCGTCAGCTTGGTCAGGTCACCGGTATGCCGACGGTGACGCTCACCGACGACGATCGAGTCGATCTGTCGTTCGAGCTCGACGTACCCCTTGTCAGACACGGCCCGTGCTCGCTGACGTGTAGTCGGGCGCTGCGTGCTCGATGAGGCGGGCGAGTGCCGCGTCCTCGAACAGTTCGTCGAGACCCTCGCCGGACATCAGACGCAGCAGGATCCCGCGCCCTTCGCTGGTGTGGGAGCGGTCGCGATGCTGGTTTCCGAGCACACCGCGCAGGATGGCAAGCCAGGACTTGTGGTCGACGTCCAGGATTGCGGGTCCATTCGCGTCGCGTCGCAGGGACTCGAAGGCACTCAGGCGGGTGCCGGTGCGGATCAGGCGGGCGGCGATGTACTCCAACCCGAGCCGTGCAGTGCGGCGGGACCAGCCCAGCTCGACGAAGAATTGGATCGTCTGGTCGAGGGCGAAGTAGGCGTTGGTCGGCTCGTCCTCGATGGACTCCTGCCTCGGATCGTCGATCGCGCTGAGGTCGTCCTCGACCTGGAAGGCCGGGTGGTAGTTCGCAAGCTCATCGTCGCGCTCGCTGAACCGTTCGGCGTCGTGGTAGTTGGCGCCGGAGCTGTGGCGCGCCTGCTGGGTTGAGCAGAGCAGCCCTCGGGCTCGGGACTCGTAGACGAGGCTGAGGTGGACCGCGTGCGTGATTACTGCCCACGGATCCTCGGCCAGCCGGGTCGCACGTGCGTTCATGATCTCGAAGGCGTACGTCGCGGCGTCTGCGGGTTCCAGCCCGTACTTGTGAGCGAGCGCGCCGTACTTGTCCATGGCGTACGCCATCAGCTCGGCGGCGTCGGGGTCGGCCTCCCATGCACCGGGTCCGGCATAGGCGAGGTCGAGTAGCAGGAGTCGAAGTCCTTCTGCGGTGGCGTAGATCGGGTTGTTCACAGTCCGAGTCCTTCCGGTGGGGTGGCCGTCGGTGCGGAGGGCAGCGATCGGCCTTGAGCGGGATGGGTCAGGCGTCGGGCTGCCTTGGTTGCGGCAGCCGCGGGGGCGCGTCGAGCGCGTCGAGTCAGTTCGTCCTGGAGGTCGATCCCGCGCCCTGCCCATCGGGACCCGATCAGCGTGGAGACCTCGCTGGGCCGGACCCACGTGATCGTCGGTCGGCCCGGCTCTGCAGACGGCTGGACTGGCTGGGGGAGTGAGGGGTCCCCGTGAAGGACGAGAGCATTCGGAGCTGGGTCGGGTACGGCCGTCGGCATTGGCTCGGGAAGTGCGCGATCGAGACGGCGTTGGTAGGGCGGGCGGATGTTCACAGTCCCACCCCCTCGACCGCTCTTGTAGGGCGTGACGGCGGCGCCGGCGCCACTCGCGAGACGATCCGGAAGGCAGATCGGATGGTGGTCAGTGCCTCGGGCTCGGGCAGGCCTGCAGCATGAGCGGCGTGACCGAGGAGCGATGTCGTGCTGCTCAGGTCGTGTCCGTCCTCAGCCATGCGGCAGGCTGCCCAGAACAGTCCGCCATTGCGCGCGCCTTCCGGACGTGAGGCGACCCAGGCGGCCAGTTTGTCGGGGGCCGTGCCGATCGAGGGCGGGGCCGTGGACGGGCGCAGCGGCTTGGGCGGGTCAAGGAGCCGCCGTAGCCCTGATGCGTCGACCGGAGTGGGTCGGTGGTGCTCGGCGACCGCGATCTGCTGGTAGTGGCGGTCGACGCCTTCGTCGGTGCGCGCGCAGGAGGGCGGAATGATGATGTAGCCGCCGTCGCCGCGGAAGTCGATGTGTTGGCTCGGAGCCTGCCACGACCTCTGGGCGGTGGCGGTGGTGCGAAGGAAGTAAGCGTGGAGGCCGCCGGAGGGAGTGCGGACCAGCCACGCCCAGCCCGCGACGAGTCCGGCCCGTCGCGCGCGCTCGAAGGCACCGAACCCGGACCGAGCGCCGTGGACGTCCACGTCGACCACGTCGACGCCGCCGGCCGAACCCGTCGGGACGCCGATGTTGGCGTTAGGCCATCGCCGCCACCAAGCCCTAACGATGTCGGTGTCGGCCCTGGCGTCGTGGAACCCGTGGACGGTGAGGGGCTGCTTGCCACGAGGGACGCACGGAAAGACTGGGATGCCGCCGCCCGCGACGTACGCCGCCGCCGTCGCCAGGTCCGGCGCTTGCACGAGGGAGTCCAGGAGCTGCGGACTCCACCGTGCAGAGCCTTGCCGCTGTGATTGGTCGTCCATGGACTCGACTGTCCACAGCTATGGCACCAATTACCGCCCCTCCTCGGTGGCGCCCGTCCTCGCGCATGGGACGGGCGGAGGCGCGCTGCTAGGTATCTGCACGGCGGACGCCAGGGCCTCAGCGCGAAGTTTCGGTTGGCGTGCGGGCCGCCCAGAGGTTGAGACGCAGCGGGCGATCCCAGCGCACGAACCTAGGTGAACCGCCCAAATTGGGCGTACCAACAGGCGCTGCACCCTGCCCAGAAAAGGCGCCATCTTTGACCAACCGGCGGACTACTGGGATGTCGGGCGAACTTCTTCCTCTAGGTGCCTTTCACAGCGACCCGCGCCGGCGTCTATCTAGTACGCGGGCACGAACAGAGAGGAGCCCACAGTGAGCACTCACAGCGAGAGCGACACGAAGTCCAAGCCGGGTCCCGGCGCCGACCACCCCTTCAAGGTGACCGTCCGGTCATTGGCGGGCCACAGCGACAAGGTGACGGTCAAGCCGACCGACATCATCGGCGAGGTCGCCGACAAGGAGGTCAAGCACTTCGTCAACAAGGGGTGGCTCACCGTCGGTGACTACTCGCTGAGCCTGCCCCGAGTCTCCGACAACGAACTCGACCCGTCGGCGACCTTCGGCGACCTGGGCATCGTCGAGGCCGACGTCCTGGTGCTGATCAATCGCAAGCCCCAGGTTGACGGCGCCCACGCCGTCCGCGCTTAGAAGCGGACGGTGACTCTTCACCCGGCTGTCCTGGCGGACCTCCTCGACGCGGAGGTCCGCCGGGCCCGCATGAAACTCGGCGAGAACGCCGGCGACTTGCGCCGGGTTGAGACCAACATCTTGATGACCCTGAACCGCGGCGACGGTTCCTGGAACCTCCAGCTCGACGGATCCCGGTACGACTCTGAGCCGTTCGACGCGACCCTGGTCGACGACAACGGCGCGGTCCTCGCCGTCGAAAAGTGGATTCCCGGGTTCGGTCTGGGCATCCACCCCAGCCTCGGCGTCCCGTTCGTCTGCGTGAGCGGCACCCGTGGCTACTACTCCCACGAGAGCCATTTCACCGAGCGGTGGGACTCCCATCGGTTCAGCTTGCGGCTCGACTCCCTGCTCGACTCCCTGCTCCGAAAGGCAGGCATCCATGCGTGACCACCACACCTCTCGCAACACCGTGAGCGCGCTGCGGACTCCCACCGCCCCGCTGGTCGTGACCTCGGAGGTCCTCAACGACTCCCGAACCTTCTTCGAGGACCGCGGAACCTTTGGCCTCGAGGGCACCGCCATGATCAAGGCCGGCACGAGTCTCGACTTGGTCGTGCCGCGGCAGAACGCACGCCGAGACGAGTACGGCCATGTCAGTGTCGAGGTTCCCCGCGAAGGCCAGATGGACCTCGCCCTCGCACTCGGACCCGACGACCTGTACGTGGCGCGCATCCACTCCCACCCCGGCAACGCCTTCCACTCCGCGGCCGACGACGCCAATCCCGTCATCTCGTTCGAGGGCGGCCTGTCGATCGTAGTGCCGTTCTTCGGCCTGGGACTTCGCCGCGGACTGGACGCCTGCGCCATCTTTCTTTTCCACAACGGCGGCTGGATCGAGCTGGAGCCCGGCTGTGACCGAGACCGCTGGGTAATCGAGGAGGTGACGGCATGACTGACGATCCGCGCTTGCGGCTGCTCGGGAGCCAGCCAGGAGACAGCGCCCCGGTTTTCCTCGGGGCGGGGCACCCGTCTGCGGCGGTCCTGCGCGAGCTCGACGGGACCGAGGTTGTCGTCTCGATCGACTCACGCACGGACGACGCTGCGCGCGTCGCTGCCGCCGCGTTCATCACCATGATCGCGCGGCTGGTTCCTACTGTGATCGTTGACTCCTCCGCGGAGCTGCCGACCAATTGGTGGCGAGCCACCTCCTGGGCCGACCTACTTGATCGGCTGTCATCCGTGCGCCCGCAGACCGACCTGCCTGCCTGCCGCCGCGTGACGGTGGGCTTCGGCGTACTCGAGCCTGGCTGCGACGTTTACGTCGGCGGAGGAGACTGGAACATCGTGCTCGCTGACAGCCCCGTCGCGCTGGAGAGCGGGAACGACCACGGCCTTGGCATCCACGCGGCCGCGTGCTTGGCCGTCAGCCAAGTCCTCCTCAAGGTGCTCGGCGACCTCGGGTTTCCGGGCGTCGAAGTCTCCGGGGTGGTCGAGACGAACCTCATCAACCATGGCCTCCACCGGTTCGACAAGGAACTGCCGCCCACCGTTCTGCGCACGCACGTCCCCACCGCATTCCTTGGCGCGGGGTCGGTCGGAACCAGC
Source organism: Nocardioides sp. BGA-UO-ETr-FS32 (assembly GCF_059567905.1). Lineage (NCBI taxonomy): Bacteria > Bacillati > Actinomycetota > Actinomycetes > Propionibacteriales > Nocardioidaceae > Nocardioides > Nocardioides sp. BGA-UO-ETr-FS32. Next base: position 27,672 of record NZ_JCAQOX010000010.1, on the reverse strand, counting down.
GCGCTCGCGCTGCTGGCGACTGCCTGCTCCCCGACCCTGAACCCGAACAGCTCCATCGCTGTGGCGTTGGCCGCGGCCCTGGACCTGACCGCCGTCGACAAGGACGTCTTTGACCCGTCCCGGAATCCGTTTCGGTACCCCGCTCTGCTGGGCGGCGAGACCGGCAAGAAGGCCACCGGGATGGCCGACCGCCTCATGCAGCTCGGCTTGAACGCCAAGGCTTCGAATAGCGACGTGGCGACGTGGAACACCGTTCAGGAAGAGCCCGGTTGGGTTGGCGTCGTGGTCTCCAGCGTCGACACCCTGGCCGGGCGGCTCGACGTCGCTGACGTGCTCGGCGAGCAGACCTTGTCGGCCGGGGTGTCGGGGACCGAGCTGCACGTGCAGTGGGAGGGGTTCGCTGACGGGTATGCCTGCCCGTTCTGCGACTTCGTCCGCGCTGACCCGCCGCTAACCCAAGCAGGGGTGTACGCCCAAGTGACCGGCATCCCGCTACAGCGGGTGCTTGCGCTTCTGCAGGACGGGGCGGCTTTGGAGGCCTGCGATGTTGACACGGCGATCACCGCTGGACGCGTGCCTGAGCAACGTCGCAACGCGCTCGTCGGCGCCCCTCTCAGCGACCTGGTCCGGCAGGCGTACGCGGAGGCCGAGATGCGGCTGCCAGGAGCCGGGCCCCACGGGACGCCCGGGGCTGGCGGCGACGTCATCGCCGTCACCTCGCCGCAGGTGTCTTGGTTTGCGGGCACTCTTGTTGCCGCCGAGCTTGTCAAGCATGTGCTCGGGCTTCCGACTGTGAGCCGCCGTGTCGACCTCGATGTCGCCGGGCTGCCGGCTGGTGTTGTGCGGAGCGTGCTGGCCGACACCACCGGGACCTGCGTCTGCCACTCCGGCGTGCGTCGCCGCTGGTACCGGTCGCTTTACAGCCAGGGGCCAGAGCCGGGTGTGGGGCTAGTCGTCGAATCCCCGCAGAACGCGCGGCGACCTTCCGGGCTCTGACCGGCGCATCGCCGATACTTTAGTGGTGACCGACGAACTGACTGATCAGGACCCACACGGTCCCGGTGCAGATGCCCGCATCTGCACCCAGTCAGACGTCGCTGCTCAGTACGAGCAGCATCATGAGCGGTTGCGAAACGACGCCGGTCGATACTTTCAGGGGAAGCGGCCCGACCTGGTCGACGAGGCGATCGGCATCGTTTTCGTTCGGCTCATGGACCTAGTCGAGAAGGAAAAGCTGACCGACAAGGGCGACAGCTGGGGTGGTTATCTCCGCCGGATGGTGCTCAACACCTGCGTGGACCTTGTCCGCCGCGAGATCCGAGTCCGCGAAAGGTTCCCACAGGGCGATCCCGAGAAGCCCCGCATCATCGACCACGACCCGCTCGGCGACGAGATCGTTAACGACGACCGTGCGCGGCAGCAACAGGCACGACTGGACGAAGCACTCGAGAAGCTCAGCGAGCGGCAAGTGACGGTCGTCCGACGCGTCTTGGAGGGTCGCACGAATAAGGAGATCGGCGAAGAGCTCGGCGTCAGCGGGCAGGCCGTCGGTCAGCAACTCAAGACCATCTTGAACCAGATTCATGAGGAGGTGACAACAGATGACTGACGAGCGCAAGGACGGGCACAGCCACGGCACTACCCCGGATCAAAGACGCGCCAGCGCGGATGACGAGGACCAAGAGACGGCGGCCACTCTGGATGCGTTCTCCGGAGCCGTGTTAGACGCGGTCGCCGGCCACCAGATCTTCGTAGGACTCACGGAAGACGAGCGCAAGTTGGTCCTCGCCATTCGCGAATGGGCTCCGGGGCTTCCCGAAGCACTCGCGAACCTCGAAACAGGCGATAAGCCAGCTGCTCGAACACCGGTACGCTCCGACGACCCGATCGCCCGCATGCTTGGCCTTGTCGTAGACCCAGCCGTCGATCTGGACGGCCGCCGATTGGCCGCCGTCCGCAAGGCGGCCAATCTCAACATCGCAGAGCTTGCGAACCGACTCCAGCGGCGAGGTTGGGACACGACCGTCAGCACCGTGTCTGCCTGGGAGCGCGGCAGACTCCACCCCCCGCCGGCGACCATCAATGCGATCGCCGAGGTCCTGAATGTGACCGCGGAATCCATCCTCTGCGTTACCCCTGGCACCACACAATCTTTGGACGTCTTGTTCGACGACGAACTCATAGACGCCTTTCTCAATGAGTGGGCGCGGGAGGCGAACATTCCGGCCGAGGAACTCGCCAAGCACTCCAAACGACTTCTCGCCACCGCCGGGAAGCGCAACGCCACCTCGGCCACACCGCAGACACTGCTGGCCATCCTCAAGCACTTCAAGAACCTGCCTGGATTCGATAGCTCGGAGACCTGATATGACCACCCGTCGCGCCCACGCGCTCCGCATCGTCAATCGGTTGGCGGATGTCCAGCGTGCCGCCATTGCAGCCCATCCGACCGCCGGCATCGAGAGCCTCGGCTACACCGTCGTTGCAGAACTGGCGCTGACCTCGAAGCGCGGCGCCGGCGGCTGGTGTGACGGACTATCCTTCGCCGAACACCACACGGTCATGTACGCACCAACGCCAGGCTCGAAGAGAGAAAACTTCACCCTGCTCCATGAGGCCGCGCACATCCTGGTCGAAAACGACGACGACGCCCTGATCTGGCTCGCCGACCGCGACAACCCCGAAGTCGAGCTCGAGCGTCTCTGCGAGGAGATAGCCGCAACCCTCATCCTGCCCGAGGACATGCTCAACGAAATCGTCGGCATAGGACCGATCACCGGCGAGGACCTGAAGAATCTCGTCACTCACTCGGCTGCGAGCGGCCCCGCGTGCGCCATTGCGCTCTCGGCGCGCCTTTCTTCCGGCGTCGTTGCCCTTCTCGATCGCGCCAACGCCAAGGTCATCCACTCCGCGTTGTGCGGCGATGAGTTGGTGGTATATCCGTGGAAGGACGGGTACGTGTCGCCCAGTCATCCACTGCTCACGCTCGCACCCGGGACCAGCTTGACGACGAAGCTGACCTGGGCTGATGAATGGAGGCGCAAGCAGACCTACTACGTCAGCGCAGTCGCGACTGAGAAGCGCGTATATGCAGTCTTCAGCGTTACTGACCTCTGGGGCGTGGACAAGTTCCATGGAGGTCAGGCTCCGCCATCAAAGTCCATTGCTCCGCGGCGCGAGGTTAGCTGCCACTGCGGCTACACCGGAACCGTAGCCGGTTGGCCATGCGACGCGTGCGGTCACCACTATTGCCCGAAGTGCGGCGAATGCGATTGCCAACGGCGGTACGGCGTGCAAGGCACGTGCAACGTCTGCTTCTGCAAGGCTCCCGACCTCGAGGACGGGGTGTGCAGCGGCTGTCGGTAACGGCGAACAGGCGCCGGCGTGCGTCACGCCCACAGGCTGGAAGTCATTCGAGTCCTAGTGTTGAAATCGTGTGACCTCAGGACGACGAAACTTCCAACACAACCACCTCAGCCCTAGGCAGCGGAGGACCGCCTCCGCCCGTGCATGCTTCGATCGATCCCTCACTTCGCCGCGGATCGTATGGCGCGCGCGTGTCATCGCTCCCCGAAAGGCTGGACTAGGGACACTGGCTACATGCCGACACTGGGGGACCGCCTTGCCGTACTCGCTTGAAGATCGACTCGTCATTGGAGTGGCGTCGAGCGCGTTGTTCGATCTTGAGGAGTCCGATCGAGTGTTCCGCCGGGATGGCGAAGAGGCCTATCGCCGATACCAGGAAGCGCATCTTGAGGTCCCACTCTTACCCGGGATCGCCTTCTCATTCATCCGTCGGCTGCTGTCTCTGAACGACCTGGCAGAGCCCGAGGATCCGCTTGTCGAGGTCATCGTGATGTCGCGCAACGACCCGGATACTGGCCTCCGAGTGATGGAGTCGATCGAGCATCACGATCTGCCGATCACGCGAGCCATCTTCATGCAAGGGCGCGCGCCGTTCGCATTCATCCCGACCCTGAACATCGCCCTGTTCCTATCTGCCGACGACGACACTGTCAGGAGCGCGAACCAGCAAGGGTTTCCTGCGGGGCGCGTACTGCCGTCCGCGACCGTCGATGATGACGACGACGACCTGCGCATCGCCTTCGACTTCGACGGCGTGCTCGCAGACGACAAGTCTGAGCAGGTCATGCAGGAGAGCGGCCTACCGGAGTTTCATGAGCACGAGACCGCTAACGCCGTCTCCGCACACGACCCGGGACCTCTGCAGCCCTTCCTTCTTAGGATCGCGAAGGTCCAAGAGGCGGAGCGCGATCGCAAACTGGTGGATCCCGACTACCGCGTGCGTCTGCACGTCGCGCTAGTTACGGCGCGCAACGCCCCGTCCCATAAGCGAGCTATTCAGTCACTGAAATCGTGGGGGGTGATGGTCAACGACGCCTTCTTCCTCGGAGGCATCGATAAGGGTGCCGTGATGAGCGTGCTTCGACCTCATATCTACTTTGACGATCAGCAGGGACACCTTGTCTCGACGTCCACGTCGGCGCCTTCTGTGCACGTGCCGTTTGGTGCGCTAAACGAAGCCCCGGAGGATTGGGTTCCAGATGATGGAAAAGGAATCGTCGAAGTGCCATGAGGTGAAGCCAACTGCGTCCGCCTGTGGCGCAGTCGGTGCGCCTTAGCCCCGCCATTGCCCGTCCCTGCTCCCTATCCAGGCAGTCGCTCGTCCCGGTACGCGCGGCACGTTTGAGACGTCTTGTCGCCATCAGTTGCTTCCGGACGGCCCCCGGGAGGTCCAGCCTTGATTGGAGGCCACATCTCGAGTTCTCTCGGGCACGTCGACTGGCGGCAGGTGGTCGTCTGCTCGGTTGAAGACGTCGTCCACGAGCATGCGGTCAGCGGCCTCCACGTGCCCCTGGGCGGCGGTCACTTTTACCAGGTCGAGGCGGCAGATGTCATCGTACGGCGCTGCCCTGCACGCGGTCTCGGCCGCTCTGCGGGCCGTGGCCAGGTCGTCCTTCGCGAGTGCGTCGACGACGATGACATGTGCCGTGTCGACGATCGCGCAGCCGATGGTTTCGTGAAGGCGTTCGCCGTCGAGCAACCAGCTCCATCCTCGCTCGCGCAAGTGGCTGAAGGGCACGCCCTCGACCAGGCTCAGCGCAGTTTTGAGGTCGACGATGCCCTGAACGCCACGGACTTCCCCTCGGGCTCGTAGTCGGCGGAAGAGGTCGAGGTCGACGAGCACGTCTTGGACCTGGTAGGCCTTCACTCCGGTCTTTCGGAAGGTCGGGGAGTCGTTTGCCGGCGGCAGGTGTTCGTGGCCGGTCCGCTGGTTGTCCCCTAGCCAAGCACGCAGCGAGCCGAGGTCAGTCCTTGCTCGCGAGCCTGCGATTGAGAAGGCATCGGCCACTGCAGTGCCGGTGACGCCTTCGGGGTGCAGGGCAAGGAAGGCGAGCAGCTCGACGAAGTAGGGCCTGCGCTTGGTGATCGCCGGGGCGACCACGCCGTACGCGCGAGCGCTGACCGGGCCCAGCAGGGCTAAGCGGGGGCGGACGCTTTCGCTGTCGAACCAGTCGGCAACGTCCTGGTCCAGGGTGGGGTCGGACTGCTCGACCTGCCTGCGCACCTGTGCGGGAACTACCGGAGCGAGGGTGAACACGTCCTCGGCTGTGGTGGCGGCAGCGTCGAGGTACTCCTCGACCGGCCGTGGCAGAAGCGAGCCCTCGCTGACTCCGTGAACCGCGCGGGCGCCTGCTAGGTCGGGGCGAACAGCTCCTGCGTGATCTGTCAGTGCCCGCCACCCGTCAGGGGCCGAGGTGGTGGTCGGGATGGGTATTGCTTCGCTCTCGCGGGTGAGATCGACAATGGCCGCGCACGCCGACGCTTCGAGGGTGGTGAGTCCGGCGGCTTGTAGGTCCAGACCGAGGGCGGGCGCGAGCAGGCGTCCGCGGCTGTCCACCTCGACGACGAGCGATCCGGGCACGGGCGCGTTGACAGTCACGAGGGCAGCGCCCAGTCGAGCGGTCGTTGTGGTAGTGAGCAGCATCGCGAGTTCGCTCGCACCGTCCCCGGTGGTGATTACTGTCCAGAACGGATCGGGCTCGTCGGAGCCTGATTCCTGGGCGGTTACGAGGTTCTCGGCGATCGAGGTGATGACCTTGTCCCCGTTGTCGTGGTGATGAAGGCGCAGGGTGTCGAGCTCGGCCAGTTCCTGCCCGAAGCCGATGACGTTGACGTCGACGAGCACCGACCACGGGTTGAGTGCCAGCTCCGCGGCCACGTGGCGTGCGAGGGCTGTCGCAGCGTCGGTGTCCCCGCTTAGGCCCGCCACACCGAACGCCTCCAGATTCAGGAGGTGAAGTCCGCGTGCTTCGTCCTGGCCGATTGAGACGAGCAGGGGGTACGGGGCGAGCACGTCGGTCGTCGGCCCCTCCGCGCGCAACCGGGTCGCCCAGACCTCACCGGCGCCCGTCCACGGAGCAGGGAGCTCGGAGTCCTCAGCAAGATGGAGTGTGACCGTGTTGTCGGCGAGGACCGCCCGCACCAGGCGTGGGATGGCGAGCCCTGCGGCCGCCATGTCGGCGGTGAGCGCTCGCAATGCCTGGTCGAGCTGCTTGATGGTTGCTGTCATCGGGGCTCCCGCGTGCATCGCTGTCTTCTCGACGGCGCGCAGCTCCGGCGGGGGAGCGGCGACGGTCTGGCCGGGGCGGCGGTACCGGAGCTGGGTGTTGCGGTGGGCTCGCACCGCGAGCAGGACCAGACCGGCGAGTAGTGCGCCGGCGCCGGTCAGGCCCGGCAGCAGCCAGGGGGTAGCGGTCTCGTCGACTGCTGGGGACGTCGCTTCCGCCGCAGGCGTCGGGTCGGGCTCCGGCACAGCTGCACGGGTCGGGTCGACCTCAGGGGTGGGCTGCACCTGCGGTGGGACGACGACTTCCGGTAGTTGGTCTTGAGGTGCCCCGGTCTTGCCGCCGCGATGCGTGGTGTCGGGGATCGTGATCGTCCAGCCGGGCTTGATCAGGTCGGGGTCCGTCAGGTGTGCCCCGTTGTGCTGGATCGTGTCGCGCGATGCCTCGAACAAGTCCGGGTAGCGCAGCGGGTCGCCCAGCTGCGTTTCAGCGATCTCGGAGAGTGTGTCACCGGGTTGCACCTCGTACTGCTCTACCGGCTGGTCGGTGGCAGAGGAGTCCGCTTCGTGAGGGACCTTGAGCACAGTGCCAGCGACGATGAAGTCGGGTCTCCCGTGGAGCACCTCGCGATTCAGCTCGACGATCTCGGTGTAGCGCCCACCCTCGCCGAGCATGCGTTCGGCAATCCGCCACAAGCTGTCGCCCCGTTTGACGGTGTAGTCGATGCTCACGGGCGTTGGAGCTGCCGAGACACCGGTCGGGGCGGGCGCTGACTCGGCGAGGACGGGCGCAGCGTCGGCGGACCCCAGGTGCGGCGTGTGCGGGACGGGCGCCGCGGAGACCGCGTGGACGGGCGCAGGCGAGACCGCCAAGGAAACTGTCGGACTTGCGATGAACAACAGCGCGGCCACAGCGACGAGTTGGCTGGCACCGTGCTGCGGGAGGCTGAGCCCGGGAAGCGACGGGGCCGGCACTCCGCGTACGAGAGCGACGCCTTCGACGACCACCGAGACTGCGACCACGATCCACGCCGTCCACGCGGCCATGGCGATGACGGTGAGGGCGAGGGTGCCGTCGTCTGGGGCGGAAAGCAGAAGTCCGAGCTCGCTGAACTCGGTGTCCCACGGGTGGGCGCCGATCGCGATCAGCATGAGGGGCGTGCCGATCACGAGCAGCAGGATGACGAGCGTGGCCGCGAGTCCGTGGAGTCTCTGGCGGAGGGTGGGCGGGGTCATTGTTCGCTCCCTGCGACGGTGCGGATCAGTCGTGCCGAGGCCTCACCCGTGACGGGCAGGTCGCCGAGGCCGATGATGCTCAGGAACTTAGGGCGATAGGTGTCGGTGACGTTCACGGTGATGGTGGTGCCGTCGGTGATGGACACAGTCCCGTTGACACCGGCGGTGGAGAGATAGTCCCGAGCTGCGTTGCGCGCGGCCGCAGCGTTGATGGCCACGTAGCGTCCTTGGACTGCCGGTGCGGCCTGTACTTCCTGGCCGCCGGCGCGCGCAGCCTGGCCAGCGACGTTGTGGGCGCGCTGTTGGGCGTGGACCTGCCCGCCGAGGTCGACGGCAAGCCCGACGAGCATCATCATCGCGAAGCTCGCGGTGACCATCCACAGTGTTATCGAGCCATCCTCATCGCGGATCATGAGCGCTCCCGCCACGTGTCGAGAGAGCTACTTGCTCTCGCTTCGACGGTGCGCTTACCTGGTACTCCCGGCACAGCGAGATCCTCAAGGTCCAGCAGGCAGCCGACGGTGACGTGCACAGCAGCGTTCTGGCCTACTGCAGCGGCGAAAGCGGCGGTGTCGACCTTGACGGTGACCTTCACGCAGGCCACGTCCTGATTCGCCAGGCTGTTCGTGGCGGCTGCGGTGGCGGCGGTCTCGGCCGTCGACCTGGTTCGTGCAAGCGACGCGGATCGGGCGGCGTCCACAGCTGCCGACTCGACGGCCTGGTGGGCAACCGTCGTACGGCCACCGAAGATGATCAGGCCCACGAACATCGCGAATGCGGGCACGGCAATCGCTGCCTCGACCGATGCGGATCCACCTTCGCTGCCATTCCTGCTGGTTGGGGGGCCCCCCGGGGATTTCATGGTGTCCCTAGTGCCGTGAGTTCGTCGACCCGCTGAGTTCCTGCCGGGGCCGTTGTTGCTGCTCAGCCACTCCATTGGGGACTCCTATGGATCTTCGACAATAGTTCGAGATTCCTGAACGAGTCGTGATATTCATGGCATGTGCATCGGATTTGTGATCCCAAGGGCCGCGCATGACGCTGGCGGTAGTACGTTCGCTCGACTCGCCGCGCCGACTCACGTCGGCGTCCGATGTCGAGGAGTTCGAGCAGGAGGTCGTCGATCAGCACGCGCTGGCGATGGTGGGAGCGGGCCTGACTGACGGGTACATCGACGCCGAACGTTCCGCGGTGATCGAGTTCGCGCGGTTCATCGGTGGGCCCGTGTGGACCGCGACGGGATCGGAAGCCGACCGTTACCTGACCTGGCTGCGACGCGACCGTGGTCTGTCGCGATCCACAGTGGAAGGCAGGGCGGGGTCGGTGGCGCGGTTCTTCGAGTTCATGATTGCCCGCTACCAAGGGGACATCCACGCCCTGACCGGTGTCGTGGTCGACCAGCCGATCGACGAGTTCAACCGTCCGGCCAGCGCCTGGACACGGGCGGTGCGGGTGCCGCCCAGCGACGACGAAGTCGACACCCTCTTCACCTGCTGGGGCGACGCGCTGCCCGATCAGCGCAAGTACCTCACGGCGGCCCGGGACTACATGGCCGCCTCGCTGTGGCGCCGGGTTGGCCTGCGGCTGAACGAGACCGTGATGCTCGACCTGCGCGACTGGCGTCCCGACCTCGGTGAGCACGGCAAGCTCCACGTCCGGTTTGGCAAGGGCTCCTGCGGCCGCGGGCCGAAGACCCGGCTGGTGCCGGCCATCAACGGCATCGACGACCTGCTGCACTGGTGGCTGACCGACGTACGCCACCAGTTCGGGGACGACTGGGACGCCCCCGATGCGCCGCTGCTGCCGAGCGAGCGACACGACCCGATGACCGGTCGCCCTACCAGGGCCGGGGCCGACACCCTGCGCTCCGGACTGGTCAGCGCCGTCGAACGCTGGCTGCCGGCCTGGCAACAACGCCTCACCCCGCACGTTCTGCGCCACTACTGCGCCACGTCGCTCTACCACCGCGGCCTGGCCCTCAAAGCCGTCCAAGAGCTCCTCGGCCACGAGTGGCTCAAGACCACCACCGTCTACGTCCACGTCCACGACGACCACATCGAGCACGCCTGGGCCGAAGCCAACAAGCGCCTCACCGACCGCTTCGACCTGCCATCCGATCCGAAGGAGCGATGAACCGATGCAGTGGAACTTGCGCATGGCCGCCGCCGAACGCGGCATCTGGAAATCCACCGAACTACGCCGCAGGCTGGCCGACGCCGGTCTCGAGATCTCCGCAGGGAAGATGTCGGCACTGTGGACCGGAACCCCGACCACCATCCGGCTCGAGGACCTCGACGTGATCTGCGCGGTCCTGGACTGCGAGCCGTCGACGCTGCTGGTCCGTGAACCGGCCAAGGTCGCCGCACGCCGGTCCGCGAAGACAGCCGACGGCGTCGACCAGCCAGCCAGCGGACTTCCGTCAGCTTCGACAGTCCAGCCGCGACTCGGGCGTAACCGCACCCGACCGCCTGCGTGAGCAGCGCCAAACAGCCAAAACCCTGCACTGGCTGCCGCGAACGTCCTGCCGCGTGGACCAACCCGCGCGTCGACTACTGCTACCAGTGCCTGCCAGGCGGTCCGTTCCAACCGCCCGGCTGTACCCGTTGCGAGTCCGGCAACGGCCCACTGGGGTACCCGTTCGGCGTCGACTACTACTCCCAAGGCATGTGCACCCGCTGCCACCTGGGTGCCCCCCAACGCGTCGACAGCTGCCGCGACTGCCACTCCTGGGGCGTCATCCGCAAGCACAAGTGGCTGTGCTGGCGCTGCCACAGCTGGCGCGCCCGACTCCCGGACGGAACGTGCCGTCTCTGTCGCCGCGCACTCAGAGTCAACTTCGATCGAGTGTGCAACCTGTGCGACCGGCAGATGAGCATCTTCCTCGGCACCACCGTCGATGACGCCAACGCAGGCGGGCAGCAGCTCTACTTCGCCAACATGCCCTGGCAGCCCACCAGGATCCGCGGGGGAAACGTTCGCCGGCTCAACAAGCCCAACCCTCGGCCTCTCCACACAGACCGTGCCAATCGTCTGAAGACCATCAAGTTCTACCCGGTCGAGCAAATCCAGCTCGCGCTGTTCGACATGCCCCGCGACCTCACCAGCGCCCTGGATCGAGAACTGTCCACCGAACGGCTGCCTGACCCGCCGCACGAGCAGATGGCAACCTTCCTCGACGCCGCAGTCCTCGACCATGCCCGCCGCCACGGCTGGCCCAAGTCGACGATCCACCGCACCCAACGCTCGATGCGCGTCCTGCAGCTCACGCAGGACACCCCGGGCGCCATGCTCCTGGCCACCGACGCCATGCGGCTTCAAGAGATCGGACTGACGGCGATCCCGGTCATCGACGTCGCCACCGCCGCCGGCGTCATGCTCGATGACCGTCAACCCGCCATCCACGCCTCCTTCGAAACCACCACCGCCCACCTGCCCACGCAGATGCGCACCGAGCTGACCGAATGGTTCGACGTGATGCTCAACGGATCGACGACCCCGCCCCGACGCAAGCCACGCGATCAACAAACGATCAGGCTCTACCTGCGCTGGGCACTGCCAGCCCTCACCTTCTGGGCCGAGGAAGGCATCGAGTCGCTGCGCGAGATCACCTCGGCCGACGTACGTGCGGTGTTGCCCGGTGCCGGCAACCCTCGCTCGACTATGGGCGCCGGACTCCGCTCGATCCTCACCCTGCTCAAAGCCCGCAAGGTTCTCTTCGTCAACCCGATCGCTCGCATCCGCACCGGAGGACACGAACGTCGCCAACCCCTGCCGCTGGACACCGCAACAATCCAGCGCGCCCTGAACTCGCCCAACCCAGCCTGCGCCGCCATAGCCGCGCTCGCGGCCTTCCACGGCGCTCGCACCCGCGAGGTCCGCTTCGTGCACCTCGCCGACCTCAGGGACGGCCGCCTCAACCTCGGGAACCGCACGATCCCGCTCGCCGAACCAGTCCGAGTCCGCATCGAAGCCTGGCTCGACCACCGCGCTCGCCGCTGGCCCAACAGCGCCAACCCCTACCTGTTCATCAACCACCGCAACGCCGGCAAGCTCATCCCTGTCGGATTCAACTGGGTCAGCCTGACCCTGGACGTACCCGTCAGCGTGATGCGCGACGACCGCATCCTCCACGAAGTGACCGCCACCGACGGGGACCTGCGACGCATCTGCGAGCTCTTCGGGATAACCGTCGGTGCAGCCTTGCGCTACCTCCCAAGCCCTGAGGTTGACGGCGCGCAGCCCTTGCCCGGGCTCTCCGACGAAGTGCCTCGCCAGATCCGACCTGTCGATTGAGCAACGCAGGAAACTCCGTTGCGGAGCTGCCCCGCTGTCAACAAGAGTGCGGCCATGGACGACGCACTCGAAGCAGGCGCTCGCGCCGAGCAGGTCAACGAGGAATTCCGCCCCATAGGGATTGATGGCGAAGTAGTGAGTCGGCCAGCCGCTGACGGCACGAGCACCGTGCACAGCCTTCTGCGCCATCTGCGAAGCCAAGGCCTCGACTGCGTTCCTGAGCCTCTGGGTGTCAACGATGGCGTCGAGACACTGCGATTCATCGCAGGCGCCGACGGGGGCGAGGGCTGGTACCACCAGCACACCGACCAAGGCCTCGCTTCCGCCGCCCGCCTCCTGAGGCGGATCCACGAAGCGGGTCGTGACTGGACCCCGCCCACCGATGCCGTGTGGGGTGCGCCAAGCGTGCCCGGCGACGACATCGTCTACTGCCACGGCGACCCCGGACCATGGAACTTCATCTGGCACGACAACGAGGCAGTCGCCCTGATCGACTGGGACTACCTCCACCCCGCCCCCCGCATCGACGACGTCGCATACGCCCTGCAGTGGTTCGCTCCGCTCCGCTCCGACGAACTCGCCTTGGAATGGCATCACTTCCCGGAGGTCCCAGACAGGAACCACAGGATCCAGGTCTTCCTCGACGCCTACGGCAATCTGCCGGCATTCGACGTCGTCGACGCCGTGACCAAGCGCATGCAAGCGACAAGCGATCTCGTTCGAGCTCTCGCCGAGCAGGGACAGGAACCACAACGCACCTGGGTCGCCGAGGGCGCCCTCGAGCAGGACGCCGCCGAGATCGCCTGGGTGCGCGACCATCGGACCCTCATCAGCTGACCCCGCAACCAGGCTCCGACGAGTCCGCCCGCGGTGAGTGCTGACCAATCGTGGCTGCTCCTCGAGCGCCGTCTCGACCGCCGGGCAGCATCCGTAGCTGCCCCTGGTGGCGTGGGTTCGCGAACCCGCGGCCACCGCGGCGCTGCGTGAGAGGCTGAAGCCGTCAGTTCCCACCGCTAGACCCTTCAGTATTCGTGAACTCACCGGAGGGCGCAGTCACTCTCTCGACCGGCATGCTGGCGCGTTGCCGTACGACGGGGTTCCAGCCGGGAACGACGCTGAGGCTGCGTCCGGTCACGATGACGACCGCGGTGCCGGCGGAGCGGCTCGTCGAGACGGCGACATCGGCCAGGACGTCGTCACCGCCAGCATCGGCGACGAATGACGTCGCGGCCGTGGAGCCGGCGGCTTCGCTGCCGTGTTCGCCTGCGGCTGTGCGAGCCCCCTCCTGGGCGGCGGCGATCGCCACCTCGCGGGCATGGTGGTAGAGCGCGGCCTGAACTCCGATGAACATGACCGCGAACAGTGCGGGCAGCAGGATGACCAGCTCGATGGTGGCGGAGCCGCGGTCGCTGCGCCTACTGGATGTTGCCGGCCTGCGTCGTGACATAGGTCCTCACCGCCGCGACGACGATGGCCACGATCCCGATGACGGCCACGGCCCACAGGACGTGCTCGGTGGTGACCGAGCCACGCTCGTCAGGGTCTGCCCGGGCAGTCAGCTCGATCTTGAGCCTGATCAGTGCAGTGCAGATCTGGAGCATCGTTTGCTTCCTTCCTTCGAGTTCGTTCTGGGTTAGGTGTTGCCGAACATCCGGAGCAGCGACGGGGCGACGAGCAGCGCCATGAAGATGACGCCCAGCAATGAGCCGGGGATGGTCATCCGCTCGCCGACTGCGTTGGCCTGGGTGAGCTCGTCGTTGAGCATCGCGGTGCGCATCGCTGCGGAGCGGGCACGCAGGTTGGCGTACACGCTGGCACCTTCCTCACCGGACAGGCGCATGATGTCGGCGAAGTCGTCCAGCTCGGGGAGTCCGAGCTCGTCGGCCAGGGTGTGCAGGGCCTCCCAGGGTGGGAGCCCTGACCATCGGGAGCGCGTCAGCTCTTCGTTGAGGCGTTGGAAGACCCATGAGTCCCCGATCTCGGCCGCTGCCTCCATGGCCTGGCGTACACCCGAACCGTTGTTGCGCTCCAGAGCGACGAGCCCGATGTAGGCGCCGAGGGCGCGAGTGAACTCGAGGCGCGCCTTCTTCGCCTCATCGATGGCGTTGTAGTTGGGCAGGAAGAACATCACCACGGCCAACCCCAGGGACGCGAAGGCGGGGATCGTCAGCGGGAGCCCGAGGTCGAGGAACTCGAGGAAGGCGGCGAGGAGGGGTGGGATGAGCAATCCGAGGAACGCGAAGACGATCTTGTCCCCGTAGAACCGTGCGAGCGGGACTCGCAGCAGCGCGAGCTCCCGTGTGGGGGTGCGGACCCACACGCCGGGAGGGAGCGCGCGGATCGCCCAGACCCCGATGCGTTCCTTGCCCGCGGCCGCGGATCCTGATGTGTCTGCCCGGGGCGCGCGGGTCGGCGTCAAGCGGCGGAGGGCGTCGGCGAGGTCGGGTTCCGCCGGCATCAGTCGGGCCGCCAGGAGGACGAGGCCCAGCCCGACCATGGCTCCCGCGAGCAACGCGAGCTGCAGCCCAGTCGTCATCGGTTCGCTCCCGGCTGGTGATCAAGGAAGCGGGGGAGTGGACGACCGATCGCCATCTGCCGCATCCACACCAGTGTGGCGACGTAGGCCGAGAGCAGGACCGCGAGGATGACCTGACCGAACGGGCTGCGGTACGGCTCGACGTACGTCCCCGAGACCGCGAGGATCACGAGGACGCCGACGCTGATGATGGTGACCCACCGTGCCGTCGAGCGAGGCTTGGCCCGGTCCGCCTCGACCTGGCGGCGGGCGCGTACGTCGGCTGCGACCGACTCGGCCAGTCCTTCGAGCACGGCTGCCAGCCCGGCGCCGCGGCGGCGGGCTCCGAGGATCAGATTGGCTGCGACGAGGTCGCCGGTGGCGTCGTCGAGCTCGTCGGCGAAGGCTCGGATGGCGTCCTCGGTGACCCAGCGGGCACGCAGCCGGGCCACCAGGCGAGTCACCTCGGGAGCGATCGCGTCCGGGGTCGACCGCAACGTGGCCACGAGGGCCTGCTCGAGACCGACGCCGACCGTCAGCACGCCGGACAAGGCGCGGGTCCATTCCTCCATCGCCTCCAGCCGGCGGATGCGAGCAGCTGCGGGCGGCGAGGCGAGCAGGGTCGGCAGACCGACGACAGCAACCGGGAGGGCGACGAGGGCGAGGGCCCACCCGGTGACCAAGAATGCCACCAGCCCGGACACCACACCCGCCGCGATAAGGGTCCGCGTTCGGCGGGACATGCCACCGAGCCGTCCCCAGCGCGCCGTTGATGGCTTGGGGGCGGGGATCTCCACGCGTCGTAGACCGGCGACGAGTCCGAGGATTCCGGCCACGATCAGCGCGCCACTGAGTGCAGGGACGAGGACGATCATGGCCGTGCGTCCTGCTGGGCGAGGAAGCCGGAGAGATCGAAGCCGTCAGCAACCAGGCTCCGGTAGGCGTCGGGCAACACCGCTGGCGCGGCCCTACCGCTGCGGTCGGGGGTGAAGACGTGCGTGGTGGCGTAGCCGGTATCGCGTTCACCAGGTTCGATGGCAATGATCTCGGCTACCTGGCGATGTCGATGTGAGACCCCGTCGGAGGCCGTTGTGCGCAGGTCGAGGTGCACGATCAGGTCAATCGTGGCGGCGAGCTTGCTGGTCGCCAAGCCGTGGGTGACGTGGGGCCCGGCCTCCATCGCGCAGGTGACCAGCTTGCGGACGGCTGCCACCGCGTCCGAGGCGTGGGTGGTGGAGATGGATCCAGTCCCGGACTCCATCGCCTTGATCATCGCCCAGATTTCTCTGCCTCGGACCTCGCCGACGATTTGGCGCGACAGGTTGAAGCGGAATGAGTCGACCAAGGCCTCGTCGAGGGTGAACTCCCCGGCCTGCCTGCCGTCGAGGCCCCGCTCGCCTGAGCCTGGTCGGGCCTCCCAGGCGTGGACGATCTCGTGGCGATCGAGCTCGTGGAGGTGCAGCTCGTACTCGGTCTCGAAGGTTCCGATGGCCTCGAGCGAGTCGATCTCGGCACACAAGGCGCGCACCAACGTGGTCTTGCCGGCTCCCTGACTGCCGGACACGACGATGCTCTTGCGAGCACGTACGGCGGCACGGAGGAAGGAGGCCGCGACCGGTGAAAGCATGTCTCGGTCGACGAGCTCATCGAGCGTGATGCTCATCAGGCGGTGGCGGCGGATCACGACCGACGGCCGAGGAGTCACCCACGCCGCAGCGGCGAGCCTGGCACCGCCGTCGAGGCGCAGGTGCAGCTTCGGCTGGGCCTCGGAGAATCCGCGGGCATTGACCTCGCTACGGGAGGCGAGGAAGACCAGGAAGTCGATGAGCTCCTCGTCGGAGTCCGCGACGGCCGATCCTCGGGTCACGGAACCATCGATGAGCTCGAGCATGACTCGGTCGTGCCCGGTGATGATGATGTTCTCCACGCGGTCGTCGTCCACAAGCGGCTGGAGACGACCGAGCCGGAACAGTGCGTCGAAGACCGCACGGGCCATGGCGTCCTGATGGGCGATCGTCCAGGCTGTGCCACCGGCGTTGACCTCGTCGGCCAGTGCGCTGTCGATCAGCTCCAGCACGATGGAGCGGCCGAGCTCCTGCTGTGATGCTGGACCGAGTCGAGCCCGATCGGCAGCGATCGACTGGCTCAGCTGCTCGGAGGCTTGAGCACGCAGTGCGGCCACCAAACCCCAGTCGAGGTTTGATGCTTGTGACGGATCCGGGGGGTTGACGCCTGCCGGCTCACGTCCAACCACGGGGCTTCCGAGCGGCGGGATCGTCTGGGCAAACAGCGGCAGCCTGGTGACGTCGGCCGCCTCGACGGGGGTGTCGATCTCAGCCCGGCTGGTCATCGAGTGGCCTCCGCCAGCTCGGTGCGCTCGCTAGCAATGCGTGCCTGGATCGCCTCGATTGTCGCCCGCAGGCTCCGTACGAGCGGACCGGTTTCGAAGCGCCGCGGGGGAGCGGCTCCACGGTGGTAGACGGCTGCGGCGTCTCTGTCCTCGGCGACAGCGCCCACCACCGGCAGTCCCAGCACGGACGCCACCTCCCTGCGGGAGTAGGGCTGGCCCTCACCCACGAGCAGGGCGCATGCATCACGCCATGCCGTGGCCTTCCTCACCGTCTCGGACCACGATCTCGCCGCAGCCAGGGCGGGGAGCGTGGTCCGGGTGACGAGGAGTGACACGTCTGCGTTCGCGAGCAGCGGTTCGGGCGCCCCGACCAGACCGAGACGTCCGGAGTCGACGATCACGTCCTGCCCGGTCGTGTCGAGATCGGCCAACGCTCCCGACAGTGGCTGCCACAGGTCGCGCAGTCCCGCCGACTGAGCGTGAGATCGGGTGCCAGCGATGAACCCCGCCGTCGAGCCAACGATCGGCTGGACCACGCCCGGTAGCGCGTCGGAGATGTCGTACGACGACAAGGCGAGCTCGATCAGCCCGGACTCGTACTCCCGTGTGCCGCGGAAGAAACCCGACAGAAGCCCCGAGCCTCCCGTCGGATCGGCCTCGACCAGCAGCACAGGTCGCGGCCAGAGGAGCGTCAGGCCCAGTGCGGTCGTGGTGACACCCGGCGACCCGGACGCCGAGGTGAGCGCGATGACGGCCATGACCTCACCTCTCCCGCGAATCGAGGATGAGCGCGACGTTGCCGGTGGCGGCACGTGCGGCGAGCACGGTGGCATCGGCATGCGGGACCAGTACGTCGACGACCATGACTCCGCTCTCGGGGTCGTAGTTGACCCCCACGACCTCAGCATCGTTGAACGCCGGAGGGCCTGACGACGGCTCACCACCCGGTGGCGGGGTGACTACGAGCCGCACCACGTCACCAGCCTGCAGCGCCATCCCTGGGGACTGAGCTGCGGAGAGAGCAACCCCGACGATCGAAGCGCCGTCCCCTGGAACCGACTCCGTCGTGGTGGCCCCAGCCGTGATCAGCCCGCCCTCAGCGATGTCGAGCGCGGCCCGCTTCCCGACAAGGTCGTTGAACGCCGAGGCGGCCACGGGGGAGAGGGCTGGATCAGCGCTGATCCGGACCCGCGCGAGGTCGTCTTCCGTGATCAGTGAGCCGCGCTCGATGGTGGACCGCGCGACCAGGACCTCCTGCGTGTTCGTGGTCGACGTCCAGGCCCAAGCGGCGAGCAGTGCCCCGACACAGATCGCGGCGACAGCACCCGCCACCAATGCCGGCCGACGCCGGAGCTTGGGAGGCGGTACGAGTGGAGGGGAGGGAGGGGTCGACCCGCGCTCAACGCTCCTACCGTTCCTCGTGGTGGTGCTGGTCATGTTCGATACCTCTCCGGTCGCGGCGCCCGCTACTGCACGAGCACCTGCGCTTCCCCGACCGCAACCGCGACCGATCGCCGTAGTCCGTTCAGGCGGATCACCCCCGACTGCCCAGCCCCCGTCCACGCCACGACCCAGTCCGAGCTCGCCGTGACGGTGAACCTGCCGTCCTGCTCCCGCGAGCTCGACGTCGCGTAGACATGGCCGCAGGTGGGCGACTGCTTCCTGCCGTACTCCGCCTTGTACGGCGTTCCCGCGTTACGACACACCACCTCGGTGCCATCACCCATGTCCCACGTGACCCTGTGAACCCTGGCCGTGGCAGTGATCGTGATCCCGCCGGCCGATGCGCTCGCTGTGATCGGCCCGAACGTGTGGTCGTCAGGGCCTGCGGCCCACATCCAGACCGGCATCCCGACCAGACCTACGCTGCCCGGGCCGGGTTCGGGGGCAAGCCCGATGTTGATCGCCTTGAGCTGCATGTCCTCGATCGCGAGCCGGGCGACCTCGCCAGGCGTCGGCGTGGTGCCTGAGTCGGGGGGCGGATCCTGCGACCAGAGGTAGACCAGGATCCCGGTCTGCGGTTGGTAGCAGTGGTAGACGGCGCCGTCGCCTGGTTCGTGCCCCTGCCAGGCGGGGTCTCCAGCGGGTGGCACCGGCGTCGCCAGCTGGATGTAACAGTTCAAGCCGTTGGACCAGTAGCCCGCATCCGACGAACACGGCACCGGCCCCGGCGGGGGCTGCGTGATACCGAGAGCCGTGCCATCCCACACGCACGACTCCCCGCCGCCCGTCTCCACCGGAACGTCATCACCTTCTTCACCGGGGGTGCTGGGAGTTCCGGGCACCTCCACCCAGACGAGGCAGACACCGGTTTGCGGGTCATTGACCTGGCACTCGGTGTCCGCGAAGACCGGGGCCGGGGCAAGCAGCAGCAGAGGTGCCATGACCATGAGGAGAGTCAAGACTCGCGTTATGCGCGATCGCATGGCGGGCGCTCGAGATTCTGGCTCGAGGCGACACGCCACGAACCCCGCGGGTCCGCCTCAAAGTTGTAGTTGGAGACCAAGTAGCGAATCCACCCGGTGTCGGGTCGGTCATCGCTGACAACCGACGTTCCTTTGCTGTCGAGGATGTCGACGCCCCCGACGTCGTAGCAAACGTCAACCTGGACCGTGGGTACCCGACCGCCTTCGGGATCAGAGTTGTCCAATACGACTCCCTCAACCGTGAGCTCGGCGATCTTCGTGTGGCCGGTCTGGTGCTGGCCCTGTTCGCGCTCTCGGGCGAACAAGGTTCTTTGAGCAGAGAGCTCCCCGCCGATGGCGACGCTGCGGAGCTTGGTGAGCTTCACCGCCGGGTCCGTGCGGAGCTCGTCGCGAACGGCATAGAAGGACCGCACCAGTGCCGACGCGTCCGCAGCGGCTGCTTCGCTGCTGGTCCTGGGCGTCGTTGCGGAGGTCGCCGGCGGTGAGACGGGGTCGGCTGTGCTCGGCGGGTCACTTGCGGGTGGGCCCGGCTCGTCGTCGGCGCAGGCAGTCACTGCGGCCAGCAGGAGTGCTGCAGTCGCGAGTGCGTGGGCTACCCGTGAGATCGTCATCGCCGAGTTCCTGACTTCCCTCACGAGGGCGCCCCGAGAAGGAATTGGCGGAGAACTTTGTGACTTCCGGATTGAACTCCGTCAGGACCAATTGACGCACTGACTACTCGTCCCACGCAACTGTCTCCCATGATTTTCCTTCCTCGCTCCTGACTGATCTGTTCGCTGCCCTCCAGGTGCGATCGCCGGTCCACATCCGTCCGCCCGTCCTCGCCCTGCACGTCGTCCTTCTCGACATACACCGTTTGCAGAACGAGGTGGGCTCTGTGGGTCTGCGGCCTGTGGACAATTAGCCGCCTGGCCGCCTCTGGAACAACTTCGGCACCTGCATGCCAAGGAGGTGCGTGAGTGACCGTCTCGATGCGGGTGATGTCGGCGGGCCGGGGCTACGACTATTTGCTCAAAAGCGTGGTCCGTGGAGATCGCGACATGGGCGCTGCTACTCCGCTCACGAGGTACTACACGGAGGCGGGCACGCCACCAGGCCGATGGCTCGGCTCAGGGCTCCACGCGCTCGGCAACGGCGAGATCAGGCGAGGGGACGAAGTGACGCCCAACAACTCGCACTGCTGCTCGGTACAGGTCGAGACCCGATGACTGGCGACCCGCTGGGTCGGGCGTTCCCCGAATACGACGGGGTGAGGGCCCGGGTCGCGGCTCGGGTATCCAGGCTTCCTCGTGACCTCAGCACCGAACAGCGCATCGAGGCTGCGGCCACCATCGCGCACGAAGAAGTGGCTGCTGGCACACGACGTGCCGTCGCTGGCTACGACTTCACCTTCAGCGTCCCCAAGTCAGTCTCCGCGCTCTGGGGAGTCGCGGACTCGGGAACCCAGGCACTCATCCTCGAGGCTCATCACCAGGCCCTAGACGAAGTAGTCGCGTTCCTCGAGCGCGAGGTCGCCGCCACGCGGAGAGGAGTGGCCGCCGGCGACGGCGCAGTGGCCCAGGCCGACATCGTCGGGATCGTCGCGACGGCGTACGACCACTGGGATTCACGTCTTGGTGACCCGCAGCTCCACACGCACGTCGTCATCTCCAACAAGGTCAAGACCGCGGAGGACGGGCGCTGGCGCAGTCTGGACGGACGACCACTGCACGCCGGTGTCGTCGCCATGTCTGCGCACTACAACGCCGTGCTCGCAGACCGGATGACACTCACTTTCGGGATCGAGTGGGAGCAGCGCGACAGGGGCAAGAACCACAACGCTGCCTGGGAGCTGGTGTCCGTCCCGGAATCGCTGATCCACGAGTTTTCAGGTCGCTCGCGCATGGTTGACAAGGAGGCCGACCGTCTGGTCCGGGAGTACGTTGCCCGCCACGGGCGTCGCCCATCCGCGACGCGGATCATCGAGCTGCGAGCGAAGGCGACGCTTGTCACGCGTCCCGAGAAGGTCATCCGATCGCTGTTCGACCTCACCACCGCATGGCGGGAACGGGCGCACCCGATTCTGGGTGTCAGCGCAATTGATTGGGCCCGCACAATCACAGCCGGTCCGGTCGCCCGTCCAACTCTGCGGGCCGATGACATCCCGCTCGACGTCGTTGCCGCGCTGGGCGCCTCGGTGGTCAGGTCGGTCAGCGAAAAGCGTTCGACGTGGCGACATTGGAACCTTTGGGCTGAGGCGTCCCGACAGACGATGGGGTGGCGCTTTGCCAGTGTCGAGGACCGCGAAGCAGTAGTTGGGATGGTCGTCGACGTTGCGAAAGGTCAGTCGCAGTCGCTGACTCCACCGGAGTTGGCAACCAGCCCCGAGGTCTTCCGGCGAGAGGACGGCTCGTCCGTGTTCCGACCGCGGCACTCGATGGTCTTCACGTCCGAGGCGCTGCTCTCGGCCGAGGACCGGTTGCTGGCTCGATCGACCGACCTCACGGCTCCGTCAGTCAGCCGGGATGTCATCGAGCGCGTGGCTCGCACGCAACACCTGTTGAGTGCTGAGCAGGTCGAGACTCTCGCGCGGATCGCCGTGTCCGGGCGGCAGGTCGACCTTCTCGTCGGTCCGGCCGGCGCCGGTAAGACCACCGCCATGCACGCCCTGAAGACAGCCTGGACGAAGGCGCAAGGGGAGAACAGTGTCGTCGGCCTCGCTCCGAGCGCTCTCGCCGCTCAGGTGCTTGCCGAAGACCTCGGCATCGGGTGCGAGAACACCGCCAAGTGGCTCCACGAGTACGACCGCGGGCGGGCGCAGTTCCAGCAGGGACAGCTCGTGATTATCGACGAAGCCACACTGGCCGGCACCTTGGCTCTCGACCGACTCGCGGCTCTCGCAGCCGATGCCGGTGCGAAGTTGCTGTTGGTGGGGGACTGGGCGCAGCTCCAATCCGTCAACGCCGGCGGTGCATTCACCCTCCTGGCCTCATCTCGTCCCGACACCCCTGAGCTCACCGAGGTCCACCGCTTCAGCAACGAGTGGGAGAAGGCCGCGTCGCTCGACCTGCGCTTCGGCTGCACTGAGGTCATCGGCACGTACATCCAGCACGACCGTGTCCGTGGGGGCACTACCGAAGAGATGATGGACGCCGCGTACCTCGCGTGGAGGGATGACGTCCGGTCTGGTCGTAGTGCGATCCTCGTGGCGGATGCCACGGAGACGGTGACGTACCTCAACACCCGCGCTCGCGCCGACCGCATCGCGGGGGGCGATCCAGGTGGATGTATCGAGGTGAGTCTCGCTGACGGGACGCGGGCGTCGATGGGTGATCTCGTGATCACTCGCCGAAATGACCGCCGCCTACACGCCGCGCAAGAGGGATGGGTCCGCAATGGCGACCGTTGGCGCGTCAGCCACGTGAACAAGGACGGTTCGATGACCGTGTCCAGAGACGGTACGGGCGCCGGCTCCGTCACGTTGACCGCGGCGTACGTCGCGGAGCACGTCGACCTCGGGTACGCCGTTACTGCTTACCGCGCCCAAGGCCTCACCGTTGACACCTCCCATGTCGTCGTCTCGTCTGCGACCGCTCGCGAGAGTCTCTATGTCTCCATGACGCGGGGGAGGGAGGCGAACATCGCTTACGTCGCGCTGGACAAGCCAGATGAGGTTCACGTCCCGCCGGGGTCCGACGAGGTGAGCGCACGCACCGTGTTGTTCGGCGTGCTAAAGCACGCGGGAGCACAACCGTCCGCCCACCAGACAATCGTCGAGGAGCAAGAGAAGTGGTCATCCATCGCGCAGCTCGCGGCGGAGTACGAGACCATCGCTGCTGTTGCCCAGCGGGACCGATGGATCGGCTTGATGGAGACCTGCGGGTTGACGGACGAGCAGCTCGACGCGGTGCTCGGATCCGACTCGTTCGGGCCGCTCACTGCTGCGCTGCGGCGTGCCGAGGCGAATCGTCATGACGTCGACCGTCTCCTGCCGGCACTCGTCGCACTGCGATCACTCCAAGACGCCCAAGACGTAGGAGCCGTACTGATCGGTCGACTCCGCAGGGCAGCGCGTTCCGAACGCGCGATGGGCCTAGGCGAGCCCAACTACATCGTCGGATTGATCCCCCTGGCCGAGGGCCCGATGAGCCCGGAGATGAGCGCCGCTTTGCATGCGCGGCAGACGCTGATGGAGTCACGAGCCAAGGCACTCGCTGACTTGGCGGCCAAAAGGAACGAGCCCTGGCTCAGACGCCTCGGCACGCCGCCGAAGGAAGACGCAGCCCATGGCCGCTGGTTGGACGACGTCAGGACAGTGGCCGCCTACCGCGATCGCTACCAGGTGGTCACATTAAGTGCGCTGGACGAGCCGCGGTCCGAGGCTCAGAAGCTCGACGCCACCCAAGCTCGGCGGGCGATCGGCCGAGCTCGCGTCGTTCAGCGCGAGCTATCAGCCTGCAGCGCGTACAGCGGAAGCGCGCGCGTGCCGGGACAGTTCATCGGTTGATCAAGACCAAAAGACCGCCGTTCGGCGATTGTCCACATGCGCAGACGATCCACGTCCGGCAGCGTCGCCGGGTCCGGTAGGCAGATGAGACTCTGGAAGGAGATCGTCATGCTGGGTTTGCTCTGGACCCTCAGCGCCATAGTCCGTGGCTATTCGCGCGCTGGCCTACCGTCCAATCGAGCGTTGGATTGGCTGCAGACCCCGCCGGGGCTTGCGTGGGCTGCTCCTGTCGCGCTGACCGTGGTTCCGGCCTACCTATTCTGCGCGAGCCTGTGCGCAAATGCCGTCGATGGTGGTGGCCCGGGCTACCTCAACGCCCTGGTGCTGCTCTTCTTCTGGAACGCGGTGAAGTTCGCTGTGATGGGAGCTTTGACACCCATCAGGGGAGTAGTGGCACATATGCACGGAGTCCGTGCCCGGCGGTCTTCTTGATCGTGGGCAGCGGGTGAGCCCGCAGGGGGCCCGCGTGGGAAGGACAAAGGAGGCCAAGCAGTAGTGGACGCGCGGCCATTGCCGCCCCGGTCCGCCTCTTCCTTCCAAGAGTGCTCGCTAGCCTAATTATCCATGATTTCATGGAATGACGTATGTTCCGCTCCATCATCAGCCGCCACCCGGAAGGAGCATTAGATTGACCGCCGACACCCGAACCGGTGGCACCGGACGTCACATCGAGCTCGGACTGCGCCAGAACGCCGCGCAGTTCATCCTGCTCGTCGTCGTGAACGCCCTGGTCGGCGGCATGCTGGGGCAGGAGCGGACCGTGCTCCCACTGCTCGGCCAGGAAGAGTTCGGCATCACGGCCTACACCGCAGGGTTGAGCTTCATCCTGGCCTTCGGCATCGCCAAGGCGGCCACCAACTACTTCGCCGGCACCTGGTCGGACCGCTTCGGCCGCAAGCCGGTCCTGGTCGCAGGCTGGCTCGTCGCGGTGCCGGTGCCCCTCATGCTGATCTGGGCGCCGTCGTGGACCTGGATCATCGTCGCCAACGTGCTGCTCGGCGTGAGCCAGGGCCTGACCTGGTCGACGACGGTCGTGATGAAGATCGACCTCGTGGGACCCGCGCGTCGCGGCCTCGCCATGGGGTTCAACGAGGCCGCCGGCTACGCGGCCGTCGCCGCGACCGCGCTGGCCACCGGCTACGTCGCGGAGTCGTACGGGCTGCGGCCGGAGCCGTTCTTCCTCGGCATCGCCTTCGCCGCGCTCGGGCTCGGGTTGTCGACACTCGGCGTGCAGGAGACCCGCGAGCACGCCCGGCTCGAGGCTGCCGGGCACGTCGCCCGGATCGACGGCAAGCACGATCACCTCCGCGGCGAGCTCACCAACGGTCAGGTGTTCGTGCAGACCAGCTTCAAGGAGCCCGCTCTCTCCTCGGCCAGCCAGGCCGGCCTGGTCAACAACCTCAACGACGGCCTCGCCTGGGGCCTGTTCCCGATCCTCTTCGCCAGCGCTGGCCTCTCGGTCGGCGAGATCGGCGTCCTCGCTGCCCTCTACCCCGCCGTGTGGGGCGTCGGCCAGCTCGTCACCGGCGCGCTCTCCGACCGGTGGGGCCGCAAGTGGCTCATCGCCGCAGGCATGTGGATCCAGGCGCTCGCGCTCGCGCTGATCGCCCTCGCCGACACGTTCCCCGCGTGGGCGGTCGCCGCGGTGCTCCTCGGAGCCGGGACGGCGATGGTCTACCCGACCCTGCTCGCCTCGATCGGCGACGTGGCCCACCCGGCCTGGCGCGCACGCGCGGTCGGCGTCTACCGGCTGTGGCGCGACGGCGGATTCGCCGCCGGGGCCCTGCTGGCCGGCGTCGTCGCCGACGCCCTCGGCGTTGCCGCTGCCGTGTGGACCGTGGCCGCCCTCACCGCCGCATCCGGGCTCGTCGTGGCCGTGCGCATGTACGAGACCCACCACCGACCGGCCGCGTCGGCCAGCGAGGAGACCACGCATGGGTGACCGGGCGGGGAAGGACGCGCTGTTCGCAGAGTTCGCCGCGGTCGGCAAGGCGCTCGGCAACCCCGGGAGGCTCGAGCTGCTCGACCTCCTCAGCCAGGGCCCGCGCAGCGTCGAGAGCCTCGCGGACGCTGCTGGGCTGGGGACGAGCACCTGCTCTGCGCAGCTGCAGACCCTGCGGGAGGCGGGTCTCGTGGAGTCCCGGCGCGACGGCAGGCGGATCTACTACTCGCTCGCCGGGACCGAGGTCGCCGGGCTCTGGGACCACCTGAGGCGGGTGGCGCAGACCCACCGCCCGCACACGGAGCTCGCCCGGCGCGCCTACCTCGGCCCCGAGGACACCATCGCCGTCGACACCGACGAGCTGCTGCGCCGACTCGCTGACGGGGCCGCCGTCGTCCTCGACGTCCGGCCCGAGCCGGAGTACGACGCCGGGCACCTTCCCGGGGCCATCCACATCCCGCTCGAGGAGCTGAACGACCGGATCGGGGAGCTGCCCCGCGATCACCAGGTGATCGCGTACTGCCGCGGCAGGTACTGCGTGCTGGCCCACGACGCCGTCCGCCTCCTCAACGCCGAGGGGCTCGACGCCGTGCGGGCCAGCGACGGGGTCCTCGAGTGGCGCGTCGCGGGCATGCCCGTCGAGACCGGCGGGGCCTGACCGGTCGCTTTCAACGGAGTGTGAGCCTGGAGGGCAGCCTCACCGTCAGCGACGCCAAATGGTTCCGCGCGCCGACAGGTGCGACATGGTGGCTCGGGGCTTCTCTGCACCTTGGCCTCTAGAGGCGATGGTCCAGGAAGGTGGGAACGCGCTCGGGGGAGGGCGCGTCCCCACCAGTTCAGGGGATCAGCGGCCGAAGAGGCGGGACAAAAACCCGCGATCTCGACCGCTGGCGGCCTTCTCGGCCGCAGTGTGCTGGCCGTTGCACCAGTCCTTGGCGGGGACGCCGGCCTTCACCTGGGCGATGTGCTGCCCGCAGCCGGACCACGTGGTCTTGCCGCAGGTCTTGCATCGGGTTGCTCGGCACATGGGTGCTACTCCGATAACTGTGTGTGGGAAGAGGAAAGGAACGGAACTCGTTGTCGAAGGAGGAACACTGCTTAGGCCGCGTTCCGAACTGCGCTGATCAGCCGACCGTCGGGGCGCCAAGCTCGAGAGCCCGGCCAGAGCGGACCCATGCGGTAGTGCCGCCGACCACCGAGTACGCGTCGTACCCGCTCGCCACGAGGAAGTCGGTCATGGCAGCGCTGCGATTCCCGGAGGCGCAGACCACGAACACCGACCGGGTCTTGTCCAGCTCGCTGAGTGAAGTGGCCAAGCGAGTCATCGGCATCAGCCTGGCGCCAGGGACGTGGCCTGCGATGTACTCACTTGATTCGCGGACATCGATGAGCATCCCTTCGCCATCGCGCGCGGCGGCAAGGTGTTCGACGTCGATCTCAGGTGTGCGTCCGCTCATCGGTGTCGATCGTCCTTTCGCGTGTTGCGAGGTACCTGGCGGGGTATGCGTTCGTGTCGACCATACACACCCCCGGGGGTATGTCCAAGTCGTGCTTGGTGCTCGCGGTTGCGAAATTGGAATACGGCCGGGGGTATCAAGGTTCTGCTGGGCACGAACCTGTCAGAGACCCGGAGGAAGAGAGAAGACACATGGGCACCGTGAACCTGAGCGCCGAGGACTTCGAGCGCATCGTGACGACTCACGACATCGTCTTCGGGGTCTGCCCCGAGTTCGGTTGACACCTGACCTCTGAGGTTTCGGCCTCAGGCGGAAGGATGTCCCCCGTGGCAAAGCCCTACCCCAAAGAGTTCCGCGACGACGTCGTGGCCGTGGCCC
>NZ_JCAQOX010000009.1:0-5563 GCF_059567905.1 Nocardioides sp. BGA-UO-ETr-FS32 | reverse complement strand
AATGTTTGTCCGGCGGCGTCCTACTCTCCCACAACCTCTCGGTTGCAGTACCATCGGCGCTGAAAGGCTTAACTTCCGGGTTCGGTATGGGACCGGGTGTTTCCCGTTTCGCTATGGCCGCCGTAACTCTTTCAACCTCATCAAACCTCTTCCCCCGCCCGTTGGGGGGGTTGGGTTTGTTGGTTGGGAACTGCCTAGTGGACGCGAACATGTGTTCGTTGTTTTGCGCGTGTGTGGTCTTGTACGTGGTTGGGACAAGCCCTCGGCCTATTAGTACCGGTCGGCTGGGCATTACTGCTGTACACCTCCGGCCTATCAACCCCATGTTCTGTGGGGGGCCTTACCCACTTACGTGGTGGGAAACCTCATCTTGAAACGTGCTTCCCGCTTAGATGCATTCAGCGGTTATCACTTCCGAACGTAGCCAACCAGCCGTGCTCTTGGCAGAACAACTGGCACACCAGAGGTTCGTCCATCCCGGTCCTCTCGTACTAGGGACAGCCTTTCTCAAGTTTCCTGCGCGCGCGGCGGATAGGGACCGAACTGTCTCACGACGTTCTAAACCCAGCTCGCGTGCCGCTTTAATGGGCGAACAGCCCAACCCTTGGGACCTACTCCAGCCCCAGGATGCGACGAGCCGACATCGAGGTGCCAAACCATCCCGTCGATATGGACTCTTGGGGAAGATCAGCCTGTTATCCCCGGGGTACCTTTTATCCGTTGAGTGACCACGCTTCCACATGCCGTGGCCAGATCACTAGTTCCGACTTTCGTCCCTGCTCGACATGTCTGTCTCACAGTCAAGCTCCCTTGTGCACTTACACTCGCCACCTGATTGCCAACCAGGCTGAGGGAACCTTTGAGCGCCTCCGTTACATTTTAGGAGGCAACCGCCCCAGTTAAACTACCCATCAGGCACTGTCCCTGATCCGGATAACGGACCTAGGTTAGACATCTAGTACGACCAGAGTGGTATTTCAACGTTGACTCCACCCACACTGGCGTGTGGACTTCACAGTCTCCCACCTATCCTACACAAGCCGTACCAAACACCAATACCAAACTATAGTAAAGGTCCCGGGGTCTTTCCGTCCTGCCGCGCGTAACGAGCATCTTTACTCGTAGTGCAATTTCGCCGAGTCCATGGTTGAGACAGTGGGAAAGTCGTTACTCCATTCGTGCAGGTCGGAACTTACCCGACAAGGAATTTCGCTACCTTAGGATGGTTATAGTTACCACCGCCGTTTACTGGGGCTTAAATTCTCAGCTTCGGCACAATGTGCCTAACCGGTCCTCTTAACCTTCCAGCACCGGGCAGGAGTCAGTCCGTATACATCGTCTTACAACTTCGCACGGACCTGTGTTTTTAGTAAACAGTCGCTTTCCCCTGGTCTCTGCGGCCCTTCACGCTTCCCCCAGCAAGTGGGTTCACGATCCGGGCCCCCCTTCTCCCGAAGTTACGGGGGCATTTTGCCGAGTTCCTTAACCATGGTTGTCTCGATCGCCTTAGTATTCTCTACTTGATCACCTGAGTCGGTTTGGGGTACGGGCGGCTCGTTGCTCGCTAGAGGTTTTTCTCGACAGCATAGGATCACCCACTTCGCCATATATGGCTCCGCGTCACGTCTCAGACTCCACACTGAAGTGGATGGTGCGGATTTGCCTACACCACGTCCTACGCGCTTGCCCACAGACAACCATCGCTGTGGCTGGGCTACCTTCCTGCGTCACCCCATCGCTTGACTACTACCAGCTCGGGTCCCACGCTCCACCCACCAGCCTCGCCCCGAAGGGTCCGGTCCGATGAGCTTCGGGTGGTTAGCATCACCAGGTTCGTCATGGGCGCAACTTCGCCGGTACGGGAATATCAACCCGTTGTCCATCGACTACGCCTGTCGGCCTCGCCTTAGGTCCCGACTTACCCAGGGCAGATTAGCTTGACCCTGGAACCCTTGATCATTCGGCGCACGGGTTTCTCACCCGTGATTCGCTACTCATGCCTGCATTCTCACTCGTGTGGCCTCCACACCTGGATCACTCCGGCGCTTCACTGCCCACACGACGCTCCCCTACCCATCCAGCGCACTGAACACCGATCAAGTCGATGCTGATGTATTCGCTGAATGCCATAGCTTCGGCGGATGACTTGAGCCCCGCTACATTGTCGGCGCGGAATCACTTGACCAGTGAGCTATTACGCACTCTTTCAAGGGTGGCTGCTTCCAAGCCAACCTCCTGGTTGTCAATGCGACTCCACATCCTTTTCCACTTAGTCACCGCTTAGGGGCCTTAGCTGATGATCTGGGCTGTTTCCCTCTCGACTACGGAGCTTATCCCCCGCAGTCTCACTGCTGCGCTCTCACTTACCGGCATTCGGAGTTTGGCTAACGTCAGTAACCTTGTAGGGCCCATCGGCTATCCAGTGCTCTACCTCCGGCAAGAAACACGCAACGCTGCACCTAAATGCATTTCGGGGAGAACCAGCTATCACGAAGTTTGATTGGCCTTTCACCCCTATCCACAGGTCATCCCCTCAGTTTTCAACCTAAGTGGGTTCGGTCCTCCACGTCGTCTTACCGACGCTTCAACCTGCCCATGGATAGATCACTTCGCTTCGGGTCTTGAGCGCGCTACTGAATCGCCCTGTTCGGACTCGCTTTCGCTACGGCTTCCCCACACGGGTTAACCTCGCAACACACCGCAAACTCGCAGGCTCATTCTTCAAAAGGCACGCCGTCACCCCCACCACAAGTGGCACAAGGCTCCGACGGATTGTAGGCACACGGTTTCAGGTACTATTTCACTCCCCGCCAGGGGTACTTTTCACCTTTCCCTCACGGTACTTGTCCGCTATCGGTCATCAAGGAGTATTTAGGCTTAACGGGTGGTCCCGCCAGATTCACACGGAATTTCAGGGGTTCCGTGTTACTTGGGAACACGCTCGGAAGCCTGCGCTTTACGTCTACGGGCCTATCACCCTCTACGGTACGGCTTTCCAACCGACTTCGACTTCCACACAGGTTTTTGACTTCCTCCAAGCACGGCAGTACTTGATGAGCGGTCCCACGACCCCCCAGACGCAACCCCTGCCGGGTATCACACGCCTGAGGTTTAGCCTCATCCGATTTCGCTCGCCACTACTCTCGGAATCACTGTTGTTTTCTCTTCCTGTCGGTACTGAGATGTTTCACTTCCCGACGTTCCCTCCACACACCCTATGTGTTCAGGTGCAGGTAACACGACATGACTCGTGCTGGGTTTCCCCATTCGGACACCCCCGGATCACAGCTTGGTTGCCAACTCCCCAGGGCTTATCGCAGGCTCCAACGTCCTTCATCGGCTCTTGATGCCAAGGCATCCACCATGTGCCCTTCATAGCTTGTCTCAACAACGTCAAGACAACACACACAAAGAGACAACACCAGCCCACCCCCCAATCAAAGAGGCAGGCCAGCAAAAACGACGCAACCCGTAAGGAAACAGGCCACGCCGACTGAACTCATACTTGAGCTCATTGAACTACTCGCAGCCAGCCAAAGCCGGCCACGAAGATGCTCGCGTCCACTATGCAGATCTCAAACAACAACCCCACCAACACCCACGACCACCCACACGGGCGCCCACGAGCAAAGGGAGGACCAGAACAACCAACCAACAAACGGCTGATCCTTCAGGACCCAACAGTGTGCTTGACCCCATCCCCCACCAACGCAGGGCCATGAGTAACCAGACCACCACCCCAGACAAGCTGGAACAGATGACCTGACCATCGACGATTCCACTAGTGAACACCACCATGCGTGCCAGAACATTCGCCTGGCATCGGGGCGTGTGCTCCTTAGAAAGGAGGTGATCCAGCCGCACCTTCCGGTACGGCTACCTTGTTACGACTTCGTCCCAATCGCCAGCCCCACCTTCGACGGCTCCCTCCACAAGGGTTGGGCCACCGGCTTCGGGTGTTGCCGACTTTCGTGACGTGACGGGCGGTGTGTACAAGGCCCGGGAACGTATTCACCGCAGCGTTGCTGATCTGCGATTACTAGCGACTCCGACTTCATGGGGTCGAGTTGCAGACCCCAATCCGAACTGAGACCGGCTTTTTGGGATTCGCTCCCCCTCACGGGATCGCAGCCCTTTGTACCGGCCATTGTAGCATGCGTGAAGCCCTGGACATAAGGGGCATGATGACTTGACGTCATCCCCACCTTCCTCCGAGTTGACCCCGGCAGTCTCCTATGAGTCCCCACCATTACGTGCTGGCAACATAGAACGAGGGTTGCGCTCGTTGCGGGACTTAACCCAACATCTCACGACACGAGCTGACGACAGCCATGCACCACCTGTACACCCCCAAAAGAAGCCCCATCTCTGGAGCGGCAGGGTGTATGTCAAACCCAGGTAAGGTTCTTCGCGTTGCATCGAATTAATCCGCATGCTCCGCCGCTTGTGCGGGCCCCCGTCAATTCCTTTGAGTTTTAGCCTTGCGGCCGTACTCCCCAGGCGGGGCGCTTAATGCGTTAGCTGCGGCACGGAATCCGTGGAATGGACCCCACACCTAGCGCCCAACGTTTACGGTGTGGACTACCAGGGTATCTAATCCTGTTCGCTCCCCACACTTTCGCTCCTCAGCGTCAGGTCATTCCCAGAGAACCGCCTTCGCCACCGGTGTTCCTCCTGATATCTGCGCATTTCACCGCTACACCAGGAATTCCGTTCTCCCCTGAATACCTCTAGTCTGCCCGTATCGAAAGCAAGCGCCGTGTTAAGCACGGCGTTTTCACTCCCGACGCGACAAACCGCCTACGAGCCCTTTACGCCCAATAATTCCGGACAACGCTCGCACCCTACGTATTACCGCGGCTGCTGGCACGTAGTTGGCCGGTGCTTCTTCTGCAGGTACCGTCACTTGCGCTTCGTCCCTGCTGAAAGAGGTTTACAACCCGAAGGCCGTCATCCCTCACGCGGCGTTGCTGGATCAGGCTTCCGCCCATTGTCCAATATTCCCCACTGCTGCCTCCCGTAGGAGTCTGGGCCGTGTCTCAGTCCCAGTGTGACCGGTCACCCTCTCAGGCCGGCTACCCGTCGAAGCCATGGTGAGCCATTACCTCACCATCAAGCTGATAGGCCGCGAGCACATCCCTGGCCGAAAAACTTTCCACCACACCACATGCGTGACATGGTCATATCCGGTATTAATCACCGTTTCCGGTGGCTATCCCAAAGCCAGGGGCAGATTACTCACGTGTTACTCACCCGTTCGCCGCTCGAGTACCACCGAAGTGGCCTTTCCGCTCGACTTGCATGTGTTAAGCACGCCGCCAGCGTTCGTCCTGAGCCAGGATCAAACTCTCCATCGAAAACCATCAACCCCCACCACCCAAAAGCAGCAGGAGCGACTATCAATAAGAGCCACATCCCCTGACTGAACAAAACTGACATCAATTGCCAGAATCATTGTCAAAGAAACCGCGACACCAACCAAAGCCAGTGTCAACGGGGCATAACAAACTAATTCGTCGACTAATCAAACACACTGTTGAGTTCTCAAGAATCAGACGCACCC
>NZ_JCAQOX010000008.1:0-21056 GCF_059567905.1 Nocardioides sp. BGA-UO-ETr-FS32 | reverse complement strand
GCCGGGACTATGCCGACCTTCCAGTCCTCCGCCCGTCGCTGACCTGCACGACCGTGAGCAACATCGGCATAGTCCGGAGGTCGGCATAGGACCTGCAATGCCGACGTCGGCATTGGATGTCCCCGACGTAGCGCCGGTTCGGCGCCTCGGCGGTGAAGTCCCGCTTGAGCAGGTCGGGGTACTTCTGCCCCGACGGCTCGGGGATCGTGGTCCGCACCCGACGCTTCTTCACATAGCCACGGATGCCCTCAAGCCGCATCACCCGGGCGACGCGCTTGTGGTTCACGCGATCGCCGGCAGGTGCGCCGTCGTTGAGCTCAGCGGTAATCCGTGGCGCACCCTGGGTGTTGTCCTCGGCATGCACAGCTCTGATCCGCGTCGCGAGCTCGGCATCGGCCCGGGCGCGCTCCTCGCGTGCCGGGGCCGCCTTGAGCCAGGCGTAGAAGGACGAGCGCTCGATCTCGACGAGCTCGCACAGTCGCTTCACCTCGAAGGTGGCGGAGTTGTCGGCGACGAACTGGAAGCGACTCACCAGCGCGTCTCCCCGGCGAAATACTTGGCCGCCCGCTGGAGGATCTCGCGCTCGGTGGTGAGCTTCGAGGTCTCGACCTCGAGCTCGTTCACCCGGGCCTCGAGCCGGGCGATCTTCTGCTCCGGTGTCTCACCCTCGGGCGCCGACGGGCTCTTCGACGAGTTCTTGGACTGCAGTGGGCTGACGGTCAGCGTCCCGTCAGCGGCGGTCTTCTTGCCGGTCCCGTACGCCTCGAGCCAGTGCCGCAGCGTGCCGCGCACAATGCCGAGGTCATCGGCGATGCCGCGGACCGTGGCGCCCGGGGTGGACTCGTACAAGTCGACGGCCTGACGACGGAACTCCTCGGAGTAGTTCTTCCTGGCCATGATTCTCGGATCATCTCGCTTCCCCAGCACCAAGTGCTGGATTCAGCGTGTCCAAGAACCGGGGTCAGGCCCCCACCGCTCGCGTGGGGTAGTCCAGCACGAACGACAGGGTGATCTGCCGGTCCGCTTAGGAGAACAACTGCACCGGTGCGGGGTGGTAGGCCTCGACAATCATCCGCAGTTGGGCTCTCGACGGCCTGCTGGGTTTCTACCCGTCGGTCCCGGTC
Source organism: Nocardioides sp. BGA-UO-ETr-FS32 (assembly GCF_059567905.1). NCBI lineage: Bacteria > Bacillati > Actinomycetota > Actinomycetes > Propionibacteriales > Nocardioidaceae > Nocardioides > Nocardioides sp. BGA-UO-ETr-FS32. The sequence continues at coordinate 19,932 of NZ_JCAQOX010000008.1, read as the reverse complement.
TCGGGTCAGCGTCTTGATTGCCGACGACGCTTGAACACGCGGCCATCGCGACGGGGTGGTTTCCAGTGACTATCGCAACGAGTGCCGGTTTGCTAGGAGGCCTTGCTGTCAACGCGTCGTGTCTGGAAGGGGCCGGGTAGGCGGCCGAGGTCGGAGGCTCGGCGAAGGCTCGTCGAGCTGATGGCCCAAGGCTGGTCACTGCGGGCCGCGTGTGTGGAGGTGGGTGTCTCACGCTCTGCGAGGCAACGGTGGAAGAACAGCGCGCGGGTGCGCCGGCCCGGCGATGGCACGGTGCTCCTCGTGCCACCTCTGGAGCCGCTCGCTGTCCATCAGATCTCGCCCCGTTTCCTGTCCGAGGACGAGCGGGTCAAGATCGCCGACCTGGCCAGCCGCGGGCTCGGCCTACTGCGATCGGGCGAGAGCTGGGCCGCGCAGCATCGACGATCAGCCGCGAGCTGCGACGCAAGCTGCATCCGACGGGGCGGTACCGCCCCTTCCACGCTCATAGCGAGGCCGCGGTCCGGCGACGCCGGGAGCGGCCGATGAAGATCATGGAGAACACGGCGCTGTTCGAGTTCTTCCTCGCCAAGCTCAAGCTGCGCTGGAGTCCCCAGCAGATCAGCCGGGCACTACGCCGCGAATTCCCCCAGGAGCCGAGCATGTGGCTGGCGACCGAAAGCATCTACCAGGCGCTGTACCGCCACCAGACCGGGCTCCTGCGACGAGCGAAGACCGCGGAGGTGGTGTCAACCCTGCGGACCGCGCGTGACCATCGGCGCGGGCACACGCGCACCGTGCGCGCCGGCCGGAGGTTCGCTCAGCCGATGCTCTCGATCCACGACCGCGGCTTCGAGCCAACCGACAGGTCCGCGGCCGGGCACTGGGAAGGAGACCTCATCGTCGGTCCGCATCACCGCTCGGCCATCGCGACCCTGATCGAGCCCCAGACCCGCTACGTGAAGCTGGTGCACCTGAGCGCCCAGGACTCCGCAACGCTGCGAAACGGCTTGGTGACGACGCTGGAGGAACTACCGGAGGGACTGCGCCAGAGCCTGACGTGGGACCAGGGCACCGAAATGGCCCGACACCTCGAGATCACCACGGCGATCGGCACGAAGATCTACTTCTGCGACGCCGCCAGCCCCTGGCAGCGGGACTCCAACGAGAACGCCAACGGCCTGCTTCGCCAGTACTTCCCCAAGTCAACAGACCTTTCGGTCCACACCCCACGCGATCTCGCGAGGGTCGAGAACGAGCTCAACGGCCGACCGCGACTCACCCTCGGCGACCGCGCGCCAGCCGAGCTGTTCAACGCACTGCTAACGTCCCCATCCACCCAGAGATTGCGATGACTCCTGGAAACCAAGCCGTCGCTATGGCCTCATTTTCAAGCGCCGTCGACAGAGGCCGGAGGTCTTGCTTGTTGCAGCTCCTGCGGGTCACGCTCACCAGGGCGGGATGCTTCACACCCACTGCCGCGAACTCTGCCCGCCGCTGCGGTGAGCGCCGGGGCTGGAGCTCGAGCGCCTGGGTGGACCAGCCGACCTAAACGAGCCGGGTGGTTCGGCGTCAACGTCCAGCTCCGCGACGTTGGCCGATCGTGCAAGGTTCCACACGCGGGGCTGCCAGTAGATCGCGAGCGGGATCGTGGCCTGGCTCGTCATCCGATTAATCCCCTAGTCTCCTGCGCCTAGTCAACCGGCGGACGAATTGGCGCCCGCTCCCCCACTGCAGGCGCTCGCCAGCGTCGAGCCGTAGGCGCCCTGACGCCGACGTCTCCTACCATCGACTCACTGGCGAGCCGCCGCAACCGCCTGGCCCCGCGCACGGTGATCGTCTCGCCGCACCATTCGACGGCCTCGCCCAGGGACAGGCCCTCGCGCTCGGTCAACTGCCGCAGCGCCTCCCCGGCTAGCTTCTCGGTCTTGGCCACCGCCGCGCCGCGCTCACCGATCGCGACCATGACCTGCTCGGCCAAGTCGACCACCCGGCGCTCCCGCTCCTCCCGCTCGCGCCGGCGCTTCTCGGCCATCTCCCGCGCCGTACGCCTGGCCTGCTGCTTGATCGTCTGCTGACTCATCCGGTCCTCACTCGTGTCGGCCCCAAGTCCGGGGGGATTCTGGCAGTCACCTACGGCACTTCCCGGACCCCGAGCGATCACCGATTCCCAAAACTTCAAACCGCTCCCCAGACCGATCCAGCGCAGCCCGTCCAGCCACCTGATCCCAAACTCGACGCCCCGGCTGTCACCGACGCCTGTCAGCGTCCCCCAGAGTTCCGCGACCAACCAAGTGCCACACACCTCGTGCATGTCCGGTCCAGTACGCTGCGACGGCGGGTGTCACCATCAGCCGTACGGCATAGCCCCCGTATCCCGTTTGTAAACCCCTTCGCCGTCATCAGTCCCGACGTGAGGGTCAGCGACATGCCGTCCACATCCCCGCACCGCGATCGCGGGCCTGGTCTTCGACCTGCACGTACGCTGCGTGGCGCGAGACGGGGTCTGAGCTGTCCCGTGCCGCGGCGGCACCGGACCGGATCTGCGCCCGTCCGATGTCGCGCCCACCTGCCTCGACGTAGCGCAGCCAGCGCCCGTAGCTGTCGACGCCGTCCTGCGTCGGGTCGCTCACGAGAGTGACCTGCGTGCCGACCGGCAGGAGTTGCCTGAGGTATCGCGTGGACGCAGAGCCGTAGCACTCCGCTGGCTTGCCCGGCTGCGGGATCTCGGGCGCGTTGATGCCGAGCAACCGCACTCGGACGTCCCGGTCATGGGGAGTGGTGACCTCGACCGTGTCCCCGTCCAAGACGTAGGCGACGACGCCGGGTGTCCGCTGGCCGGCGGCCACGGAGTCGGCTCCCGCGCCCCCCAACAGGTCGCCGCTGGACCCGATGCCGCCGACGATGCCCCGTACGCCGACGAGGACCACCAGTGCCACGATCGCCAGCGACAGGAGCCGGACCGGCTTGCTCGCGATCATCGGCCCACTCCTCCACTCCTCCCGTGGTTGGCGCGATCGGGCTCGACGATCCCGCTGCCCGCGCCGCAGGGGTCGTGCCGGGTGAGGGCGGTCGCAGCGCCGCCCGATCCGTCAACGATGGCGGCCCGGCGGCGGCCGCGGTGCCCAACTTCTCCGCGGTCCCGTCGACCTTCTGGTCGTCCAGCAGCTCGAGGAGGTCACCCGCCTCCGAATCGGCATCCACGGAGAGCGCCCGGGCGTGCAGGCCCAGCCGCTCCGCGTCGAGGACGGCCCGCTTCTGCTCCCAGGCCGGCAGCACGCCGCTGGCCTCGAAGGCCTCGTGCTCGCGCACATAGGCCTCCTGGCGTGGCGTAGGTGGCTGACCGGGAACGATCAGGCCACACCCGATCGCGTCCGCGCTCGTGACGAACCGCGGGTAGGCGACCTGGTGGTCGCGCCACCTCGCCCGGAACTCCACCAACTGCTGACGCACCTCATCAGGCACCGCCCGCGCGATCGCTTCGACTTCTGTCCACGGGATCACCTCGACCGGGTGGTGCCAGCCGCCGTTGACGCCGAACCCGATCCCGCCGGCCGTGCCGACGATCCGCTCCCCCGTCTCCGGGTCGTGGTGATGGGGGCCCGACGAGCCGGCCTCCCTGACGTGGGCGACCTCGGCAGGGTCGATCAGGATTGAGGTCAGCGGCCAGCCCGACCACGACCGCAGCAGCTCGTGCTGCCGCCTGCGACCGGTCACGATGGTCGGCTGGCTCGCCATCACGCCACCTCGACATCGGCACCCTCACCAGTGGAGCCGACCTCCTCGTCACTGTCGTCATTGGTGTCGGGGCCGAGCTGACGCAGCCGACGTACCGTCGCCTGGTCGAGTCCGGTCAGCTGCATGACATCCTTGACCGCGAGCCGCTCCGCGAGGAGCCGCTCGATCGCGGCCGCGGCCGCGATCTCCGCGTCCGTGACCGCCTGTTCGGCCTGCGCCCTGTCCTCCCAGGCGATCTCCACCTCGACCGACGCCTCATCGATGCGCCGTTCCCGGGCCAGCTGGTCCGGGTCCAGCTTCAGCCGCCGCTCGCGCGCCGCCTTCAGCCGGGCATCCCGAGCCCGATCGCGACCCGCCAAAGCCTGCGCTGCCTTCCCCATCTTCGATCACCTCTTCCTTGATCGTCACGTCACGGAAATCCACCGCGACCCTTCACAAGCAAGAAGCAACCTCGACCGACCCGGATCGGCCACCTCGAGCTCACCGAATTTTCCAAACACCACGAACCCAGCACCGACACTCGACTTGTCGAGATGCAGAAGAGATTGACGGCGTGCCCGCGGGCAACCTTGGCGAAACTGGCCGATCAGCGGCCCCTCGTCAAAGTGCGACTTCAGCAGGCCGGTCGCCATGGCTGTGCCCCGCAGGACGCTCCCGTCTCGGGATAGTGCTCCGGACAGTGCTTGCGGGACGCGAGTGCGCCTGCACGTCCGTTGATCAGTGAGTTTCCCGCGTGAGGTTCGTCAATCGGGACGGCGAATGTTGCTCGGCCGAAAAGCGCGCCGATATAGCCGCCGATGAGAGCAAGAAGCCTGCTGCGAGCAGCCGCGGCGCGACCCAGGGGCTGTGAGCCCGTCGTCTATACCTTGCTCGCCACCACCATGTAGTTCTCGACCTCCGGGTTGAACGTTCTCCTCTCCGCGCGGAGTCCGCCCCGGGGCAACTCGACTTCGAGGTCGGTAGGGGCTGTTGCTGCGCGAGGTACTTCTCAAGCGCGCGGAAACCCCGGCGCGCTTCTCGCCGTAGCCGCAACTCGGTCACCAACCTGACGGGAGGAGCTGGCGACTCCCGCACCCAATTGTGATACACCTCGACGCCCCCGTACCACCAGCTGCCACAGGCAACGAGTCCACCGACAAGCCACCACAGTAGGTACCGGGTCACGTCCAGGAATGTTTCGGCCAGATAGTGCCGTCCGTGCCCATTGAGGTCCACCCGCTGCACAGCCCACCTCCCTTGGGTGGCTGCCTGTCGCCTGCGACGTACGTTCGGCTCGGGGGCCAAGACGGGTCGGCCGACGTGAAGAACAGGCCTTGCGCGTGAGACTACGCCGGAATGCATAGGAGGAAAAGGGTAGTGGTGGGAGTCAGGCGAGGTCCGAGACAAGAACAATGATGTGGCGAAGCAGTGGGACCGCGATCGACTGCTCCTCGGCGGTGAGGGATGTCCAGGCCACCGCTAACCGGTCGGCAACCAGGCCTCGCTTGGCGGCCAGGAGTTGCTCCCCGCGTTCGGTGAGCGTGAGTACGCGTCGGCGTCGATCGTCTTTGGCTGGGATGCGGCGCAGCAGGCCGGCCGCTTCCAGCCCGGCGGCCTGTTGGGTCACCGTGGGTTGGCTCAGCAGCGTGTATGCCGAGATGGCGGCGATGCCCTCGCGACCGCAAGCCTGCACGGCGTCCAGCAGCACCAGCTGTGGCACGGTGACGTCGTCAAAAAGCGGCTGAAGTCGGCCCCTGGTCCTTCGAGCGACTGCGAGCAGGGCCAGCACCGCATCGGCGAACTGTTGCCCGTCATCGGTCGTCGTCTCATTCCGTGCGCGGTCGACGCCGACCGCTTCGCCATCAGCACCCATACGCGCTCCCCTAGGTCGATGCCGCCGACTGACAGGACCGGCCCCCGAAGGCGGATCGGCAGTCGCGTGTGCCGTCACGCTACCGGCCGCCGCCGGCGGCTACCGCTCAGCAAGACGTCAGGCGAATGCCCGCGTGCTCACTGGGCAATGTTGCTCATTGGGCAGGCCCGGTCATACTGAGGGCATGGATCGTGGGTTGCGGGACCTCAAGCGGGAGGCGACGGCACAAGCGCTGGCCGAGGCGGCCTTCGAGCTGACCCGTGAGCGCGGGTTGTTCGGGTTTGTCACTGCGGACGTCGTCGAGCGGGCGGGCTACTCGCGACGCACCTTCGCGAACCACTTCTCCTGCAAGGAGGAGGCAGTCGCCGCGGTCGCTTTCGGGGGTGTCGACGACGCCAGCGCGATCCTCGCCGACCTGCCAGAAGACCTGCCACTGCTCGATGCCCTATTGTCCGTCATGAGGGATCAGTTCACCGCGGACACGTTGGTGAGGATGCGCGAGCTGATGGCTATGGCACGGCAGTACCCAACCCTCGAGCCCTACGTCCTCAGCGTTCAGCAACGCATGCGCCACACCGCCCAGGAGCTCTTGGGATCCGCAGCCGGGGACCGCTATCCCGCCATCTACGTGCCGCTGCTGTTCGGCGCCGTCTATGGCGCCGTGATGGCCGCCTTGGAGGGAACTCTCGACGTGCACCTGGACGGCGAGAACGACGCCACCCCCGCATCGATGGACTACGCCTCGTTCCTCGATCTCACCTTCGACTACCTGCGCCACGGCCTCTAGCCACCGCCGCCCCGCCCCTCAAGGAGAGCCACAACCCATGTCCACATTCTTGTACCGGCTCGGACGAACCGCATTCGGCCGGCCGTGGCTGTTCATTGCCGGTTGGGTGGCGGTCCTCGCCGCGGTTGTCGGTGCCGTGGCCATCAACGGGGTGAACGTCAGCTCCGAGATGAAGATCGAGGGCACCGAGGCTCAGACCGTGCTCGACCGCGTGGCCGATGAGCTTCCCGCGGCGTCGGGAGGCCAGGCCAGCGTCGTCTTCACTGTGCCGGGTGGTGAGCGCCTCGACACTCCGGAGCGTCTTGCGGTGATCAGCGGCACCGTCAGCGACGTCTATGACCTTAAGAAGGTTGTCAACCCCCTGGACGCCGCTCTGGGTGCCGGGGAGCAGGTCGGACCGGGCACTCCTCAGGAAGATGCGCCGGCCGATCCCCCAGCCGGGACGGACCACGCACAGACGCCTCCCTACCAGCCGCTGGTCGTGGACGGCGCCCCCGTGCCCGGCGTGCTGGTGTCCTCCGACGGGCAGGTCGCGCTGTTCCAGTTCCAGTTCACAGTCGCCTCGACCTCATTGACCGATGACGACGTCACCTCCGTGGTCGAGGTGGTCGAGCGCGCCGAGCAGGGAACGGGCATCACCGTGCTCCCGAGCGACTCACTCAAGGCCATCGAGATCCCCGTCGGCATCGGCGAGGTGATCGGTCTCGCCGTCGCCGCTCTCGTGCTGGTGCTCACCCTGGGTTCGCTGATCGCGGCCGGTCTGCCCCTGATCACCGCCCTGGTCGGCGTCGGCATCGGCGTGGGTGGCGCGTACGCGCTTTCCACGGCCGTCGAGATGAACTCCGCCACCCCCGTTCTCGGTCTCATGGTCGGCCTCGCCGTCGGCATCGACTACGCACTGTTCGTCGTCAACAGGCAGCGACGACTGATCCTCGACCAGGGGATCACCGCGCGGGAGGCAGCCGGCAGGGCGGTGGGCACCGCAGGCAGCGCGGTCTTCTTCGCAGGACTGACCGTCCTGATCGCCCTGACCGCGCTGACCGTCATCGGAATCGCCATGCTGTCCACGATGGCACTGGTCGCGGCGTCCACGGTCGCCCTGGCTGTCCTCATCGCCCTGACCCTGCTGCCCGCACTGCTGGGCCTGGTCGGAGAACGGATCTGCTCCGACAAGGCCCGATCCCGGCGCCGCGCCAAGGTAGAGGCAGAGTCGCACAGCGTCGCCGACCACTGGGTCAAGGGCGTGATCAGGTTCCGGTGGCCCGTCATCGCCGGAGTGGTCGCAATCCTGGGCGTGATGGCGATCCCCACAGCCAGCATGAACCTGGGGATCCCAACCGGCGAGACCGCGAACCGGGACACCGCCGCCCGGCAGAGCCACGAGGCCGTCTCCCAAGGCTTCGGTCAGGGATTCAACGGCCCCCTCCTGGTCACCGCAGAGCCCACCGGCAGCGCAGACCGCGTCACCCCCGAGCTGACCGCGAAACTCCTCGCCGAGTTCCAAAGCCGAGACGACATCGTGCTGGCCGCGCCCGTCGGCGTCAACGAGGCCGGCGACCTGGCCGTGTTCAGCGTCATCCCCACCTCCGGCCCCAGCGACGAGGCCACCAGCGACCTCGTGAAGTCGCTGCGCGAGCCCGACAACGACATCGCCCAGACCAATGAGGTGGAGCTCGGCGTCACCGGGTTCACCGCCATCGGCATCGACATGTCCGACAAGCTCGCCGACGTCCTACCGCTCTACCTCGCCATCATCATCGTCCTGTCCGTCCTGATCCTGATGCTGGTCTTCCGCTCGATCGTCGTCCCACTCAAGGCCACCGCCGGCTTCCTGCTCAGCATCCTGGCCACCTTCGGCGCCACCACCGCCGTCTTCCAGTGGGGCTGGCTCAGCAGCCTCTTCGGGTTCGACACCGGCGGCCCGCTGATGAGCTTCATGCCGATCATCGTGACCGGCATCCTCTACGGGCTCGCCATGGACTACGAGGTCTTCCTGGTCTCCTCCATGCGCGAGGCACACATCCACGGCCAGCCAGCCCGCCAGAGCGTCGTGCACGGCTTCGACCAGGCCAGCCGCGTCGTGGTAGCAGCCGCGATCATCATGGTCGCGGTCTTCTCCGGCTTCATCTTCAGCCACGACATCATGATCAAGCAGATCGGCTTCGCCCTCGCCGCCGGCATCCTCATCGACGCCTTCATCGTCCGGCTGACCCTCGTCCCGGCCCTCATGGCCGTCTTCGACGAGCGAGCATGGTGGCTGCCCCGCTGGCTCGACCGCCTGCTGCCCGACCTCGACATCGAGGGCGACAAGCTGCTGACTATGCTCAACCAGCAGGCCGAGGCCACCGACCGACAAAACGTCGAGGTCCGCAACTGACCCGACTGGAGCGTCCAGAGCCGCCCCGGTCTACCGCCAAGGCCCGAACGCGATCGACCACCAAACCCTTGGATCCTCGATCACCGAGGATCGCTCATCCAAGATCGCGGCGGTACTCGGCCCAGCGCCAGAGCATGCCCTCCGTCTCGCCGCGCAGGAACGCGATGAACTCTGTCGCCTCGGCCAATCGGTGGCCACCGCCGTTTGCGCCGAGCTCGACGGCGGCGGACTCCACCACGGACTTCCACTGCTTGAGAACCGGGATCCAGGCGGCCACGATCATGCCGCACACGCCGCCCTCACAGACCCGGTAGAACTCGGCCCTCCTCCCAGGTTCGCGCTCCTTGACCACCATCCGTGTCGCGGTGAGATGCCGCACCGCCCCCGAGATTGCGGCCGGACTGACCCGAAGCCCATCCGCGAGCGCGGCCGCGGAGTAGCGGTCAGCGTCGTCGGCGAGCATGTAGGCCAACACCCTGGCGGACATCCGTGGGATCCCGGCTTCGTTCAGGATCAGGGCAATGCGCTCGACCACGCGAAGCAGCCCCTCGCTCTCGTCCTGCCAGCGGCTCGGCATCATCTGCTCAGCATCGCTCATCGAGCCAGCCCCATCCGGGGTGTGCCCGTTGCGATACCGATCGCGGCCCGCTGGGGTCTCCGCGTGGCGTCGATATCGTCCCCGCATCCGGGAATGCCGTGTCTGGCGCGGTCGCCGGGCGTCCGGACGCGGCCGGAGCATGCGACCTCCGCTTCACCTGGGCTGCTTCGCGTCCAACTCGCCCACGTGAAGGAGCCCGCCCCTTTCGTGTGGCTTCCCCCGGGGCGCTCCAGCGACCCCGGGCCGATTGGCGAGCCGGCGTGGTGGCGTCGGCCTCCCGAACCAGGCACGTCCGACCGTGGTCCCAGACGTCGAACCGCCCGGGATGCAGGGCAGCCCTCAGAGAACCGCCTGCAAACCGCAGATCCTGGAGCCGTCCGGGCTGTCGGAGTCTGTCTCAAGGTCGGTGCCAGCCCCGGCGCCTCCAGGTCCGGGACCGGCCGGAACGGGCAGGCCCGTCGTCGAGGTGCGATGCATCGCGTTCGCGGAGGTACTCCTCAAGGTCGCCCAGCCCGCGGGCGATGTCTCGACGCAGCCTGCGTTCGGCAAAGAACCGGAGGCGGGGCGCAGGATGGTCGCGAACCCACTCCGTATACATGAACTGCCCCATGCACCAGCATGCACCGAACGCGACGCTGCCAGCCACCAGCGTCCACCACACGACTGCCAAGACATCCCACAGGGCGTTCCCCAGCTGTTGCCATGCCAGCCCGTACGGATTCCCGTATCTCACCTCACCCACCTCCAGCCGTGGCGGCCGAACCCGGGGGATCGCGATCACCCGTAGGTAGCGGTCGGCGCCAGCCTACGCCGAAATGCATAGGAGGGAAAGGGTAGAAGCAGAGGGTCCAGCCGCCCACGGCGCCACGCCTCTCCCTGCCGTGGGCGTGCAGTGGGCGTGCAGTGAGCTACCGATGGCGTTCATGGCCCGGCGTTGCCGCGTCTGGCTGACCGAGTTCGGGAGACCACCAAGAATCGGCGCACTCAGCAGTGTCGCCTCCGCTTTGAGTCGTCGTCGACACGATGTCGTGGTGACCACGTATGCAGCGCCGTTGTCCTTCGAGCACCATCGTCCGACACTGTCAGGATGACGGCACTGACATCGACGAGGTGACGCGGTCGCTGACCAGCGACGGACAGGCTGGATGTCATGAGGAGTGCCACGCCCCGGCGTGTCGCGTCCGCTCTCCGAGCCGCCAGCCCTTCGTCGGCGGCCTTTGGACGGAAAACTAGGCGGGTGGGGTATGGAGCAGCCTTCTGATGGAACGGCGGCCGTGAGCCCGGTCCGAGCACGACCAGGGCGCCGGCCGGGGCACAGTTCGACACGCGAGGAGATAGCTCGGGCAGCCCGCGAGCAGTTCGCAGCTGGAGGCTACGACCGCGTCACCCTGAGGGCGGTCGCAGCACAGGCGGGCGTGGATGCCGCCCTCGTGGCGTACTTCTTCGGCTCGAAACGAGAGCTGTTCGACGAGGTCATCAGCCTTCCTTCTGATTCGCCCGCGCTGATGGCTCGGCTCCTGGACGGGGACCCGAGGCTCGTCGGCGAGCGCTTGGCAAGACTGGTGATCGAGGCACTCGATGAGACGGCCCGGCGAGAGCGCATCCTCGGAACCCTCCGCACCGCGGCGGTCGAAGCCGACACCGCTCGCATGGTTGGCGACAAGTTCACCACTGAGCTGCTGGAACCGGTCGTGTCCCATCTCGGGGTCGGGCAGGCACCATTGCGCGCCGCGCTCGTGATGTCGCAGATCCTTGGCCTCGCCTTGGCTCGCCACGTCGTCGGCCTCGAGGATCTGACCTCTGCAAGCCAGGACGAGCTGGTGGCCGCGCTTGCTCCCACACTGCAGCGCTACTTGGTCGGCGACATCTCCTGACTGGCATCCGGCTGTCCCCAAACATCGCCCACTGGCGATCTGCGTCGGGTGGGACTGCTGAGCCTCTACACCTGGAGCAGTAGCGCTTATCCCGGCGCCGCTCCGGCTCGGGCCACGCGAGACATCACGGGTGCGCTCGCCGTCGCCAAAGCCGTTATGGTTGGTACATGCAATCAGTTGGATCGGAGATCGGCCTCGTCTCGGTGGAGTCCATCGAGCAGGAGCTGACCCTTTTGGTGCGGCGTGCCCAGAAGGTGCATCTGCGCGGGGGGCCGACAGAGCGGGTCGTAGAGAGGGCCGCCTACGGGATCCTGGCGTGGCTCCATGACACCGGCCCGCTGCGGTCCAGTGAGCTCGCAGCGCACTTCCACCTGGACGCCTCGACGATCAGCCGACAGGTCGCGGCCCTGGAGCAGGCCGGCCTGGTCACGCGCGAGCCGGACGCCGAGGACCGGCGCGCTCTCCGGCTGCGGCTGACCGAGCACGGCCGGGGCGTGTTGAGCACGACGCGGGCGGAACGGCGCGGCGTCGTCCGTGAGCTGCTGCGGTCGTGGTCGCCCGAGGATCTGGCGCGCTTCGCGTCCCTGCTGGCGGCGTTCAACGCCGGTCTCCACGAGCATCTGGCCGGGGATCCGCACACCGCGGAAGGGGGCCAGCGATGAATAGGTCGTCCTCCCCCGGAGCCGGTGTCCCGGGGGCATCCGGCGAGCAGGTGATGCCGGAGCTGACGCACCGGCAGATCCTCACCGTCGTGGTGGGGTTGATGTTGGGGATGCTGGTCGCCGCCCTGTCCCAGACGATCGTGGCCACCGCGCTGCCCACCATCGTCGGTGAGCTCGGCGGTCAGGACCAGCTGGCCTGGGTTGTCTCGGCCACCTTGTTGACCTCGACCGCATCCACGCCGATCTGGGGCAAGCTGTCGAACCTGTACGGCCGCAAGATCATGTTCCAGTCCGCGATCGGGATCTTCCTGGTCTCCTCTCTCGCCGCCGGGTTCGCCCAGAACATGGGGCAGCTGGTGGGGTCCCGGGCCGTGATGGGACTCGGCGTGGGCGGGCTGATGGCATTGTCCCAGGCGATCATCGGCGACGTCGTCAGTCCCCGCGAACGCGGCCGCTACCAGGGCTACATCGGCTCGGTCTTCGGCCTGGCCACCGTTGCCGGGCCCCTGCTGGGTGGCTTCCTGGTCGAGCACCTCTCGTGGCGGTGGACGTTCTGGGTCGGGATCCCCATCGGCATCGTGGCCCTGGTGGTGACCGAACGCGTCTTGAAGCTTCCGTTCCCACGCCGCCGGCACGCCATCGACTGGCTGGGGGCGTTCTTCATCGTCGCCGGGATCAGCGCGCTGCTGCTGATGCTCTCGCTCGGCGGCAAGGAGTTCGCCTGGAACTCGGCCTGGACCTACGGGTTGACCGCGGTAGCTCTGGTCATGCTCGCGGCCGCGGTGTGGCAGGAGCGCCGGTCGGTCGAGCCGATCATGCCGCCGCGGCTGTTCGCCAACCACACCTTCATCATCACCAGTCTGGCCGGCTTCGTCGTCGGGGTCGCCATGTTCGGCGCCATCATCTTCTTGCCGCAGTACCTGCAGATCGTCAAGGGCGAGTCCCCCACCGCGTCGGGGCTGCTGACCCTTCCGCTGATGGTCGGCCTGCTGGCCACCTCCATCGGATCGGGGCGCCTGATCACCCGCACCGGCCGCTACAAGATCTTCCCCGTCGTCGGCCTGCTGGTCGCCGCCGTCGGCCTGACGCTAATGAGCCGGCTGTCGGTGGACACCTCGCTGTGGCTGGTCGGCGTTTTCATGTTCATCACCGGCGCCGGCATCGGCATGGTGATGCAGGTCCTCGTGCTGGCCACCCAGAACGCGGTGCCCCATGCCGACCTCGGCGTCGCCACCTCCGGCGCCACCTTCTTCCGCTCCCTGGGCGGCGCGATGGGAGTCGCCGTCTTCGGCGCACTACTTACCCACCGGCTCCGCGACACCATCCCCGCCCAGCTGAAGGCGGCCGGGGTGAGCGCCGACCAGATGCCCGCCAGCTCCGCCACCCAGGGCACCCCAGACCAGATCGCCGCGCTACCCGAGCCCATCCATCTCGCGGTCACCACCGGGTTCGCCGAGGCGCTACAGACCACGTTCCTCGCCGCCGTACCGTTCGCGATCCTCGGGTTCGTCATCCTGCTGTTCCTGCGAGAGACCCCGTTGCGACAGTCCCGGGGACACACCTCGGGCGAGGACCTCGCCGCCGCGTTCGAGACCTCCGTCGACCCCGACGCACATCTCACCGACGACGAAGACGCCCCACGGCCCGAGAACCCCCCGCCCCCGGGGAGGCCACCCCACCGTCGCTAGGCAGGCCCGGTCCCCCCGGTGTCCGTGCCCCCGTCGGCTGCGAGGATGCGCAGTGCCTCGTCCGCATGGGCCTCCATCCGCAGCTCACTACGAATCACTCCCCGCACGCGCTGGTCGGAGCCGATCACGAAGGTGCTCCGCCGCGGCGGCAACCCGGGAAGATTCCGCTGCGCACCGTAGGCGACAGCCACGGCCCCCTCGGCGTCGGAGAGCAACCGGTACCCCAGGTCATGCTCGGCGTCGAACTGACGCTGACGAGCCACGGAGTCGCGGCTGACCCCGACCCTGGTCGCACCGGTCGCCTCGAACTCCGCAGCCAAGTCACGGAAATGGCAGCTCTCCGCGGTACAGCCCCGACTCATCGCCAACGGATAGAAGAACAGCACCACCGGCCCGGCCACGAGCAGCCGACTCAACCGGACGGGAGTCTCATGCTGGTCGGGCAGCTCGAAGTCCGGGGCAAGGTCACCGACTCGCAGCCCAGTCATCGCCGACTCCCTCCGGTCCGGGCGCTTCGGTTCCGGTCAAGGTGCAACCGGCGCGATCAGCCGAAGTCGAACAGCGGGTCGGTCAGTGTGAGGCCCAAGTCCGGGCCGGCCCAGCCGAACAGGACCAGCACCATCAGCGCCGCCCCGGCCAGCGCCAGGTCCTTGAGGAACTGGGTCTGTTCCATCATCCGCTGCTGAGGATCCTCGACACCCCAGGGGCCGTGCATGATCACGGCCGTGGGAACCAGGAAGACCACCAGGAACAGGGCGCCCAGGTCGCCCCATACGCCCAGCAGGACCATCAGTGCGCCGGCCACGATCAGCAGCCCCGACCCGAACACCACTGCCGGGGCGAGCGCCTGAGGAACCCCGCGCGAGGCCGTGTACTGGGCCATCATCTTGGTCTGGGTCAGGTGCCCGAATCCCGACATCAAGAACAACGCGGCGAACAGGATGCGCCCCACCAACACGAGTACGTCCACGGTCAGCCACCAGACCTTCCACGTCGAGGTGCGGAGCAGAACTGTGGGCCGCCCGCTCCATGCCCATCCTAGACCGCAAACTTACGTATGGTAAGTACTCTTCGTAAGTGGCGTTGAAAGTGGGTGTGCCCTGCGACGACGTGACCCCGCCGCGCGTGGTGTCCGGCCAAAGGTTCCTCGCGACGAACCGAAACGTCATGATGGACCAGTGACGCAGCAGAGCAGCACTCCCGGACAATGGCCGCCTGGCCACTGCCTCGGCCTGCAGCAAGCGCTGGAACTCATCGGCGGCAGATGGACGGGCAGCATCCTGCTCGCAGTGCTCTCCGGAGCCCGGCGGTTCAGCGACATCCGCGTCGCCGTGCCTGGCGTATCGGATCGGCTGCTGTGCGACCGGCTGCGCCGGCTCGAGGCCGAGGGACTCCTCGAGCGTCACACCGCCACGGATCCGGGCCTGGTCGGGTATTCCCCGACGGAGGCAGGGCAGGCGCTCGTGCCCGCGCTACGCGCGTTGTCGGAGTGGACCACGCATTGGATGGGCGGGACCGGGCGCGAATCCGACACCGGGCCCGGCCATTGAATCCGAGCGCCGTCCTGAGCTGTTCGTGCTGCTCAGGTTGTACCAACCGCTGCCGAGGCTCTGAGGCAACCGCCACCAGGATCGGCACCCACGGGACTGCAGAACTTCGGAACACTAGGCGTCGGGAAGTACGGCGCCCGACGATGGGCCCGTCATCGCGGCATGCCCTGGTTGAAGTGGGTCACGTCCACCGAAAGGAAGAGGGCCGAGGCGGAGGCGACACGTGACCCTCCGAGCTGCTTCATGTCGGCTTCCATGAAGAGCTTGCGCCCTTCTGTCCGGACGACCCTGGCCGCAAGATCGTAGGTGGTGCCGAGGATGACCGGTGAGTCGTAGAGCACCTCGAGCTTCCGGGTCACCGCAGGACCGCCCGTGAGGTAGAGCAGGAACCCGAAGAGGTCGTCGAAAACGGTTGCTACGGCACCGCCATGGGCGATCCCGGGGGCGCCCACGTGACGTTCATCGAAGACGTGCGTCGCGTGCACCTCCTCGCCTCGACGATGGACGGTGAGGTGGTGGCCGTGCGGGTTGTCGGGGCCACAGGCAAGGCAGTGGGTGTGGTGCGGCGGAAGCTGAGCACCATCAGCGTGCGGCCGGAACTTCTCGTTCCAGCTCGCGAGGAGCTCCTCCATGCTCCTCACAGCGGCTCACCCCGCCGCTGGTCGCGACTGCCAGGTGTCGCGAGACCGTCGAGGACCAGCTCGCTGACCGCGGCAGAGAAACGCGCTGCGTCGGCGGATGGGTCGGCGGACGGCCCCTCCACGGCCGCGCTGAGACCAGCGACGGTGATGGCACCGAAGACGCTCAAGGCCACGGCGCCCGGATCGGCGACCTGGCGCAGCGACCCGTCGGAGACACCCTCAGCCAATAGTTGCTCGATCGGTTCGTAGAAGGCAGTCCGCAGTGCCGCCGCCAACTCGGGCAGCCGGGTCGCGCGTCCGAGGTCGCCGACCAGTGCCCGACACAAGGACGGGTGCTCGAGCATCACGCCCAGCTGCGCTTGCACAGCCGCCTCCAGTCGGGTCCGCGCGTTCTCCTCGCTCGCTACCGCAACACCGACCGCCCCGGCGATCATGTCCAACAGGTCGCCGAGGAGAAACTCCAGCACCGCGTTCTTGCCGTCGAGGTGGTAATAAATCGTGGCCTTGGGGATGCCCGTGGCCTCAGCGATGTCTTCGATCTTGGTGCCGTCCAAACCGCGCTCCGCGATCAGCTCCGCCGCCCCGTAGAGCTGACTGGCCAACTTCACCGGAAGCTTCCTCATCCCACACGTCTCCGTTCACCCGCCGCCCATCTCGGTGAGGTCGCGGCTCTCGACCTACGCGACATCGTATGTTGCACTTCCAGTACAAACCATGAGTTCAGGAGATGACGCGGCCAACCGAGCGACCTCGGGTGGGCGGCACGCCCGTCGCCCCCACCCACTGTCCGTACTCGACCTCGATCACACCGAGGGCCGCTGATGAAGGAGCGACCGCGAAGGAGGTGTTCGATGAGCGATCCCGTTAGCGGACTTCGGATTTCACACGTCATCCGCGAAGGAGCAACGCGGCACCGCGGGCGGTTCTTCATGCGGCGATGTGCCTGGTGGTGCGAGTCCAGCAGCTGAGAGACGATGCCTGCATGCTGGAGACACCGCCTGGCGTGCTGATCCTCGCTGGCGAGTTGAAGCGTCTCGGCTGGACAAGTGAGTCTTCGTCGGTGGGTCGGTCGCTACCGGTGATTATCACGCCAACATCAGCGATCTCGACCTCGTCGCATGGGCCACCGGTCTAATCGATTGCCAGCGCCGCGCCGCGCTGGAGCGGATTCATCGCTCGCTCGACCGAGGGGCGGCAGATAGGGCCCTGTTGGGCTGCGCGTACGTTGATGTCGACCGCCTGTGCGATCTCGACGCGGCACACGCCACCTGGACCCACGGCGCTATGGTCGAGCGCGCCTGGTCCCCGGTGGCAAGGGCTGAGGTCGTCCGCCACGGCTATGCCGTGTTCGGGAGGCCGCCGCAGACACTGCTGCCGATTGTCGACGGCCAGGACATTCGGCGGGCGGCTCGGGCAGAGTTGACCGGCTACTGGGCGAAGGCTGCCTATAGGCCGTGGTGGTGGCTCGACCGAACCATGATCGACCTCGGCCTGACGTCGATGGCCAGGGGTCGTCACGCGCTTCGCACGGGACAACTTTTGACGAAAACCGCTGCCATCGAAGCCGTCGACGCCCCACCGTGCTCATGGATCAAGTACGGGCGCGGCGCCAGGGGGAGTCTTGTTCAGCTCGAGGCCGCAGGCTTCACCGTCTCTGGCATGCCCGTGCACCTGGACCGCGACCAGGCCATGGAGTTGCTGACGATGTCGCGGACGAGGTGCGGCAGGCCATTGGCGATGATGAGCTGCCGGCGGATCCCTCCGCGGTCTAGTCGCACGCCCGCCGAGGGGTGCGCGCTCGGCCATTCGGTCGGAACGTGAAAGGCAGTCCCCACCGGAGGGGTGCACGACGGCCCCGCCTGGAGGGGGCAACCAGGGGGGCCGTCTGCACGAGGGGTGACGCCGCCACAGTGCACCACGACCAGCCGGGTGTAAAGGCCCCTTATGCCTGCCCGGACGACGGCCGCCCCATGGCCCGAGCACACGCCATCGTGAGCGCTCGGGCCTACGTCTGTAGGCACTCATGAATGCCGACGGATGTGCCGGATCTGTACCCAGTGCGGTCGAAGCAATCCGCGTACTTGCAGCGCGAACATGTTGCCGGGTCGAACTTCTCCCGGACAGGGTCGTCGAGCACGACCGTGTTCAATCTCGGGTAGGTGGGCGACAGGTTGAACGTCATCTCGTACGACTCCGGGCCGATGCGCTCGTCGCAGCCCTCGACGAAGTACGAGGTGTCCGTGCTGTGTCAGCCTGTAGCGGGTGCGTTCGTCACGAGTAGCAGGTCCCCGCGGAGCGCACCGCGAAGTACTGGCCGGGGTTCAACCGGTGGATGTAACACCGCTTGTTAGAGCAACAGTAGGCGCTCGTTGAATGCTTCGGTCGGGGTCTTCCAGCCGAGGGTCTTCCTTGATCTGGTGTTGAGTACCCGAGACACGTCCGTGCCCTTGGGGAAGTACCGGCGCAGCAGCCCGTGGTGTTCGCTCGTCTCGTATGGGGATCGCTACTGGAGCGCGTGCGAACCGGCGGACGTCCGCGACCCGCTATCTGACGACGTCGAGCAGCCCGCCCTCACCGCGAGGACCTCGACGTGTCCGGTGAGCTGAGCTCGCTCCCTGGGCACAGGCAGCCCCCGCATCAGCGCGATCGACCAGGAACCACCGCCGCTGACCTGACTAACCCGAGTTGTTTAACAACGACGTCGAGTTTTCAGACTTCGCTGCATCTCGACACGACTTTCCACATTTCCGAACTCACCAAGTCCCTCGCACCCCATGCACTGTCGGAAATCGGTCCCGGGCAGGTGTCCGAAACCGGGTCGCCGCGGTTGCTTCTCCAGGTGTGATGGGTGTGCACAAGCTGACCGCGGGAGACGGGTATACGTACCTGACCCGTCAGGTCGCGGTGCACGATGCGACCGACCGGGGTCACGCGGGACTGGCCGACTACTACGCCGAGAAGGGCGAGTCGCCGGGCCGTTGGTTCGGTGCGGGGCTCGGTGCGCTCGACCTCGAGGTGGGCTCGCAGGTCACCGAGGCCCACATGCGGAATCTGTTCGGCGAGGGTCGCCACCCGGACGCGGAGCGGCTGGAGACTGCGGCGCTGGACGCGGGGAAGAGCGTTGAGCAGGCCAAGAAGTCCTCCCAGCTCGGCCGTGTGTTCGCCCGGTACCTGGGCAACCAGCCGGAGTTCATCCAGGAGACCGCCAAGCGCTACATCGCCTACAACCTGGCCCACGGTGAGCACTGGAAGACCCCGGTGCCGGCCGAGGTCCGGGCGCAGATCCGCACCGAACTGGGCAACGAGCACTTCCTCCGCGAGCACGGCCGGGAACCGATCGACGACCGCGAGCGCGGCTCGTTCATGGCCAAGGCCACCCGTCAGCAGACCACCGCGGTGGCTGGTTACGACCTCACCTTCGCTCCGGTGAAGTCCGTCTCGACGCTGTGGGCGCTGGCCGACCGGGACGTTGCCAAGGAGATCGAGGCCGCCCATCACTCGGCTGTCGAGGCCACGCTGTCGTGGCTGGAGAAGGAGGTGCTGTTCACGCGCCGCGGCCGCGGTGGCCTCCAGCAGGTCAAGGCGAAGGGGCTGATTGCGGGCATGTTCACCCACCGCAACGCTCGCTCTTCCGACCCTCACCTGCACACCCACGTTGCGGTCAGCAACAAGGTCCAGGACGAGACCGGACGCTGGCTCGCGGTCGACGGACGGGTCCTGTTCAAGGCCAACGTCACGCTCGCGGAGATGTACAACACCCTCATCGAGTCCGAGCTGATCGCCCGGTTGGGGGTTCGTTTCGAGAACCGCAGGAGCGGTTTGGCCAAGGGTGTCGACAAGCGGCCCGTGCGCGAGATCGTCGGCGTCGACGAGCGTCTTGCCAAGACCTGGTCCAAGCGGCACAGCGACATTGAGGCCCGGCGCCGCGAGCTGGCGGCCGCCTTCCAGACCGAGCACGGGCGGCCGCCGACCGAAGGTGAGGCCGTCACCCTCGCGGAGAAGGCGTGGGACCAGACCCGGCAGGCCAAGCATCCACCCCGCGCCGAGGCCGACCAGCGGGCCGCGTGGCTGGCCGAGGCCGCCGCGATCATCGGTGGTGAGCAGGCCGTCCGAGACATGGTCGAGGACTGTCTCGGCCACCGCCCGGACGCCCAGGACGTCACCGACG
>NZ_JCAQOX010000007.1:0-261923 GCF_059567905.1 Nocardioides sp. BGA-UO-ETr-FS32 | reverse complement strand
CGGTCGTGGCGTGTGCCGCGGTCCTCGACGGTGCGCTGAAGGACGTCGCGTCGGTGGAGCCGGGGTTCATGTCGGTGGGGGAGAAGCAGGCCGCGCTGACGGCGCTGGCCTCCGTGCGCTCCCAGCTCGACGCACTGACCGCGCGGGTGCTGGCGGCCTCGGGTGACGTGGCTGACGCGCACGGGCTGCGGGACGCGGCGGCGTGGCTGGCAGGGCAGACCCGGGCCACGCAGCGTGAGGCGCGCCGTGACCTGGCGTTGGGTCGGGCGCTGGAGCAGCACCCGTGGGTCGCGTCGGCGTTGACGTCGGGTGGGTTGCGGACGGAGCAGGCGCGGGTGATCGCCGCGGCGGTGGACGCGCTCCCCTCCCATGTCGACACGCAGACGCGCGAGGCCGCGGAGTCGGTGCTGCTGGGGCTGGCGGAGCGGCACGACGCGCGTGAGCTCAAGCAGATCGGCAAACGGATCCTCGACGTGGTCGCCCCCGAGGTGGGGGAGTCCCACGAGGCGGCCGTGCTCGCGGCGGAGGAGGCCCGCGCGGCGGCCACGGTTGACCTGACGATGAGTGATGACGGTGAGGGGCGCTGCCGGGGCAGCTTCGTGCTGCCGTCCCACGTCGGCAAGATGCTCAAGCGGCACCTCCTCGCACTGGCCAACCCGGCCCGCCACACCGAGGCCGAGCTGCGTGAGGAGTCGGGTGAGTGGAAGCCGCTGCGCCGCCGCCTGGGGGAGGCGTTCGTGGAGTACGTCGAGCGCTACCCCACCGACGCCACACCACAGACCGCCGGGGTCAACGCCACCGTGGTGGTGACGATGACCCTGACCGACCTGCTGGCCGAGCACGCCACCGCGCTCCTCGACGACGGCACGCGGATGTCCGCCGGGCAGGCACGCCGGCTCGCGTGCGAGGCCGGGATCATCCCCGTCGTCCTCGGCACCGACTCCCAGCCCCTCGACATGGGACGCCTGCGCCGGCTGTTCACCAAGGCCCAGCGCATCGCCCTCGGGCTGCGCGACCGCGGCTGCACCGCCCGCGGGTGTGAGACCTCGGCATCGGGCTGCCACGCCCACCACGACGACCCCTGGTCCCGTGGGGGACTCACCGACCTGACCAACGGCCGGCTGCTCTGCCCACGCCACCACCGCCTGGCCCACGACTCGCAGTACGCCATGACCATCCACGCCGACAACAAGGTCACCTTCGCCCGGCGGACGTAGACCGACGGGATCGGATGCGCTCGCCGGAACTGCCCAGCGGGCGGGGCGCATCTGCCTGCCGCAAACCGCCCACTATGACGCGTCCGGTCGCTCCCGAGTGTGCGCTCTTGGCCCCGTCGCCAGGACGAAGTCCTCTATCAGGGCGGCCACCCGATCCGGGTTGCCCAGCTGGGGCACGTGCCCAGCGGGTAGTGCCTCAAGGCGGGCGTGCGGGATCTCGGAGGCGAGTGCGCGCGCTTGGGCCAGGGGTACGACGGGATCGTGATCGCCCCAGATCATCAAAACGGGCACCGCCAGTCGGCGGAGGTCTTCGCGGCTGAGCCGCATGCTGGTTCGGAAGCCGCGTGGGGAGATCAGCGCGCGGAGCTCGGCCAGGTTGGCGTGGGTCGCCACCGGGTCGCGGGCGCCGGCGACGAGGGAGTCGAGCAGGTCAGGGTGCCGCTCGATGGATTCCGCCTCGCCCATCGAGGCCATCATCTTGAGCAGCATCCGCCGGCCTGGCTTTACTGCGCGCACCATGAGGTCATCGATCCCCGGAGTCGCAGTGAGCCGCAGCGGGAGAGGCAGGCGACCACCGGGAAGCGTAGGTACGGAGCCCAGCATGATCAGCCCGCGGACCCGCTCCGGGTGGGCCAAGGTGTACCAGGTGGCCCAGATGCCGCCGCCTGAGGCACCGACGAGGTGCGCGGCGTCGAGCCCCAGGGCGTCCAGCATGTCGCCGACGAAGCCAACGGCGTACTCGCGAAAGTCTTCCGGTCGGAAGGCCTCTGGGTCGCTGAGACCGCATCCGGGTCGGTCGACCAGGTAGGAGCAGATGCCGGGAGTCCGGGCTGGCAGCATCAGGTGGGAGAGGGACGAAGTATTGGTGCCGTGCAGGTGCACCACAGGTGGGCCGTCGCCGGTCTGCACCACATGGACGCGGCGCCCGGAAGGGCGCGAGACGAATCGTCCGTGCGCGTCGGCGGCGCCCAGCATCCGGCGGTACAGCTCTTCGATCTCGGGGGTGTGCCGAAGCGCTGGCTCGGGACGGCGGGTGGCCATGCGCCCCACAATCCCTCCGACGGCGGAGGTCGCATAGTTCTGGATTCGAACTGCTGGTGAGACACTGGGACGGTGGGCTCGCGCGAGTTCCCCGGTTACTGCTCTTTCACCAAGGCCATCGAGCACCTCGGCGACCGATGGAGCCTGCTCATCGTGCGCCAGCTCGGCGTGTTCGGTCCGCTTGGCTTCAACGAGCTGGCGCGCTCGCTGCCGGGCCGGATCTCCCGTTCGGTGCTAACCGAGCGGCTCAGACGGCTGGAGACGCTGGGTCTGGTTTCGCGGGAGGAATCCATCGGCTATCGCCTGACCACGGTCGGCGCCGGGTTGATGCCTGTGCTGTACTCCCTGCGCGGCTGGGCCGAGACGTGGCTTCCCGACGACCCGGCCATGATGGAGCGCGATCCCGACGTCGTCCTCGGCTGGCTGGCCCAGCGAGTGTCCGCGGAGCACCTACCAGCCGAGCCGGTGGTGCTGGAGTTCTGGTTGAACGAGCACGATCGGCGCTACTGGTTGGTGGTGCAGGAGCGCCTCGCGCCGTACGGGTGCTTGATCGATCCGCTGCTGGACACCGGCCGCTACGTGTACCTGCGGTGCGCGGTCTCGACGCTGTTGGCTCTGGCGCGCGGCCGGCAAGGGTGGTCAGACGCGTTTGCCGACGGGTCGCTCACCGCTACCGGCGAGGCGGACCTGTGCCGCCAAGTGACGGAATGGTTCACTCCGCTCACGGCGCCGATCACGTCAGCGGCCGGCTGACCCGCGTGCGGAAGCTCGCCCAAAGCGCGTGCTTCCCTGCATGAGCATCAGTTGGGATGGTGTCGCCTGCGGGCTCGTAGGCAGTCCGCCCGGGAGTCGAGTGGTCCGATGGCCCGCCGTTGTGGACACCAGGACTGCGGCGACTACGGCCAGGGCGAACCCAACCTGCTGATGCCCCTGTCTGCGTCGCGTGCCCTGGCCGCGGCCGGTCGTGGGAACCTCAGCCGGCGACTCCAACCCCTGACCACCGTCCAAAGCGCTTTGGCCGGGGTGCGTCAGTAACGCCGCCTGCGCGCATACGCCGAAGCGCGTGCGCTCCGCCTGCTCACTGCACAGACAGCGCTCTTCCAGACGCGCGTGGTGTCCTCATGTCGACTCCGCCACGAAATGGACTCTCGAGCTCAGATGGCGCCCATCTCGACGAGGCGGTGCTTGATGCCGTAGGCGACCGCGGCTGTACGCGAGTCGACGTCGAGCTTGGTGAACATGTTGGCCACGTGGCGATGGACCGTGCGCTCGCTCAGGTGCAGTTCCTTGGCGATCGCGCGGTTCGACCTGCCGCGGGCGAGGAGGCGGAGGACCTCGATCTCCCGTGGGGTGAGGCCGTGTGTCTCGGAACCAGGGCCCGTGGGAGCGACGATCCGGGCCAGATGAACCAGATCCGGACGCGCGCCGAGCCGTTCGAAGGTCTCCGAGGCCGCTGAGAACTGGAGACGCGCACCATCATGGTCAGCGAGTGCGTGGCAGGCCTGCCCGATCAGGACGTTCAGCTTGGCTACCTCGTACGGGGCATCCTGCTCTTGCCAGGTGGCGACGGACCGACGGAGCAATGGCAACGCATCTCCCGGGTCGCCCTCGGCGAGGGCTAGCGCGCCCCTGACGGCGAACCTCTCGGCCACGATGACCGGCATCGTCAGCTCCGCGGTGATCTCCTCGAACTCGCTCACGGCACCCCGGGCCGCCTCGATCTGCCCCTTCTCGAGGTAGATGGCGACTGCGGCCTTCAACAAGTCCAGGCGGTCGGGCTTCGCGGTCACCTCGGTCAACGCCCGACGGACACCGGCCGACGCGGCGTCGGCGTCACCTTGGGCGAGTCTGAGGAGGGCGAGTCCCGGCTGTGTCGGGCAGCCATGTCCGGCCGCACGGCGGTAGGCACCTTCGGCGGCATCCCACTCGCCACGTAGCCGCCGGACCTCCGCCAGCTGGTAGTACGCGTGGCCGCAGACCCACCCGGTGTAGCCGTCGAGGTCCTCACAGACCGCCGTGATCTCGTCGAGGGCGTCTGGCCAGACGCCGTTGAGGCACATCAACCGTGAGCGGTAGATGCGGCAGTTCCCGAGGTACGCACCTCCCAGACTACTCAGCGAGTCGAGCCACCTGGCCATCAACCGGTTCCAGGCTCGGGCGCGCGCGAAGTCGCGGGCCAGACAGCACCCGCGGACGGCGGCGCAGTAGACCCAGGGGGTGACGCGCGGAGACAGGCCATCGCCGACGAGGGCCATCGCCTCCTCCAAGCGATCGAGCCCTTCCTGGAGCCGCCCCTCGTCGATCAGGGTCTGGCCCCACATACTCAGCGCCCAGGGGACCACCTCGCCCTGACCTTCGTCGACGATCGCCGCCAGCAGCTCGTTGGCGCGAGAACGGTTGCCCGTCGTCCCCTCGAACATCGCCTCGGGGATCTGGAGCCACAGGCTGGTTGCCGTGGCCGGTCCCAGCGTGCGGCTCGTCTGCTTGAGCCAACCGCTTGCCCGGACGATCTCATTGGTGTTCAACAGCACCCACCACAGCCAGAAAGCGACTTGCGCCGCCTCATCGACCTCACCGGCACCGACCCGGAGGTCGAACACACGGTGGAGCAGGGCCACGGCCTCGTCACCCCGGGCAGAGACCTGGGCCGCCTCGGCAAACGCTTCGAGATCCTCGACAGCGAGCGGCTCTTCGGCGTCTGCCGCGGCGTACTCCGTACACGCCGCCTCCCACCGGGATGCCGCGTGAAGCTCCCGCGCGCGGGCCAGGTGTGCCGTGGCCACGGCCTCCATGGCTTCAGCATGGCCCACCGAATCGGAGTTGGGTAGTTGTACCCACACCCTCGGACTCGGGTTGGCAGCCAATGCCGATCCTGCCGGCTGCGCGGTCCGCCAGTCTCGAGATCAGAGGCTCGCACGGCGGCGGGCACCACAGCGACACGACCGACGAAACAAGGGGGTTGCCATGAAGACGACGAACGTGGACGGCGTCGATCTGGCCTACGACGTTCAAGGTGAGGGGGAACAGGTGCTGTTCATCCACGGCGCGATCTGGGCCGACTTCCTTCGCCCGTTGGCCGACGAGCCAGCATTCAGCCGGTTCCAGAGGATCCGCTACCACCGGCGCGGGTACGGCAAGTGCCGCGCACCGGCGGGTGGCTTCGACATGCAGCCGGCCGACATCGTGACGCTGCTGGACCACATCGGAGTGGAGCGAGCACACTTGGTCGGCCACTCCGAGGGTGCGATGATCGCACTCGTCCTCGCCGCCTCCCACCCCGATCGGGTACGGACCCTGGCGCTGCTCGAACCACTGCCGTCGGGCACCTGGCTGGCTTCCAGCGACTTCGCGGACCTGCCGGGAACTCTGGGACCGGCGTTCGAGGCGATGGCCGGTCGCTACCAGGCGGGTGACATCGCAGGCGCCTACGATGCGCTCTTCGAGCCGACTGGCCTGGACTGGCGCGCGGCGGCGCAGGCCGTAGGGCCCGGCGCCGTCGACCAGGGCATCAAGGACGCCGCGACGTTCGTCGAGGGCGAAGCCTCCACATTGATCGAGTGGGACTACGGGGTCGAGCAAGCTGCAACGATCGACCGCCCAGTGCTCTCGTGGAGCACCGCTTCGGACAACCCGATCAACCCCGCCACCCGAGCTTTCCTGTACGAGTTGTTCCCGGAGCGCGAGGAGGTCATCCTCGAGGGTGGAGATCACTTCTCGGTCGCCACGGACCCGGCCGCCGTAGCCCGGCCGATCGCCGAATTCTTCTCCAGGCACAGGGTGGCCGCCGCGCTCACATGACGCGCGTCGACGCAACGACAGGGGCGGTACGGGGCCAACGCCGAGTCCCGGATTCGACCGAACTTACCTTCGACCTGACCTTGCAATCGCAGGACTCGTGCGGTTCAAGGAGCCGCGTCGTATCGCCGCGTGTACCCTCCGCGTTTCTCCGGTCCTAGGGAGATGACTCGGCCTCCATGTCTGACATGGCCTTGGTCAGTCCAGCAACTGCGCTCGAGAGACCGAGGTAGCGCGGGTTCGCGTTGGACTTTGGATCGCAGTAGCGATCGCGGATGTAGCGGATACGCTCCTGCATTGCTCGCATCTCGCCGATCGCATCGTCATAGGAGGTCGTCATAGGAGGTCGTCATGATCCGATCAGACAGGTGGGGACGGCTGACTGTCGAGATTGCGAAATCTGGTTGTGAACTGCGAGGAGCGTGCCTGCCAGTGCGTCAAACCGCGGCGTACCGGGGTGCTGCGGGTCGACCCGGTGCGCCTTCGACCAGATCGGGGAGGGTCGTTGTGGTGTGGCATTGCGGATCCCTCTGGCGCGGCGACGGCCGGGACGACATGCTGCCCGGGGTCAGCGCGCGGGCTGGTTGCCACAAACCACGTCGAAGTAACGAATCAAGTCGAGCTCCATCGCCGCGTCGTGATCTCCGCCGGTGTCCATATGGATGTCTCCGTGGTCGTCCTGCCACGTGAGGGTGAACGGCTGAGCGCTGGGTGTCCATTCGGCGGCGAGCCCGCAATCTCGTGCGGTGATCCTCAGGCGGATCCGCTCCAAGGAATGGTTCACCGAGAGTCTGACAGGTAGCGCGGAAGCTCGAATCGCGAGGCTTCCGCCGGATCGGTGGATCCTCGTGACTGTCGCGATGCCGGGACCCGACCGTGAAGCAGCACCGCGTCGATCAGCAGCGGATCGTTCCCGCCGGTGCCGTTTCGACGATTCGGTTGTGTGGGCGTCACAACCCCGCTCAGGACGAGCCGCACTTCGGTACCGGCCGCGGCCGGCGGGGAGGGCGCTCTCGCGTCCCTGGGCGACCAACCGTCCAAGCACCAGGCCGCACCACCACCGCCAATGACACCCAACACGAAAGCAATGAGGACAACGCCGCGACGTCGCCCTGTCGGCGTGAGCCGGTCGAGCAACGGCGCTCGAGTGCGACCACTCCGCAGGATCTCTCGCTCCGGCGCCGGGAGCTGATCCGAGGGATCCACTCGAGAAACGATACGCGTCGCGCGTCCCCTGGGCAGGTGCCGAGTGTGGCTACATGAAGTGTGGGCTGAACCCGCGCACGGGTGCGCGATCCTCCGTGGGTGAGCGCGATCAGTGCGTGAAGCCGATCGGGGGCAGCATCCTGAGCTGGGCTCCGTCGGTGAAGCGCGAGACCCGGACGACGTAGGCGCCGGAGTCGAGGCCCTCGGTGTCGAGCAGCAGCGCCTCGTCGGTCTCGCGGGCCTCTCGGATCACGGAGCCCTCGGCGTCGAGCAGCTCGATGCGCAGGTCGTCCGCCGCCCCCGCGAAGACCAACGCCGGTCCCTCGCCCCGGTCCTCACCCACCTCGTGAAGATAGTGGGTGATCGGGTCGAACAGCTCCACCGGCGGCGGGTCGCCCCACCACTTCGGGATCAGCTCGAGCTCCTCCTGCAAGGGGCCGGGGATCTTCCTGGGGTCCGCGGTCATCCGGGTCGAGATGCGGTAGCGGGTGACCCTCTTGCCGGAGACTCGCAGGTAGCAGGTGCTGTCTGGCGGTGGATGGTCCGTCATGGCGCGCACGCCTGGCCATGAGCGGAGCACCGCACGTGAGGCGTCGTACAGCTCGACGTCGACAGGCTGGTCGGCGTCGTACACCGAGACCGTTGGTTGACTGAAGATCGTCGACGCAGGCACGTCGAGCCTGAACCAGTCGTCGTTGGTGCCAAGCTTGGTGCGGCCTCCGATCCACGGCGACAGGAACAGCTGCGCGTGCAGTGTCGCGTCGTAGGCGCCAGGACCCCATGTGCGCAGCGCGAAGAACGGCCAGGGCGGGGCCACGAACAGCATCCGAGCGGCGGACTCGAAGGAGTCGTTCACCTCGAACTGGTCCTGGGCCAGGGTGGCGCTCGCGCGCGTGACCTGGAGCCGGTAGCCCGTGACGCCGGCGCCACCCACGCGCACGCGGTATCCGCCGGGTGGCAGGAGTCCGGTCAGTGTCGAGCTGCCGGTGCCCGACGACCCGCCCCTCGTCATCTCGTCGGGGCCTCGCGCATCAGGGTCGTCCGACTCGACGGCGACGAAGAGCTTGCCGAGCCGTTCGTACCAGGCGACAGCGATGGTCACGGTGGAGAACTGCTCGACGGTGAAGTGCCAGTAGTCCGGATCGTTGGCGGTCGACCTCGCGGTGAACGGTCCTAGGCCGGGCTGGAGTGCGCCGCCCGGGCCGGTCGGGAGGAGTCCCCGCGCCGTGGCAGCGGTGTTGTTCGGCTCGTTGGTGTCGGGCAGGGTCTGCTGGACGGCGGCGAAGAGAGCGGCAAACGCATCCATCCCCTTGCCCACGGGCCCTGCACCGTTCCACGCGGTCTCCACCAGCAGCCGACGGATGTCGTGGGCGGAGAGCGACTGGTTCGCGCTGCGCATCATCGCCGCGACGCCCGCGACGATGGGCGCGGCGAACGACGTACCGCTGGGTCGGGATCCCGCCGGGTTGTTGCCGTCGGGTGCCACCGGTATGGCCGTGCCCGGCGCCCAGAGGTTGACCGAGGATCCGTGGTTGGAGAAGCCTGCCTTGTTGTCGGCAGCATCCAGGGCCCCGATCGTGAGCACACCGGGAGTGCGGGTGGCGGGCCGGATGTTGCGATCATCAGGAAGGTCGAGGTCGTCGTTGCCGGCGGCCGCGACCATGACGACGTCGTTGTCGGCGGCAAACTGGAAGGTGTTGTCCCAGCTGCTCGTCGGGAACCACAGCTCGGTCTGGCCCCACGTGCCGATGCTCATGTTCAGCACGTCGATTCCCCAGGCCGCGCACATCCGCACGCAGCGCAGGATCTGGTCGATCGAGATGTCGGTGAGGAACAGCATCGGCGTCGCGACCGTCCCGCCGCTGCCGGCCGCTCCGGCCGCGTTGTTGACGATGCCTGCGCCAGAGCTGGCCACGGCGTTGCCGTGCCACGCCATCCCGCTCGGCGCCATGCCGCCGGCCGGTGCGCCCTCATTGGTGAGGTTGATCTGCATGACCCCGGCGCCGAGATCGGATGCAGGCTGGCCGGGCGCGACGATGGGCGCACCGGAAGCATCGAGCCAGAAGCCGCGGTCGAGGACGGCGAGTACGACGAAGGGGTCGCTGCGGAGCTGCCGGATGGAATCCATCAGCTGCCAGGCCTCGACCATCCGGGACCTTCCGGCAAACGCAGTCCAGGTGAAGGGGTTCGCCCCGACTCCGGGCACGTTGCCCTCGGTGGCGCTCGCCAGCGGCATCGACAGCGGCTCGCCGAGGAGGTTCAGGCCGATCGGCCGGCCGTCGAGGGCGAGCTGCGTTGCCACGGCGGCCACGGCGGCCCCGAGCTCGGAGGTGGCGACGACGCGGCCGTACACGTCGCGCCCGTCGCGAACCGCCCGCTGCAGCAGGTCGTCCTGACCGTCCACCCGAGGCGGCCGGCTGAACCGCATGCGGACGACTTCGGGAGCCTCGTCGGCGACGTCGCGTTGCGTCGCATGCAGCTGTTCCGGCGGATCCGGCAGGGCGCGGTCGAGGATCACTTCGGCGCTGTGGCGACCGACCAGCTCGTCCACGAGATCGCGGTCGGCCCCGTCGACGATGACTTCGTCCGCCACGTAGCAGGTGGCGGTCGCGTCCTCGGGCCCGAGGGCAGCGATCTGACGACCGGTCGTGCGACTGCGCCACTGTGCGTAGCGCGCCAACAGTCCGCCCTCGTCGATGGGCACCCGCTCGTCCCGTGGTCCATCGCTCATGGGAGCCACCCGTTCTCATTGCCTGTCGAAAAGCGGAGTGCGCCGGCGGGCAGAGCTGTGTCACGGGCGCATGCCGGGTGTCGGCATGGGATCTGTAGGGCTTTCAGAGTGTTCCTGACACTCGCGTGCCGTCAAGGAAACGGAGCACCCGAGGTGCCTGCGGCACCCAGCCTTGTCGTCCGGACCCGTCATGACACCGTCCCCTCACTCGTGGATGGTTGTCATCCCGTTCCTGGGTTGCCGCTCGCGAAGCACCCCCGGCACCCGATCCATTCCGCCGCGATCAGGCGTGGCCCGTCTCCCGTTGGCTACGGGCAACGTCGAGGTGGTGCGTCGCGACCTCACCCAGCGAGACAGAGTCCACGGAGACGGTCACGATGGTTGCTCCCTCAGCGGCATAGCGCGCGGCGTCGTCTCCGTTGTAGGCGTGGACACCGACAGGCATTCCGGCGGAGACGGCCCGGGCGATGATCGAGGACAGGATCTGGCGCAGGTCCGCCGAGCGATCCACGCCTGCGAGCTCCAGGGACAAGGACAGGTCCCCAGGGCCGACGTAGACCCCGTCCAGACCCTCCACCCGCAGGATGGCGTCGAGGTCGTCGAGTGCTGTCCTGGTCTCCACCATGACGATGACCAGCGGCTGATCGGCTCCACCTGACAGACGGCCGATGGACCGCTCACCGGCTGGGGCGTAGCGGGTGGCGGCGACGACCTCCCGGGCGTGATTGGCGTCGCGTACGTTCGGCACGATGACGCCGCTGGCACCGAGGTCGAGCGGGCGCCCGACATCGGCGAACAGCGGGCTGCGTGTCCGCACCAGAGGAATCGAGCCTGCTGCCCTGATGGCCGCGGCGACCCCGGGAAGCTCGGCTTCTGTCGCAGCGCCGTGCTGCAGGTCCACGACGACGAAGTCGGGACCGGTCCTTGCGAGCACCTCAGCGGTCACGACGCCTGGCAGCAGACTCCAAAGCCCGTGACACGGCTGTCCCTCGGACCACCGCCCCCGTACGCCGTCCTCGTTGATAGGCATGCCGACATCCTTCCTTGGTCCGCCGGGCTGTGATGGGCAGGTCGGTCAGTAGGACCTACGCGGCCGAGATCAGCGCGTGAGCCTAACCGCGAAGGCTCCGCATCGCGTCGACCAAGGCCGTGCGTGCGAGAACGTGAGGGGGAGGAGGCAGTTCCTCGACCCCGAACCAGCTCATGCCGTCGTGTTCCGCCGGAGCGACGTTCAATGGCGTTCCCTGCCATTCACGTACGAGCCAGGCGCTCAGGACGGTCGGCGCATCCGCCGACCCTGCGGTGAGTCGACACAAATGAGACACCGAGCCCGTGGCAATCTGCACTCCCAGCTCCTCCTGCAGCTCCCGGACGAGCGCGTCCAGCTCTGACTCGCCAGCCTCGATGAGACCACCGGGCAAGTCCCACACGTCCGGGTTGGCACGCTTGTCCGGCCGCCGATGCACGAGGAGGACACGATCGTCGCGAACCAGCGCGCCTACGACGACCTCATGCACTGCCCCACACAAGCACACACGACCGACACTCGAACGACCGGCTGAGCCACGGTCGGTACTTCCCCCAATCTCCAGCTCCGCACGAAGTGCGGCATTCCGCCGCGACAGCGGCATCGTCCTACTGCCGCGAGAAACCGAGCGTTCCGCCTGCCGTCTCCGTGCGGGTCGCCTCCGGCAGTTCGCCGCCCACTTCTCGCACCCACGGGTCTCTGACGTCGGTGCTGTCGGGGCAAGTAGGACGCCGTGGCCTGGAGCCGATGATGGTGTGGCGGTCAGCCTCGCTCGTGCAGCCACTCCTCGTACGGCACCGGCTCGGCTTCTTCCTCTGCCTGGCTGACGATGGAGTCAGTGAACCAGGTGCGCAGCGACACCATCTCGGGAGTGGACCGGAGCGTGAGCAGCTGGTGGGTCTCGCTCATCTCATCAGCCAGGTTGTCGGCGGCCAGCAGTTCACGGAGCGTCGCGGCCATCTCACGGGGAAGTGTCATCTCGATGTCGACGTACTCCATCCCTGCTGCGGCGGCGTCCAGGGCGGTCCGACGGCCCAGGTGGCGCGCAAAGGCAGGGCGGGTCACCAGTCGCTCGATCAGCTGGCCCAGCTCCCGAGGCGGAGTCGAACCTTCCTTGGAGTCGATGAGCTGGAGCTCCCGAACCAGGTCGTCGAGCCGTTGGTCGATCTGGAGCCCGAGCTGCACAGGACACCGAAGTAGCCTCACCCTCGCCCAGCCGGCGGGCAGGACGACCTGCTCCGGCGCCGCGCGTTCGCGGTACTCCACGACCGGCGGCCGTACGTCGTGCTCGACGCCGTCGCCCGCAAGTTCGGCCCACACGAGTCGTCCATCGACGTGCTCCTCGATCCCCCAGGACCTCGAGAGCACCGACACGATCGCCAAGCCGCGCCCGGTGGTGCCCTGGCTCGCGACAGGTGGCGGGGCCACCGCCGCGACCGGGACCATGCCGCCGGCGTCCTCCACGCTGAGCCGCACGCCTGGCTCGATGTCACGCAATCGGACGTGTAGGTAAGTGCTGCCGCTGTGCAGGGCGGAGTTCGCTGCCATCTCGGTGACGCACAGGGCGGCGTCGTCGACGAGATGCTCGCGGCCCCACTGCCGCAGCCCGTCAATGACGAACCTGCGCGCTCCGGGGACGCTGGAGGTGTCCGCGGCGAGGTGGACGTGCAGCTCCGGGTGGGCCCCTCGGGGCATGGACGTCACGGTGGCATTGTGCCCGACCTGTACGCCGCCGTGATCGTGCAGATTCGCGATGACACTGAGGGGCGTGCCTCCGTCACAAGCTCGCTCCGGACGTGCCTCCTTCCGCCGCGTGATGGGGCGTGAAGTCGGCACAAACGGGGACAGCAGACCTTGATCAAGCGTTGGGTGGAGATGCGTCGTCGGCTGGGCAGGGAACCGTGGACGGCCGGCTGCCAGCCACCTAACCTCAGTTGTGTGTTCGAAGCCGCGGTGCTGTCCACCTGTCTGACCGGTGACGGTGCTGGGAACTGCGTGAGGCGATCGTGAGCCACGCAACCCAACGCTCCGCGAAGGGGGAGCCGGATTCGCGTTCGTCGACCATGCTCAACGTCTCACGTCCCGGGATTGTGTTCCTGGTTGTCTTCATCGCGGCGGTCATCCTGAACGGAGACGTCGCTGGGTCGTTCGCCGACCCCGACACTCAGTTCGTTTCGATCTATGCCGACGCCAGCAACAGGGCGGCGTACGTCGCAGGAGCATTCCTGCTCGTACTGGCGGGCCTGTCGTTCGTCTGGTTCGCCTACGCACTCTCGAGCGAAGCGGGGACTTTCCGCGTCCCGCTCCTGATCACCGGAGCCGCCGCGGCAATCGGCATGATCGTCGCAGCCCTCGCCTGGGCCACCGTGCCGCTCAGCATCTCCTTTGGCGCGCTCGTCGACGATCCCGGGTTCGAGTCCGGCCAATCCGTACTCCCACAATTCGGCTGGGTCGCATTCGGCTTGGGCGCGATGCTGCCCGCCGGGATGTTCATCGCGATCGCGGCACGGACGCCCGGCCTGCTCCCTCGCTGGCTCGTTGTCGCCAGCTATCCGATTGCCATCTTGGTCGGCCTGACCGCACTTCTGTTCTTGACCTCCGCTCTGTTCGTCATCTGGGTCATCGCGGTCACAGCGAGACAGGGGCGGCGAGCCCGGCCTGGCGGCTGAGTCGCGTCATTCGATCTCCTTGGCCTGCTTCTCGCGCTGCTGCCTCTCCAGCGTTCCCAAGGGCCAGTCCACCCCACGTGTGGAGTGATGGCCGAGACCTTGGCGTCAACGTGGCGCGACACCACGCCAGGCGAGCGGGCTCGCGGGCGAGCCCTTCGAGCGCACGTGCTGGCCGGGCAGCCGCGCACTCAAGAGGAAGGCTCAGGCGCTCTGGTGCAGCTTGGTGTCTGGCGGCGTGGTCCGCCACGACGTGAAGTGGACAGTGAGCCCGGCCCGGGTCGGCGCGCAGCAGAACGGCCCTGCCGTGACGGGTGCGACCGTATCCAGGGGCGCGACGCGAACGAGTCGCCAGGGTTCGTCGTCCACACGCGCGCGCACAGTGAGTGCGTTGCCCGACCAGCTGCCACGGACGGTCACCAACCGTCCTGCCCAGTTCGGCACTGGGGACAGAGACCAGTCCGATGTGCCCTTGGTCACGACAGCGCCGAGGCTCTCTTCTCCGTCGCTCAGCTCGACGCCGGCCTTGATCCAAGATTCGTCGTCGAGCTTCACGAAGATGCCGGCCTGGTCGAACTGCTCGGCGAAGTCGAGACGGAACTGCACCTCGACTGCAGACTCGGGCTCGAACGTGGTCAAGAGCGCGTGCTCGCTGGAGTGGATGAAGCCGTAGGACGTGATGCGCCAGGCGTCGCTACCTTCGCGGGCAGTGACGTGGAGGCCATCAAGGTCGGTCGCGACGTCGGCGGGTGCGTTCGTCCAATGCCCGTCGGTCCAAGCAACGGTGTGACTCAAGTTCGCCCTCCCAAGGGCATAGCGGCCAAGGATCCACGCGTGGATGGCTGTGATCCTATGAGTCGAGGAACTCTCGGCGGAGTAGCCGATTGCGCCGCGACCGCGCGCCCTCGCTCCGCCGGTGCGACCCGTCAGCGGAACCAGGTGGACACCGGTAGGGCAACCGACGGATGCTGAACAACAGGTCTCGGGTGATCACCGAGGATGAGAGGAGATCACGATGGGTGCCCTCCCGTCGCCTCAGCTCGATCCCGGACCGCACCGTGAGCTCGTCGAGGCCCTGCACGAACTCCACCACCAGGCGGGCTGGCCATCCTTACGGGCCCTCGCCCGACAGACGGGCGTGTCGCACACCACCGTCTCGAAGGCCTTCTCATCCCCCCGTCTTCCCTCCTGGGGTGCCTTGGAGCTTCTCGTCGAGGCCCTCGACGGCGACACCAATGGCGTTCGTGAGCTGTGGCTCGCGGCCACCGCACCCGCTGCCGCTCCAGCGCCCGCACTCAGGATCGCTGGCCGCACGGCGGAGCTCGCCGCTGTCCGCCGCCACCTCGAGACGGGATCCGGACTCTTCCTCGTCGCCGGCGAGGCCGGAATGGGCAAGACCGCGCTGGTGGATACCGCGGCCGCCGTCGCAGGTACGACCGTCGTCACCGGACGGTGCTTCCCACTGTCCGCCGACGCTGCGTTCATGCCGATCGCCGATGCTCTGCGCGCCCTCCACGACGTCGGCGATGGACGCTGGCTCGAGAAGGCACTTGCGGCCTGCCCCCCGTACGTCACGGCTGAGGTAGCCCGACTCCTCCCCGAACTGGCGCCCCGCGAGCCCCTCGAAGGGACGAGCGAGTGGGCTCGGCAACGGCTAGTCGGGGCCCTCCAGTCGCTTCTGACGGGACTCGTCGCGGTGGGCCCCCTCGCGTTGTTGCTGGAAGACGTGCACTGGGCCGACACAAGCACTCTCGACCTGATGGAACACATCGCTGCTGGCAACAGCCCGGTCCCCGTCGTCGCCACGTGGCGCTTCGATGATCCAGTCACGGACGCGGCCCACCGTGACTGGTGGAGTCGTGTGCGTCGAGTCGGGGGCGTGGCCGAGGTAGCGCTCGCTCCGCTCAGCCGCGCTGAGACCGCAGAACAGCTCGCGCACGAGAGAGTAGGCCTCGACGCCGGTGCCATCTTCGCGCGCAGCCGCGGGCATCCGCTCTTCACCGCGCAGCTCGCGGCGCACGGTGCAGGTGAGGGACTGCCCGCCCTTCTTGCGGACCTGCTCGACACCCGCCTCGGCACCCTCGCGGGACCTGCGTGGCTGCTCGCCCGCACGCTCGGTCTTGCGGACCGACCCCTGGGTCTCGACCAGCTCGCCGCAGCGGCCGGCATCGACGACGACACCGCAACCGCCGGTCTGAGAAAGCTGGCCGACCGACGACTTCTCGACCGGAGGGACGACACCGTCGCCCTCGCCCATCCCCTGCTGGCCGAGGCAGTGCGGCGGCGGCTCCTTCCCGGCGAAGGTCCCCGACAACATCGCGGGTTGGCGGAAGCGCTGGGCCGTGCGCCAGACCCGGTGCCCGCAGAGGTCGCGATGCACTGGCAGCTCGCCGGTGACGTGACCCGAGAGATGGACTGGCGAGTTGCCGCGGCGCGCGCCGCGGCAGACCGATTCGACCACGCACAGGAGGCCGAGCAGTGGCTCAGGGTTCTGCAGGCCTGGACCTCACGCCAGTCGCTGCCGGGCACACCACCGGTGAGCCACGCGGCGGCGTACCTCGCCGCAATGGAATCACTCCAAGCCTCCCTTCAGTTCGACCAGGTGGCCGAGATGAGCAACGCCGCGGAGGCCGTGCTGGGCAGCACTGACGACGCAGTGAGAGCCGAACTGCTCCGCTATGCCGCCATGTGCCGCGGCCAGCTGGAGGGTCCAGAGGTGGGAAGAGACCTCATCGACCAGGCACTGGCCGTGTACGACCGGCTTCCGGCGTGTCAAGGGCTGGTGAAGGCTCGAGACTGGAAGCAGAACCTGCTGATGGACGTGGGGCAGTTCGATGCTGCACAGGAGATGGCGCGTTCCGCCGTGGCCACCGCCGCGGAAGTGGGAGACCCGACGCTGGTACGCCGGAGCATGACCCGGCTGGCCTGGCATGCGGGTGTGCGCGGGAACCTCGAGGAAGCCCGGATGCTCCTGGACGACGCTGATGCCCAGCTGGGGACGAGACTCGACCCCTTGGGCATCGTTCGACGATCGGTCATCGAGACGGACGTGCTGGTGATCTGCGGCGCCCGCGCGGATGAGGTTCTGGCTGCGGGAGCGCCCGGTATGACCACTGCCCGAGAACTGGCCATCAGCAACTACGACGAGATGCTGGTCAGGTTCAACACCACCCTCGCGCTCTTGCTGGCCGGGAGGGTTTCCCAGGCCTCGAAGGCCATACCCGACACGACGTCGGAAGCCATCGACCTCGACCGCTGGCCCATGGACCTCCTTCGAGCCGCGGTGACCGGCCTGTGCGGTGACGTCAGGGCGGCTGGGGAACGTATGGAGCGTCTATGGCAAGAGATGGCGGGTAACTGGGGGACCGATGTCGAAGTGCTCGTCATCGCCGACATCGTCAACCGCTGGGGAGACGACTCCGAGCGCCACACCGATCGGCTACTCACTGCCCTCGACATCCTGGCAGGATCGACGCCGGTTCGCTTGGTGGCGCCGGCAATGGTGGCGGCTGCCCGCGCCGCAGCCGACACGACCACCTCCACGGAGGCGGCATCGGCGCACGAGCGGCATCGCGACCTCTTCGACCGATCCGGCTTGGCTGACTGCACTCGAGCAGCCGATCCCTACCTCTGGACGCACAGCGCCGCTTGGACCGTGGAGATGGCTCGGCTCCGCGGTACGGCCACCGTCGACCAGTGGGTGCGTGTCGCGACCGCGTGGGAGCAACTCGACCGTCCCCACGACGCTGCCTACTGCCGCTGGCGGGCAGCCGATGTCGCTCGCCGCAAGCGTCAAGGCACCCTGGCAGCACGCCTCCTCAGAAGCGCTGCGATCGGCGCACGGGAACACCTTCCGCTCAGCGCGGCGATAGCCACGACCGTTTCGGGTGCCCGCTGAGCGGCCAACGCACGAAGATTTCCCCAGGACCATTCCAGTCCCGCTCCGGTCGACCATTGATCGACTCCTGCCCGTCATAGTTGTGCCGAGTCGAGTAGCGCAGTCTTCCGGGGACGTCCGATCTTTTGATGCGCAGGTCTGGTAGCGCTCACTCGCCGGACGACTCCGCGCAAGACGCGGCGCCGGACCTAGGCTGCGACGATGGCGGAGTACCAGGTGACCCGGTGGCGCGACCTTCCGTCGATGGTTGCGGCCCGGGCGGACGAGGAGACCGTGAAGTCGCAGCTCGCACCGCGGTTCCAGGAGGCGATCGACGAGGCTGCGATGCGGCTTGGTGACACCGGGGCCGACGACTACCTGGCGGGGTGGGAACGGTCTCCTTGGACCGAGGCCGACGGTACGCCGAGCGAGGTGCTCGAGCGAGTCGCTGCCGAACTCGACGCGGAGTGGCCGGCCGACAGGATCGCCCGTTATCTCGACGAGCTGGGCACGTGAATCGGCTCGGGGCGCTGCTGCGCGGGGACCGTCCGGTCCTGCTCGACGGCGGCATGGGCACGCTGCTCCAGGACAGCGGCCTCGAGGACGGTGTACCCGGCGAGCTCTGGAACCTCGAGAACCCCGACGCGGTGCGCGCGGCGCACGCGGCGTACGCCGAGGCGGGGGCGCGGCTGCTGACGACCAACAGCTTCGGGGGCACCCGGCCGCGCCTGGACCTGCACGGGCTCGGCGACCGCGTCGGCGAGGTGAACCGGACCGCGGCGCAGCTTGCACGATCGGTGGCGGACGAGCGCGGACTGCTCGTCGCCGGCGGACTGGGTCCGACTGGCGAGCTGCTGGCGCCGCTCGGAACCCTGACCCGCGAGGAGGCCCAGGCGCTGTTCGCCGAACAGCTCGCTGCGCTGGTCGAGGGCGGGGTCGACCTGGTGCTGGTCGAGACGCTGAGCGATCTCGGTGAAGCTGAGGCGGCCCTCGCCGCGGCGCGAGAGGTCGCGCCCGGCCTTCCGGTCGCCGTGACGATGAGCTTCGACACCAACCTGCGCACCATGATGGGCGTCCGCCCCGGCGACGCGGTGGCGCACCTTGCCGCGGCGGGTGCCGACGCCGCGGGGGCCAACTGCGGTCGCGGTCCCGCGGAGATGGAGATCATCGCCGCGCAGATGGCGCAGGCCCGCACCGACGACATCCTCCTGGTCGCCCAGTCCAACGCCGGCCTTCCGCAGGTGGTGGGCGATCACTTCGAGTACGACGCCACCGCTGGCGACATGGCTTCGCACGCCACCCGGCTCGCCGAGCTCGGGATCGACCTGGTCGGCGGCTGTTGTGGCTCGACGCCGGCGCACATCGCCGCCATGAGCGCCACCTTGTTCCCAGCCTGAGCCTCTGTTCCACCGGTCAGCCCGCACCGCTGTCGCGTCAGCGCTCGCACCGCCGTTTGTGCTCAGCGCGGCACAGGTCCTTGGAGCTCGGTCCGCCGTCCGCGTGGTCGCGGGACGGGCCGCCGTACAGCCGGTCCTGGCCCGCCTGTCCTTGCAGGTTGTCACGCCCTCTGCCTCCGAGGAGCCGATCGTTCCCACCGCCGCCCCGGAGGACGTCGTTGCCGTCCGCACCCTTGAGCTCGTCGGGTCCACTGCCTCCGATCAGGCGGTCGTCGTCCCCACCCCCGTCGAGGAGGTCTTTTCCGCTGCCGCCGAGCAGCACGTCCCGGCCGAGGGTGCCCTCGAGGTCGTCCCGGCCGCTGCCGCCGTTGAGGTGCGCCTTCGGGAAGCGCGGGCAGAAGACCGACTCGAAGAGCGACTCGTAGGACCGGCTGATCGTGTCCGCGCCGCCGCGACCGCGGAGCTCGGCGTCACAGGCGGAGAAGCGGAGGTCGTTGCGGCTGTCGGTGCCGCCGACGACGACCCGGCGGGCGAACAATGATGCGTCCTCGAAGTCGGTGGCCGGGATCGTGTACGGCGCCTCGGCGTCCGCCACCAGCCTGCCTCTCCTCAGGTCGAGGTCCAGGAGGCCCGACTCGGAGGTGACGTAGAAGTGGTCTCGGCCATCGCCACCGTCGAGCACGCTGCCGCCACGTGGCGCCTGGTCCGCCAGGAAGTTGTCGTCACCTGCGCCGAAGGTGGCGCGGACCCGGCCGGACACCTTGGCATGGACAGTCTCGTCGGCCGCGGTGCCGACGAAGGCGAGGTCGTCGCCGCCGATCGTCCCGGTCCAGAATGTCTCCAGTCCGGTCCAGGTCGCCACGACCTGCTGGTCGATCAGCATCCGTCCGGCCGCGTTGTCGATCACGGTGTCGCCAGGGGTGCTGAGCGCCGAAGGGAAGAACTCGTCGACACCTGCGCCGCCGTCGATCGAGCCGCCGGTGGTGACGCCCCCGTAGATGAGGGAGTCGTCGCCGGCGCCCAGGGCGATGACGTCGGGGTTGGGGGACCCGGCGACGCCGCTGTGGACCCCGTCTGGACCATCTCCGCCGACGATGACGTCTCTCTCCGTGTCCGCCGGGGCGGCGTCGGAGTACGCGCCGTGGACGGAGCTGCCCGCGTTGCCTCCGTCGAACCGGTCGGCCCCCTCGCCCAGCTCGGCCTGCACGATCCAGTCGGGTGCGGTGGTGCCGTCCACGACGTCGTCGCCGGCACCCGCGTCGATCATCACGCGCTTGAATGAGGACGCACCGCCCGCGGTCACGCAGATGACGTCGTCACCGCCCAGGGTCGAGACCTTGAGAGCGCCGTTGGTCACGACCACGTCGCGTCCCTCGGTGCCGGTGATGCCGTCGCTGCCCAGCAGGGCGGGATTGCCGGGGAAGCCCACGATGGTCGCGGCCTCGCCGCGGCAGGTCTCGCCTGCAGCGTGGGCGGCCGGGAGGGGGCTGAGCATGGCCAGGCCCAGGAGGCCGGCGGTGGTCAGCGTCGTCGTACGCATGAGTGCGTTCCCTCCGGAGACGGAATGTCGGGTCCACGGTACGACTCTCGACAGGAGGTCGAAGTTGCCGCCGCCCGGCGCTGTGGCTCGTTCACACTCCGAAGGGCCGGCCGACGAATTACACGATTGATCTTCACTCATCGGCGTGGCGGACTTGACTTCTGGCCCATACGATCACTCGGTGCAACAACAGCCTCACTGGTCACAGACGTCACAGCGCGTACGCGCAGCACTGCCGGCGCTGCAACGCGTGGTACGCGGTGCTGGTCGTGCGACCCAGCTGCTCACCGGCGTGCTCGCGCTCGTCCTGCTCGTCGTGCCGACCACCGTCGACCGGATCACCCTGACCACGTCGACCTACCTGTGCTCCGGGTACGCCGAGTGCCAGACGGCCGGATACGGGCACGCCGGCTACCGCCAGGCGTCGTCCACGCAGTACTGGCGCATGTACACCGGGCACAACTGCACCAACTACGTGGCCTACCGGCTGATCCAGTCCGGGATGCCCAACGTCCGACCCTGGGAGGGCAGCGGCAACGCCTCGAACTGGGGCGTGGCGATGGCGAGCATCACCGACCAGACCCCGACGGTCGGATCCGTCGCCTGGTACAAGCCGCACGTGACACCGGCCGGCTCGAACGGGCACGTCGCCTACGTGGAGCAGGTCATCTCCGACACCGAGATCATCGTCTCGGAGGACTACTGGGGCGGTGACTTCCACTGGCGGCGCGTCACCAAGTCCGGCGGGGGCTGGCCCACGGGGTTCATCCACTTCAACGACCGCGTGGTCGCGCCGACGACGGCTCCTGCCATCGTCGGCTCCCCTGCGGTCGGTGCACCGCTCGAGGTGGCAGCCGGCGCCTGGACCCCCACGCCCGCCAGCGTCACCGTCCGCTGGCTCGCCGACGGTGCCGCCATCCCCGGTGCCACCGCACCCGCCTACGTGCCGACCCCTGACGTGAAGGGCAAGACCCTCACCGCCGAGGTGACCGCAGAGCTGAGCGGCTACACCGCCGGCCGGGCGACCCTCGCAACCGCTCCCGTCGCCCCCGGTGTCTTCCAGAAGACCGCGCTGCCGACGATCCAGGGTGTGGCCGAGGTCGGCCAGACGCTGACCCTCACGGCCTCGTCGTGGTCGCCGCAGCCCACGAAGGTCACGACGCAGTGGTACGCCGACGGGGTCGCTCTGGACGGTGCCACCGGGGAGTCGCTCGTCCTCACCCGTGACCACCTCGACAGCCGCATCAGCGCCCGCACCATCGCGAGCGCGAGCGGCTACCGGAAGTCGAGGTCGACCGCGACCGAGACCACACCCGTCCTTGCCAAGCCGGTCGCGATCACCAGCCCGTCCCGGGTGAAGGGCACGCCTGAAGTGGGGAGCCGACTCGTCGCCCGGGCCGGGACCACGAGGCCCGGAGACGCGACCGCCACGTACGCCTGGTTCCGGGACGGCCAGCGCATCGCCAAGACCACGAAGCCCACGTACACGGTCCGCCGCGCGGACCTCGGCCGCAGCCTGTCGGTCCAGATCACCCTGTCCCGACGGCACTTCCGCGACACCACGGAGTCGGTCGCCGTCGCAGCCGTGACGACCAAGCCCGAGGTGAAGGTGCGCACCGACGCCACGCGGAAGCGCGTCGCGGTGGACGTTCGCGTACGCGCTCCGGGAGCGTCCAGGCCGGACGGTGCGATGACCGTCAGCGTGGGAGGGCGCACCGTGGAGGTCCAGGTCGTCAGCGGGACGGCCCGGGTCGTCGTACGCGGCGTCCGTCCCGGCGTGAAGAAGGTCGTCGTGCGCTATGCGGGGACCGATGTCGTGCAACCTGCGGTCGCGCGTTCGAGCGTCGAGGTGCCGCAGCGCGGCAAGCGGTGATGCCCGGCAGGCCCCCGCAGCACGACGGGTCGGATGAGGGGGATGGTCCCTGTAGGTTCAGGAGCATCCCCTAGCGGAGGAGCGACCGTGATCGAGCTGACCGAGGGCCAGGAGCTCACCCTCACCGCCGTGGACGGGAAGCCCCTGACCAAGGTGCAGATGGCAGTCGGCTGGGACCACGCCCCGACGGCCGGCTTCATCGGCAGTGGAGCAGCGCCCATCGACCTCGACGCCTCGGCCGTGCAGTTCGCCGGCGACCAGTTCTTCGACCTCGCCTTCTTCAACCACCTCGCGACCCGCGACGGCTCGGTGGTCCACCTCGGCGACAACACCACCGGCAAGGGCGAGGGTGACGACGAGGTGATCACCGTGGACCTGAGTCGGGTCTACGCCAAGGTCGAGTCGATCCTGTTCCTGGTCACCAGCTATCAGGGGCACTCGCTGGAGTACATCCGCAACGCCTATTGCCGGCTGATCGATGACAACGACACCGAGCTGGCGCGCTTCACCCTCACGCTCGGGGTGCAAGAGACGGGGCTCGTCATGGCGAAGCTGTTCCGTGACGGGTCGAGCTGGAAGCTCGGCGCGATCGGCACCGGCATCGCCCTGAAGACGCCGACGGACTCGAT
This sequence comes from Nocardioides sp. BGA-UO-ETr-FS32, assembly GCF_059567905.1. Lineage (NCBI taxonomy): Bacteria > Bacillati > Actinomycetota > Actinomycetes > Propionibacteriales > Nocardioidaceae > Nocardioides > Nocardioides sp. BGA-UO-ETr-FS32. Next base: position 238,924 of record NZ_JCAQOX010000007.1, on the reverse strand, counting down.
CGAGGCACTCCTGCCCTTCGTCTGAGGCTCACGGGCAATCGGGGCCGCAGATCTCTCGGCGCCAGGAGGCCGGGTCATCGCCAGCCCCCCAGGCCTGGCGATGCTCCCCCTCAACCCCTACCGAGACGCTACGCGTGAGCCCTGCGACTCGACAGGCCGCGGGATCGAAGTTCACCGGTGGGGGTGGGGAGGGCTAGACCACCCCGCACGCGCCGCGCGCACCGCGCCATGACGTCTGGGGCAGACTCGGGGCATGGTGTCGTCTCCGGTCCCCGGCAGCGCCCGCTCGGCAGTGGAGCAGCTGCTTGAACGGATCGAAGCCGTCGAACCGCAGGTCAATGCCGTGTGCACGCTCCACCCGGGTGCGCTGGCGCAGGCGGAGCGGTTCGACCGCGAGGCCGCCGCAGGAGGCGTTCGGGGCCCGCTCCACGGACGTGCCGTGCTGGTCAAGGACAACATCGACACTCATGACCTGCCGACCACCGCCGGCTCGCTCGCGCTTGCCGAAGCGCCACCACCCAGCTGGGACGCGGCGCTCGTGCAGCGCCTGCGCGACGCAGGCATGGTCGTTCTCGGGAAGACGAACCTCTCCGAGTGGGCCAACATCCGCGACGAGTCGTCGACGTCGGGCTGGAGCGCCTACGGCGGGCTGACCCGGAACCCGTACGGGCTCAACCGGTCCGCGGGAGGTTCCAGCTCCGGCAGCGGCGCTTCGGTCGCGGCCGGGCTTGCTCCCTTCGCTGTCGGCACCGAGACGGACGGATCGATCAGCTGCCCCGCGGCGTTCAACGGCTGCGTCGGCATCAAGCCGACCGTGGGCACCGTCCCCACCACCGGCGTGGTGCCCATCTCGCGCTCGCAGGACTCGCCAGGACCGATGGCGATGACGGTCCGTGACGCAGCGTCGCTGCTGACGGTGCTCGCCGCGGACGGCATCGACTACGCCGAGCACGCCGTGCCGGGCCGGCTTGCCGGCAAACGGATCGGGGTGCCGCGCACGACGTACTGGGGCTACTCCCCGCACGCGGACGCCGCCGCTGAGCGGGCGCTGACGCTGCTGGCCGCCGAGGGCGCCACGATCGTCGACAACACCGACCTGCCGGCGTTCGAGGACGAGGTGGGCGAGGACGAGCTGCTCGTGCTGCTGGCCGAGTTCCGCTCGGGCGTCGCGGACTACCTCGCAACCCGCAGCGGCGACGTGCCCCGCACCCTGCGCGAGATCGTCGACTTCAACCGTGCGAACGCCGAGACGGAGCTCGCACACTTCGGCCAGTCGCTCTTCGAGAAGGCGCTGGCGGGCCCGCGTGACGGCAGCCCCGAGCACGTCGCCGCGCGCGCCAGGGGCCTCGCGGCCACCAGGGGTGGCGGCATCGACAAGGTGCTCCAGGAGCACGCTCTGGACGCGCTGGTCACGCCGTCCTACCCGCCCGCGAGCCCGATCGACCTCGTCAACGCCGAGTGGTCCGCCGGGGCGTGCAGCGGGCCTACCGCGATCGCGGGCTATCCGCTGGTCACGGTCCCGACCGAGCTCGCCGCCGGTCTGCCGGTGGCCGTGTCGTTCTGGGGCACCGGCGCCAGCGAGGTCACGCTGATCGAGATCGCGCACGGGTACGAGTCGGCGCGGGACGGGTCGAGCGGACCCCTTGCGACTCCGACCTTCCCCACGTTCGTGTGAGACCCGTGCGAGCATCGGAGCATGCCTGCCGGACCGGAGTTCGTCCGACCGCCGCGCGCTCACCAGGGCCCGATCCACCTGGCAGCGCCGAATGCCATGTGGCCGAGGCAGTACGCCGAGGTAGCCGCTCGGATCAGGCAGGCGCTGGGGTCGGTCCCGGCGGTCGTGGAGCACGTCGGCTCCACATCGGTGCCGGGACTGGCCGCCAAGCCGTTCATCGACGTCCTCCTGCTGGTGTCGGACCCGAGCGACGAGGCGGCGTACGTGCCCGGGCTCGAGGCAGCCGGCTTCTTGCTGCACGTCCGAGAGCCGGACTGGCACCAGCACCGGTTCTTCAGGGCCCGTGACCCGGAGGTCCAGATCCATGTCTTCGCCGTGGGCTCCGAGGAGGCGCAGCGGATGCTGCTGTTTCGAGACCGGCTCCGGACGGACCCGGACGACAGGACGCTGTACGAGGAGACGAAGCGGCAGCTCGCGGCCAGGAGCTGGGCGCGGATCCAGGACTACGCGGACGCCAAGTCCGAGGTCGTGGAGGAGATCATCGCGCGGGCCGGCGGGGGGCGCCTGGGGACTCGTCAGAGACCCGGCCGCCCCACGTCTCCAGGTGAGGATCCTTGTTGACGAGCCGGGGTGAGGACAGCATCGCCGGGGGACGGAAAACGAGCGACACTGGTGGAGAACGCGATCCGGGGACGGAGGGGTCGATGGAACCGAGCTCGACAACACCAGACGCAGAGTTCCTGGAGGAGCTGCGTCGACACCGCGCGGAGCTGCGCGAGTCGATGGGCGCGCTGGAGGCCGCGCTGGCCGTGCCGGCCGGCAGCGACAGAGAACGTTGGGCGCAACGTGTCCACGTGGCCGCGGTCGAGCTCGCCGGCGACTTTCGTGAGCATGTCGACCTGACGGAGGGTCCCGACGGTCTGTACGGCGAAGTTCTCAAGACCTCGCCGCGGCTGTCCGGAGCCGTCGACACCCTCACGCGCGAGCACCTGCTGATCCGTGGTCAGGTCGACAGCCTCCTGACGCGAGTCGCTGCGTCGGACGTCAGCACTGAAGCCGACAGGGTCCGCGACCTGGGCACGGCGCTCCTGGGGAGGCTCGTCCGACACCGCCAGCGAGGGTCCGACCTCGTCTTCGAGGCGTACGACTTCGACATCGGGGGCGAGACCTGACCGGAGCCTTCAGCCGCGGCCCCCTACGACGCCGCGCGCGGCCAGGTCCAGGCGGTGCGGAGGATGCAGGCGAGGATGGTCACCTCGACCACGGCGCCGAGGCCGTAGAAGTAGATCCAGGACTCGCCGACGACGTTGAACGCCGCGATGGGGATGCAGAGCGATGCCACGACGAGGTTGAGCGTGCGGTTCGCACGGGCGGGCAGTGTCATCGAGAGCAGGATCATGAGGGCCGGGATCCCCACGATCATGAGCGACGTGACGACGAACGTCTGGCTGATGTCGAACTCGAAGACGACGCCGGCCAGGAGGTCGTCGACGGCGCCGGGCTCGTACAGGTGGAGGTGGTCGACGTAGATGTAGAAGAACATGAAGCTCGTCCAGGCTGCGGCGAGCCTCGCCCTGACCGCCGCGGGCGGATCGTGCAGGGCTGTCGTGGGCGGGGTGTTGGTCGTGGTCCTGGTCGTGGTGCTCACGGTCGCTTCTCTCTCTCATCGGGATGTCGGTGCCACGATGACTGAATGTCCTCTCGTTCCCATCGGTCCGCTGGGTTGCTCCTCGTGACCTCTGGTACGAGTGACCCCTGACCGTTCGGCTGATCCGCGACCGCCTGTCGGATGCGCGGGCTTGCGCCCTGTGAGGTCAGGACGCCACCCGTCGAGGTTGCGCTAGCTCGAGCAGGGCAGGTGGACTCGGGAGAAACCCCCGTCGCCGTGGAAGACCTTCCGCGCTGATGCCGCAAGGTCGGTGCTCGTCGCCGGATCCCGGTTCGTGCCGAGGTTCCTGGCGTAGCGAGGGTGGGCCCCTCCGGAGACCTGCAGGCGGAGGCGACTGCCGGGGGTGAAGCGATGCGCCAGGGCGTCGAGCCGGAGCGTGATGGTCCCGCTCGCGTCGGCCGGCCCCAGCCTCACGAATCCGTCGCTCACGTTGATGGACCGACCGTTCCTGCCCACCTCGCACAGGCGTACGAAGAGGTCGGCGTACGGGTTGTCGGTCTCGTGAACGACGTCGACGACCGGGCTCCCGAGCACCTCCAAGGGTTCGGTCAGTGGTGGGCTGGTGAACGTCACGACGTCCGCGCGTCCTTCGAGCTTCCGGTTGTCGCGACGACCGCCGATCGCCGGGTTGATCACCCGGCCACCGACCGTCGGGGTGGGATCGGCAGGGTCGTACGTGAACGTGGTCGGGCCGGCGCTGGACCGCGGCGGTGTCTCGTCGAGGCCACCCCCGGGCTGGAGGAAGAACACCCGGTCGCTCGTCGGCGGAGGCCACGCCTCCAGGTTGCGCCACTCTCGGGCCCCTGTCACGAAGATCCGGACCGGACTCGGCCGCTGCCTGCCGCCGGCTCCGGTGAGGTGCTCGGCCAGCCAGTCCAGCGCTTCCGTCATGACGGTTGCGGCGCCCTTGGTGGCCGTCTCGACGTGGGTCCATGGTCCGATGGTGAGTCCGACCTCGACGCCACGCTGCTGCAGCCGGTCGTACTGCTCGATCATCTGGGCGGGGAACCGGTCCTGCCAACCTGTCTGGAGCAGGACCGGCACGGTGACCCGCTCGAGAGCCTGACCCAGGCGCATGTGGCGCCACACAGGGTGCTCGGGGTCCGTCGCCAGGAGCCAGTCCGCGTACGGCATCCCGCTGCCCGCGAAGAGGCTGTCCTGTGCCCTGACGAGAGGGAGGTCCTGGAACGCTGGTCCCAGCCGTCGGCTCGACGTCGCCGCGCGCGCGATTCCGCTGGCCGCTCCGACCTCCAGGTGCCCCAGGGCGTCCATGAGGCCCACGACCTCTTCGAGGGAGAACGCTCCGGCGCCGTGTGCCACCCAGTGGGCGTCGTGCGCAGAGACGGCGACCACCGCCGTCACCAGCTCCGGGGGAGGATCCACCATCACAGCCCATGCCGTGTGCCCCAGGTAGGAGGCTCCCCAGAGCGCGAGCCGACCGTCGAACCAGGACTGCTTCCGCAGCCACGCGACCGTGTCGGCTCCGTCGGCTGCCTCCTGGCTGAACGGGTCGAAGTCCCCTCCGGAGCCGGACGTCCCGCGGCAGGCCTGGTTCACCACCTGGTAGCCGTGGCGTGCGAAGAAGCCGGCTGTGAGATGGGCGATCACCCCGTCGAGGCCGTACGGGGTGCGAACGAGCACCGTGCCCGACGACCCGGCGGTCGGGAAGTAGACGTCGGTCAGGAGCTCCACGCCGTCACGCATGGGGACTCGCTCGCGGTCCACCGTGTGGTCGTGGCGACCCGGTGGCATCCGCAGGACGCGAGCAAGAGCGGCCCCGAGCGGATGCCGCGACCCGGACCTCATGCGCCGCCGACCCACGCCAGCAGCTCCATCTCTTCCTCGTCCCGGGGCCCGAAGTGGTCCCCGCCCACCCAGACCACCTCCCCGTCGACCAGGTGCTGCGACCACCACGCCGCGTGACTCGGCGGTGTCGAGGCGTCCTCGCGAGCCAGCATCACCCGGGTGGGCACAACGATGTCGCTGATGGGGAAGCCCCATCCAGTGACCACTGCCAGGAAGTCGTCGACGTAGCCCCACGGGCCCGATCGGACCCCCTCGCTGAAGGCCTCGTGCAGCATCCGTCGGTCGTGCTCTGGCAGGGACTCCAGACCGGGCATCCCCGATCGGAGCCAGGCCATCCCCTCCTCCAGCTCGCCGAGCAGGAAGGGTTCGCCGAGGTCGCGGGCCTGTCGCCAGAAGACGCGATCCTCGTCCTCGAGATCGGCGAAGAAGTCGAGGCCGACGGCATCGGGCGGCGGACTGCACACGATCGCCGCACAGCGGGTCACCCGCTCCGGGGCCAGAGCGGCAACCGCGAACGCGGGTGGTCCGCCGCCGGACACTCCCGCCACGCCGAATCGCTCCAGTCCGAAGAAGTCCGCGATCGCGGTCACGTCCGCCGCGGAGTCGGCCACCGTCCGACCGCGCGCACGACTCGACTCCCCGTAGCCCGGCCGGTCGTAGGTGAGCACGCGCACCCCGGCGCGCTCGTACTGATCGCCCGGATGGCGCAGGTATCGGCTGCCCGGCGTGCCGTGCAGCCAGAACACGGGACTGCCGTCGGGCGGCCCCCACTGGCAGACCGCCAGCGCTCGGCCGTCGCCGGCTGGAACCATCGTGGTCGCCTGCACGAGCACCTCCTCCGGAGGTCTCCAGAGTAGGCGTTCCGTCCGGTCCCGCGCTCGGTGTGGAACTTCTCGCGACACCCCTCCGTCACACGGGCGTGAGGATCCTCCTGGCCGTGTCGACCATGCTGCTCGTCGTCGCCTGCGGCGAGGAGGGACTGACGGCCGTGGATCCTCCGACCGCGACGCCGAGCGGGCCGGCTCCGACGGCCACGAGCACTGCTGGGGTGCGGCACGACCAGACCGGCCCCGACGGCCCGCCTCCGTTCCGTGTCAGGTACGACGGGCAGGAGCTCGTGCTCCACCCGCACACCTACTGCTACGACACCGGATGCGTCGACGGGGTCGACGCGGACCCGCCAGAGATCGGGTCACCCGCGGAGATCCAGGTGTACGTGCCGGTGGAGGAGTTCGCGCTGTCGGTCCACGCCCGGGAGCTCACCAGCCCGCCGCGGCAGGACCAGCCCTCCTTCGACGCCACGTGCGGCGGCCGCAGCTTCGGGATGCCGGTGCGCGACCTCGGTGACGGGTGGTACTCCGTCAGGGCCTCCGGGCCTGCGGCGCACTACGACGTCCAGCTGTTCGCCCAAGGGGGCGGCGACATGATCGGGAACCTTCGCTGGCGTACGCCGGTCGCCGGATCGATGCCGGAGCCTTCAGCGCGGCTGGCGCTGATCGCGGACAACGACGGAGAGCCCGACAGCTACGGCCTCGAGCTCGCCATCGAGGACCTCGCCGAGACCCCGACGGACGTCAGCGCCGAGATCGAGGTGACGGCCGCCAACGGGAGGTCCATGACGTTCACGGCCGAGCTGTCCGCGGACCGTTGCCGCAGCGCTGGTGACCTCTACTTCGACCGTCCCGACGGACCTGCGAAGAAGGCTGCCGGCCTCGGCGACTTCCCGTTCACGACCACCGTGACGCTCACGCTGGACGGCCGCACCCACCGGGCCACTGCCGTCTACCCGGACGACGAGATCGAGGGCAACGAGCCGAGCGTCGGCCTCCAGTTCGCCCCCGAGCTCCCCGGACTCTGACTGTCGCGTCCGCTCCGCCGCGACGAGGCCTCCTACACTTGCCCGATGGCGGACCTGGACGCTGTCGAAGCCCGGATCTGGGAGCTCCTCGAGCCCTACAGGGAGGAGCTCGAGGAGGCCACCATCTACGGCATGCCCTCTCTGCGGTGGCCCGGTTCCGGCGCTCACGACTACTTCGCCGCCGTGAAGCGGAGCGCCCAGAAGGTCAGCCTCTACGCGATCGCGGTGGACACGTGGCCGGAGGCACTCGAGGGTTGTTCAGAGAGGTTCAGGAAGTGTCGCACCGGCAAGGCGACCTTCTCGTTCCCGTCGCTGGACGATGAGCTCGCCGCGGAGCTCGAGCTGTTCCTGGAGCGGCTCCACGAGCCGTACCGCGCGCACCATGCGGGCCGCTCGGCGACCTAGGACCACTGTCTCCTCTACTCCTGCCGCACCACGACCCGGGTGCCGCTCGGGACCACCACCACGTCCTCCTCGTGCGAAGCGACGTCGATGAGCACCTCGAAGATGTCGCGCATCGAGACGAAGCCGGCGATCTTGCCCTCGTCGATGACCGGCAGGTGCCGGATCTCCGCCTCGACCATCCGCCGGGCCGCGTCGAGGATCAGGTCGCCCGGGCGGACGGTGACCAGGTCGGTGGTCATCACGTCCGCGGCCGTCACGTGCTCCGGGTTGGCCCCCTGCGCGAGGTGGGTCACGACGTCGCGCTCGGACACGACGCCGGCAAGGTGCCCGTTCTCCACGACGCCGACGGCACCGATCCCGTCTGATGCCAGCGACTCCGCGACCTCGAGCAGTGAGGCCTCGCCGGGCATGGTGGCCACCGGCCACACCATGATCCGGGCGATCGGGTCGGTGGGGTGCGTGCTGCGTGCGCTGCTGGCGTACATGGGGGCCTCCGTTGCTCGACGCTCTGTTCCTGCCACCCCAGCCTCCGCCGCGGAAGGCTCCGCGGTCAGGGGCCTTGGTCCCCCGTGGGCGGACCGAACTGCTCCTGCCCCGAGGATCCCGGGGCGATAGGTTTGACGCAGTCGCGACCCTCGTCCCGCGACACAGAACGTGAGGAACGCGGTGCCGGCTCAAGAGCCCCTGTGGGCAGACTCGTACGCGCCCGGGGTGCCCCTGCACCTCGACTACGGCGACACCACTGTGCTCGACCTGTGGGAGCACGCGGCGCAGCACCACCCTGACCGGCCCGCGCTGGACTTCCTGGGCCGCACCTCGACCTACGCCGAGGTCGACGACGAGGTGCGCCGCGTGGCGGGCGGGCTGCACGCGCTCGGCGTACGTCCCGGCGACAACGTCGCCCTGGTCATGCCCAACTGTCCGCAGAACGTGATCGCCTTCTTCGCGGTGCTCCGGCTCGGCGCCACCGTGGTGGAGCACAACCCGCTCTACACCGCGGCGGAGCTGCGTCACCCGTTCGTCGACCACGGCGCCCGGGTGGCGATCGTGTGGGACAAGGTGGTGCCCGTCATCGAGGGGCTCGAGGCAGGTTCGGTGCTCGAGCACGTGGTCGCTGTCGACATGACCACCCGGCTGCCGTGGAGCAAGCGACTCGCGCTGCGCCTGCCGATCCCGAAGGCGCGGGCGGCCCGGGACCAGCTGACCTCCCCTGCCCCGCAGGTCATGCAGTGGGCCGAGCTGGCCTCCGCCGCACCGCTGGACGACTCGCACCCCCGCCCGGGCACGGACGACGTCGCGCTGCTGCTCTACACCTCCGGCACGACCGGCGTGCCGAAGGGCGTGCCGCTGCTGCACCGCAACCTCGTCGCCAACGTGGTCCAGGGGCGCGCCTGGGTGTCGGGGCTGCAGGAGGGCAAGGAGTCCTTCCTGGTGGCACTGCCGCTGTTCCACGCGTACGGCGTGACGGTCAGCGTGCTGCTGGGCGTCGCGCTGGCCGCCAAGCTGGTGCTGCTGCCCAAGCCCGAGATCGGGCTGATCATGGACGCGATCTCGCGCGAGGTGCCGAGCTTCGTGCCCGCAGTGCCGCCCCTCTACCAGCGCATCGTCGACGAGGCGGAGCGCCGCAAGGTCTCGATCAGGGGCATCCGCTACGCCCTCTCGGGCGCGATGCCACTGCCCGCAGCGCTCGTGGAGCGCTGGGAGTCCGCCACGGGCGGGCTGCTCGTCGAGGGGTACGGCCTGACCGAGACGTCACCGGTCATCGTCGGCAACCCGATGTCGGGCGCGCGCCGCCCGGGCTCGATCGGGGTGCCCTTCCCCGACGTGGAGATCCGCATCGCGGACCCCGAGGACCTCGACCGCGACGTCCCCCTGGGCGAGCGCGGGGAGCTGCTGGTGCGCGGCCCGCAGGTCTTCTCCGGCTACCGCGGCCTGCCGGACGAGACGGCCGCCGCCTTCCACGACGGGTGGTTCCGCACGGGCGACGTGGTGACGATGGCACCCGACGGGTTCCTGACGATCGTGGACCGGATCAAGGAGATCATCATCACCGGCGGGTTCAACGTCTATCCCTCCGAGGTGGAGGGGGTGCTCCGCACCCACGCCGGAGTCGTGGACGTGGCGGTGGTCGGCCTCCCGCACGAGGACGGCGGCGAGGAGGTCGTCGCCGCGGTGGTGCTGGTCGAAGGTGTCCCGGTGCAGCCGGATGAGCTCCGGGCGCACACCCGGCAGGAGCTGACGCCCTACAAGGTGCCGCGCCGCGTCGTCTTCGTGGACGAGCTGCCGACCAACCCCATGGGCAAGGTCCTGCGACGCGAAGTGGTGACCCGGCTCCGGAAGTCCTGAGTCGCGCGGACCGTCGGCAAGAGCGGCGACCTGGCAGGGTCTCCGATCATCGGTGTGGTTTCTGGGTACTGCAGGCGTACTTTCGAAGCGGGACCCTTGCCTCAGGACGGAGGACCGATGTTGCGTCAGCACCGTGACCAGGAGGACGACCGGGACCACACCGGAACCCTCGAGGTCTTCGGCATCCAGGTCGTCGACGAGCCGCCGCCCGGCCATGGCGCCCCGGCGCGGCGATCCGGCCGCTGGCACCTCTGGCACCGCTGGGAGCTCGTGCGGGTGGACACCCGCACGACCTACGTCGGCTGCACCGTCTGCGGGAGACCGCACGCACCCACGATCTTCGAACCACCCGTCCCGTAGCCGCCCAGGGGAGCGCGCACCAGCGGTCCCGCCGGAGGCCGTCAGCTCATCTTCCGCAGCACCCCGACCGGCACGTGCTTCACCACGAAGCCCAGCGGCGCCCAGGGCCACGCCGGCACCCGGGCCGACTTCTTCTCCTTCTCGATGGCCTCGACCATCGCGCGCACGCCCTTCTCGGTCGAGGCCATGAGGGGCGTCCTCGCCGACGTCCCGGACATCTCGGAGACGATGTAGCCCGGGTAGAGCACGGTCACCTTGATCGGGGTGCCGTGCACGTCGGCGCGGAAGCCCTCGGCGAGGTGGGCGACCGCGGCCTTGGTGGCGGCGTACGTCGTGATGTTCTTCGGCATCCCGCGCAGCGCGGAGAAGCTGGAGACCATGACGAGGTGGCCGCGGTCCTGCCGGCGGAAGATCGCGGCGGCAGCCTCGGTCTGGGCGAGCGCGCCGATGAAGTTGGTCTCCGCGGTCTCCCTGTTGGCGTCGAAGCGCCCGGTGCCGAGCGGCTGGCCCTTGCCGAGGCCGGCGTTGACGACGACCCGGTCGAGCCCGCCGAGCTCCTCGGCGAACTCCTCGAAGACGCGGAAGACGGCGTCGTGGTCGTTGACGTCGAGCGCCTTCACGACGACGCGGCGGCCGGGGTGTGAGGTGGTGATCTGGACGGCGAGCTCCTCGAGACGGTCCGTACGCCGTGCGCAGAGCGCCAGGTCGTGGCCGAGCGCGGCGAACTGGCGGGCCATCTCGGCGCCGAGGCCGCTGCTCGCGCCGGTGATGAGGATGGTGGTCACGAGGACTCCTAGCGGTACGTGATCAGGTCGGGGGAGAGGTGGTCGTGGGCGTTGAAGGACACGAGCGTCGTGCCACGCGAGCCGCGGATGACGGTCGAGGTGCCGGTGTTGACCGAGACCGGGTTGAGCCGCAGCCACAGGTCCGTACGCGCGGGCGCGGCGTCGGCGAGCAGGGTGGCGCACGCCCAGGCGACGGGCCCGCCGCTGGTCAGCACGACGGCCGTTCCCCTGCTCGGCAGGGTGTCGGTCAGCCGGCCCATCGCGGCCTCGACCCGCGAGGTGAAGGCGGCGAAGGACTCGTCGTAGGCCTCGTCGTGGTCGCCCGACGTCCAGCGCAGCGTCGCCTCCTCGAACCAGCGCTGGAAGGCGGCCTTCTCCGACTCGCCCTCCGCGGTCGTCGGCTGGTCGTGCACCGCGAGCACCTGGAGGTGGTCGAACTCGTTCCAGCCGGCGTCGACGTCCACGTCCGCTGTCCAGCCGGAGCCCTCGAGCACGCCCGCGGCGGTCTGGGCGTGGCGGCGCATCTCCCCGGCGACGACGACGTCGGCTGTGACGCCGCGTGCGGCCAGGGCCGCACCGAGGACGCGGGACTGCTCGTGGCCGAGCTCGGACAGGTTGTCGTAGTCGGCGGCACCGAACGAGGCCTGCCCGTGCCGCACCAGGAGGATCCTGCTCACTCCAGGATCCCCGCGATGCGCCGGTCGAGGATCTGCACACCGGGCCCGAACAGGGCGAACATCTCGTTGGTGGTCTGACCGTGGAAGTAGCGGTAGTAGATCTGCTGGGCGATGACCGCGTTGCGGAACAGCCCGAAGACCTCGTAGAAGCGCCACCGCTCCGGCGTCATGTCGAAGCCCATCCGCCGGCAGTAGGCCTGCACGAACTCCTCGCGGGTGATCATCCCCGGCAGGTCCGTCGGCACCCGCTTGGTCAGCTGGAGCTCGTCGGAGTCGTCGGCCTGGACCCAGAAGGCCAGCGCGCCGCCGACGTCCATCAACGGGTCGCCCAGCGTCGCCATCTCCCAGTCGAGGACGCCGACCACGCGCGTCGGGTCGTCGGGGGAGAGGACCAGGTTGTCGATCTTGAAGTCGTTGTGGATCACGCAGGTCGCCACGTCGTCGGGCTGGTGCGCGTCGAGCCACGCCATCACCTCGACGAAGTCGGGGTTGTCCGGCGTGTGGGCGTTGCGGTAGCGCGTCGACCAGCCCTCGACCTGGCGCCTGACATAGCCGGGGCCGCGACCGAAGTGGCCGAGCCCGGCGGCCTCGGCGTCCACGCTGTGCAGCTCGGCGTAGACCTCCACGACGTTGAGGCACAGCTGTCGCGCCTGCTCGGGGGAGAGGGGTACGTCCGCGGGCCAGGTGCTGCGCGGGATGACCCCGTCGATGCGGCCCATCGCGTAGAAGTCGCCGCCCAGCACCGACGGGTCGTCGCAGAAGGCGACCATCGGCGCGACGTAGGGGAAGACGGGGGCGAGCGCCGACTGGATCTCGAACTCGCGGCGCATGTCGTGCGCGCCCTTCGCCTTCGTGCCGCCGGGCGCGCGGCGCAGGATCAGGTCGCGGCCCGAGGGGTAGCGCAGGAGGTAGGTGAGGTTGGACGCGCCGCCGGAGAACTGCCGGACCTCCGGGTCCTCCTCCAGGCCGGTGGGGTCCCCGGCGTTGGCGCGCAGCCACGCGGCCGCGGCCGCCACGTCGAAGGCGTCCTCCTCGCGCACCTCGCGCGCGCCCGGGACGGCGCTCACGAGTCCGCCGCCTGGAGCTTCGCCGCCTGGTCGCGCATCACCGCGTCGTACGCGGGGCGGTCGGCCCACTTGAGGAAGTACGCCTGCCGGGCCGGCTCGTCGGGCACGATCACGTCGTCGCCAGCGTCCATGCCCGCGAGCACGGCGGCCGCGATCTCCTCGGCGGTGGTCCTCGAGCGCTCGACCAGCCCGGCGACCACCCGGCCGACCGTCTCGTCGCTGCCCTGCATGGAGTCCATCAGGTTGGTCCGGAAGTAGGACGGGCACACCACGCTCGCACGGATGCCGTACGCCGCGAGCTCGTGCCCGCAGGTCTCGGTGAAGGCCACTGCCGCTGCCTTCACGGCGTTGTAGGAGGCCATGCCTGCCGGGTGCACGAGGCCGGCGAGCGAGGCGACGTTGACGAGGTGCCCGGAGCCCTGCTCCTTGAGCACCGGGACGAAGGCGCGGGTGCCGCGGACCATGCCGAAGAGGTTGATGTCGGTGATCCACTGCCACTCCTCGAGCGTGCAGACGTCCACCCGGCCGCCGCCGGCGACCCCGGCGTTGTTGACCAGCACGTCGAGCCCGCCCCAGCGCTCCCGTACGGCGTCGACCGCGGCGGCCCAGTCGTCGTCGGAGGTGATGTCGAGGACCAGGTCGATGCCGTCGGCGGCGACGCGATCGGTGGCGAGCACCTCGTCGCCGCGCGCGCGGAAGGCCGACACGAGGGCGGCGCCGAGGCCGGACGCCGCGCCGGTGACCAGGACGCGCTTCATGCGGTGTGCTTCCCGAGCTCGATCTTGGCGATCACGTTGCGGTGCACCTCGTCGGGGCCGTCGGCCAGCCGGAGGGTGCGCGCGCCGACCCAGGCGGCGGCGAGGGGGAAGTCGTCGGACATGCCCGCGCCGCCGTGGAGCTGGATGGCCATGTCGATGACGTCGAGGGCCATGGTGGGCACCTCGACCTTGATCTCGCTCACCGCGGAGTAGGCCTCGCGGCTCATGCCCTGGTCGAGCAGCCACGCGGCGTGCATCACCAGCAGGCGGGAGCGGTTGATGGCGATGCGGGCGTCGGCGATGCGCTCGCGGTTGCCGCCGAGGTTGGCGATCGGCTTGCCGAAGGCGGTGCGGGACACCGCCCGGGCGCACGCCAGCTCGAGGGCCCGCTCGGCGAGGCCGATCGCACGCATGCAGTGGTGCACGCGCCCGGGACCGAGGCGGCCCTGGGCGATCTCGAAGGCGCGACCCGGCCCGAGCAGCACGTTGGACGCGGGCACGCGCACGTTGTCGAAGGACACCTCGCCGTGGCCCAGCGGCTCGTCGTAGTAGCCCATCGTGGTGAGCATCCGCTCGACCTTCACCCCCTCGGCGTCGCGGGGGACCAGCACCATCGTGTGGCGCGAGTGCCGGTCGGCATCGGGGTCGGACAGGCCCATGAAGACGAAGATCTTGCACTCGGGGTTGCCCACGCCGGTGGACCACCACTTGCGGCCGTTGAGGACGACCTCGTCGCCGTCGACCTGCGCGGTGGCCGCCATGTTGGTCGCGTCGGAGGACGCGACCTCGGGCTCGGTCATGCAGAAGGCGCTGCGGATCTCCGCGCGCAGCAGCGGCTCGAGCCACTGCTCCTTCTGCTCGTCGGTGCCGTACTTGAGCAGCACCTCCATGTTGCCGGTGTCGGGCGCGTTGGAGTTGAAGACCAGGGGAGCGAGGAACGAGCGTCCCATCGCCTCGGCCACGGGGGCGTAGTCGACGTTGGAGAGACCCTCGCCGCCGTCGGTGCCGAAGTCGGCGGCGTACGTGCCGGCGTGGGCAGCGGGGAGGAAGAGGTTCCACAGGCCCTGCGCGCGCGCCTTCGCCTGGAGCTCGGGGATCACCGGGTCGGGCGTCCAGCTGTCGCCGCCGGACTCCCGGGCGCGGGTGATGCGGGCGTGCACCTCGGCTTCGATGGGCTCGATCTCGTCGGCGACGAAGGCGCGCACCCGGTCGCGGAGGTCGGCGGCGCGCGGGGAGAGGGAGAAGTCCATGACGTTGACCTTCGCACACTGTTGAGCAATGCTCAATAGTGTGGCCGATCACCCCGCACCCTCTCCGCAGCCCCGCGCGGCACCGCCCGTACGCCGCCGGCTCAGCGCGGAGGACCGGCGCCGGCAGCTCGTCGGCATCGGGCTCGCCAAGATCGTCGAGACCCCGATCCAGGACCTCTCGATGGACGACGTCGCGGCCGAGGCCGGGATCTCGCGGGGGCTGCTCTTCCACTACTTCCCGACCAAGACCGACTTCTACCTCGCGTGCATCGCGGCGGCGGGCCGGCGCATCCTCCGCAACACCGCGCCCGACCCGGAGGTGCCGGGGGAGCAGCAGGTCGAGATGACGACCCGGCTGATGGTGGAGCAGATCGAGCGACGCCGCGGCTTCTACCTCGCGCTCGTGCACGGCCACGGGGTCGCCGACCCGCGGGTCAGCGAGGTGATGGACTCGGTGCGCGAGGGCAGCACCGAGCGCGTCGTGGCCGCCCTCGACGTGCCGGAGTCGCAGCGGCCCGTCGTACGCGCGTGGTGGGCCTACACCGAGGACCGGGCGCTCACCTGGTCGGCAGTGCCGACCGGTGAGCGCCCGGTCCCGGTGTCGGTGCTGGTCGCGGAGTGCGTCGCCGCGCTCCACGCCCTGCTGCGGATCAGCGCCAAGTGATCAGCCCCAGGTGATCAGCGCCGCGTGACCCGGGCCTTCACGGAGAAGCGCGCCCGGTCGTCGAGCGACTTGCCGCCGCAGGCGAGCACGGTGTCGCGGTTGCAGCGGTAGCGCGTCGAGCCGTTGACCAGGGTCACGGACACGGCTCCGACCCGTCGGCTGTCGAAGGACACCGTCTTGTGCCCGTCACCGGCGCGGTTGAGCCGGACCATCTTGACCTGCTTCTTGCCGCTGAGCAGGTGGACGACCACCACGGCGGCCGGCGACGTGCGCTTGACCGGACCGCGGACCTTGAGCGCCAGCTTCCACTTCTTGCCGGACAGGCGGGAGTCGGGTCCGTAGACGTAGGAGGCCGAGGACAGGTGGTTGATCCTGGTGCCGAAGCGCTTGGTCCGCTTGCGCTTGCTGAGGACCTTGGCGCCACGCACCTTGGGGCCGGGGTACTCGGCGCCCTCGGGGAAGTTGACGGCCGGGGTCAGGTTGCCGGCGGTGAAGCGGGCGTAGTTCTTGTGGAAGCCGCCCTTCTTGCGCAGCACCTTCTGCAGGGCCGTGAGACTGTACTTGTCGCCGTCGCGCCTGAGCGTGCCGGCCTGCTTCCAGGCCTTGAGCACGAGACCGTTGCCGTAGCGCGAGGTGAGGTACTCCCAGAAGACCCAGTTGCCGTACTGGAAGCCGTTGGTGCGGCTGAACGCGTCGAGCGGGACCTGGGGGGCGTAGATCTGGCTGACCGGGAGGTACTGGCGGTTGTCGTTGACGTGGGTCGCGATCCGCTCCTCCATCCACGTCGCCGTCGACTCCATCATCCACGGGTCCTCGGCGTAGTCGTAGGCGTACTGGACGGCGTGGAAGAACTCGTGGCCGGCGGTCACCGCCAGGTTGTCCGCGGGCGTGTTGTTGGGGAACTGGCTGGTCGCGAAGTCGTTGTCGAGGACGCAGTAGCCCGAGGCGGTGCGCTTCTTGGCCCGGCGCTCGCCGGCGCAGAAGCCGTAGAGGGAGCCGCCGAGGTCCTTGAGGTAGACGTCGAACTGCGGGCTGCCGCCCCGCGAGCGGTCACGCACGGGAGCGCGGTAGTCCATGCCGTCCACGATCGTGGTCCACACCGAGTCCATGACCGCGAGGTTCTGTGCCGGCCAGTCGGGCGACGGCGGCGCGTCGGTGCCGGTCGGGACGTAGTGGATGCACAGGCGGGTGTTGCACAGCGGCGGGGCCTCGGCGACGGAGTAGCCGAATCCCTGCGGGTCGGTGATCCCGTCGGTCGGGCGGGCCAGCATCGCGTCGGCCTGGCGGCGCTCGGAGCCGCGCAGCTGCGACTTCTGCATCCAGAGGTCACGCAGCACGAGGGTCGCGGACGGGTCGCCCCGGCGGGCGTTGCCGGCAAGCACCCGACGGGCCGTGGTCAGCGTCTCCGACGCCGTCGGCTCGAGCTGCTCCTCGAGGACCGGCAGCGGCGCCTCGGGGGTGAGCTCGAGCAGGTCGCCGGGGTCGACGACCCCGGCCGAGCCCGGCAGGCCGGGACGGTCGTCGTCGGCAGCGACGGCCGGCGCGGCGAGCGCCGCCCCGCCCACCAGTGCGATGGTCATGGCGGTGGTGACGAATCTGCGCATGGTTCCCCTCGTGTCTGTCATGTCCGTGCCGACCCTAACCCGGCGGCGTGACAACCCCGCGGTCCCAGCGCCGTGACCGGACGGACACGGCGGTCACAGGTCGGCGATGTGCTCGATGATCGCGGTGGTGGAGATCGCGGGCGTGCGCTCGAGGTAGACGACCTCGCAGACGTCGGAGAACTCGTCGAACTTGCCGGCCCAGTCGTCGCCCATCACGAGGACGTCGGCGCCGTGCTCGACGATGTAGTCGCGCTTCTGCTCCAGGCTCTCCTCGACGAACACCGCGTCGACGACCTTGAGGGCGCCGACGATGGCGAGCCGCTCGCGCTCGCTGAAGATCGGCGCCCGGCCCTTCTTGCGCTCGTTGAGGGCATCGGCCGAGACGCCGACCACCAGCCGGTCACCGAGCTCGGCGGCGCGCTCGAGGACGCGCAGGTGTCCGACATGGAACACGTCGAACGTGCCGAAGGTGATCACGGTGCGAGGCATGCGCGGCATTCTGGCACGCGGACTCCGAGGGGCCGTGGGGGAGGATGGCCGACATGTCCACCACGTCCACCACGGCCACCGCCTCCCACCCGGGGAAGAAGCCCACCGTCTCGCTCATCACGCCGGACCCCGCCGCGGACGACGCGCGTCGGCGCGGCCTGCGGCAGATGCGTACGGTCGCCGTCGGCCTGCTGCTGCTCGCCGCCTGCGTGTACGTCGCCACGCTGGGCCGCGACGGCTTCTGGGGGTTCGTCAACGCCGGCGCCGAGGCCTCGATGGTCGGCGCGATCGCCGACTGGTTCGCGGTGACCGCGCTCTTCAAGCACCCGCTCGGGCTGCCGATCCCGCACACCGCGCTCGTGCCGAAGCGCAAGGACGAGCTCGGCAAGGGCCTCGAGGAGTTCGTCGGGGAGAACTTCCTCCAGGAGGACATCATCCGCGACCGGGTGGCGGCCGCGACGATCTCGGCCCGGGTCGGGGAGTGGCTGTCCGACCCCGCCCACGCCCGCCGCGTGGTCGACGAGGTCGCCGAGGTGGCGGTGATCGCTCTGGGCAAGGTGCGCGACGACCACGTCGCCGACCTGGTGACGCAGGCGCTCGTGCCGCGATTCCGTGAGGAGCCGATCTCGCCCCTGCTCGGCACGACGCTGATGGAGGTGCTGCGCGACGACCTGCACCACGGGCTGGTCGACCTCGCCGTCGACGAGCTGCACAGCTGGCTCGTGGACAACCCGGAGACCTTCTCCCGGGTGCTGGAGGAGCGGGCGCCCTGGTGGGCGCCGCCCAAGCTCAACGACGCCGTCACCTCCCGCCTGCACGTCCAGGCGCTCGCGTGGCTCGAGGACATCCGCGACGACCCGCACCACCGGGCCCGTGAGGCGCTCGACTCGATGCTGGGCCAGCTCGCCCACGACCTGCTCAACGACCCCGAGACGCAGCGGCGCACCGAGGGCCTCAAGGAGCGCCTGCTCGACCACCCGCAGGTGGTGACGACCGCGATCTCGCTCTGGAAGTCCATGCGTACGGCCCTGCTCGGCTCGATCCGCGACCCCCAGGGCGCGGTGCGCCGGCGGCTGCTCGACGAGCTGGGCATGTTCGCCGGCCGGCTCCGCGACGACGCCGCGCTGCGAGAGCGTCTCGACCGGGTGGCCGCCGACCTCACCGTCTTCGCCGTCGAGCGCTACGGCGCCGAGCTCACGACGGTCATCACCCACACCATCGACCGCTGGGACGGCAAGGAGGCGGCCCGCCGGATCGAGCTGCACGTGGGCCGCGACCTCCAGTTCATCCGGATCAACGGCACGATCGTCGGCGGGCTGGTGGGCGTGATCATCCACGCGGTCAGCTTGGCGGTGCACTGACCCCGGAGACAGGCCTGCACCTACCTCCGGCAGGGCTTCATCACCGGCATGACCCGCGACCGGCTCTGCCACGCGCGGGCGTACGCGTCGTCGAAGTGCGCGAGGTACTGGTCGTGCAGCCAGCGGTTGCCGACGATGCGCAGCATCACCTCGTCGTTGTAGAGCAGGCCGCCGCACGTGGTGTTGGACGTGCCGGTCACGACCAGCCGGGTCGCGCGCCCGCGGAACCGCGCCTCCGCCACGAGCATCTTGTCGTGGGTCAGCACCGTGCGGACCATCCGGTCCGGGATGTCACCGGCCGGCAGCGGCCGCTGGAGCCAGTTCTCCACGGTGTCGCGCGACGTCACGATCCGCACCCGGCAGCCCGAGCGGGACAGTCGGGCGAGCTGGTCGCGCACGTCGGCGCGCTGGATCACCGCGAACATCGCCGAGACGTCGCGGGCGCCGCGACGGCAGCTCAGGTCGCGCAGCGTCGACAGGAGCAGGTCGCTGCGGTTGGGGTAGACGGCCGCGGTGGTGCCGCCGCTGCTCCACGTCTTGCGCCGGTCGTCCCAGCGCTGCCCGTCGACCCTGACGCTCTGCGACTCGAGGCGGCTGAAGTAGTCGACCCCGAACTGGTAGAGGCCGGGGTCGTCGACCTTGAGCAGCGAGTTGTACTGCCGGTACTGGCGGTCCTCGAGGTTGGCCGAGGAGGTGATGAACGACTGCACGCCGCCGATGTCGGTGACGTAGAACTTGAGGTGCTGCACGTCCTGGCTGTCCGGGTAGGGCCCCGGCGCGCGCCACGGCAGGCAGGCGCCCTTGCAGATCGTGACGTTGGTGCGCGCCGGGTCCTGCTCCTCCAGCGTCCTGATCAGTCGGCGGCCCTGTCGGTTGAGCCGCAGGTCGTCGTCGCCCACCAGCAGCACGGTCGCGCCGCGGCGCTGGGCGGCGAGGATGGCGTCGGTCGGGGGCTTGATGTCCCAGCGGAACATCGCGATCCGGATCGTGTCGCCGGCGCCCGCGGAGTCGAAGAGCCGGCTGGGACGGTCGAGCACGGTCGGGTCGCCCGGGCGGGCCAGGGGCGAGGTGAAGCACACCTCGGTCCCCGCCTCCGCCCAGCAGCCGGACTTCGCGGCGGGCTTGGGCAGGTCGCGCTCGGCGCCTGCCGGGGAGCCGAGGGCGAGCAGCGGCACCAGCAGGCAGAGCGTCGCGAGGGATAGGGACCAGCGTGAGAGGCGCACGGACGCCTACCCTAGAGAAGTGCCGCAGACCAGTGAACCCATCGACGTCCCGATCCGCGACGAGTCGATCCGGCTGGGTCAGTTCCTCAAGCTCGCCAACCTCGTCGAGTCCGGCGCCGAGGCCAAGCCGGTGATCGCCGACGGCGCCGTACGGGTCAACGACGATGTCGAGACGCGAAGGGGCCGCCAGCTCGTCCCCGGTGACGTGGTCACGCTGGGAGGGCTGGCGGCCCGGGTCGCCACCGGGGAGGTCGAGATCGACGTCCCGTGGTGAGGCGGGACGAGGGTCAGCGGACCTCGAGCAGGTCCACCACGAAGATGAGCGTCTCGCCGGGCTTGATCGCGCCGCCGGCCCCGCGGTCGCCGTAGCCGAGGTGCGGCGGGATGACGAGGCGACGACGTCCGCCGACCTTCATGCCCTGCACGCCGGTGTCCCAGCCGGAGATGACCTGGCCGATGCCGAGGCGGAACTGCAGCGGGGTGCCGCGGTTGTAGGACGCGTCGAACTCCTCGCCCGTGGAGTGGGCGACGCCGACGTAGTGGACCGAGACCGTCGAGCCGGACGTGGCCTCGGTGCCCTCGCCCTCGACGAGGTCGGTGACCTCCAGGTCGGCGGGCGCCTCGCCCAGGTGGGGGTCGACGTCGGGCTTCTCGCTCACGTGCTGCTCCTTCTGTGGGTTGCTGTCAGGTCTGGTGGACGTAGTGGTCGAGCTGGTCGCGCTCGAACTCGAGCTCGCCGATCCGGCTCTTGACCACGTCACCGATGGAGATGATGCCGGTCAGCCGTCCGTCGGCCACCACCGGGACGTGCCGGATGCGGTGCTCGGTCATCGTCTGCATGAGGTCGGTCAGCGCGTCCTCGCGCGCGCAGGTGCGCACGTCGGCGGTCATGATCGAGCGGACCGGGCTGTCGAGGACGCCGGCGTCGGCGTGCAGCCGGCGTACGACGTCGCGCTCGCTCACGATCCCGGTGACCTGCTCGCCGTCCTCGCTCACCACCAGCGCGCCGACGTTGTGCTCGGCGAGCAGCGCCACGAGCTCGCGCACCGTGGCGTCGGGGCCGATGGTCACGACCTCGTGGTTCGCCTTGGCCTGGATGACGTCCTTGATCCTCATGGTCTCCGCCTCTCGTCCGGCACGGAACTACTGATGAGTCACCGTAGCCAAGCCGCGGCGCGAGGGACAGGGCCTGAGGGCACGTCGCGGGACGTGATCGGTCCCGTCCGTTCAGTCGAGGACGGGTGGCGCCTGGCGCTCGCGCAGGTTGCTCACCGAGCCGGGGCCGCGTCGCGGCACGTCCGGGTCGGTCTCGTCGTCGTCGAGCGCGCCGAGGAAGGACAGCGCGGCGTCGTGGAGGTGGCCGTTGGAAGCAAGTGCGTTGCCACCCCACGGCCCGTCGGTGCCGTCGAGGGAGGTGAACCTCCCTCCCGCTTCGCGCACGATGACGTCGAGGGCCGCCATGTCGTAGAGCTCGAGCTCGGGCTCGGCCGCGAGGTCGACGGCGCCCTCGGCGAGCAGCATGTAGGACCAGAAGTCGCCGTAGGCGCGGGTGCGCCAGCAGCGTCGCGACAGCGAGACGAAGTCGTCGAGGCGGCCGCGCTCGTCCCAGCCCGACAGCGAGGAGTAGCTCAGCGACGCGTCCTCGAGCCGGCGTACGTCGGAGACCTCGCACTTCGTCGCCTTGAGCAGGGATCGGCCCGTCCAGGCGCCGTTGCCGACCGAGGCCCACCAGCGACGCTGCAGCTGCGGGGCCGACACGACGCCGAGGACGACCTCGTCGTCGACGGCGAGGGCGATGAGCGTGGCCCACACCGGCACGCCGCGCACGTAGTTCTTGGTGCCGTCGATCGGGTCCACGATCCAGCGCCGCTGGCTGTGCCCGGTCGTGCCCTGCTCCTCGCCGACCACGGCGTCGCGCGACCGGACCCGCGAGAGGGTGCGGCGGATGCCCTCCTCGACGGCCTTGTCGGCGTCGGTGACCGGCGTCAGGTCGGGCTTGCTCATGACGTGCAGGTCGAGGGACTTGAAGCGGGCCTGGGTGAGGGAGTCCGCGTCGTCGGCGAGGACGTGCGCCAGCCGCAGGTCGTCGGTGTGGTCGTTGGAGCCGGTGATGGGCATGCTCACAGGCTATTCCCAGCACCGCGTCCTACCCTGCACGCATGGAACTCAACGGTGTGCCGCTCCACCCGCTCATCGTGCACGCGGTCGTGGTGATGGGGCCGCTGGCCGCACTGACCGGTCTCGCGTACGCCGCCGTGCCGAGGTGGCGCTGGCTCCTGCGGTGGCCGCTCGTGGTGCTCGCGGTCGTCACGGCCGTGACCGCGCTCGGAGCCGTCGCGGCGGGCGAGGACCTGCTGGCGTCGCGGCCCGAGCTCGCGCCGATCGTCGAGGACCACCAGGAGGCGGGTGAGCTGCTGCGCACCGTGGCGCTCGGCTACGTCGTGCTCTCCGGCTTCGCGGCCTGGGCGCTGGGCGGTGCCTCCGCGCTGGCGTCCGGGCGCGGCGCGCGGGAGACCCGGTTCGGCATCCCGGTGGTGGTGCTGCTCGCGGTGGGCGCCGTGGCCCTGCTGGTCACGGTCTACCTCGCCGGCGACTCCGGCGCCCGCGCCGTCTGGGGCTGACGCCTACCAGTCGGAGGAGGCCTCGCGGGCGGCCAGCAGCCGGCGGAACGACTCCACCCGGTCGACGTCGGCCTCGCCGGCCTCGATCGCCTCGTCGAGCCCGCACTCCGGCTCGTCCGTGCCGTGGGTGCACCCCCGCGGGCAGGTCTCGGTCATCTCGTCGAGGTCGGGGAACGCCTCGATCAGGTTCTCCGGCTGCACGTGCGCGAGCCCGAAGGAGCGGATGCCGGGGGTGTCGATGATCCAGCCGTCGCCGTCGGGGAGCTCGAGGAGGTAGGCGCTGGTGGAGGTGTGCCGTCCGCGGCCCGTCACCGCGTTGACGATCCCGACCTCGCGGTGCGCGTCGGGCACGAGGGCGTTGACGAGGGTGGACTTGCCGACGCCGCTGTGGCCCACGAGCACGCTGGTGCGACCGCGCAGCCGGTCGAGCAGCTCGGTCAGGTCGCCGGCACCCTCGCCCCTGAGCTGGGTGACGACCCACGGGACGCCGAGCGAGCGGTAGGTCGAGAGCAGCGTCTCGGGGTCGGCGAGGTCGGCCTTGGTGAGGCACAGCAGCGGCGCCATGCCGGCGTCGTACGCCGCCACGAGGGCGCGGTCGATCAGGCGCGGGCGCGGCTCGGGGTCGGCCAGGGCGGTCACCACGACGAGCTGGTCGGCGTTGGAGACGATGACGCGCTCGACCGGGTCGTCGTCGTCGGCCGTGCGGCGCAGGGTCGTGGTGCGCGGGACGACCTCGACGATCCGGGCCAGCGAGCCGTCGGCTCCGCTGGTGTCGCCCACGACACGCACGTGGTCACCGACCACGACGCCCTTGCGCCCGAGGGGACGCGACTTCATCGCCATCACCCGACGCCCGTCGAGCAGGAGCGTGAAGCGACCGCGGTCGACGGTCACGACGCGGGCGTCGACCGCGTCGGCGTAGGTCGGCCGGTCCTTGGTGCGGGGGCGGGTGCGGCGGCGGGGTCGCTCGTAGTGCTCGTGGTCGTGGTCGGAGTAGCGCCCGGTCGTCACGAGGAGGCTCCGTGCACCGCGGTGCTCCACGCGGTCGCGAAGTCGGGGAAGGTCTTGGAGGTGGTGGCGATGTCCTCGACGAGCACGTCGTCCACGGCGAGGCCGAGGATCACGCCCGCGTGGGCCATCCGGTGGTCGGCGTAGGTGCGGAAGGTGCCGCCGTGCAGCGTCGCGGGCCGGATGTCGAGCCCGTCCTCGCGCTCGGTGACGTCGGCCCCGAGGCGGCCTAGCTCGGTGGCGAGCGCCGTGATCCGGTCGGTCTCGTGCCCGCGGATGTGCGCCACGCCGCGCAGGTGGGAGGGGGAGTCGGCCAGCGCACAGAGCGCGGCCACGGCCGGGGTCAGCTCACCCACGTCGTGCAGGTCGAGGTCGACCCCCTGGAGGCGATCGGGCCCGACCACGGTGAGGTCGCCGCCGGTCAGGGTCACCTCGCACCCCATCAGGCCGAGGATCCCGCGCAGCTCGTCGCCGGGCTGGGTGGTCGACGCGGGCCAGTCGGTCACGGTGACCCGACCGCCGGTGGCGGCGCCGAGCGCGAGGAAGGGCGCGGCGTTGGACAGGTCGGGCTCGATGTCGTGGTCGACGGCCTTCACGGTGCCGGGCGCGACCGCCCACCTGTTGGCGTCGGCGTCGTCGACCTCCACGCCGTGCTGGCGCAGCATCTGGACGGTCATCTCGATGTGGGGGAGCGACGGCACCGGCTTGCCGACGTGGCGCACGTCGACCCCGTGCTCGTAGCGGGCGCCGGCGAGCAGCAGCGCCGAGACGAACTGCGACGACGCGCTGGCGTCGATGGTGACGGTGCCGCCGGGGACCGTCCCGGTGCCGTGCACCGCGAAGGGCAGCGCGCCACGCCCGCCGTCGTCGATGCGTACGCCGAGGGCGTCCAGCGCGGCCAGCATCTGGCCGACGGGCCGCAACCGCATGTGGGGGTCGCCGTCGAACCGTACGGTCCCGCGGGCGAGGCCGACCACGGGCGGGACGAACCGCATCACCGTGCCGGCGAGGCCGCAGTCGATGTCGGCGTCGCGGTCCCAGCCCCCGGGGGTGACGGCCCAGTCGCCGTCACCGGTGTCCTCGATGCCGGTGCCGAGCGAGGTGAGCGCGGCAGCCATGAGCAGCGTGTCGCGCGAGCGCAGGGGACGGCGTACGACGCTGGGGCCGTCGGCGATCGCGGCGAGGACCAGCGCCCGGTTGGTCAGCGACTTGCTGCCGGGCAGCGAGACGCGCCGGTCGACGGGGTCGTGCGGGCGCGGTGCCGGCCAGAGCTCACTCACCCGCGCACCCTATCGAGGTCAGGTCAGCTGGGCCTTGGCCAACTTCGCCTCGCGGCGCGCGTCCTTGGCGACCTGGCGTGCCTCGCGCCGCACGTCGGAGGCCGCGCGGCGGGCGCGCCAGGCCAGGCCGGGCCGGCCCTCGGTGTCGACGGCGGCGAGGAGCAGCCCGCCCATGATCGAGGTGTTCTTGAAGAACTGGAGCTGCTGCTTGGCCTTGGCGTCGGGGTCGGTCTCCTCCCAGAACGCGTGGCCGGCGAGCGTCGTGGGCACCAGGGACGCCGCCAGCACCGTCGCGCTGAGGCGCGGGGCGCGTCCGGTGGCGAGGGCCGCGGCGGCCAGGATCTGGGCTCCGGCGTTGATCCGGACGAGCGTGGCAGGGTCCGTCGGGATCGGGACCTTCGGCACGGCCTGCTGGGCGGCGGGGACGACCTTGTCGGCCACCTTCTTGGCCCCGGCGGTGTGACCCTCGGTGTTGCGCAGGGCATTGACGCCGCCGGCGACGAAGATCGTGGCCAGCATCGGACGGGCGAGCAACCGGGTGATCGTCATGCATCCCTGTCTACACGATGCGCGCGGACGTCGCTCCGTCCGCAGGGGTGCGTCCGCACTCGTGACGAGGGCGGGTCAGCCCAGGACCGCGCGCCAGACGTTGTTGCCGGCGTCGGCGTCGCTGCCCGACGGGGCGAGGGTCGCCGCCACGCTGCCGCCCTGCGGGGCCACCACCTCGATCGCCACCGTGGTGTCCCCGGAGACCAGGCAGGTGGCGACGGTCCTGACCACGGTGCAGCGGGCGTCACCGCTGCGGACGACCACGCTGTCGCCGTCGGCCTCGATGCGCAGCTGCGCGGTCGCGCCGCCGGTGAGGCCGGCCACGCGGACCACCACCTCGTACGTCGGTCGCGCGCCGGCGACGCCGCCGGACACCGAGGCGTCGGCAGGGACCGGGACCGGGGTGGGCGTCGGCGTGGGCGTGGGGGTGGGCGTCGGGGTGGTCGTCTGCGTCGGGTTCTCGGTGGGCGTCTGGGTGGGCGTGGGGTCGTCCGTGGGGTTGTCGGTCGGCTCGTCCGTGGGGTCGTCGGTGGGGTCGTCCGTCGGGTTGTCGGTCGGCTCGTCCGTCGGGTCGCCGGTGGGGTCGTCCGTGGGGTCGCCGGCCGGGTCGTCCGTCGGGTCCGACGGCTGCGCCTGGTCGGTGGTGGGGGTGGAGCCCGGGGTCGTCTCCGTGTCGCCCGGGGGCAGCACGACCGCAGGCAGGGTGCTGCGGTCCTGCGGGGCGCTCAGCGACTCGGGCCCGTCGGAGATCGAGGGGTCGCCGGACGGGCTCGCCGCCGCGGAGAAGGGCGTCCGGTCGGCCAGGGAGGTCGTGGTGTCCGGCCCGCGCATCCCCAGCGCGATCCCCCCGGCGACGACGACGGCGCTGACGGTGACGCCGGCGACGGCGGCCGTGGCGGCGTTCCCCGCCACGAGGTCGCGGACCCGCCCGAGCGCCATGCCGACGCCCACCGGCGCCCCGGCCGAGACGGCCGCGGTGCCGAGGTAGGCGGTCGCGACGCCCCCGAGCAGCAGGGGAGCGAGGAGGCCGCCGAGGTTGGAGTTGACCTCGGTGAGCTCGAGGTAGATCGCCATGCACGAGCGGCACTCGCCGAGGTGGTGCTCGACCTTGGCGGCGTCGCGGCGCGAGACGGCGTCGCGGACGTAGGCCCCGAGCTGGCCGTGCGTCCAGCGGCAGGCGTCCTCCTCCAGCTCGGCGACGTGCTGGGTCAGGAACGCCTGGCGCAGGCCCTCACGGGCGCGGTAGGCCAGCGCGGAGACGGAGTTGGCGCTCATCCCGAGCATCGGGGCGATGTCGGCGGGCTTGTCGCCCTCGACCTCGGTGTGCCACAGCACCAGCTGCCAGCGCTCGGGGAGGCTGGCGAACGCGCGCGCGGCCGCGGCGCTCTCGAACCCCTCGACGGCCGTGTCGCGGAACGGGACCCCGGGGTCGAAGGCCTCCATGTCGTCCGTGGTGTGCAGCCTGGACCCGGCGCGGAAGCGGTCGACCTGCAGCCGGCGTACGGAGGTGAGCAGGTAGGCCCGGAAGGCGAGGTCCGGGCCGCCCCCGCGCTGGAGCACCCCGAGCACCTTGACGAACGCCTCGGACACGAGGTCCTCCGCATCACCGGCGGACACGAGCTGTCGGGCGAGCCTGCGGGCGGCCTCGACGTGGCGCTCGAAGAGCGTGCCGTAGGCATCGACGTCCCCGCCGCGCACCGCCGAGATCAGCTCGGCGTCGCTCGGCGCATCGACGCTGGTCGCCACGCTCATGGTCAGACGCTCCCCAGGAACCCCTCCTGGCGCTGTTGCCAGGCGTCTTGACTGTAGCCCGCGGAGCACGTCAACGGGCCACGAAGCAAAGAAACCGGAAATCCTGGTCTGGTCCGCGTCATGGACCCGCGCGCGGGCCGTCACACCTCTGAAGCACGACCGACACCGGAGGGGGCTGCCGTGAAGATCTTCGCCGCGCGTGGGCGACGTCTCGCGGTTGCCGATCCTGGGATGAGCGAGCCGCAGCAAACCGTCGAGCGGTCGGGGTTGCCGCACCGGTTCGAAGCTGTCGGGGAGGCGCTCATCTCAGGATCGGACGTCATGGGGGCGTGCTCCGTCGCGGGCGAGGAGCTCGCCCGCGACGGAGCGTCGGTCGAGGAGACCCTCGCCGGCCTGCGCGCCACGTGGCAGACCGCCACCGGCGGCGACCCGACGTACGACGTGGTGTCCGCGGTGCTCACCGCGTGGAGCGAGACCACCCTCGGCTACCTCCACCAGCTCTCCTGCGAGGACCCGCTCACGGGGCTGTCCAGCCAGGCGCACCTGCGCAGCCGGCTCACCGAGCTCTACCGGCTGGGCGGTGCCGGCCTGCCCGGGGGCGTCGACGACTACGCGATGGTCGTGTTCGCGATGCCGTCCGGCGACCCCTCCGAGGAGCCCGGGGACCACTTCACCCGCGCGATGCGGCTGGCACGGGCGGGGGAGCTCGCCCGCACCGCATTCGCGCGCGACGAGACCGTCGCCCGGCTCGGCCTGCACCGGGTGGGGATCCTGACCCGGCGCGACGACCGGCTGGGCCGGCGGGTGCAGGTGCTGCGCACGCTCCTCGCGCGCGCCGAGCCCGACGCGGTCGTACGCGTCTGGATCGAGGGACTGCCCGGCACCGACGCCGTCGCCGGCATGATGCTCGACGAGCTCGCCCGCGGCTGAGCCGAGCTGTCGGCCGGCTCCCCTAGGGTGGCTCCTGTGTGTGGTCGCTATGCGTCGTCCCGGAGCTCCGAGGACCTCGTCGAGGAGTTCGAGGTCGTCGAGAGCCGCATCGCCGCGCCGCTGGCCGCCGACTACAACGTGGCCCCGACCAAGGAGGTCTACGCGGTCGTCGAGCGCCCGCCGTCGCGGGAGTCCGGTGAGCCCGCCCAGCGCCAGCTGCGCGTCCTCACCTGGGGGCTGGTGCCGTCGTGGGCCAAGGACCCGTCCATCGGCAACCGGATGATCAACGCGCGGATGGAGACGGTGGCGGAGAAGCCCGCCTACCGCAAGGCGTTCGCGACCCGGCGCGCGCTGCTGCCCGCCGACGGCTACTTCGAGTGGTACCCGACCTCACGGACCAACGCCAAGGGCAAGCCGGTCAAGCAGCCGTTCTTCATCCGTCCCAAGGACGGGGGGGTGCTGGCCATGGCCGGGCTCTACGAGATCTGGCGCGACCCGTCGAAGGCCGAGGACGACCCCGACCGCTTCCGCTGGACCTGCACGGTGCTCACGACCGAGGCCGAGGACTCCCTCGGCCACATCCACGACCGGATGCCGCTGATGGTCGAGCGCGAGCGCTGGCACGCGTGGCTCGACCCGACCACGCCGGGCGACACCTCGCTCCTGGTGCCGGCGGCGCCCGGCCGGCTCGAGGCGTACGCCGTGCCGACGCTGGTGAGCAACGTGCGCAACAACGGACCCGAGCTCGTCGAGCCGCTGCCTCTCGAGCCCGAGCCCCTCGAGGAGGGCACGCTGTGAAGAAGGCGACGATCCGCTCCGTCGACACCCCCTACGGCGAAGGCCGGCTGCACACCCGGCGGTCGACGAGCCCGATCGCGACGCTGCTGCTCAGCCACGGCGCCGGCGGAGGTGTCGAGTCCCGCGACCTGTGGGCCCTCGCCGACGCGCTGCCGGCCCAGGGCGTCTCCGTCGTCCTCTTCGAGCAGCCGTGGCGGGTCGCGGGCCGCAAGGTCGCGACCGCGCCGCCGACCCTCGACGCGGCGCTGCGGTGTGCCGCCGACGTGATGCGGGTGCGCACGCCCCTCGTCGTCGGCGGCCGCTCCGCGGGGGCCCGCTCGGCCGCCCGTACGGCGCGGTCGCTGGGCGCCACCGGCTGCCTGGCCCTGTCCTTCCCCCTGCACCAGCCCGGGAGGACCGAGCCCACGCGGCTCCACGAGCTCCGCGCGGTCGGTCTGCCGACCCTCCTCGTGCAGGGCGAGCGCGACCCGATGGGGCGCCCCGAGGAGTTCCCCGGCGACCAGGAGGGGCTCGACGTCGTGGTGATCCCCGGCGGCGACCACGGCCTAAAGGTCCCCGCACGGGGCTCGGTCACGCAGGCCGAGGCGATGGGCATCGTCGTGGAGTCGACGCTGGAGTGGCTGGTGCGCGAGGTCGTCGGGAATCCCCGACGAGGGTGAGGTGTTGAGGCCGGTGTGACTGCACTGACCCTCGATCGACCCACGGCGGTACTGTGGGAGGCGATGACCGAATCGCTCAGGGACGAGATGTCCACGCCCACCGAGATCTCCGTCGAGGACGAGACCTCCGACCAGCGCTCCGCGCGCTTCGAGCGCGACGCGCTGCCCTACCTCGACCAGCTCTACGGCGCGGCGATGCGGATGACCCGCAACCCCGCCGACGCCGAGGACCTGGTGCAGGAGACCTTCGCGAAGGCCTACAGCGCCTTCCACCAGTTCAAGCCCGGCACCAACCTCAAGGCCTGGCTCTACCGCATCCTCACCAACACCTACATCAACTCCTACCGCAAGAAGCAGCGCCAGCCGCAGCAGTCGATGTCCGAGGACGTCGAGGACTGGCAGCTCGCCCGGGCGGAGTCGCACTCCTCGACCGGCCTGCGGTCCGCGGAGATGGAGGCGCTGGAGCACCTGCCCGACTCGGAGGTCAAGGACGCGCTGCAGCGCCTGCCCGAGGAGTTCCGCCTCGCGGTCTACCTCGCCGACGTCGAGGGTTTCCCCTACAAGGAAATCGCCGAGATCATGGACACGCCGATCGGCACCGTGATGTCGCGCCTGCACCGCGGTCGCCGCCAGCTCCGCGACATGCTCGCCGACTACGTCCGCGTCAACGACCTCCTGCCGGCCTCCACCGTGCCCGGCTCCGACGAGGGGAGCGAGTCGTGAGCAGCCACGAGCACGGCAAGGACGACTGCGTCGACTACATCGAGCGCATCGTCTACTTCATCGACAACGAGCTCGACCAGGCCGACTGCGCCGTCGTCGAGATGCACCTGCGCGAGTGCGGGCCCTGCCTCGAGCGCCACGACCTCCAGAAGGCCGTCAAGCAGCTCGTCGCCCGGTCCTGCTCCGAGTCGGCCCCGGAGTCGCTGCGCGACCGCGTACGCCTCCAGCTGCGCGAGGTGCGGGTGCAGATCACCGAGGGCGGTTCCTGAGCCCCGGTTCGACCCGATTCGCCGCTCCCGCGCGGATTTGAGACACTGCTCCGAGCACCGACTCCAGGAGGACCACCATGGGCAAGACCGGACGCAAGCGCCGCGCTCGCAAGAAGAAGGGCGCGAACCACGGCAAGCGCCCCAACGCCTGACGCGCACCCGCGCCGTCATCTCGTAGAAGTCCCCGCCCCGGCGGGGACTTTTGCATGTCCGGGTGGCCTCTCGCGGAACATGTCAGGGCGTGCACGGGCCGACGTCTTCAGCGATCCCCGGTCAGCAGCGGATCACTGGAGGCGCGACATGAACCTCCCCGCGTCGACCACGACCCGGGTGATCTCGCCCGCGGCGAGCACCTTCCCGCTCGCGGTGTCGCGGGCGCTGACCGTGAAGCGGTGCAGCCGGCCGTCCTCGTACGCGCTGGAAGCGCTCGCCTCCACCTCGGCACCGACCGGGCTGGCGGCGAGGTGCTCGACCTGCACCCGGGTACCGACGCTCGTCGATCCCTCGGGCAGCGCCTCCTCGAGCGCCGCACACGTCGCGGCCTCCAGCCACGCGAGCAGCCGCGGGGTGCCGAGCACCGGCAGCGAGCCGCTGCCGAGCGCGGCGGCGGTGTCGTCGTCGGTGACGGTGAAGGTCAGCGTGGCGGACTCGAGCTGCGGCATGGGCAGGCCTTCCGGGAAATGTCGGGGAAAGTCGGGGGAGTGGGGCAACCTGAGGAGCTGACACACGTCTACCAGACATGGGCGTGAGGACCGCGGGGTCGGGGGTGGCGATGGAGCCTGCAGTGGACATCACCGAGCTCTACGCTGCCCACCGGCTGTCGCTGGTCCGGCTCGCGGTCCTGCTGGTCGACGACCTCGCCTCGGCCGAGGACGTCGTCCAGGACGCCTTCGCCGCGCTCGCCCGCCGCCCCGACGCGGTCCGGGACCCGTCGAAGGCCCTGGCCTACCTGCGGGTCTCGGTCGTCAACACGGCCCGCTCCGCGCTGCGCAGGCGGCGTACGGCCCGGGCGTACTCACCACCGCACGACCTGTCCCCACCCTCGCCCGAGGACAGCGCGGTGCTGGCGGAGGAGCACCGGGAGGTCATCGCGGCGCTGCACCGGCTCGCTCCGCGGCAGCGGGAGGTCCTGGTGCTGCGCTACTGGTCGAACCTGACCGAGACCGAGATCGCCGCGACGCTCGGGATCAGCCAGGGCACCGTGAAGTCGACCGCCAGCCGCGCGCTGGTGGCGCTCGAGAAGTCCATGCAGTCCACCGCCACGAGCTCGGGGAAGGAGGAGCGATGAGCACCCACGAGACGATCCCCGACCTCGAGGAGCGGCTGCGAGCCGCACTGACCGCCCGGGCCGACCTCGTCCAGCCCGAGGACCTCGCGCCCGTGGCGCCGGTGGTCGACCTGCGCCCCCGCTGGCAGTCGCCGTGGGTCCTGCTCGCCACCGCCGCAGTGGTGCTGCTGGTCCTCGGCGCGGTCTTCCAGGGCCTCGGCCGGGACCAGCGCTCCGACGACGTCGCCCCGAAGCCCGACGAGCGCGTCGAGCTCGAGCTGCCCCAGGACATCGGCCGCGACTGGAAGACCGAGCGGGGCCCGAAGGCCGAGGTCGACCTCGACGGCGACGGGGTGCTGGAGAAGGTGGCCTACCTCGCGGAGAAGACCGAGGACTTCGACGCACGGATCCGGTTGCAGACGACCCTCAGCAGCACCGGCGAGGAGTCCTACGGCATCGCCGAGCTCGGCAGCACTCTCGGCATCACGGCCCTGCCGCCGATCGACGCCGACGGCGACGGTGACGAGGAGCTGCTGCTGCTGCACGAGCTGGACCCCAACGTCGTCGGCGGCCTCTACGCTCCGGAGGTCTACGACCTGAGCGACGGGCTGCTGGTTCGGGCCGTCGCGGAGGACCCCGAGCTCCTCCTCCAGGGGAACATCCCGGTGCCGGGCAGCCAGACGAAGCACTACGAGCTGGTCCGGACCCACCAGTACTGGTTCGAGGACGGAACGCTGTTCTCGAGCAGGTCGGTCGGCGAGTTCGCGCAGGGCAACATGAGCCTCTACCGGCCCGAGGGCTACGTGGTCGACACGTGGAAGTGGTACCTGGACGACGGGGTCCTGCGTGCCGTACCCGACGGGTGCCGGTTCGCGTCCCCGGAGGCGCTCGCCGAGTGCGCCCCGGGCCAGCAGGCCGACCCTCCGGTGGTGGCGCCGGTGGCGGAGCAGTCCTTCGGGGAGGGTGAGGAGGCTGCCTTCGGGGACGAGGGCTTCGGCTTCACCGCCCGGGTCGAGGACGGGATCCTGCGCGTGGACGGGGTCGGCGACCGCACGATGACCTACCGGTTGGCGTGGGGCGACGCTCAGGTGCACACGACGCAGCCGACGGCGATCTTCTACGACGGTGCCTCGTTCGTCGTCACGTCCGAGTCCGACCCGACGCGGCTGGAGGTGCTGGTCCAACGCCCCGAGGGCCTCCGCGTGATGGAGGGAACCGGCGAGGTGCCGCTCCGGAACGAGGGTGACGTGCGCACCTGGCTGACCCAGAACGGCGCACTGGTGACGGTCGTCGCGGACGGCGAGGAGTGGCAGGCCTGGCAGTGGGAGATGGTGTCGGGATCCACGATCGCGCCGATGCCGACCGGGACGGTGTGCTTCGACGACGTCGACGACCCGTCGACGGCGCGTCGCTGCTGAGCAGGACTCGGGTCAGAACCGCTTGCTGAAGGCGAGCAGGTCCACCCCGGGCAGCGGCGACCAGTCGCGGCCCGGGTCGCGCTCGTAGCCGAGTCGGGCGTACATCCGGTGCGCAGCGGTCATCGTCGCCAGCGAGGACAGCGCCATGCCGGTCGCCCCGCGGGCGCGGGCGTGCTCCTCGCACTGCTGCGCCAGCGCCGTGCCGACGCCCGCACCCTGGGCGCGCGGGTCGACCGCCAGCATCCGGAACTCGCCCTCGTCGTCGCGACCGATCTCGCGCCACGGCGAGCCGGGAGGGCACCAGGTCACGACCCCGGCGACCCGACCGTCGAGGACGGCAACCCACACCTCCGCCTGGACGTCGCGGGTGGCGACGTCGCGCAGCCGAGCGCGGTAGTCGTCCTCGGCGCCGGTGAGGAACGGCTCGTAGGCCGCCACGCAGACGTCGCCCGCGGCCGCGAGCTCCTCGGGCCGGACGCGCCGCAGCTCCAACCCCGTCACCCGGTCCGCCTCAGATGCCGAACGTGTTGCGCGGGTAGGCCGCCTCGACGTCGGTGATCACGTTGACGAGGTAGGGGACACCCGAGGCGTACGCCCGGTCGAGCGCCGGGCCGATCTGCTTCGGGTCGGTCACGGTCTCCCCGGCGCCGCCGAGCGCCCGGACCACCTCGTCGTACGGCGTGCGCTGGCCGAGGTCGGCCACCACGTCGTAGCCGTAGAGCATCTGCATCGGGCCCTTCTCCAGGCCCCAGGCGGAGTTGTTGCCCATCACCATCACGACCGGCAGGTCGTGGCGCACGAGCGTGTCGACGTCCATCAGCGAGAAACCGGCGGCGCCGTCCCCGAGCAGCAGGGTGACCTGCGCGCTCGGTCGGGCGATGCGGGCCGCGATCGCCGCACCGAGGCCGGCGCCGAGGCAGCCGTACGGGCCGGGGTCGAGCCAGCCGCCGGGGCGCCGGGGCTCGACGTACTTGCCGGCGAAGGACACGAAGTCGCCGCCGTCGCCGATGACCACCGAGTCGTCGGCCAGCCGGGGGACCAGCTCGCCGTAGATGCGGGCCGGGTGGATCGGGTCGGCCTCTGCGGTGAGGAGCTCGGCGTCACGAGCCGCAGCGGCCTTGACCTGGTCGGCGAGCTGGTCGGACCACGCCTGCCAGTCGGGCTTGTCGCCGCGCTCGAGCGCGGCCTGCAGGCCGTCGAGGACGGTGGTGAGGTCGCCCGCGACCGAGCCGGCCAGCTCGGCGTGCGAGGAGACCTGGGCGGGGGAGTCGGCGACGTGGACGACCTTGGCGAACGCACCGGTCGGGTTCTTGTCCGGGCCGCCGAACGCGCCGTAGCCGAGACGGAAGTCCAGCGGGGTGCCGACCACCACGACGAGGTCGGCGCCGGACAGCGCCGCGCCGCGGGCCTTGGTGACCAGCGAGCGGTGCCCGCCCGGGATGACGCCGCGGCCCATGCCGTTGGTGAGGGTCGGGATGCCGAGGTCCTCGACGAAGCGCAGCGCCGCGACCTCGGCGTGGTCGGCCCACACGTCGGTGCCGAGGATCAGCACGGGGCGCTCGGCCTGCGCGAGCAGTCGGGCGACGGATGCGATCGCGTCGTGGTCGGGCTCGACCCGGGTGCCCTCGCCCGGTCCGACGGTGCCCGACGCGGAGTTGAAGAACTCGTCCATCGGCACGTCGACGAACACCGGGCCGCGGTGGCTCGAGCGCGCGAGCGTGAAGGCCTCGTCCATCCCGGCGGCGACGTCACCGGCGGTCATGAGGGTCTTGGCCGCCTTCGCCACGGGGGCGATGATCGGTGGCTGGTCGAGCTCCTGCAGCGACCCGGTGCCCCAGCGGTTCTGCGGGGCGCGGCCGCCGACGACCACCATCGGCGAGCCGGCGAACTGGGCCTGCGCGATCGCGCTGATGCCGTTGGTGACACCCGGGCCGGCGGTGAGGACGGCCAGGCCCGGGACGCGGGTGAGCTTGCCGGTGGCCTCGGCCGCGAAGGCGGCGGTCTGCTCGTGGCGTACGTCCAGCAGCCGCACCTGCGGGCCCTTGCCCTCCTCCTGCGTCTTCACCGCGCCGTCGTACATCGGGAAGACGTGGGCGCCGGACAGGGTGAACATCGTCTCCACACCGTGGGCGCGGGCGACGTGGACGGCCAGCTCGCCGCTGTGCCCGGAGATCTCGCTGCTCTCGCTCATGCCCGCAGGCTAGCGGGTGTCTACTCGCAGGTAGGGAGCGTTGGTCAGCCGGAGCGCCTCGATCACCACGAGGAGCAGGTCGGGGCGAGCGGACGGCGGCTCGGGGGCGAGCGAGAGCTGCACGAACAGCGCCCGGAGGAAGGCCTGCGGGGCAGCCGTCGGCGCGAAGGGGTCGTGGTCGACCGGGCCGACGAAGGGGTTGCCGGCGGCGCCGATGCGGTGCACCCACGGCTCGAGCACGTCGAGGCCGAGGGCGTTGCGGCGCAGGATGCGCATGGCGGCGTGGACCATCCGGTCCGGCTCGCCGGAGGCCAGCGGGGCGTCGGGCGGCTGCTGCAGCAGGCGCTCGGCCAGGACGTCGAGCAGGACCGCCAGCTCCGGGCCGGCCAGGTGGGGGGACTCCCCGAGCGCGCCGAGGGCGTCGGCACCGTGGGCGACCGCGTGGGCCCACCCCTTGTCCGGCACGAAGCCGCGGGTGTCGCACTCGGTGAGGAACCACGTGGCGAGCCGGTCGCCCCACTCCATCACCTTGCCGCCGGGGAGCAGGTGCTGCTCGTTGTCGCGCTCGAGGCACTCGCCGACGATCAGCGCGCTGAAGCTGCGGCGGAACACCGAGTCGGTGCCCGACTCGCCCAGCCCGACCGACAGCCCGGCGACCATCCCGTCGCCCAGCCCGACCAGCAGGTCGTCGTAGACGCCGTTGTCGATCCAGGTCGCCAGCGCGGGATAGGCGGTGCCGTCACGGACCTCGGGACGCGTGGAGCCGAGCATCGTCGTCAGCTCGGCGGTGAGGTCGTCGAGCGGCCGGTCCGACGGGACCTCGAACCCGGCTGCTTGCACCTGGTCCCAGTACCCGATCGACATGACCCCCATCCTGCCAGCCGCTCCCGTCAGCGCCCAGCCCGGTCCACGGGTGGCCCTAGGCTGGCCGCGTGCCGTCCCTCCATGAGCTCGTACGAGCCCACACCGACCTCGTCGAGGACGACGTCGCCTGGCTCCAGCTGCTCATGGCGGACTGGCAGATCCTGGCGGACCTGTCCTTCGCCGACCTGGTGCTCTGGCTGCCCGACCGGGAGGGCAAGGGCTACTGGGCCGGCGGCCAGATGCGGCCCACGACCGGTCCGACCGCTCTCGTGGACGACGTCCTCGGCACGTTCATCCCGACCGGGCGGCGCCGGATGCTCGACGAGGCCTACGCCAGCGGTCGGCTGGTGCGCGAGGGCGACCCCGAGTGGCGCGACGACGTCCCCGTGCGGGTCGAGGTCATCCCCGTACGCCGGGCCGGCCGCGTGATCGCCACGATCGCGCGCAACACCAACCTCCTGGGCGTCCGCACCCCGAGCCGGCTC
This sequence comes from Nocardioides sp. BGA-UO-ETr-FS32, assembly GCF_059567905.1. Classification (NCBI taxonomy): domain Bacteria; kingdom Bacillati; phylum Actinomycetota; class Actinomycetes; order Propionibacteriales; family Nocardioidaceae; genus Nocardioides; species Nocardioides sp. BGA-UO-ETr-FS32. The sequence continues at coordinate 202,113 of NZ_JCAQOX010000007.1, read as the reverse complement.
GAGCTCAGCTATCTCCAGACCGCCGCCGAGCTGACCCGGATGATCGCCGGGGGCCACTTCCCGCTCCCGGGGCAGCGCAGCGACCACGCCGACTCGCCGCGGGTCGGCGACGGCTTCGTCCGCCTCGACCCGGCGGGCCGGGTGGTCTACGCCAGCCCCAACGGGCTCTCCGCCTACCGACGCCTCGGCCTGCAGGGCGACCTCGCCGGCCACGTCCTCACCGACCTCACCCGCGACCTGGTGCCGGCCCGCAAGCGCCCCGACGAGGAGACGCTCAGCGCCGTGCTCGGCGGCCGCGACGGCCGCGCCACGGAGGTCGGCACCGACGAGGTCACCCTGATCGTGCGCAGCATCCCGTTGAGTCCCGAGGGGGAGCGCAGCGGCGCGCTGCTGCTGGTGCGCGACGTCACCGAGCTCCGCAGCCGTGACCGCGAGCTGGTGACCAAGGACGTGACGATCCGCGAGATCCACCACCGGGTGAAGAACAACCTCCAGACGGTCGCCGCGCTGCTCCGGCTGCAGGCCCGGCGCACGCGCGCGGAGGACGCCAAGGCGGCGCTCGAGGAGGCCGTACGCCGGGTCGGATCCATCGCGATCGTGCACGAGACGCTGAGCCACGCGGTCGAGGAGACGGTCGACTTCGACGAGATCGCCGACCGCCTGGGCGCGATGGTCGTCGACGTCAGCGGCGTCGAGGTGCCCGTACGCGTCGTGCGTGAGGGCTCGTTCGGCAAGCTCGCCTCCGAGGCGGCGACGCCGCTCGCGATGGTGCTCACCGAGCTGCTCCAGAACGCCGTCGAGCACGGCTACGCCGGCGTGCCCGCCGCGACCGACGGACGGGTCGTGGTCACCGCACGCCGGATCGTGGGACGCCTCCACGTCATCGTCGAGGACGACGGGCGTGGCCTGCCCGACGACTTCGACCTCGACGGGTCGACCCAGCTCGGGCTGTCGATCGTGCGCACGCTCGTGGAGTCCGAGCTCGGGGGTGTCCTCGAGATCGGACCCGGGACCCGCGGCACCCGGGTGCAGGCCGACCTGCCGATCGACTGAGTCCCAGGGCCGGGCCGAGAGGATGGGCGTCAGGCCGTACGGATGCGCGCGCGGGCGTTGCGGCGCTTCAGCGCACGGCGCTCGTCCTCGCTGAGGCCACCCCACACGCCGTGGTCCTGCCCGGCCTCGAGGGCCCAGGCGAGGCACTGCTCGCGCACCTCACAGCGCCGGCACACCTGCTTGGCCTCCTCGATCTGGAGGATCGCCGGCCCGGTGTTGCCGATCGGGAAGAACAGCTCGGGGTCCTCGTCGAGGCATGCAGAGCGACTGCGCCAATCCATGAGTGGGGGAATCCCTCTTTCTGAGTCACAGGCAAGTGCTGTTGTCGGACATTCAGCTGAGCCCGGGCGCACGACGATGCGATTCACCGACGTGGGCAGCGACCAGACTGGCAAGACTTGAACGTTCACACAACCCCAAACGCTGGTCGTGTCCGTCACAACTACTGTTGTCCAGTGCCCGTTACGCCTCAGGCTGATCCCCCTGCACCAGACACTACCCCGCCGCCCCCACTCGTGGTGGCCGCCTCGCTCGTCGCCCTGGAGGCGTTCGTGCTCGCCGCGCTCGGCGTCCTGGAGCTGGCCAACCTCAGGGCCATCCGGCTCACCATGGGGCTGACGACGTCCGCCTTCTTCCTCGTCGCCGCCGCGGGGCTGGCGTGGTGCGCGTGGTCGCTGTGGAAGGTGCGCCGCTGGGCGCGCGGGCCCGTGGTGATGGCCCAGCTGATCCAGCTCGGCCTGGCGTGGAACTTCCGCGACGACCCGACGACCCTCATCGCGATCGGCCTCGCCGCCGCGGCGCTGGTCGTCGTCGCCGGACTCCTCCACCCGGCGACCACCGCGGTGCTCGAGGAAGATGCTCGAGCATGAGCATCCCGACGAGCGTGCGACGCGTCGAGCCCGGCGACGAGGGGCCGTGGAAGGTCCTCTACGCCAGCTACCGCGCCTTCTACGAGCTGGAACCAGACACTGCCGTCGTCGACCGGGTCTGGACCTGGCTCCTCGACGACCAGAACGAGGTGCATGGCCTTGTCGCCGTCCGCGACGGCGTGGTCGTCGGCCTGGCGAACCACCGGCGATTTCACCGGCCGGCATCGGGCACAGTCGGGACCTACCTCGACGACCTGTTCGTGGACCGCGCCGTCCGCGGCTCCGGCGCCGGGCGGGCCCTGCTCGACCACCTCGCGGGCGAGGCAGGGGCAGCCGGACGGTCGGTGGTCCGCTGGATCACTGCGGAGGACAACCGCACCGCCCGCTCGCTCTACGACTCGGTCGCGCAGGCCACGCACTGGGTGACGTACGACCTCGCGCCGCGACGCTGAGCCGGGTCAGTCCGCCTCGAGGGACGTACGCAGCTGTGCGAGCGTGCGGGTGAGCAGCCGGGAGACGTGCATCTGCGAGACCCCGATCTCCTCGGCGATCTGCGACTGCGTCATGTTCTTGAAGAAGCGCAGCAGCAGGATCCGCTTCTCGCGCTCGCCGAGGCCCTCGAGCAGCGGCTTGATCGACTCCCGCACCTCGACGTGCTCGATGTTGGCGTCCTCGATCCCGAGCCCGGCCAGGATCGCCGGCGGGCCGTCGTCGCTGTCGTCGGAGGCGTCGAGGGAGAGCGTGGCGTAGGCGTGGGAGGACTCGATGCCCTCCATGATCTCCTCGACCGTGCAGCCGATCACCTCGGCCAGCTCACGGGGCGTGGGGGAGCGGCCCAGCTTCTGGGTCAGCTCGCCCGTGGCCCCGCCGATCTGCATCCGGAGCTCCTGCAGGCGCCGGGGGACCCGGATCGCCCACCCCTTGTCGCGGAAGTGGCGCTTGATCTCGCCGATCACCGTCGGCGTCGCGTAGGTGGAGAACTCGACCCCCCGGTCGGTCTCGAAGCGGTCGACCGCCTTGATCAGGCCGATCGTGCCGACCTGCACGAGGTCCTCGAACGGCTCGCCGCGGTTGCGGAAGCGCCGTGCGCAGTGCTCCACCAGTGACAGGTGGAGGTGCACCAGGTCGTCGCGCGCCACCGACCGCGCCGCCGGGCTCTCCTCCGTGTCGCGCAGCACTGAGAACAGCTCGGCGCTGCGCGCGCGTACGTGCTCGAGACCGCTGGGCACGACGTCCTCGTCGAGCTCGCGTTCGACCGCGGTGTGCACCGCGGTGTCGTCCCCCGTGTCCCCCGTGTCTGCGCTCATGTCAGAGCTCGGCACCTGTCATTCCCGCAGCGATCGCCGACGTGACCGTGAAGCGGACGCGGAAGCGCCCACCCTCCGATCCTGCCGACGCGTCCTGCGCCATCGTGTCGAGCACCTGCCAGGCGAAGCTCTCGGTGTCGAGCGGGGGGTCGTCCACGGCCTCGGCCTCGAGCTCGACGGTCATCGAGCCGCGGCCGAACCAGAAGCAGGCCACGAGGTCGGTGCCGGGGTCGGCCTCGGGGATCACGAGCGCGCTCGCCTCGCCGATGGCGATGCGCAGGTCCTCGATGTCGTCGATGGTGAAGTCCAGCCTCGCGGCGAGGCCGGCTGCCGTGGTGCGGACGATCGTCGCGTAGGCGCCCTCGGCAGGCAGCCGCAGCTCGACGTCGGCGCGAGCGCCCCCCGTGTGATCTGCCATCTGCGTCAGTGTCCCGTCGTCGAAGCCGATGTGCTCGCCACACACTAACCGGGCCGGTCAGTGGAACCAGGGACAGACCTGGTCGCGCGTGCGCAGCGCGTGCCGGTGGGTCGGGTCGCCCAGCAGCGGCGTCGACCTCCTCGTCGGCTCGGCAGGGGGCGGTGGCGCCGCAGGTGCGCCGGCGGCGAGCTCGACCACGACGCCGTACACGCCGTTCCCCTCGTCCTCCAGCGTCACCTCGCCGAGCCGGCGGAGCATCGCGAGCGAGGCGGGGTTGTCCTTGAGCACCTCGGTGACGATGCGCGTCACCCCGGCCGGGCGCGCGCGCATCACCACGTCGAGCAACGCCGAGGCCACGCCGCGACCCTGCCACTCGTCCTTCACCGTCACGGCCAGGTCGGCAGCGTCGGTGACGTCGGCGTAGCGCACGATCCGCGCCAGCGCGACCGGGTCGTAGACGTCGGGCGTCGTCTCCGCGCAGAGCACGAGCGCGACGTGGTCGATTCCGTCGACGTCGTCGACGAGGTGCTCCAGCATCGCGTCCGAGAGGTGGCGGACGGGCGCCAGGAACCTGCGACGCCGCGACTCCGGCGACAACGTCTCGAACTCGGCGGCGAGCGTCGCCCTGTCGGTGCGCTCGAGGGGCAGCACGAACGCGTCTGTGCCGTCACGCAGGGTGACCTGCTCGATCATCGCGCCTCCCGTCCGGGAGCCGAGCGTAGTGGGCCTGGCGGTGCGGACAACGCAGAACGCCGCCTCGGCCCGGCGGGGCTGAGGCGGCGTCGCGGGATTCGGCGCTCAGGCCTTCTTCGTCTCCCAGAAGATCTCGGCGATCTCGTCGATCTTGGCGAGCAGCTCGTCGGCCTTGGCGGCGTCGAGCTCACCCTTCGTGCCGGAGGCGCCGGCGAGCTTGGTGGCCTCGTTGAACAGCGTGTGCAGCTGCGGGTACTTCTCGAAGTGCGGGGGCTTGAAGTAGTCGGTCCACAGCACCCACAGGTGGTGCTTCACGAGCTCCGCGCGCTGCTCCTTGATCAGGATCGCGCGGGTGCGGAAGTCGGGGTCGTCGTTGTCGGCGACCTTGGCGATGATCCCCTTGATCGACTCGGCCTCGATGCGGGCCTGGGCGGGGTCGTAGACGCCGCAGGGAAGGTCGCAGTGCGCGGAGACCTCGACAGTGGGGGCGAGCAGGTGGCGAAGCATCTGGTTCCTCTCGATCGGGAAGGTGTGCAACTGCTGCGACACTACTCCGCGTGGAGAGGCGTCAGCAGCGGGGTCTCGCCCTGAGGGGTGGTGACGTCCGGCCCCCCTTCGGGACCGCCGTCGTGCGGGGCCGCTCGATGCTCCCGACGCTGCGCGAGGGCGACCTCCTGCTCGTGCGGCACGGCGTCCGGCCGCGCCCGGGGGACCTCGTCGTGGCCCGGTTCGCCGACGGGACCCTGACGGTGAAGCGCGCGGTCGAGTCGCGGCGTACGCGCTCCGGCGCAGCCGGCTGGTGGCTGCTCAGCGACAACCCCGACGAGGGTGTCGACTCCCGCCACCGCGGCCCCGTGGCCGAGGGCGACGTCCTCGGCGTCGTACGGCTGCGGGTGTGGCCATCGCCACGCATGGGACGCCGGCTCCGGGGACGCTGAGCTGTGCGAGTATCGCCGGCATGGCAACGCATCCGCACGCCGGCGACCCCGTGTTCGACCTGCACGTCGGCGGCAAGATGGAGATCCTGTCGACGGCCGCCCTGACCGGCCCCGAGGAGCTGTCGCTCGCCTACACCCCGGGTGTGGCGAGGGTGTGCGAGGCCATCGCCGCGGACCCGTCGATGACGCAGCACTACACCTGGGTGCCCAACACCGTCGCCGTCGTCACCGACGGCACCGCGGTCCTCGGGCTCGGTGACATCGGCCCCGCCGCCGCGATGCCGGTGATGGAAGGCAAGGCGGTGCTGTTCAAGCAGTTCGGCGGCGTCGACGCGGTCCCGATCTGCCTCGACACCACCGACGTCGAGGAGATCATCGAGACGGTGGTGCGGCTCGCCCCGAGCTTCGGCGGCATCAACCTCGAGGACATCTCCGCCCCGCGCTGCTTCGAGATCGAGGCGCGCCTCAAGGAGCGGCTCGACATCCCGGTCTTCCACGACGACCAGCACGGCACCGCCGTCGTCGCGCTCGCCGCGCTGACCAACGCCCTGCGGCTGACCGGCCGCGACGCCGCGACCGTACGCGTCGTCGTGCAGGGCGCCGGTGCGGCCGGCGTCGCCGTCGCCCGGATCCTGCTGGAGGCCGGCATCAAGGACATCGCGGTCCTCGACCGGCAGGGCGTGCTCAACTCCGAGCGCTCGGACCTCACCGAGGTCAAGGCCGCGCTCGCCCGCGACACCGCGGACCACTTCGGCCGCCGCGGCACCCTCGCCGACGTGATGGCCGGCGCCGACGTCTACATCGGCGTCTCCGGCGGGCAGGTGCCCGAGGAGATCGTGGCGTCGATGGCCGCCGACGCGATCATCTTCGGCCTGGCCAACCCGACGCCCGAGGTGCACCCGGACCTGGCCCACAAGTACGCCCGGGTCGTGGCCACCGGCCGCTCGGACTTCCCCAACCAGATCAACAACGTGCTGGCCTTCCCCGGCATCTTCCGCGGCGCCTTCGACGTGCACGCCACCGCGATCACCGAGGGCATGAAGGTCGCCGCCGCCACCGCGCTCGCCGAGCTGGTCGGGGACGCGCTGAGCGAGGAGATGATCATCCCGTCGCCCTTCGACCCGCGCGTGCCGGGAGCCGTACGCGACGCCGTGGCCGCCGCGGCCCGTGCCGACGGGGTCGCGCGCCGCTGATGGCGGGCGACTGGCTGCGCGACGCCGTCGTCTACGAGATCTACCCCCAGTCCTACGCGGACTCCGACGGCGACGGGATCGGCGACCTCCGCGGGGTGATCGAGCGCCTGGACCACGTCGAGTCGCTCGGCGTCGACACGATCTGGTTCAACCCGTGCTTCGCCTCGCCCTTCGTCGATGCGGGCTACGACGTCTCGGACTACCTGCAGGTCGCGCCGCGCTACGGCACCAACGAGGACCTGGTCGAGCTGGTCGACAAGGCCGGCGAGCGCGGCATCCGGGTGCTGCTCGACCTGGTCGCCGGCCACACCTCGATCGAGCACCCGTGGTTCCAGGCCGAGCTCCACGCGGACGGCCCGAGCCCGGAGGGCGACCGCTACGTGTGGTGCGAGGAGCTCCCGCAGTGGGCTTGGGAGCCCGGCGTCCCCGGTACGCCGGCGTGGGTGCCGTCGCCGGGTCCGCGCCGGGGCTGGTACCTCAAGAACTTCTACGACGAGCAGCCCGCGCTCAACTTCGGCTGGACCCAGACGCCGGAGGACGAGCCCTGGCGTGACGGCGTCGACGACCCGGGACCGGTGCGCAACAAGGCGATGCTCCGCGAGGTGCTCGACTTCTGGTTGAGCAGGGGTGTCGCGGGCTTCCGCGTCGACATGGCGTTCTCGCTGGTCAAGGACGACCGCGGCAAGAACGCCGGCGCGCTCGACTCGACGCAGGTGTGGCGCGACCTCCAGGCGTGGCTGGCCTCGACCCATCCCGACGCCGTGCTGGTCCCGGAGGGCAAGGAGCCTCGCACGGGCCTGGGCATGGGGTTCGACGCCGACTTCTTCCTCGTGATCCACGCCGAGCACGCGAGCCTCTTCGACACCAAGGGTGCGGGGGTCCTGCCCTTCCACCGGACGGGTGACGCGTTCTTCCACGAGGACGGCCGGGGCTCCACCCGGACCTTCCTCGACGGGTGGGCGTCGGCGCGGGCGGACGACCCGACCCGTCCGGTGCTGATGGGGACCGCCGACCACGACTTCAGCCGGTTGCGCACGGCCCCCCGTACGCCAGAGCAGCTCGGCGCCGCGCTGACGTTCCTGTTCACCTGGGGCACCGTCCCCTCGCTCTACTACGGCGACGAGATCGGCATGCGCTACGTGCCCGGCCTGCCCGACGTGGAGGGCTCGATCTGCAACCCGGGCTACAACCGGTCCGGGTGCCGCACGCCGATGCAGTGGGACGACTCGCCCAATGCGGGCTTCTCCACGGCCGCGTCCGAGGACCTCTACCTGCCCATCGACCCGTCCGACGACCGGCCGACCGTCAGTGCGCAGGAGCAAGACCCCGACTCGACGCTGCACCTGGTGCGCCGACTCATCGCCCTTCGGCGCGCCACCCCCGCCCTCGGCGGCCGTGCCCCGACGACCGTCCTGCACGAGGGCTACCCCTTCACCTGGCGCCGCGGCGACTCGCACGTCGTGGTGGTCAACCCGCGCCGCGAACCGGCCGACGTCGAGGTCGACGGGCTCGAGGGCGCGCGGCTGCTCCTGGGCCGGGGCGTCGACGTGACCGCGACGGGTCTGCGCGTGGACGGCTTCGGCTACGGCGTCCTCGAGCTCGCCTGATCCCGCCGCACGTGCGGCGGATTTGGCCCCTGGAACAGCGGATCGAGGGCCACGAGCGCCGCACGTGCGTGGGTCAGCTGCTGATCGGGCTGGCCGCCGCGGTGGAAGCACCCGCTAGCCGCGCACCCAGTCGGTGTCAGATGGCTCGAGGCGATAGTCCGCGTAGCTGAGGTAGCGGTGGGCGCGAGGCTGGTGGAGCACCAGCTGTCTGTCGTATGTGCTCAGCGGCAACGGTCACCACGCCCCACGAGATGGCGTTCATCTCCTCCCATTCCTCCGGCGTGATGTCGAGCTCGACGACCTGGGGAGGACCGTCGTCGCGATCGATCTCGACGACCAACCCGTGCGGGTGCCTGTCGGTGACCCGACCGACGGTCGCGAGCGCCTTGACCAAGGCATCCCACCAGGCGTCTTCCCCACGTTCCACGTGACCAGACTCGCACGGTTCGGCCGCGCCGGCCTGTCGAACAGGACGAAGTCCCATGGCCGGTCGAGCGCCACGCTGACGACGGCGGTCGCGCGGTCCTTCGTCCTGTCCGACACGCCGCGGCGCGCCGGACGACCACAACTCCGAGCCGTACGCCGACGGCAGGCGTTGCCCGCGGCTCAGGGCCGGCTTCTGGTCGTCCGACACGCCGGGGGCACGGACGACTAGAACCCGATCGAGGGCTCCGGGGCCAGCGAGGTCCGCATCGCGCGCGCCAGCCCGGCGTACGCACCCGACCGGTGCTCGGTGACCAGCCCGGCGCGCAGCAGGCCGGCGATGCCGTGCCCGAGGTAGCCGGCACCGAGCACGGCGACGTCGAGCGTGACGTCGGCGGGGGAGTCGGAGCGTGAGGCCGAGCCGACGCCGGCGGAGGCCCGCAGCCGCCAGCGCCCGGCGTTCCAGGGGGCGTACCGGTCGGCGACCTCGACGACGACGTCGCAGTCCGCCTCGTACGACCGCAGCGACCAGGCGGTCTCGAGGTCGACGAGGCGGACCCACGTGCTGTCCCAGGTCTTCAGGTCGCCGGTGCCGCGCGGTCCGCCGACCCAGCCGAGGATCGGGTCGTCGACGCCGACGTTCTCCAGCTTCGTCGTGCCCATCAGGTCGAGGTCGACCACCCGGCGGGCGAGGGCGAGTCGTGCTGCGGGCCCACCGGTGAAGGTGCCGACGGTGACCGTGCCGGACGGGCGTGCGTCGGCCCACTTGTGCTCGCGACGCAGCCCGGTGAAGCCGACGTCCGCGCCGTCGCGGCGGGCGAACAGGACGCGGCGCCGCTCCTTGTCGCGCAGCTGCTCGGGCGTCTCGGACGTCATCAGCGTGAAGAACCCGGGGGAGCCGACGATCGTGCCGGGGCAGTCCGGCGCCGCGGCCAGCTGGCAGGCACGCATCCGCTCGGCCACACCTGCGTCGGACATGGTCACCAGCTGCGTGCTGATGCCGGCGACCTCGTCCTCGAGGTGCGGCGCGGTGAACGTCGTGCCGCGGCCGAGGTCGACCTGGTGGGTCAGCACCGCGAGTCCGTAGCCGTAGCGACCGTAGATCGCGGCCTCGCTCGCGTGCAGCGCCGAGATCGCGGTCCCGGCGTCGCGGGTGCGGGTGAGGTGGTCGGTCATCATCGCGGTGAGGACCCCGCGGCGCCGGGCGTCGGGGTGTACGCCGACCCAGGTGAGCCCCGCGATCGGGACGACCGCCCCGCCGGGCAGCGACAGCTCCATCGGGCGCACGCCGTAGATGCCCGCGTGCAGGTCCGACGGCCCGTCGGGGAGGTCGACCGCGAAGCGCTGGTCCGCGGGCAGCCCGAGCCGCAGGTGCTCGGCGTCGGCGTCGGTGACCTCGCCGAACCAGACGAGCTGGTCGGTGGCCAGGTACTTCTCGGCGTCCTCCGAGGGACGTACGTCGATGCTCACCCGGCAACCCAACAGTCCGGGCCGAGGACCCGCAACCGGATAACGACCACCAGTCGCTAGGGTCGAGACATGTTCGCCGTCTATGCCGAGTCCTTCTCCCTCGACGACCCGCTGAGCGGCCTGGTGGTGGGGGAGCGTCCCGCCCCCGAGGCTCCCGACGGGTGGGCCACGGTGACCGTGAAGGCCGCCAGCCTCAACCACCACGACCTGTGGTCGCTGCGCGGGGTGGGCCTGCGTGAGGAGTCGCTGCCGATGATCCTCGGCTGCGACGCCGCGGGGGTCGACGAGGACGGCAACGAGGTCGTCGTGCACGGTGTCATCGGTGACCCGCGGTGGACCGGTGACGAGGCCGACGACCCGGGGCGGTCGCTGCTCTCCGAGCGCCACCAGGGGACCTTCGCCGACCAGGTGGTCGTGCCGCGCCGCAACCTCGTGCCCAAGCCGGCCTCGCTGTCGTTCGAGGAGGCTGCGTGCCTGCCGACCGCGTGGCTGACGGCCTACCGGATGCTCTTCGTGCAGGGCGGGTGCCAGCCGGGCGAGACCGTGCTGGTGCAGGGCGCCGGCGGCGGTGTCGCCACCGCGCTCATCACCCTCGGTCGCGCCGCGGGCCTCACCGTGCTGGCGACCAGCCGCGACGAGGCCAAGCGCGCCCGCGCCCTCGAGCTGGGCGCGCACGAGGTCTTCGAGTCCGGAGCCCGCCTGCCGGTCAAGGTGGACGCGGTGATGGAGACCGTCGGCAAGGCGACCTGGACCCACTCGATCCGCTCGCTGCGCCCGGGGGGCCGCATCGTCATCAGCGGCACGACCTCCGGCCCCGACGTCGGTGACGCCGGCCTGACGCACATCTTCTTCAAGCAGCTCTCGGTCATCGGCTCCACGATGGGCACCCGCGCCGAGCTCGACCTGCTGGTCCGTTTCCTCGACGCCACCGGCACCCGCCCGCTCGTCGACCGCGCCATCCCGATGGAGCAGGCGCGCGACGGCTTCGCGGCGATGGCGCAGGGCGACGTCTTCGGCAAGATCGTCTTCACCCGGTGAGGCACGTCCTCACCGGCGCAGGGTCGGGCATCGGGCTCGCGCTGGCGCACCGGCTGGCCGCCCGCGGGGACGACCTCGTCCTCGTCGTACGCAGCCAGGCCCGCGCGGACGAGCTCGGCCGGACCTTCCCGCGCGCGCAGCTGCTCGTGGCCGACCTGGCCGACCCCGGGACCCTCAACGGCCTCGGCCGCCAGGTCGACGGCCCGGTCGACTCACTGGTGCACGTCGCCGGGGTCGTGGACCTCGCCCCGGTCGAGCGGCTGCGGCTGGCCGCCTGGGAGGAGCAGGTCACGGTCAACCTCACCGCTCCCGCCGTGCTGACCCGCGAGCTCCTGCCGCACGTGCGCGCCGGTCGCGGCACGGTCGTGTTCGTGAACTCCTCGGCGGGCCTCACCGCCAGTGCCGAGTGGTCGGCCTACGCCGCCTCGAAGTTCGGCCTGCGCGCCTTCGCCGACTCCCTGCGGGCGGAGGAGGTCGAGCACGGCGTACGCGTGAGCACGGTCTATCCCAGTCGCACCGCGACCCCGATGCAGGAGAAGGTGCACGAGCAGGAGGGGCGCACCTACGACGCCTCGCGCTGGATCAGCCCCGACACGGTCGTCGACACGCTGCTGCACGTGATCGACCTGCCGGCCGACGCCACCATCCCCGACGTGACCGTGCGCCCGGTCGTGCCGCGGTCCGGCACGTGAGGTCCCGTCAGGCCCGCTCGAGCACGAACACCCGGATCCGCCGGGACTCGCCGACCCGCCTGCGGTAGTGGGCGTAGCCGGGGTAGAAACGGCCGGCCAGCTCGAAGACCTCGGCGGTCTCGGTGGCGGTGGCCGCACGCGCGACGACGTCCAGCGTCCTCCCGCGGTAGGTCACGCTCGCCCGCGGGTCGGCCTCGAGGTTGTGCGCCCACGCCGGGGTCGCGGCCTGCCCGAAGTTGGTGCCGAGCAGTGCCAGCCCGTCGGCGTACGGCGTCGCGATCAGGTGGCTCGTCCGGCGCCGGCCGGACCTGCGCCCGGTCGTCGTCACGTCCAGGACGGCGAGGCCGGCGAGCAGCCCGGGCGCGCTGTGGCGGCCGCCGGTGAGCCGACCGACGGCGTCGTCGAGGTGGCGCAGCGTGCGCGAGAACACCCAGCCGCCCGCGCGCGTGCCGGCCCCCCACCTGACCAGCCGGTGCAGCGGGTTGGCGGAGGAGTGCGCGTAGCCGAGGTCGGCAGCGAGGCCCGTGCGAGCAGCCATGTCAGCGGCCCCCGCTGTCGGCGGGCTCACGCGAGCGCCAGTTGAGCGCCCCGACGAGGAGCATCCGCAGCTGGGTGCGCGCCTGCGCCAGCGTGCGCTCCTCGGCGTCGGGGTCGTCGACGAGCCGCTCGGCCATCGTCACCACGAACGACACGATGAGGTCGGCCAGCAGCCCGATGTCGGCGCTGGAGTACTGCTCGGCGGCCCCGCTGCGCGCGATGTCGGTGGCGAGCTCCCGGGTGATCAGGTCGATCTCGTGCCTGATCGCCTCCCGCACGCGCGGCGGCCCGGCCGTACGCTCGCGCGCGATGAAGGCGTAGTGGGAGCGGTTCTCGCGCACGTGCTGCGCGACGATCGGGAGCGAGCCGTCGATGAAGTCGCGGTACTCAGGGGCGTGCCGCCACACGTCGAGCAGCATGAGCCGCAGCGACCGGAAGCTCTCGTCGACCAGCGCGAGCCCCAGCAGCTCGAGGGAGCCGAAGTGGCGGTAGAACGCCGTCGGCACCACCCCCACCTGCTTGGCGACCTGCCGCAGCGAGATGGCCGCGAGGTTGGAGTCGGCGGCCAGGGCCAGCGCGGCGTCGAGGATCGCCCGGCGGGTGCGCTCCTTGCGCTCGGCGCGTGACCCGGACTCCGCCCCGGACTCCGACCCGGGCTCCGACTCCGGCTCCGACTCCGGCTCCGGCTGATCCGGATCGGTGGGCTCGACGCGAGGCATGCGGCGATCGTAGGGCACCCGTGCGGGGGAGTGCGGTGCGTGATGGCGGTGCACGCATGTGCACGCACCGTGGGCCGGATCACGGGTGGGTGCGTTGACATGAGTCTGCACTCGCGTCATATTTGAGTGAACAGACGTTCACTAACGAAGGAGGCCGGGATGATCGTGCTGGACCGGCTCGTCCGGTCGCGCACCGCGGCCGCGCTCGCCTCGCCCCACGGGGTCGACCACTACCTCTCGCGCATCAACCCCATGTGGGCGGCGCACGAGGTGCGGGCCCGCGTCATCGACGTACGCCGCGAGACCGACACGCCCGGCGCCCCCGTCGCCACCCTCACGCTCCAGCCCACTGCCACCTGGCGCGGCCACCGCGCCGGTCAGTACGTCCAGGTGGGCCTCGACCTGCCGGGCTCGGCGCGACGCATGACCCGGTGCTTCTCGATCTCCTCTCCTTCTTCGGGAGCGGGGGAGGAGATCACCCTGACCGTCCGCGCCCATGCGGACGGTCAGGTGAGCAAGCACCTCGTCGACGCCGAACCCGGCCTGGTGCTCCACCTCTCCCAGGCCGAGGGGAGCTTCACGCTCCCGGTCAGCCCCGCCACGCCCGGCATCGACCCGTTGCTGTTCATCACCGGAGGCTCCGGCATCACGCCGGCGATGTCGATGCTGCGCACCCTCCTGCGCGACGGCTACGACGGTCGCGCGGGACGACCCGTGACGTTCCTGCACTACGCCCGCTCGCCGGAGGACCAGATCTGTGCCGACGAGCTGGCCCGGATCGCCGAGGACGACAACGACGTCACGGTGCACCTGCGCCACGGCGGCGCCGTCTTCAACGAGCTCGAGCTGCGTCGCCTGGTCCCGGGCTACCGCGACACCGACACCTGGGCCTGCGGCCCCGCCGGGATGATGGAGCTGGTGCGGGCTGCGTACGGCGAGAGCCCCCGGCTCCGCCTCGAGCTCTTCAAGCCCCCGTCGACGGGCACCGGCAACGCCGAGGGCGAGCTCGTCTTCGCCGACAGCGGCGAGCGGGCGGCCAACACCGGCGCCTCCATCCTCGAGCAGGCCGAGGAGGCGGGCCTGAGCCCGGCGTACGGCTGCCGGATGGGCATCTGCTTCACCTGCACCACCCGCAAGCCCGAGGGCACCGTGCGCAACGTGCTCTCCGGCGCGGAGTCCTCGCTGCCCGACGAGGACATCCAGATCTGCGTCTCCGCCCCCGTCGGCGACTGCGTCGTCGACCTGTGAAGGAAGGACACCCCATGAAGCCCCACCTGACCCCCGACGAGCTCGACGCCTTCGGGGAGGAGATGGACGCGCTGCGCCGCCGCGTCCTCGACGACCTCGGCGAGGACGACGCGGCCTACATCCGCGGCATCGTCAAGCGCCAGCAGCAGCTCGAGGTGCTCGGCCGCGCGCTGTTCTACCTCCCGCCGGCCTGGCCGCTCGCCGTCGCCGCGCTCTCGGCCTCCAAGATCCTCGAGAACATGGAGATCGGGCACAACGTGATGCACGGCCAGTACGACTGGATGGGCGACCCGCACCTCAACTCGCGCATCTACGAGTGGGACAACGTCTGCCCCAGCGAGCAGTGGAAGTACTCCCACAACTACATCCACCACACGTTCACCAACATCCTCGGCAAGGACCGCGACATCGGCTACGGCATCCTGCGGATGGACGAGGACCAGGAGTGGCACCCCTACTACCTGGGCAACCCGCTCTATGCCTTGCTGCTGATGGTGTTCTTCGAGTGGGGCGTCGCGATGCACGACCTCGAGGTGGAGAACATCGTCAAGGGCACGCGGACGATGGAGGACAACAAGGCGCTGCACGCCGGCATCATGCGCAAGGTGAAGCGGCAGGCCCTCAAGGACTACCTGCTGTTCCCGGCGCTCACCGGCCCGCTGTTCCCGCTCACCTTCGTCGGCAACGCGACGGCCAACCTGGTCCGCAACGTCTGGGCGTTCAACATCATCTTCTGCGGCCACTTCCCGGCGGGCGCCGAGACGTTCAGCGAGGAGGAGTGCGCGGACGAGTCGCGTGGCCACTGGTACTACCGGCAGGTCCTCGGCTCGGCCAACATCTCCGGCGGCCCGCTCTTCCACATCATGTCGGGCAACCTGAGCCACCAGGTCGAGCACCACCTGTTCCCCGACCTGCCCGCCAGGCGCTACCCCGAGATCGCCCCCGAGGTGCGCGAGATCTGCGAGCGCTACGGGGTCGAGTACACGACGGGTCCGCTGCGACGGCAGCTGGCGAGCGTGGCACGGAAGATCTGCCGCCTCGCGCTGCCGGACCGGGAGCCGAAGCCGTCCGGCGAGCGGGAGGCCGTACGGCCGGTCGCGGCCTGACGCGAGGGGTGCTTCCAGTCCGAGTTCCGTGCTTACGGGTAGAGATCTCTACCCGTAAGCAGGTCGGTCACCGGATATCCGGAGACTCCAGCGGCCGGACGCTCAGTCCTCCGGGTCGTCGAGACGAGCCAGCCAGGTGGCCAGCCGCTCGATCGGCACCTCGAAGTCGGGGTGGGCGTCGACGAAGGCCTGCAGCTGCTCGGCGAGCCAGGCCAGGGTGACCTCCTCGTCACCCCGGCGCTTCTCGAGCTCCTCGATCCCGCGGTCGGTGAAGTACAACTCCCCGGCTCCGTCTCAGTAGTCGGTGCCGCGGCCGCGGGGCGACTCGAAGGCCGCGTCGAGCAGCGCCTTCTGCTCCTCCACGTGGCGCTTGATCGTGCCGACCGACGGCGAGGCCGAGGCGGTGCGGGTGATCGGCTCGACCACCAGGTCGAGCTGCGGCCACACGTTGAGCTGGTAGTGCGGCCACGGGCCCATGTTGCGCGGCTCGTCCTGCACCCAGCGGATCGCCTTGAGGTGGGGGTACTTGGCGACCTCGGCCTTGATCTCCTCGACCGGGTTCGGGTAGAGGCGCTCCACGCGACCGATCGCGAAGGCGTCGCCGTCCTCGCGCTTGCCGCGCTCGACCATGAGGTCCCACGTGACCCGGCCCGAGCACAGGATCAGCGTCTCCACCTTGTCGCGGTCCGCGGCGTCGTCGCCGATGAACGCGCGGAAGGTGGTGTCCCCGACGAAGTCGGCCGGCTGCGAGGCCGCCTCCTTGCGCTTGAGCATCGACTTCGGCGTGAAGACGATGAGGGGGCGGTGCTCCTCGCCCAGCGAGTGCTGCCGCAGCAGGTGGAAGTAGGACGCCGGGGTGGACGGCTGGGCCACCACCATGGCGTCCTCGGCGCACATCGTCAGGAAGCGCTCGATGCGCGCCGACGAGTGGTCGGGCCCCTGGCCCTCGTAGCCGTGGGGGAGCAGCAGGACGACACCGGACTGCTGGCGCCACTTGGTCTCACCGGCGGAGATGAACTCGTCGATGACGGTCTGCGCGCCGTTGACGAAGTCGCCGAACTGGGCCTCCCAGAGGACGAGGGCCTCCGGGCGGGCGACGGAGTAGCCGTACTCGAAGCCGAGCGCGGCGTACTCGGAGAGCAGCGAGTCGTAGACGTAGAACTTGGCCTGGTCCTCGGTGAGGTTGGTCAGCGGGGTCCACTCGTCGGCGTTGGTGCGGTCGATGATCGTGGCGAAGCGCGACACGAACGTGCCGCGGCGCGAGTCCTGGCCGGCCAGGCGCACCGGGCGCCCGTCCATCAGCAGCGAGCCGAAGGCGAGGATCTCACCGGTGCCCCAGTCGATCGGCCCGTCGGTGATCGCGGCGGACCGGCGCTGCAGCTGCGGCATGACCTTGGGGTGGACCGTGAAGTCCTCCGGCGGCGTGACGTAGCTGTCGGCGATCCGCTTCAGCACCTCGGGGCTGACCGCGGTCGAGAAGTCGCCGGCCGGCTTGTCCGGGTAGTCCGGGACGGTCGTCCACTCGGTGGGCGCCTCGGAGCTGGCCTCGCGCACCTCGGTGAAGACCCGCTCGAGCTGCTGCTGGTAGTCCTTGAGGACCTGCTCGGCCTCCTCGACGGTGATGTCGCCA
Organism: Nocardioides sp. BGA-UO-ETr-FS32; assembly: GCF_059567905.1. Taxonomy (NCBI): domain Bacteria; kingdom Bacillati; phylum Actinomycetota; class Actinomycetes; order Propionibacteriales; family Nocardioidaceae; genus Nocardioides; species Nocardioides sp. BGA-UO-ETr-FS32. Next base: position 185,172 of record NZ_JCAQOX010000007.1, on the reverse strand, counting down.
CGACCGATGAGGGACTCGGTGTAGAGCTTGCGCACCGAGCGCTTCTGCTCGATCAGGTCGTACATCAGCGGCTGGGTGTAGGACGGGTCGTCACCCTCGTTGTGGCCGCGGCGGCGGTAGCACACGAGGTCGATGACGACGTCCTTGTTGAACGCCTGGCGGTAGTCGAACGCCAGCCGCGCCACGCGGATGCAGGCCTCGGGGTCGTCGCCGTTGACGTGGAAGATCGGCGCCTGCACCATCCGCGCCACGTCGGTGGCGTAGAGGGAGGAGCGCGACGAGCCGGGAGCGGTGGTGAAGCCGACCTGGTTGTTGATGACCACGTGCACGGTGCCGCCGGTGCGGTAGCCGCGCAGCTGGGACAGGTTGAGCGTCTCGGCGACCACGCCCTGGCCGGCGAACGCGGCGTCGCCGTGCACCAGCAGGGGCAGGACCGGGAACTTCTCGCCCTGGTCGAGGATGTCCTGCTTGGCGCGGGCGATGCCCTCCAGGACCGGGTTGACCGCCTCGAGGTGCGAGGGGTTGGCCGCGACGGAGACCTTGATCCGGTCGCCCGAGCCGGCGATGAACTCGCCCTCGGCGCCGAGGTGGTACTTCACGTCGCCCGACCCCTGGACCGTGCGCGGGTCGATGTTGCCCTCGAACTCGCGGAAGATCTGGCTGTACTTCTTGCCCACGATGTTGGCCAGCACGTTGAGGCGGCCGCGGTGGGCCATGCCCATGGTGACCTCGTCGAGACCGGCCTCGGCGGCGGCCTCGCAGATCTCGTCGATCAGCGGGATCGTCGTCTCGCCGCCCTCGAGGCTGAAGCGCTTCTGGCCGACGAACTTCGTCTGGAGGAACGTCTCGAAGGCCTCGGCCTGGTTGAGCTTGAGCAGGATGCGCAGCTGCTCCTCGCGGGGCGGCTTGACGTGCGGCTGCTCGACGCGCTCCTGGATCCACTTGCGCTGCTCGGGATCCATGATGTGCATGTACTCGATGCCGGTGGTGCGGCAGTAGGAGTCACGCAGGATGCCGAGGATGTTGCGCAGCTTCATGAAGCGGCGGCCCTCGCCACCGAACGACCCGGTCGCGAACTCCCGGTCGAGGTCCCACAGGGTCAGCCCGTGCGACTCGATCTCGAGGTCCGGGTGGCTGCGCTGGCGGTACTCGAGCGGGTCGGTGTCGGCCATCAGGTGGCCGCGGACGCGGTAGGCGTGGATCAGCTCGAGGATGCGGGCCTGCTTGACGATGTCGTCGTCGTGCGAAGCCACGACGTCGCGCGCCCAGCGGATCGGCTCGTAGGGGATGCGCAGCGAGCGGAAGATCTCGTCGTAGAAGTCGTTCTCGCCGATGAGCAGGGCGTGCACGCGCTTGAGGAACTCGCCCGACTGGGCGCCCTGGATCACGCGGTGGTCGTAGGTCGAGGTGAGCGTCATCGACTTGCTGATGGCGTTGCGGTTGATCGCCTCCTCGGAGGCGCCCTGCCACTCGGGGGAGTACTCCATCGCGCCGACGCCGATGATGGCGCCCTGCCCGGCCATCAGCCGCGGCACGGAGTGCACCGTGCCGATGCCGCCGGGGTTGGTCAGCGAGATCGTGGTGCCCTGGAAGTCGGCGACGGTGAGCTTGCCGTCACGCGCCTTGCGGACCATGTCCTCGTAGGCCGTCCAGAAGGCGGCGAAGTCCATCGCCTCGGCGCCCTTGATGCTCGGGACGAGCAGCTGCCGGGTGCCGTCGGGCTTCTGCATGTCGATCGCGAGGCCGAGGTTGATGTGGGCCGGCGTGATCAGGTTGGGCTTGCCGTCGACGACCTCGAATCCGACGTTCATCTCCGGCATCGAGCGCAGCGCCTTGACCAGTGCGTAGCCGATCAGGTGCGTGAAGGAGACCTTGCCGCCGCGGGCGCGGGCGAGGTGGTTGTTGATGACGGTGCGGTTGTCCCACAGCAGCTTGACCGGCACGGATCGCACGGAGGTCGCGGTGGGCACGGAGAGCGAGGCGTCCATGTTGGCGGCCGTACGCGCCGGGGCACCGCGCAGCACGGTGTAGGTCGGCTCGTCGCTCGCGGGGGTCGGGGCTGCGGGCTTGGGGTCCTTGGCGACCGGGGTGCTGGTGCCCTTGGCGGGCTCGTCGGCGGCGGCCGCGGGGCGGGGCGTCGACTTGGCGGTGGACGTGGAGGCGGGCTTCTCAGCGGGCCTCTCGGCAGGCTTCTCGGCGGCCTTGGCGGCGGGCTTGGCGGCGGGCTTGGCGGCGGGCTTCGCGGCCGCGGCGGCGGCCCTGGCCGGCTCCTTGGCCTGCGCCTTGTCCGGCTGCTGCGCGGTGGCGCTCGCGGTCGTCGCGCCGCTCCCGTTGCCGAAGTACTTCGCCCACTCCGGACCCACGCTCGCGGGGTCCTTGTCGTACTGCTCCTTCATCTCGTCCACGAGCCACTCGTTGGCTCCCAGATCAGATGACGGTGCAACCGAGGACTGGTTGCCGGACTGCCCGTTCGGGGACTGCGCCACGCTTGTTTCGCCTCTTCCAGGATCATCGCGCAAGGTTTGACAACTGTGCCCATCAAAGGGCGCCCACAAGGCTAGTCCCACACGCACGCAAATGCAGGGGCGGGCTCGTCCTTTGAGGCATGGTGTGGCCCACACCGCCACCCATCTCGGCCCCCGTGCCACCCGAGAGCCATTTCCCCGGCCGTCCCCGGCCACCTGCACTGCCTGGAGTCGTCATGCCAAGCCCCTCGCCGGGCCGCACCGCGTGGGCCCGCCGCCTCGCCGCCCCCCTGCTCGTCCTTCTCGTCTCGTTCTCGAACGCATGCCAGTCCACCGCGGAGCCGTCGGCGTCGCCGGAGCGGATCAGCCGCGACGACGCGCGGGTGACGCTCGCCTCGCACCCGGTGCCGACGAGGACCACGATCCACCGGGTCTTCGGCCGGCTGCCCGACGCCCGCCGCAAGGCCGTGCGCAAGCAGGTCGGCGCCCTGGTCGACCGGTGGTGGGAGGCGGCCTACCTCGGCGGCGCGTACCCGCGCAGCAGCTTCCCGTCGGCCTTCCCGGGCTTCACCGACGCGGCGGAGGCGAGGGCGCGCGGCGACAAGGCGCTCCTCACCAACCGGACCGGTGGACCCCGCATCGACTCGGTCACCGCGCGCAAGCGCTCGGTCGTGCTCGACATCCTCGCGACCGGCAGGCAGGCGCGGACGGTGACCGCCCACGTCCACCTGAGGTTCGACACGACCGGTTCGAAGACCGGCACCACGACCGTACGCGGGCGGCTCTTCCTCACCCGCAAGCGCGGGGCGTGGCGGATCTTCGGCTACGACCTCGCGAAGGGAGCCCGGTGATGCACCGTCTCGCAGGCCACGTACGCCGCGCCCGCCGGTGGGGCAGGGCGGCCGTCCTCGCCACCGTCCTCGGCGTGACCGCCCTCGTCGTGCCGCAGTCGGCGGTGCAGCCGACCGAGGTCGCGCTGGTGAAGATCCGGCACGCCCAGGGAGTGGCCACCGGCGGCGAGGACGTCGTGTGGATCCTGGCGGTCGGCTCGGACGCCCGACCGGGCCAGGCGATGACCCGGGCCCGCGGCGACGCGCTGCAGCTGGTCGGGATCAACACCCGCACCGGCGCGGCCACCGCGATCGGGGTGCCCCGCGACTCGTGGGTCGCCATCCCCGGCCACGGCCGGGAGAAGATCAACTCCGCCCTCTACTTCGCCGGCCCGCGCGGCATGGCCGGCGCCATGCGCAACCTCGTCGGCATCGAGCCCGACTACGTCATGGTGACCCGCTTTCCGTTCTTCGAGGACATGGTCGACGACATCGGCGGCATCACCGTCACCAACCCGCGCCGCTTCTGGGACCCGAACCTCAAGAAGGAGGGGTTCCGCCAGGGACGCATCCACCTCGACGGCTACAACGCGATGGCCTTCTCGCGGATCCGGTACAACCTCTCGGGCGGTGACTTCGACCGCTCGGCCAACCAGCAGCGCACGCTGCGCGGGATCCATGCCCGGATCCGCAGCCAGGCCGACCGGCCCGGCTTCATCGAGCGTGGCGTGATGACCGTGATGGCGCACACCGACACCAACGCCTCGCCGGCCGAATTGTTCGAGATCGCGCAGGCCGTCGCCCAGGTCGACCCGCGTCGCATCACCACCTGCGTGGTGCGGGGCCGGATCGGCTTCGTGGGCGCGGCGAGCGTGGTGTTCCCCGACGTCGCGCAGGCCCGGCGACTGGGCCGCGAGGCACGGCAGGACGCCACCCTCCGCGGCTGCTGAGGGTGGCGTCCCGTCGCTGGTCGGGGTGCCGGCCGGTGTGCGGCTCAGTGCGGGTAGATGCGTCCGGCCGTCCGGGCCAGGTCGATCACGACGGCGTCGGAGTAGAGCTTGATCCGCAGCCCGATCACCTGCGAGCCGCGGTAGCCGGTGTCGACGAGCTGGCGCTGGATCTCGCCGACGCCGTTGGGCAGCTCCACCACGCCGCCGGGGGCGGGGACCTCCACAGGCTGGCCGCCGACGGTGATCGAGCCGATCGCGGTCGAGACCTTCGACCGGACCCGCTTGCCGGTCTTCTGGCGCATCGCCACGCGCGAGCTGACATCGGTGATGACGAGCTCGGCGGTGGGGATGGACACCGACTGGATCGCGGTGCGGGACCAGCCCTTGGCGACCTTCTTCTTGCGGAACTGGTCGCCGTTGACCTGGTAGGTCACGCCGTCGAGGAGCACCGGCACCGGCACCAGCTGGCTGGCGTGCGGGACCTGGTAGGTCTGGGTGCGCCCGCGCGTGCCTTGGCAGGGGAGTGCCTTGTGCTGGACGTTGCCGAACTTCAACGCACCCTGGAGCGCCTGGTAGTCCATGGCGGTGCCACCGGACCGGAACACGCCGACGGGAGCCGGTCCGCCCATCCGGACGCGGGCGGTGCCGAGCTCGACGAGCTGGCGACGGTCGCCCGCGGTCACCTCGATCCGCAGGGCCGAGGCCTGGGACTGGGCGTTGTGGCTGTTGGCCCGGCCGTTCTCGTAGCCGAGCGCGATCGAGCCGAGGCCGGGGATCACGATCGGCTTCGTCACGTCGCTCAGCACCTGGAAGACCTGCTGAGCGGCTTCCTGGGTGCCCGTGAAGACCGTGTCGCTGACCTGGTCGAGCGGCGCGAGGAGCTGCTGGAGCTCCGGCGGCAGCTGCTGCACGACGGTGTCGTCCAGCAGCTCGAGGGAGATGCTGGCGAAGGTGAAGCTCTCGTCGTGGCCGTAGCCCTGCGGGGTGTTGAACGCGTGCGCCGTGGTCTGCAGGCCCTTGACCACCAGCCGCGGCGTGGTCAGCGGTCCCACGGTGCCGCCGATGCTGATGTCGCCGATCGTGTTGGTGCCGCGTACGCCGTGCGTGGCGCCGTCGACGTACGTCTCGGTGCGGCTGGTGCTCGCCGAGACGCGGATCAGCGGGTTGTCCGGGACCGACACCGCGCTCTTCTGCTCCACGACCTTGCCGGCCGTGCGGGTGCAGAGCTGCTGGGCGTGGGCGTCCTTGAGGTTGAGCGCCTCGACGCTGTCGGTCACCAGCTTCACGCCGTAGACGTCGCCGCGGTAGCCGAACTTCGTGAGCCCGTCCGCCGCGCCCGCCCGGGCGTCGGGGCCGTCGCTCGCCTGCGCCGGCGCCGACCCTCCGCCCAGCACGAGCGAGGCCGCCAGGCCGACGCTGACCGCCCCGACGAGCCGCCGCCCCAATCCCGTGTGCACCCGATCTTCCACCCGTCCTTGCACGTTTCCCTCCCAAGGGTCCTTGGGGAGCCCACGACTGGGCCGGGCCCAGGTGACCGGCCAGTAACTCCCTCGACCCTTCAACGAGGGGCGCACGGATTGGTGACGGTGGTCACCGGAGGACGTTCCGGCAGCCGCCGCAGCGACGCGGGCGAGGCACGACGAAGACCCGGACCTGGGCGGGTCCGGGCCTTGCTCGTGGTCTTGCTCGTGGGCGCCTCCGGCAGGATTCGAACCTGCGGCACCTGGTACCGGAAACCAGTGCTCTATCCCCTGAGCTACGGAGGCCCGCACCGGCCCGGGGCCGGTGCGCGGTGAAGACTACCCGTCTCGCTGCGCGGCGGTGAAACCGCCTAGCGGAGTGCGAGGGAGCCGGAGGTCGCGGCCGGGAAGGGCAGGGCCTCGTGCTCGGCGATCCGCGCGTCGAGCGCGGTCGCCACCTCGTCCGGCCACGGGGCCGTGAGGCGGGTCTCGAGGTCGATGTGGAGGAAGATCTCCTCCACCACGCACGCGACCCGCTGGTGGGTCTCGTCGAGGAGGTAGACGAGGACGTGCGCGGCGCGCTCGGAGCGGCCGAGGAGGCGTACGCGCGCCGACATCGTGTCGCCGGTGCGCAGCTCGGCGAGGTAGGTGACGTGGTGCTCGGCGGTGAAGCAGGCGTGGCCGTGGGTGAGCGGCCACATCTGCGGGATGCCCACCTCGACCAGGGACTCGTCGAGTCCCTCGCTCGCGATGCCGATGTAGTGGCGGACGTTGAGGTGGCCGTTGATGTCCTCGAAGGGCATCGGCACGGGCTGCTCGACGTAGGCCGGGAGGTCGATGAGCTGGGCGTAGGTCGGATGCGTCGTCACAGGCAGGACCCTAGGGCAGGTCGCGCCGGCGTGGCGTTGCCCGGGCGGTGGCCAGGGCGTGAAACCGGTTCGGTCGGTGGCAGGCGCCGCCGATAGGCTTGCCCGGTGAACCCCGAGCAGCTCTCCGAGACCATCGTCGATGCGCTGTCGTCCCTCGTGGCCGACGGCGCGATCACGCTGCCTGACGGCGTGCCGACCCAGGTCACGGTGGAGCGACCCCGGCAGAAGGGGCACGGCGACTACGCCACCAACGTGGCGCTCCAGCTCGCGAAGAAGGCTGGGACCAACCCCCGTGCCTTCGCCGACCTCGTCGCCGAGCGCCTGCGCGCCGCCGACGGGATCGCCGAGGTCGAGGTCGCGGGTCCCGGCTTCCTCAACGTGACGGTCGAGGCCGGCGCCCAGGGCCAGGTCGCGGCCGACGTCGTCGCGGCGGGCGCGGCGTACGGCTCCTCCGACGCCTTCGCGGGGGAGAAGATCAACCTCGAGTTCGTCTCCGCCAACCCGACCGGGCCGCTCCACCTCGGCGGCGTGCGGTGGGCGGCGGTGGGTGACGCGCTGGGCCGGATCTTCGAGAAGACCGGGGCCGACGTCACGCGCGAGTACTACTTCAACGACCACGGCGCCCAGATCGACCGCTTCAGCTCCTCGCTCCTCGCCAGCGCCAAGGGCGAGCCCGCACCCGAGGACGGCTACGGCGGCCAGTACATCCACGACATCGCCTCGGCGGTCGTCGAGCAGCGCCCCGACGTCAAGGACCTCGAGGACGACAAGGCCCAGGAGGTCTTCCGCGAGGTCGGCGTGGACATGATGTTCGCGGAGATCAAGAAGTCCCTCCACGACTTCGGGGTCGACTTCGACGTCTACTTCCACGAGAAGTCCCTGCACGACTCCGGGGCGGTCGGGCGGGCCATCGAGCGCCTCACCGAGATGGGCAACACCTACGAGTCCGACGGCGCCCTGTGGCTGCGCACCGAGCAGTACGGCGACGACAAGGACCGCGTGATCGTCCGGTCCAACGGCACCCCGGCCTACATCTCCGGCGACCTCGGCTACTACCTCGACAAGCGCGAGCGCGGCTTCGACCGCTGCTTCATCATGCTCGGCGCCGACCACCACGGCTACGTGGGCCGGATGAACGCCATGTGCGCGGCGTTCGGCGACGAGCCGGGCAAGAACCTCGAGATCCTCATCGGACAGATGGTCAACCTCCTCCGCGACGGCGAGCCGATGCGGATGTCCAAGCGTGCCGGCACGGTCGTCACCATCGACGACCTCGTCGACGCGATCGGGGTGGACGCCAGCCGCTACGCCCTCGCCCGCTACCACTCGGACTCGCCGATCGACATCGACCTCGACCTCTGGGCGAAGGCGACCAACGACAACCCGGTCTTCACCGTCCAGTACGCCCACGCCCGGGTGGCGAGCCTGATGCGCAACGCCGCCGACCTCGGCGTGACGGCCGAGTCGCACCCCGGCCTGCTCACCCACGACAAGGAGGGCGAGCTGCTGCGGGCGCTGGCGGAGTTCCCGCGCGTCGTCAAGGCCGCGGCCGAGCTCCGCGAACCGCACCGGGTGGCGCGCTACCTCGAGGAGCTCGCGGGCACCTACCACCGGTTCTACGACAGCTGCCGGGTGCTGCCGCGCGGTGACGAGGAGACCAGCGACCTGCACCGGGCCCGGCTGATGCTCGTCGACGCGACGCGCGTGGTGCTCGCCAACGGCCTCGACCTGCTCGGCGTCTCCGCCCCCGAGAGGATGTGATCGGTCGTGCCGACCGCCCACCCCTCCGGCTGGGCGCACGCCGACGGCGCGCTCCGGGCGAACCGGCCCGGTGGTCCCCACTGGCTGCGTGAGCCGAGCGACCCCGACGCGCTGGTGCCGTCGCTCTGGTCGCAGACCGCCACCAAGGCCGACGGCGTGCTGAGCGTCGGCGGAGTGCCGCTGCCCGAGCTGGTGCGCGAGCACGGCTCCCCGGCGTACGTCCTCGACGAGGCCGACTTCCGCAGCCGCGCCCGCGCCTTCCGCGACGCCTTCGCCGCCTACGACGTCTACTACGCCGGCAAGGCGTTCCTCTGCACCACCGTCGTGCGGTGGCTGGCGGAGGAGGGCCTCTCGCTCGACGTGTGCTCCGGCGGCGAGCTGGCCGTCGCCGAGCGGGCTGGCTTCCCGATGGAGCGGGTGGGCTTCCACGGCAACAACAAGACCCTCGCCGAGCTCGAGCGGGCCGTCGAGCTGGGCGTGGGCCGCGTCATCGTCGACTCCTTCCACGAGATCGAGCGGCTGGCCGACGTGGTCTCGAGGCTCGCTGGCGCTCGCACCTCGACCACCGAGGGCATCGGCGTCATGGTGCGCGTCACCGCCGGCGTCGAGGCGCACACCCACGAGTACATCGCCACCGCCCACGAGGACCAGAAGTTCGGCTTCTCCATCGCCAGCGGCGACGCGCTGGACGCCGTACGCCGCGTGCACGAGGCACCGGGGCTGCGCCTGCTCGGACTCCACTCCCACATCGGGAGCCAGATCTTCGACACCTCCGGCTTCGAGGTCGCGGCCCGCCGGGTGCTGGCGCTGCACGCAGGAGTCAGTGAGGAGATCGGCGTCGAGATGCCCGAGATGGACCTCGGCGGCGGGTTCGGCATCGCCTACACCACCCAGGACGACCCGTCCGACCCCGCGCAGCTCGCGACCGAGATCACCAGGATCGTCGAGCACGAGTGCCGCGCGCTCGGGGTCGCCGAGCCGAGGCTCTCGATCGAGCCGGGTCGCGCGATCGTCGGCCCGTCGATGTGCACCGTCTACGAGGTCGGCACGGTCAAGGAGGTCGCCCTCGACGGCGGCGCCCGGCGCACCTACGTCTCGGTCGACGGCGGCATGAGCGACAACATCCGCACCGCCCTCTACGACGCCGACTACTCCGCCACGATCGCCTCCCGTCCCTCCGGCTCCGCGCCCGCCCTGGCCCGCGTGGTCGGCAAGCACTGCGAGGCCGGTGACATCGTCGTCAAGGACGAGTTCCTGCCCGGCGACGTACGCCCCGGCGACCTGGTCGCCGTGCCCGGCACCGGGGCCTACTGCAGATCCATGGCCTCCAACTACAACCACGCGCTGCGTCCTCCGGTGATCGGAGTTCGGGACGGGAAGACTTACACCGTGCTGCGACGAGAGACTGAGGCAGACCTGTTCGCGACCGATGTGGGTGTTCTCTGATGACTACGGGTGACAAGCAGCGCCCACTGGGCGTGGCCGTGCTCGGCTGCGGCGCCGTCGGGTCCCAGGTCGTGCGCCTGCTGGGCGAGCAGCGCGACGACCTCGCAGCCCGCGTGGGGGCGCCCGTCGAGCTGGTGGGGGTGGCCGTACGCCGGCTCGACGCGCCACGCGACGTCGAGGTCCCCGAGGGCCTGCTGACCACCGACGCGCACGGGCTCGTCGCCCGCGACGACGTCGACCTCGTCGTCGAGGTGATCGGCGGCATCGAGCCCGCCCGCTCGCTGATCCTCTCCGCGCTGGAGAACGGCGCGAGCGTCGTCACGGCCAACAAGGCCCTGCTCGCCGAGGACGGACCGACGCTCTTCGAGGCGGCCGCCAAGGCCGAGCGCGACCTCTACTACGAGGCGGCCGTGGCCGGGGCCATCCCGATCCTGCGTCCGCTGCGCGAGTCGCTCGCCGGCGACAAGGTCACCCGGGTGCTCGGCATCGTCAACGGCACCACCAACTTCATCCTCGACAAGATGGACACCTCGGGAGCGGGCTTCTCCGAGGCCCTCGAGGAGGCCCAGGAGCTCGGCTACGCCGAGGCCGACCCGACCGCGGACGTCGAGGGCTTCGACGCCGCGGCGAAGGCCGCGATCCTGGCCAGCCTGGCCTTCCACTCGCGGGTCACCGCCTCCGACGTCTACCGCGAGGGGATCTCCGAGGTCACCGCCGCCGACGTCGCCAGCGCCCGCGACATGGGATCGGTCGTCAAGCTGCTCGCGATCTGCGAGCTGCGGGGCGACCAGGTGGCCGCCCGGGTGCACCCCGCGATGATCCCGCGGTCCCACCCGCTCGCCAGCGTGCGCGAGGCCTACAACGCCGTCTTCGTCGAGTCCGAGGCCGCCGGGCAGCTGATGTTCTACGGCCCCGGCGCGGGCGGCTCGCCGACCGCGAGCGCCGTGCTCGGCGACCTCGTGACCGTCGCCCGCAACCGGCTCGCGGACACCCGCGGCGCGGGCGAGTCGGCCTACGCCGACCGCGCGGTGCTGCCGATGGGGGAGACCCGCACCCGCTACCACGTCGCGATCGACGTCGACGACCGGGCGGGCGTGCTCGCGGCGGTCGCCAACGCGTTCGCCGACCACGACGTGTCGATCCAGACGGTCCGCCAGGAGGGCCGCGGCGCGGACGCCCAGCTCGTCGTCGTCTCGCACGCCGCACCCGACGCCGCGCTCAGCGCCACGGTGGACCAGCTCCGCAGCATGGACATCGTCCGTGAGGTCACCTCGGTGATGCGGGTGGAGGGTGGCGACGAATGAGCAGCCCCACCCACCAGTGGCGTGGCCTCATCGAGGAGTACCGCGAGCTCATCGACCTCCTGCCCGAGGGTCTCGAGGCGGTCACGCTGCGTGAGGGCGGCACGCCCCTCGTCCACTCGGAGTGGCTCTCCTCCCTCACCGGCGGCCAGGTGTGGCTCAAGGTCGAGGGCGACAACCCCACCGGGTCGTTCAAGGACCGCGGCATGACCACCGCGATCTCGGTCGCCAAGCACGAGGGCGCGCAGGCGGTCGTCTGTGCCTCGACCGGCAACACGTCGGCGTCGATGGCGGCGTACGCCGCGAAGGCGGGCCTCAAGCCGCTGGTGCTCGTGCCGGAGGGCAAGATCGCCGCCGGCAAGATGGCCCAGGCCGTGGTCCACGGCGCCCAGATCATCATGGTGCGTGGCAACTTCGACCACTGCCTGCAGATGGCCAAGGGCCTGGCCTGGGACTACCCGGTGGCGCTGGTCAACTCGGTCAACCCGGTCCGCCTGCAGGGCCAGAAGACCGCGGCCTTCGAGATCTGCGACTTCCTCGGCGACGCCCCCGACTACCACCTGCTCCCGGTCGGCAACGCCGGCAACATCTCGGCCTACTGGATGGGCTACGAGCAGTACGCCGACCTCGGCCGGGCGAGCAAGCGCCCCGTCATGCGCGGCTTCCAGGCCGAGGGTGCCTCGCCGCTGGTCACGGGCGAGCCGTTCCCCGACCCCGAGACCAAGGCGACCGCCATCCGGATCGGCAACCCCGCCTCGTGGAAGCTCGCCGAGGCGGCCGCCCACGAGTCGGGCGGCCGGTTCGCCGCGGTGAGTGACGCGCAGATCCTCGCCGCCCAGGCCCAGCTGGCCCGGCACGACGGTGTCTTCGTGGAGCCGGCCTCCGCCGCCGGGATCGCCGGCCTGCTGGCGGAGCTCGCGGCGGGGGAGAGCTACGCCGGCGCGACGGTGGCGATCACGGTGACTGGTCACGGGCTCAAGGACACCGCCACCGCGCTGGAGTCGTACGGCGACGTCGTCGACACGGTCGTGGACGCCGACGTGGCGGCCGCGGCAGCGGCCGCCGGTCTCGCCTGAGCATGGCGACCTTCGTCGACGGGCCCGTCCGGGTCAGCGTCCCGGCCACATCCGCCAACCTCGGCCCGGGCTTCGACTCCCTCGGCCTGGCCCTGTCGCTGCGCGACGAGCTCGAGGCCGAGGTGCTGCCCGACGGGCTCGTGGTCGAGGTGGCGGGGGCCGGCGCAGACGGCGTGCCCCGCGACGAGTCCCACCTCGTCGTCCGCGCGATGCGGGCGGCTTTCGACCTCATGGGCGAGCAGCCGCCCGGCCTGCGGCTCTCGTGCCGCAACGTCATCCCGCACGCCCGCGGCCTCGGGTCGTCCTCGGCCGCGATCGTCGCCGGCGTGGTGCTCGCTCGCGGCCTCGTTGCGGGCGGCCAGCTGCTCGCGTCCGACGAGGCGCTGTTCGACCTCGCGGCCGACCTCGAGGGCCACCCCGACAACGTCGCTCCGGCGTTCTACGGCGGATTCGTGATCTCCGGTCGCGAGGCGGACCGCTGGTACGCCGTGCGGGCGGGCGTCGACCCGCGGATCACCGCGGTCGTGTTCGTCCCGCCCGACGGCGTCGAGACCACCGTGGCCCGCGGCCTGCTGCCCGACGTCGTCCCGCACGCCGACGCCGCCGCCAACGCCGGCCGCGCCGCGCTGCTGGTCGCCGCGATCACGGGGCAGCCCGAGCACCTGCTCGCCGCGACCCGGGACTGGCTCCACCAGGACCAGCGCGAGCCGGCGATGCCGGGGACCCTGGAGCTCGTACGTGCGCTGCGCGCCGACGGCGTGCCGGCCGTCGTGTCGGGTGCCGGCCCCACGGTGCTGGCGTTCGGGTCGGCCGACACCGCGGACCTGCTCTCCCGCTGTCCGCAGGGGTGGACGCCCTACGAGCTGTCCGTCGACGTCGAGGGCGCGCGCCTCACCTGACCCGGTCGGGCCGCGGGCGTCGACTGGCGGCGTACGGCGGAGGAGCGGACCCGCTGGGGCCGGCAGGACCTCAGTGGCGGCTCCACTGCTCAGTGGGGAGTCCTGGCTCGCCCAGGGCGGGCTGGCGCTCCCCGGTCCCGTGGCGTACACCGACGCCCTCGACGGCCACGACCGTGCCCATCCCGAACGAGTCGTGGACCACCCGGTCGCCGGGCGCGAGGCTGGGGATGGCGCGGGCCGGCTTGGCCGTGGCGGCCGCGTCGGCGCGCAGCGCGGCGGAGCTGAGGGACGTCGCGCCCCGGGGTGGCGGCGGATTGCGTACGTGGGGTGGTGCTGGGTGCGATGTGCCGCCACCCCGGCGCGACGACGCGGCGCCGGCACTGCTGGCTGCCGGAGGGTGACCTGCCTGCTAACCTGACCGCGCGCCGTTCGGCGTACCTGCCCGTCCCGGTCCTCCGGCATCCGCGAGGACTGCGTGCTCGGGCGACCACCATCCGCCTCGCAGGCCGTTCTCCGCCTCGCAGGCGACGCGACGTGCGAAGGATCCACGTGACCGAGACCCCCTCGAAGCCTGCCAAGAAGGCCCCCGCCAGGTCGGCCGGCCTCAGCTCGATGCTGCTGGCGGACCTGAAGTCGATGGCCGTCGGCCTCGGCATCTCCGGTGCAGGCTCGATGAAGAAGGCCCAGCTGGTCGACGCCATCAAGGCGACCCAGTCTGGTTCGCGGCCCGCTGAGGCCGCACCCGCTGCGGCCGCACCCGCTGCGGCCGCACCCGCTGCGGCCCGCGAGCGCGAGGCGGCGACAGCCGAGGCCCCGCAGGGCGGCCAGGCGCCCGCTGAGGAACCCGCGCCCCAGACGACCGTGCGGACCCGCACCCGCAAGCAGCGGCAGGCCGAGCAGGCCGAGCAGAAGCAGGCCGAGCAGCAGGTCGAGCCGAAGCAGGACCCGCAGCAGGTCGAGCGCGAGCAGCCGGACCAGAAGCGGGACGACCGGAAGCAGGACCAGCAGCAGTCCGACCAGTCCGGCGACCGCCAGGACCAGAAGTCCCAGAAGGGCCAGAAGGGCCAGAAGGGCCAGAAGGGCCAGCAGCCCGCGACGGACGGCAAGCAGCAGCAGGACAAGCAGCAGGACAAGCAGCAGCAGGACAAGCAGCAGGGTCGCCAGAACCAGCAGAACCAGCAGAACCAGCAGAACCAGCAGAACCAGCAGCAGGCCCAGCAGAACCAGAACCAGCAGAACCAGAACCAGCAGAACCAGAACCAGCTCGACGACGACGAGGACGGCGAGGGCGGCAGCCGTCGCAACCGTCGCCGTCGCGGGCGGGACCGGACCCCCGTGCGCCAGGGCGCTCGCAACGAGCCCGACACCACGATCCTCGAGGACGACGTGCTGGTGCCTGCCGCCGGCATCCTCGACGTCCTGGACAACTGCGCGTTCGTGCGGACGTCGGGCTACCTGCCCGGTCCGGAGGACGTCTACCTGTCGCTGTCGATGGTGCGGAAGTACCACCTGCGCCGGGGCGACGCCGTGGTCGGCCAGGTCCGCCAGCCGCGCGAGGGCGAGCGTCGCGAGAAGTTCAACCCGATGGTCCGCATCGACAGCGTGAACGGCACGGAGGCCGAGGGCGCCAAGGAGCGCCCCGAGTTCTCCGACGCGGTGCCGGTCCACCCGCACCAGCGGCTCCGCCTGGCCACCGACGACGCGAACCTGACCGGCAAGGTCATCGACATCGCCTCGCCGGTCGGCAAGGGCCAGCGCGGGCTGATCCTCACGCCGCCGCGTACGGGCGCGACGTCGCTGCTGCAGTCGATCGCCCAGGCGGTGACGACGAACAACCCCGAGTGCCACGTGATGGTGGTGCTCGTCGACGCGCGTCCCGAGGAGGTCACCGACTTCCAGCGCGCCGTCAAGGGTGAGGTCGTCGCCTCGACCTTCGACCGGCAGCCGGCCGACCACACCCTGGTCGCGGAGCTCGCCATCGAGCGCGCCAAGCGCCTGGTCGAGCTCGGCCACGACGTCGTCGTGCTGCTCGACTCGCTGACCCGCCTCGGCCGCGCCTACAACCTCGCCGCGCCGGCCAACGGCCGCGTCCTGGCGGGCATCGTGGACGCGTCCGCGGTGCACCCGACCAAGGAGTTCTTCGGTGCCGCCCGCAAGATCGAGGACGCGGGGTCGTTGACGGTCCTGGCCACGGTCGCGGTGGGCACCGGCTCGGCGACCGACGAGTTCTTCCTCGAGGAGATCGCCGGCACCGAGAACTGGGAGCTGGCGCTCAGCGCGGAGCGCGCGGCCAAGGGCATCGTCCCGGCGGTCGACGTCGCCGCCTCGGGCACCCGGCACGAGGAGAGGCTGCTGGCTCCCGCCGAGGGAGCCGTCGTCGGCGACATCCGCAAGCAGCTTGCCGCCGCGGACTCCCAGCAGGCCGTGACGAAGGTCGTCGGCGGTCGCTGATCGCCGGCCCAGCCATCGCCGGGAGCCCGCCGTCCGCGGCGGGAATCCCCGGATTGGCGCCGTTGTTCACACCGGTGGCACACTTGTGCGTCGGTTCCGGTTCACGTCACTACGCGATCCACGCGGGCGACCCGGAGCAATTCGAGAGGACACCATGAAGAAGGACACCCACCCCGAGTACGTCGAGACCCAGGTGACCTGCACCTGCGGCGCGTCGTTCACCACCCGCAGCACCGCGACCTCCGGCTCGATCCACGCCGATGTCTGCTCGCAGTGCCACCCGTTCTACACCGGCAAGCAGAAGATCCTCGACACCGGCGGCCGCGTCGCCCGCTTCGAGTCCCGCTACGGCAAGAAGGCTGCTGCCGAGAGCAAGTAGTCCACGTCAGGCGCCGGTCGCCCGCTCACCGCGGGTGGCCGGCGCCTTGTCGTCTGTCCGGGCTGGGGTCCGGGTCCGTACGGGGAAGCCGGCACGAGCCGGTCCATGAGGGAGCAGGAGCACGATGTTCGAGGCCGTCGAGGGCATGCGCGAGGAGCACGCCGAGCTCGAGCAGCGCCTGGCACTGCCCGAGACCCATGCCGACCAGCGCCTGGCCAAGCAGCTCAACCAGAGGTACGCCGAGCTGAGCGCCGTCGTGTCGACCTGGCAGGAGTGGCTCCAGCTCGGTGACGACGCCGAGGCGGCGCGCGAGCTCGCCCCCGAGGACCCGGCGTTCGCCCGGGAGGCCGAGGAGCTCGCGGCCCGGCGCGAGGCCGTGGGGGAGCGGCTGCGCCGGCTGCTGGTGCCCCGCGACGCCGCCGACGGCAAGGACGCCCTGCTGGAGATCAAGTCCGGCGAGGGCGGCGAGGAGTCGGCCCTGTTCGCCGGCGACCTGCTCCGGATGTACTCCCGCTACGCCGAGACCCGCGGCTGGAGCGTGGAGGTGCTCGACGCCACCGAGTCCGACCTCGGCGGCTACAAGTCCGTCACGGCCGCGGTCAAGGCGCGCGGCACGGTCGAGCCCGGCCAGGCGCCGTACGCCCTGCTCAAGTTCGAGGGCGGCGTGCACCGCGTCCAGCGCGTCCCGGTCACCGAGTCCCAGGGCCGCGTCCACACCTCCGCCGCCGGCGTGCTCGTCTCGCCCGAGGCGGAGCCGGTCGACGTGACCATCGACGACAACGACCTGCGCATCGACGTCTACCGCTCCAGCGGGCCGGGCGGACAGAGCGTCAACACCACCGACTCGGCCGTCCGCATCACCCACGTGCCCACCGGCATCGTGGCGAGCTGCCAGAACGAGAAGAGCCAGCTGCAGAACAAGGAGTCCGCGATGCGGATCCTGCGTTCGCGGCTGCTCCAGGCCGCCCAGGACGCTGCGGACGCGGAGGCGAGCGACGCGCGGCGCTCGCAGGTGCGCACCGTCGACCGCTCCGAGCGGATCCGCACCTACAACTTCCCGGAGAACCGGATCTCCGACCACCGCACCGGCTACAAGTCCTACAACCTCGACCAGGTCCTCGACGGCGACCTCCAGCCGGTGCTGGACTCCTGCGTGGAGACCGACATGGCGGCCCGGCTCGCGGCGCTGGAGTCCTGAGTTGCGCGCCAGCGCAGCCCGGCGCGCGGCGGCCCAGCGGCTCCGCGGGGCCGGCGTGGCCTCGCCGGAGCGCGACGCCGACCTGCTCCTCGCGCACGTCCTCGGCATCCCCTTGGGGCGGCTGCCGCTGGTGGACACGCTGGCGACGGGGGAGCAGGAGGCCTACGACCGGCTGGTCGCGCGGCGCGCGGACCGTGAGCCGCTCCAGCACCTGACCGGCACCGCTGCCTTCCGCCACGTCGAGCTGGCCGTCGGTCCCGGTGTCTTCGTGCCCCGGCCCGAGACCGAGCTCCTCGCCGGCTGGGCGATCGAGCACCTCCTCGCTGGTCGAGCAGCCGGCGAGGTGTCTCGATACGGCGCTCGTTCCTCGCGCCTACTCGACAACCGGGGAGAGCGGCCACCGGTCGTGGTCGATCTCTGCACCGGCTCGGGCGCGGTCGCGGCTGCCGTCAAGGACGAGGTCCCCCACGCCGACGTCCACGCCGTCGAGCTCGACGAGCAGGCGTACGCCTGGGCCGAGCGCAACCTGTCCGGCACCGGTGTCGACCTGCGCCAGGGCGACATGGCCACCGCATTCGACGACCTGCTCGGCACGGTCGACGTGGTGGTGTGCAACCCGCCCTACATCCCCCTCGAGGCGTGGGAGTCCGTGGCCGCCGAGGCCCGCGACCACGACCCGCACCTGGCCCTCTTCTCGGGCCAGGACGGCCTCGACGCGATGCGGGTCCTCGAGCGCCGCGCGGCGCAGCTGCTCCGGCCCGGGGGAGTGGTCGGTGCCGAGCACGCCGACGTGCAGGGCGCATCGGCCCCGGCCGTCTTCGCCGCCAGCGGCCGGTGGCTGGACGTGGCCGACCACCGCGACCTCGCGGGTCGGGCGCGCTACGTGACCGCGAGGCTGGCACGATGAGCGACGTGGACAGGCTTGCGACCTTGACCGAGGAGGAGCGGGAGGCGGCGGTGACCGCCGCCGCCGGTGCCGTACGACGCGGTGAGCTGGTGGTCATCCCCACCGACACCGTCTACGGCGTCGCGGCCGACGCCTTCTCACACGACGCGGTGCGCCTGCTGCTCGACGCCAAGGGCCGCGGCCGCGAGATGCCGCCGCCGGTGCTCGTGTCGGCGGCGACCACGCTCGACGCGCTCGCCGAGGGCGTCCCCACGTGGGCCCGGACGCTCGTCGATCAGTTCTGGCCCGGCCCGCTCACCCTGGTGTGCCGCCAGCAGGCTTCGCTCATGTGGGACCTGGGGGAGACCCGCGGCACCGTCGCGGTGCGGATGCCCGACGACGAGGTGGCCCTCGCCGTGCTGGAGCGCACCGGTCCGCTGGCCGTCAGCTCGGCCAACCTCACCGGGCGCCCCGCGGCGACCGACGCCGACCAGGCCGAGGAGATGCTCGGCGACGCCGTCGCGGTGATCGTGGACGGTGGCACGTCCCCCGGGGGCGAGGCCTCCACGATCGTCGACGTCACCGTCCCCGAGGGCCGCGTGCTGCGGGTCGGCGCGCTCTCCCTCGAGACCCTCAACGCCGCCATCGCCGAGCACGGGGTCGTGCTCCACGACCAGGGCTAGGCGGCGATGCGGGAGTACCTCCTCGTCTTCCTCGTGGCCCTGACGGTCACCTACCTGCTCACGGTCGTCGCCCGCGAGATCGCGCTGCGCACCGGCGCGGTTGCCCAGGTGCGCGACCGCGACGTGCACGCCGCGCCGATCCCCTACCTCGGGGGGCTGGCGATGCTCGGCGGCCTGTGCGCGGCGTACGTCGTGGCGCGGGAACTGCCCTTCCTCGGCCTGCGCAGCGAGGGCTTCGTCTTCAAGGACGCCGGCGTGGTGCTCATGGCCGGCGCGCTGGTGTGTGCCGTCGGGGTGATCGACGACATCTTCGAGCTCGACGCCCTGACCAAGCTGGGGGGACAGGTGCTGGCCGCCGGCCTCCTGGTCGCGCTGGGGGTCCGGTTCTACTACTTCCCGGGCGCGGACGGCACCCAGTTCTCGCTCGACGACGTCCAAGGGGCGGTGCTCACCCTGGTGGTGGTCATCGGGACCATGAACGCCGTCAACTTCGTCGACGGCCTCGACGGGCTGGCGGCCGGCGTGGTCGGGATCGGCGCCGCGGCGTTCTTCCTCTACTGCTACTTCGTCTCCGCCCAGAACAACCTCACCCTCGCCACCACGGGTGCGCTGCTCAGCGCGGCCCTGGCGGGGGCCTGTGCCGGGTTCCTGCCACACAACTTCCACCCCGCCCGCCTGTTCATGGGCGACTCCGGGTCGATGCTGATCGGGCTGGTGCTCTCGGCGAGCGCGCTGACGCTGACCGGACAGTTCGTCGGCATGCCGGTCACCACGGGCAACAGCCTGTTCGTGACGGTGCTGCCGGTGCTGCTGCCGATCTCGCTGCTGATGGTGCCGATGGTCGACCTGGTGCTCGCCGTCGTACGCCGCACGCGTGCGGGTCGCTCGCCGATGAGCGCGGACAAGCAGCACCTGCACCACCGCCTGCTCGAGATCGGCCACTCGCAGCGCCGTGCGGTGCTGATCATGTGGATGTGGGCGGCCACCATCGCCGCGGGAGCGGTGATCGTGAGCCTGGTCGACCGCTGGTGGGTCTGGTGGAGCCTCGGCACGATGCTGGCCCTCACGGTCGCCATGACGTTCGTGCTGCCGCAGGTGCACCGACCGCGCAAGACGGGCCTCGGCGACACCGGGCTGCCGGAGAACGACGCCGTCGAGGGTCGCGTCGACGACGAGGACGTGGCCGACGCCCCCGCACAGGGTGTCGTGGAGCCGTCCCGACAACCGGGGGAGAGCGTCCCCTGACCCCGGTTTGCAGGCTCTCCGGGACTTTGTGATAGTTTTCACGAGCAGTTCCGGAGGCCCTCTCAGGGGCCCGGACAGGCCCCGCAGACCCCGACAGGAACGGCCGCCGCCATGACGACCGAGAGCAGTGCGACCCCCCGTCGCAGCAGCCTCGCGCCGGGCGTACGGGTCGTCAGCCGGGCGGCGGCACTCACGCTGCTCGCGGGCGCGCTCCTCGCGGGGACGGCCGCGATCGTGCACGGCGCCGAGCCCGCGGCCGCCGCGGCGGTCGGCGCCGGGCTGGTCGCCCTGGTCGTGTCGTTCGGGACGTTCTCGCTCCACGTGGTCGCGAGCGCGATGCCGTCGGCCTCGCTGCTCGTCGCCCTGGTCACCTACGCCACGCAGCTGGCGATCGTGCTCCTGGTGTTCCTCGCGATCACGCGCGGAGGGGCCTTCTCCGGTGACCTGGCGCGCGGTTGGCTGGCCGCCTCGATGGTGGTCGCCACGCTCGTGTGGACCACCGCCCACCTGGTGCTCACCGCCCGGGAGCGCGCCCCCTACTTCGACCTCCCGACCGGGGGTGAGTCATGACCACCGCGACTGCTAAAGTCCGCAGCGCCATGGCCGAGTCCAGCGCCACTTCCTCCGAACCCCCGCGCAGCAGCAGTGCCCCGAGCTACCTGGTGGCCGGTGTGCTGTTCTACGGCTTCGTCGGGTGGCTGCTGGACCAGTGGCTCGGCACCCGCTTCCTGGTGGCGGCGGGGGTCCTGCTGGGCGGTGGTCTGGGCACCTACATGATGGTCGTGGCTCTCCGCCGGCAGACCGATGCCGCGCAGGGACACGACAGCAGCAAGACGAGCGACACGACGAGCAACACGACGAGCGACGAGGAGTCGGAGTGAGCATCACCCAGCCTGTGGCGGCAGAGGGCGGTTCGGGCTTCACGGCCCCCGGCCCCGGAAGCTTCGAGCTGCCGCCGATCTTCGGTGACGTCACCAAGCCGATGGTGCTCCTGGTGCTTTCCGCCGTGATCGTGTTCGGCTTCTTCTACGCCGCCTCGCGCAGCGCTTCGCTGGTGCCGAACCGCCTGCAGTACGCCGGCGAGATGGTCTACGGCTTCGTGCGCAACAACATGGCGCGAGACAACATCGGCAGCGAGCACTACATGAAGTTCGTGCCCTACCTCTTCACGCTCTTCACCTTCATCCTGGTGAACAACTACTACGGCGTGATCCCGTTCCTGCAGTTCCCCAGCTTCTCGCGGATCGGCTTCATCGTCCCGCTCGCGATGCTGAGCTGGGGCATCTACGTCGGCGCCGGCATCTGGAAGCACGGCCCGCTCGGCTACCTCAAGCACGCCACGATGCCCGGCGGCGTCAAGGGCCCGATCCTGCTGCTGCTGGTGCCGCTGGAGTTCTTCTCCAACATCATCATCCGGCCCGTCACGCTCACCCTGCGTCTGTTCGGCAACATGTTCGCCGGCCACCTGCTGCTCATCCTGTTCGCCACCGGTGGCGCGGCCCTGCTGGCCAGCGGCAACGTCCTCTACGGCGCCGTCGGCGTGCTGTCCTTCGGGCTCGGCATCGGCGTGAGCTTCCTGGAGATGCTGGTGATGTTCCTGCAGGCCTACGTCTTCACGCTCCTGAGCTCGATGTACATCGGCGAAGCCCTCGCCGACGAGCACTGATCCGCAACAAACCCCACAAGTTTCGCCAAACAGCGGCGCGAGAGACGCGTCGCCGACGAAAGGAAAAGCCGTGGAAGGCTCCATCAACCTGGTCGGTCTCGGCCTGTCCGCCATCGGTCCCGGTGTCGGTATCGGCCTGATCTTCGCCGCGTTCATCTCCGGTGTCGCGCGCCAGCCCGAGGCTCAGAGCCGTCTGCAGTCGATCGCCATTCTTGGCTTCGTTCTTGCCGAGGCGCTCTTCATCATCACCGTCGCGCTCGCGTTCGTCCTGCCTCTCTGACGACCGTCGCACCCCAGCTCTAGACCGTAGGAGTTCGACTCATGGACCACATCGTCCTGGCGGCGGCGGAGGGCGAGACCCACAGTCCGGTGCTGCCGGTCTGGTCAGAGGTCATCCTCGCCCTGATCGTCTTCGCGATCCTCTTCGTCCTCATGCGCAAGTTCGTCGTACCGAACTTCGAGAAGACCTTCGCGGAGCGCACTCAGGCGATCGAGGGAGGCCTCAGCGCGGCCGAGTCCAAGCAGGCCGAGGCCGACGCCAAGCTCGCCGAGCTCGAGAAGCAGCTCGCCGACGCCCGGCACGAGGCCGCGCGCATCCGTGAGGAGGCTCGCGAGCAGGGTGCTGCGATCATCGCCGAGATGCGGGAGCAGGCCCAGGCCGAGTCCACCCGCATCGTCGAGCACGGCAAGACGCAGATCGAGGCGGAGCGCCAGCAGGCGGTCACCTCGCTGCGTGCCGAGGTGGGCGCCCTGGCGACCGGCCTGGCCGGCCGCATCGTGGGCGAGAGCCTCGACGACGAGGCTCGCCAGAGCCGCGTGGTCGACCGCTTCCTCACCGAGCTCGAGGCGCACAACGACACGACCTCGGGGAGCGTCAACTGATGATGCGAGGAGCGTCTGCCGACGCCTACGCCGCAGCTGCCGAGGCCCTTCCGGGTTCCGGCGACCTCGGCCGGGTGGCTCAGGACCTGTTCGGAGTCTCGGACCTGGTCCGCTCCGAGCCGGGACTGCGGCGCGTCGCCACGGACGCGTCGGTCCCCGGCGCGGCCAAGGCGGAGCTGCTCCGCAGCGTGCTCACCGGGAAGGTCTCGACCGAGGCCCTCGACGTGGTGAGCGCGGCTGTCTCCCAGCGCTGGAGCGCCGGGCGCGACCTGCCCGATGCCCTGGAGGAGCTGGGCGTCGTGGCAGCGGTTCGTTCGTCCGGCAGCGACGTGGCCCGCCTCGAGGACGAGATCTTCGCCGTGGGTCGGCTCGTGCAGGCCAACCCGGAGCTGCGCGACGCGCTCTCCGACCCTGCTCGCAGCCGCGACGACAAGTCCGCCCTGATCAGCGGCCTGCTGGGCGACAAGGTCCTTCCCGCGACCATCGCCCTCGTGCAGCAGTCGCTCTCGGGCAGCCACCGCACGGTCACGGTGGCCCTCGCCAGCTACCAGAAGGTGGCCGCCGAGGTCCGTGGGCAGGGTGTGGCGACGGTCCGCGTCGCGCAGCCGCTCGCCCAGGTCGAGCGTGACCGGCTGGCCGCGGCCCTCGCACGCACCTATGGTCGCGAGGTGCACCTCAACGTCATCGTGGACCGCGACGTCATCGGTGGCATCCGCGTCGAGATCGGCGACGACGTCATCGACGGAACCGTCTCGACCCGCCTCGACGAGGCCGGGCGCAAGCTCGCCGGCTGACCCGTGACCGACATCCAAGAACTTTTCGAGCAGACCCAGAGAACAGGTGAGATGAAATGACGGAGCTGTCCATCCGTCCGGACGAGATCCGCGACGCTCTTCAGCGCTTCGTGTCGGACTACAAGCCCGAGTCGGCCAGCAAGGAAGAGGTCGGCACCGTGGCTGAGGCCGCGGACGGCATCGCCCGTGTCAGCGGCCTGCCCTCCGTGATGGCCAACGAGCTGCTGGAGTTCGAGGACGGCACGCTCGGCATCGCGCTGAACCTCGACACCCGCGAGGTCGGCGTCGTGGTCCTGGGCGACTTCGACAAGATCGAGGAGGGCCAGGTCGTGCGTCGCACGGGCGAGATCCTCTCGGTGCCCGTCGGCGACGGCTACCTCGGCCGCGTGGTCGACCCGCTCGGCACCGCGATCGACGGTCTCGGCGAGATCACCCCGCTCGAGGGCCGTCGCGCGCTGGAGCTGCAGGCTCCGGGCGTCATGGTGCGCAAGTCGGTGCACGAGCCCCTCGCGACCGGTATCAAGGCGATCGACGCCCTGACGCCCATCGGCCGCGGTCAGCGCCAGCTGATCATCGGTGACCGGTCGACCGGCAAGACCACGATCGCCATCGACACGATCATCAACCAGAAGGCCAACTGGGAGTCCGGTGACCCGGACAAGCAGGTGCGCTGCATCTACGTCGCGATCGGTCAGAAGGGCTCGACCATCGCCGCCGTGCGTGGCGCCCTCGAGGAGGCCGGCGCGCTCGAGTACACCACCATCGTGGCCTCGCCCGCGTCCGACTCGGCCGGCTTCAAGTACCTCGCCCCCTACACCGGCTCGGCCATCGGCCAGCACTGGATGTACGAGGGCAAGCACGTCCTGATCGTGTTCGACGACCTGACCAAGCAGGCCGAGGCCTACCGCGCCGTGTCGCTGCTGCTGCGTCGTCCGCCGGGCCGCGAGGCCTACCCCGGCGACGTGTTCTACCTGCACAGCCGGCTGCTCGAGCGTTGCGCCAAGCTCTCCGACGAGATGGGCAAGGGCTCGATGACGGGTCTGCCCATCATCGAGACCAAGGCCAACGACGTCTCGGCGTTCATCCCGACCAACGTCATCTCCATCACCGACGGCCAGATCTTCCTGCAGTCCGACCTGTTCGCGGCCAACCAGCGCCCCGCCATCGACGTGGGCGTCTCGGTCTCGCGCGTGGGTGGCTCGGCCATGACCAAGGCGATGAAGGCCGTCACCGGATCGCTCAAGGTCGACCTGGCGCAGTTCCGCGCCATGGAGGCGTTCGCGATGTTCGCCTCCGACCTCGACGCCGCGTCCCGCCAGCAGCTCGACCGCGGCCAGCGCCTGATGGCGCTGCTCAAGCAGCCGCAGTACTCGCCCTACCCGGTCGAGGAGATGACGGTCTCGCTGTGGACGGGCACCTCGGGTCGGCTCGACAAGGTCCCGACCGACGACGTGCTGCGCTTCGAGAACGAGTTCCTCGACTTCCTGCGTCGTAGCCACGAGGGCATCCTCGCCGGCATCCGCGAGAGCCTGAAGTTCGAGGACTCCACCGAGGACCAGCTCGCCTCGGCCTACGACTCCTTCCTCGACCAGTTCGAGACTTCCGACGGCCAGAGCATCAAGGCCGGCAAGGAAGAGCACGTCGCCCTCGAGGACGAGGACGTCGAGCAGGAGCAGATCGTCAAGCAGAAGCGGAGCTGACGCAATGGCTCTCTCCGTACGCGAGTACCGCGCGCGGATCAAGTCGACGGAGTCGATGAAGAAGATCACGCGCGCGATGGAGCTCATCGCTGCCTCGCGGATCATCAAGGCCCAGCAGCGAGCGCAGGCGGCAGCGCCGTACGCCCGCGAGCTGACCCGTGCGGTGTCGGCCGTGGCGACGTTCTCCAACGTCGACCACGCGCTGACCACCGAGCCGGAGGACCCGAAGAAGGCCGCGATCCTCATCGTCACCTCCGACCGCGGACTCGCCGGTGCCTACTCCTCGAGCGTCATCAAGGAGGCCGAGCGCCTCGTCGAGAAGCTCAAGGACGAGGGCAAGGAGGTCGACCTCTACACCAGCGGTCGCAAGGGCGAGGCCTACTTCAAGTTCCGCCAGCGCGCGGTCGTGCAGGCCTGGACGGGTTTCTCCGACCAGCCGACCTACGACGTCGCGGCCGAGATCGGCGCCACGCTGATCGCGGCCTTCCTCGCCGACGGCGAGGACAGCGACTCCGACGTCCGTGACGTCGACGAGGTCCACGTGGTCTACACGCGGTTCCGCTCGATGCTCAGCCAGGAGCCGACCGCCGTGCGCCTGCTGCCGCTGGAGGTGGTCGAGGGCACCGAGGCCCCCGACAAGGCCGACCTGCTGCCGCTCTACGAGTTCGAGCCGTCCCCCTCGGAGGTGCTCGACTCCCTGCTGCCGCGCTACGTCCAGAGCCGCATCTTCTTCGCCCTGCTGCAGGCGGCCGCCTCCGAGCTGGCCGCCCGCCAGAAGGCGATGAAGGCCGCGACGGACAACGCCGACGAGCTCATCAAGAAGTACAAGCGCATCGCCAACCAGGCCCGCCAGGCTGGCATTACCCAAGAGATCAGCGAGATCGTCGGTGGCGTCAACGCCCTTGCCGACGCACAAGCCGGGAGTGAGTGAACATGACTGCCACTGTTGAAGAGACGACCACCGAGAGCAAGGGCGGCGCTGTCGGCCGCATTGCCCGGGTCATCGGCCCCGTCGTGGACATCGAGTTCCCGACCGACTCGATGCCCGCCATCTACAACGCACTGACCTGCGAGTTCGAGCTGAGCGGCGAGACCAAGTCGATCATCCTCGAGGTCGCCCAGCACATCGGTGACGGCATGGTCCGTGCCATCTCCATGAAGCCCACCGACGGCCTGGTGCGCGGCGGCCAGGTCACCGACACCGGCGAGTCGATCACCGTCCCCGTGGGCAACGCGACGCTCGGCAAGGTGTTCAACACCACCGGCGACGTGCTCAACCTCGAGGAGGGCGAGACCTTCGAGCCCGCCGAGCGTTGGGGCATCCACCGCAAGGCGCCCGCCTTCGACCAGCTGGAGTCCAAGACCCAGATGTTCGAGACCGGCATCAAGGTCATCGACCTGCTCACCCCCTACGTCCAGGGCGGCAAGATCGGCCTGTTCGGTGGTGCCGGCGTCGGCAAGACCGTGCTCATCCAGGAGATGATCGCGCGAGTCGCGAAGGACCACGGCGGTGTGTCGGTGTTCGCCGGTGTCGGCGAGCGCACCCGTGAGGGCAACGACCTCATCGTCGAGATGGAGGAGGCCGGCGTCCTCGGCCAGACCGCCCTCGTCTTCGGCCAGATGGACGAGCCGCCGGGCACGCGCCTGCGTGTCGCCCTGTCGGCCCTGACGATGGCGGAGTACTTCCGCGACGTGCAGAAGCAGGACGTGCTGCTCTTCATCGACAACATCTTCCGCTTCACCCAGGCCGGTTCCGAGGTCTCCACGCTGCTCGGTCGCATGCCGTCCGCCGTGGGCTACCAGCCCAACCTGGCCGACGAGATGGGTCAGCTGCAGGAGCGCATCACCTCGACGCGCGGTCACTCGATCACCTCGCTGCAGGCGATCTACGTCCCCGCCGACGACTACACCGACCCGGCACCGGCCACCACGTTCGCGCACCTCGACGCGACCACCGAGCTCTCGCGCGAGATCGCCTCGCTCGGCATCTACCCGGCCGTGGACCCGTTGACCTCGACCTCGCGCATCCTGGACCCGCAGTACATCGGCGAGGACCACTACCGCTGCGCAGTGCGGGTCAAGCAGATCCTCCAGCGCAACAAGGAGCTCCAGGACATCATCGCGATCCTCGGTGTCGACGAGCTCTCCGAGGAGGACAAGATCATCGTCTCCCGGGCCCGTCGCATCCAGCGGTTCCTGTCGCAGAACACCTACGTCGCCAAGCAGTTCACCGGCATCGAGGGTTCGACCGTCCCGGTGGCCGACACGATCGAGGCGTTCAACAAGATCGCCGACGGCGAGTACGACCACGTGGCCGAGCAGGCCTTCTTCATGTGCGGCGGTCTGGACGACGTCGAGAAGAAGTGGTCCGAGATCCAGAAGAGCCTCTGATGGCTGGCTCCACCGACAAGGTCCTCCAGGTCGAGCTGGTCGCTGCCGACCGCCTCGTCTGGTCGGGCCAGGCCACGATGGTCATCGCCCGCACCACCGAGGGCGACGTCGGCATCCTGCCCAACCACGCGCCGTTGCTGTCCTCGATCATCGAGGGCGTCGTGGACGTGCAGACGGCGGAGGGGGAGACCTGGGTCGCAGCCGTCGACGCCGGCTTCATCTCGGTGGCCGACAACCGCGTCTCGATCCTCTCCGAGCGGGCCGAGATGTCGCACGAAATCGACCTCGAGAAGGCGCGCCAGGAGCTCGAGCGGGCCAAGGAGGCCGGCGAGAACGACGACGCTGCCCACGAGGCCGTACGCCGCGCCGAGGCACGGATCCGTGCCGTGGAGCGGGCCTCCTGACAGCTGTCCAGAAGCTGACGCTAGGGTGAGCGCACGAACCGGTTGGTTCGTGCGCTCACTGCGTGTGGAGGGTGTGGATGCCGGTCTGGGAATGGGCGCTCGACATCGTCGGGCTCTGCCTGCTCCTCGCCCTGCTCTACGGCATCGCCCTCATCGTCCGCCGGCGGCTCCTCGCCCGGCACGGCGGCACCTTCGAGCTCAGCTACCGGGTACGCACCGACCATCCCGGCAGGGGATGGTTGCTCGGCATCGGCCGCTACTCCGGCCAGTCGCTGGAGTGGTTCCGCATCTTCTCCCTGTCGCCTCGCCCCAAGCGGGTGTGGGCGCGTGACCTGCTCGAGTACGCCGGTCGTCGCGCGCCGGCCGGCACCGAGGAGATGTCGCTCTACGACGGTCACGTCGTCGCGTCGTGCCACTACGCCGGCGAACCGCTCGAGATCGCGATGAGCGAGGCCTCGCTCACCGGCTTCCAGTCCTGGCTGGAGTCCGGTCCTCCGGGCACCGACTGGAACAGGCGCTAGGCAGGACCCCCGGGCCCACGCGGCTCAGCCCGGGCCGGTCGATGCGCCGATGCGCAGCCGGACCGGCAGCAGGACGTCGTCGACGTCCTCGCCCGCGATGCGCGCGAGGACGGCTCGCGCGGTCGCCCGGCCCTTCTCGGCCAGGGGCTGGACCACGGTGGTCAGCTCGACGTCGAGCCAGGGCAGGACCACCCCGTCGAACCCCGCGACGCTGAGGTCGCCCGGGACGTCGAGCCCCCGGCGACGTGCCTCGACGACGACCCCGGCGGCCTGCACGTCGCTCTGGCAGACCACGGCCGTCGCGGTCGACCCGCCGTCCCACCACGAGCCCACGGCCTCCTGTGCCGCAGCGACGTCGCTCGCGCAGGCACCGATCACCTCGACCTCGGGGAACACCTCGCGGAGCCCGGCCTCCCGCTCACGCTGGGGGTGGGAGGCCTCGAGCGTGAGCGTCGCGACGCGCCGGTGGCCGAGGTGGTGCAGGTGCCGGCCCAGGGCCGCAGCCCCCGCGCGGTGGTCGATGTCGATGAAGGTGGTGCCCGGCCACGCCGGGCCCTCCACGACGACCAGCGGCACGTCCCGGGCGACCAGGTCGGCGTACGCCCCCCACGTCTCCCGGCCGCAGATGTCGTAGATCACCGCGTCCAGGGGCAGGCCCACCTCGGCGTCGTCGGGCATCAGCAGCAGGCCGAGGCCGGCCGCGTCCAGCACCTCGGAGACGGCGTCGAGCATCGCGAGCGCCGCCGGGTCGCGGAACGCGGTGCTCAACCGTCCGACCGCGATGCCGACCACGCCGCTGCGCCCGCGGCGCAGGTTGCGTGCCAGCGGGTTGGGGCCCGTCCAGCCGAGAGAGGATGCAGCCGCGAGCACCCGCTCGCGGGTGGCCGTGGAGACGGGCTTGGTGCCGGAGAAGGCGTGCGAGGCGGTGGACAGGGACACCCCTGCCTCCGTGGCGACGTCGGCCAGGGTGGGGGCGCGGGTTGGACCGGACACGAGATCGGACGATAGCATCGAAACGTTTCGATCGAAACGTTTCGCCACCGCGCCGCCCAGGAGCTGTCCCGTGCCCACCCTGAACGCCGCCCGCAACGCCGTCGGGCTCACCTTCTTCCTCAACGGACTGGTCTTCGCCAGCTGGGTGTCGCGCATCCCCGAGGTCCGGTCGAGCTTCGAGCTGACCAACGGCCAGCTCGGCCTGGTGCTCCTCGCGATCGCGATGGGCTCGGTCCTGGCCCTGCCGACGACGGGTGCCGCGATCAATGCCCTGGGCACTGTCCGCATCGTCCGCCTGGGCGCGGCCGCTGCGACCGTCGGCATGGTGGCCGCGGCCCTCGGCCTGGGTCAGGTGCTGCCCCTGACCGTGGCCGGGCTCTTCGTCTACGGCCTGGGCATCGGCGTCTGGGACGTGGCCATGAACGTAGAGGGTGCCGAGGTCGAGCGCGGTCTGCGCCGCACGATCATGCCGCGCTTCCACGCCGGCTTCAGCGGCGGGACCGTCGTCGGCGCCCTCGCCGGAGCGCTGCTGATCGAGCTCGGCGTCCCCGCGGTGGCGCACCTCGTCGGCGTCGTGCTGCTCGCCGTCGCGCTCGTGTGGCGTACGTCCCCGAGCTTCCTGCCCGTCGTGGAGAGGCACGAGCAGACCACCGTCTCCGCCGCGCGTGCGTGGCTCGAGCCGCGGACGCTGCTCATCGGGGTCATGGTGCTGGCGCTGGCGATGACCGAGGGCACGGCCAACGACTGGCTCGCGGTGGCGCTGGTCGACGGCCACGACGTCTCGCACGCCGTGGGTGTCGCCGGCTTCGCGGTGTTCGTGCTCGCCATGACGGCGGGGCGGTTCGCCGGGACCGGCCTCATCGACCGCTTCGGACGGGTGGCCGTCCTGTGGAGCACGATGGCGGTGGCCGGCGCAGGCGTGCTGCTCATCGTGTTCGCCGAGCACCCGGCCCTCGTCGTCACCGGCATCGTCCTGTGGGGCGTCGGCGCCTCGCTGGGATTCCCCGTCGGGATGAGCGCGGCTGCCGACGACCCGGCCCGGGCGGCCTCGCGGGTGAGCGTGGTCTCCACGATCGGGTACGCGGCCTTCCTCGCCGGCCCCCCCTTCCTCGGCTTCGTCGGTGACGAGGTCGGGACCCTCAAGGCCTTGCTGGTGGTCGCCGTCCTGCTGATGCCGGCGGCGCTCGTCGTCCCGGCCGCGCGGGAACAGCGCGAGAGCCCCGTCGGGGCCGCCAGGTCCTGACGCGGCGAGCACTGCGTCGCGTCAGTCGTCGAAGAGGCCGCGGATGTCCGCGGCAGTGATCCCCGTCGTGGACGCACCGCCACCGTCGATGACCTTGGCGAAGAGCTCGGCCTTGCGTGCCTTGAGGGCCATCACCTTCTCCTCGATGGTGTCGGTCGCGACGAGGCGGTAGACGTGGACGTGCTGCGACTGCCCGATCCGGTGGGCGCGGTCCACGGCCTGCGCCTCCGCGGCGGGGTTCCACCAGGGGTCGAGGAGGAACACGTAGTCGGCCTCGGTGAGCGTCAGCCCGGTGCCGCCGGCCTTGAGGCTGATCAGGAACACCGGGGCCTCACCGGCGCGGAAGGCGTCGATGACGGCCTCGCGGTCGCGGGTCGTGCCGTCGAGGTAGACCGTCGCGACGCCCTCCTCGGTCAGCCGGTCGCGCACCCGGCGCAGGAACGTCGTGAACGTGCTGAACACCAGGGAA
The DNA here is from genome assembly GCF_059567905.1 of Nocardioides sp. BGA-UO-ETr-FS32. Classification (NCBI taxonomy): domain Bacteria; kingdom Bacillati; phylum Actinomycetota; class Actinomycetes; order Propionibacteriales; family Nocardioidaceae; genus Nocardioides; species Nocardioides sp. BGA-UO-ETr-FS32. The sequence goes on along the minus strand of NZ_JCAQOX010000007.1, from coordinate 154,210 downwards.
CGGTGGCCCTCGGCGGTGATCTCGACCAGGTGCTCGCTCAGCAGGTCGGTCTTGGCCGAGCCGACGTGGTGGTGGGCGGCGTCGACCAGCGCCGGGTCGAGGGCCAGCTGCCGAAGCCTGGTGAGCGCAGAGAAGATGGCCACCCGGTTGCGGTCGAAGTCCTCGACGAGGCCGAGGATCTTCTGGCGCTCCTTGGCCAGGTGGGTGTCGTAGATCCTGCGGTGCCGCGGCCCCAGGTCGACGTCGAGCACCTGCTCCTGCTTGGGCGGCAGCTCGGTCGCGACCAGGTCCTTGGTGCGTCGCAGCACGAAGGGCCGGATGCGGGTGCGGAAGCGCCGCAAGGCCGCCTCGTCGCCGTCCTTCTCCACCGGCCCCACGACCACGTCGCGGAAGCGGCGGGCGGTGGGGTAGAGGCCGGGGGCGGCGAGCGAGAGCAGCGCCCACAGCTCGAGCAGCCGGTTCTCGAAGGGGGTGCCGGTGACGGCGAGGCGGAAGTCGGCGTCGATCGCCCGCGCGGCGGCGTAGGTCTTGCCCTGGTGGTTCTTGACCTGCTGCGCCTCGTCGAGCACGAGACCGCCCCACTGGCGGGAGGCGAACTGCTCCCGCTCGAGGCGGAGCATCGCGTAGGTGGTGACCACGAGGTCGCTGGTGGCGGCGATGGCCGCGACGTCGTCGCTGCGCCGGCGTACGACCCCGACGCGCAGCCCGGGCGCATGGGTGGCGGCCTGCTGCCGCCACGCGGAGACCACGCTGGTGGGGGCGACGACGAGGAACGGCGACTCGTCGCCGGCGGACCTGGCGTGCTGGACGAGGGCGAGCACCTGGAGCGTCTTGCCCAGCCCCATGTCGTCGGCCAGGATCCCGCCGAGGCCGTGCTCGTGGAGGAAGGCCAGCCACCAGAAGCCCTCGAGCTGGTAGGGGCGCAGCGTCGTGGTCAGGCCGTCCGGGATGCGGGGGCGGGGCATCTCGTCGACGTCGCGCAGGGCCGTCGCGCGCTCGACCCACGTCGCGGCCCGCGCGTCCACGACGCCGATCTCCGCCAGCTCCGCCCAGGCCCCGAGGTCGCCGCTGCCGACGCTCAGCCGCCCCGGTTCGGACTCGCGCAGCTGCGCCGCGAGCGCCACCGCCTCGTGGAGTCGGGAGAACTCCGGTCGGTCGAGCGAGACGTAGGTGCCGCTCGGCAGGACCAGGAACTCCTCGTCGCGCGTCACCGCAGCCAGCACGTCGGGCAGCGGCACCTGCTCGCCGTCGACGCTGATCAGCACCTCGAGGTCGAGCCAGTCGGTGTGGTCGGGCTGCGCGTCGGCCAGGACGAAGGCGATCTCGGGTGCCGCGGTCGACTCCCGGAAGTCGGGCGGACCGACCTCCTCGACCTCGAGGTCGGGGAGCGTACGCAGGTGGGGCAGGTCGTGGAGGGCGAGGGCGAGCGCGTCCCCGCCCGCGGCCGTCGCGGTGTCGAGCAGTGCGGCCGGCACGTCGGCGAGGATCGACCGCTCGACCTCCGGGTCCCGTACGCCGCCGAGGGCGTCCGGGCTCGACAGCGGCGAGCGCCGCTCGCCGTAGACCCAGGACCAGTCGAGGTCGGCCTGCGTGGACGACTGCCAGGTCACCGTCAGGGAGAGGCGTGGTCGAGGAGCGGCCGGCACCTCCACGGAGCCGTCGGACGACTCGATCCTGAGCCCCCGGACCACGGGCGCGAGGGCCTCGAGGAAGGCTGCGCGCTCGTCGGGTGCGGCGACGACGGGACGGCCCAGGACGAGGTCCATCACGGAGTCCTGGCAGGGCTCGGACAGGTCGGTGAGGACGACGTCGTCGCCGTCGACGAGCGCCACCGACGTCGCCGGCCGGCCGATCGGCACGACCTCGCCCGCCCGCCAGCGCCGGTCGTCGGTCCGGACCGAGACCTCCAGCGTGGGCCTGCCGTCGACCTCCGTGAGGTCGGCGACGACCGCCGCCGGCTCCGCGGCGACGCTCACCGAGGACAGCCCGGCGCCGGCGACGAGGGTGACGCCCCGGGCGAGCGCCTCGCGCAGGACAGGCACGAGCCGGTCGCCGTAGTCGTCGAGCAGGGGGGCCGCGCCGGCCACGAGGTAGGAGTGCCGCGACACGAGACCGCGGTGCAGGGCCTGCAGGGCGTCGACCTGCGCGGGGACGTAGCGCGACCTCGCGACGGGGCCGGCGAGGTCGCTCCACTCGGCTCCGCTGCGGGCCCAGCCACGGCGGGCACCGGGTCGCACCGGTCGCATCGACAGCTCGCCGGCCGTGCTGCGCGACCAGCGCGACGGCGGCCGGCGGGCGACCTCGAGGCCGAGCCCCTGGCCGCTGAGGGTCGACCTCGCCCGCGCCTCGAGCTCGTCGGTGAGCCGCGAGAGCTGGCGTCGCCACGGCAGCTCGGCCCGGGCGCCGTCGTGGGCGGGTCCCTGTGCGGCATCGAAGAACCGCGCTGGCGCCCGGAGGCGCAGCGCGACCGCCGCACCGTGCTTGCACATCCGCCCCACGGGGCACGAGCACGAGCTGAAGACCCAGTCGGCGGCGGCGGCGTCGACCTCGGCGTGGAGCTGGACGCGGTAGGGGTGCGGGGCGGTGCCCCACACGGACGCGGTCGCCGTCAGGCTGCTGTCGGTCTCGTGGACGACCTCGAGGTCCTCGACCGCGTCGGTGTATCCCCGGGCGCGGACCAGCGCGCCGAGGTCGAAGAACCCGGCGAGGTAGGAGTCGGTGAGCGCGTCGCGGATGTCCATGTCGCGCCCATCGTGTCACCGCCCGGCGACACCGGGCGGTCGCTCTCCACAGGCCCCGGCCCGGGTGGAGAGGGGAGGGTCAGCGCTCCCCGCCCGGCACCCACAGGACGTCGCCGTTCTCGCGGTTGGCGTGGCGGGCGAGGATGAACAGGAGGTCGGAGAGCCGGTTGAGGTAGGTGATGGCGAGGACGTTCATGGTGTCCTCGTGCTCCGCCCACGCGGCCCAGCCGGCGCGCTCGGCCCGGCGTACGACCGTGCGCGCGACGTGCAGGTGGGCCGCGCCGAGCGTGCCCCCGTTGAGGATGAACGAGCGCAGCGCCGGGAGCTCCTCGTTGTAGTGGTCGCACCACGCCTCGAGGCGGTCGACGTAGTCCTGCTCGACCCGCAGCGGGGGGTACTTCGGGTCCTCCACGACGGGCGTGGAGAAGTCGGCGCCGACGTCGAAGAGGTCGTTCTGCACACGGGTGAGCACGGCGACCACGTCGTCGTCGAGGTCGCCCTGGGCGAGGGCGACGCCGATGTGGGCGTTGCCCTCGTCGACACAGGCGTACGCCTCGAGGCGCAGGTCGGTCTTCGACGTCTCGCTCATGTCGCCGAGCCGGGTCCGTCCGGCGTCGCCGGTGCGGGTGTAGATGCGCGTCAGGTTGACCATGGGCGGAGCCTACTGGCGGGACCCCTCGGGACCGACCTCGCGGTGACTCGCCGAAAAAGGTGAAGCATGGATGCAACCGGGAGGGGTACAACTACGTCAGTAGGAGTGACAGCAGTCACAGCATGGCGTCGGGGGACGTCGGTCAGGAGCACCGGATGGACATCGTCACCGAGGGGCACACGCTGGTCCTGCACGGCGACTTCGACGTGCGCAGCACGTGGGAGGTGCGCAACGCCATCTACGAGCGCATCGACACCTTCGACGACGACGTGGTCGTCGACATGACCGACGTGTCCACGATCGACGTGACCGCCCTCCGGCTGCTGGCGGTCGCCACCCGGCACGCCTGGCTCTCCGGCCACCACCTCACCGTGCGCAACCCCGGGCCCGCGGTCCGCCGGATGGCGCACCTGGCCCGACTGGCCCACGCCATCGAGGTCGAGCGCGTCGCCGCGTCCGCCTGAGGCATCCGTCACACCTCCAGCCCGGTGACTCCCGGGTAACCGTCGCCCTACTCTGTCGACCATGACGGACTCTGGTCACACGGACCGCCCCGCGAAGGACCGGCCCTGGGTGATGCGCACCTACGCCGGCCACTCCACGGCCGAGGCGTCCAACACGCTCTACCGCACCAACCTGGCCAAGGGGCAGACCGGCCTCAGCGTCGCCTTCGACCTGCCCACGCAGACCGGCTACGACCCCGACAGCCCGCTCAGCCGCGGCGAGGTCGGCAAGGTCGGCGTACCGGTCCCGCACCTGGGTGAGATGCGCAAGCTGTTCACCGGGATCCCGCTGACCGAGATGAACACCTCGATGACCATCAACGCGGTCGCGATGTGGATGCTCGCGATGTACCAGGTGGTCGCCGAGGAGCAGAACCCCGACCTGTCGCCGGAGGAGGTCGCCGCCCAGCTGGCCGGCACCACGCAGAACGACATCATCAAGGAGTACCTCTCCCGCGGGACCTACGCGTTCCCACCCGAGGCCTCGATGCGGCTGATCGCCGACATGATCGCCTACACGGTCCACCAGATCCCGAAGTGGAACCCGATCAACATCTGCAGCTACCACCTGCAGGAGGCGGGTGCCACGCCCACGCAGGAGCTCGCCTACGCGCTGAGCACCGCGATCGCGGTCCTCGACCAGGTGAAGGCCTCCGGCCAGGTCTCCGACGACGACTTCGAGAAGGTCGTCGGGCGGATCTCCTTCTTCGTCAACGCCGGCGTCCGCTTCGTCGAGGAGACCTGCAAGATGCGGGCCTTCGTCCAGCTCTGGGACGAGATCACCCGCGAGCGCTACGGCGTCCAGGACCCGAAGATGCGCCGCTTCCGCTACGGCGTGCAGGTCAACTCGCTCGGCCTCACCGAGGCCCAGCCGGAGAACAACGTCCAGCGCATCGTGCTGGAGATGCTCGGCGTCACGCTGTCCAAAAACGCCCGCGCCCGCGCGCTGCAGCTGCCGGCGTGGAACGAGGCACTCGGCCTGCCCCGCCCGTGGGACCAGCAGTGGTCGCTGCGCCTGCAGCAGGTGCTGGCCTTCGAGTCCGACCTGCTGGAGTACGACGACATCTTCGACGGCAGCCACGTGATCGCGGCCAAGGTCGCCGAGCTGGTCGAGGGCGCGAAGGCCGAGATCGACCGGGTGCAGGAGATGGGCGGTGCGATCGCGGCCGTCGACTACATGAAGTCCGAGCTGGTCTCCTCCCACGCCGCCCGCCGCGCCCGGATCGAGTCGGGCGAGGAGGTCATCGTCGGCGTCAACAAGTTCGAGTCGACCGAGCCGTCGCCGCTGACGGCCGACCTCGACGGCGCGATCATGGCCGCCGACCCCGAGGCGGAGAAGACCGCCCGGACCAGCGTCGAGGCGTGGAAGTCCGAGCGCGACGAGGCCGAGGTCGCCGAGGCGCTCGAGGCGCTCGCCGCCGCCGCCCGTACGGACGCGAACCTGATGGCGCCGACCCTGGTCGCCGCCCGCGCGGGCGCGACGACGGGGGAGTGGGCCGCCACCCTGCGCGACGTCTTCGGCGAGTACCGCGGCCCGACCGGCGTCACCGGCGCGGCCGTCGCCGAGGTGGGCGCCGAGCTGGCGGCCGTGCGCGAGCGGGTCCGCGCCACCGGTGAGGAGCTCGGCGGCCGGCTGCGGCTGCTGGTCGGCAAGCCGGGGCTCGACGGGCACTCCAACGGCGCCGAGCAGGTCGCCGTGCGCGCCCGCGACGCCGGTTTCGAGGTCGTCTACCAGGGCATCCGGCTCACGCCGCAGCAGATCGTGGCCGCCGCGGTGGCCGAGGACGTGCACTGCATCGGCCTGTCGATCCTCTCCGGGTCCCACATGGAGCTCGTGCCCGACGTCCTCGACGGCCTGCGCGAGGCCGGCCTGGCCGACATCCCCGTGATCGTCGGGGGGATCATCCCGGACTCCGACGGACGCCGCCTGCGCGAGCTGGGCGTGGCAGCCGTCTACACACCCAAGGACTACGGCCTGACCGAGATCATGGGCGGGATCGTCGACGTGATCCGCGAGGCCAACGGCCTCGACTGACACCCCGTCCGGGCAGGCCCGGACGTGCTTGGATGGGCAGGTGCCCACCACTGAGCGACGCGTGATCGTCGTCGGAGCCGGCGTCGTGGGCCTGACCTGCGCCGTGCGCCTGCTCGAGGCCGGCCACCGCGTGGACGTCGTGGCGCGCGACCTCCCGCTCGAGACGACCTCGGCCGTCGCCGCGGCCCTCTGGTACCCCTACCGCGCGCTGCCGCAGGACGAGGTCACCGCGTGGGCCGCGACGTCGTACGCCGTCCTCGAGGGCCTGTCCGCCGACGCGCGCACCGGCGTACGGATGCTCACCGGCACCGAGGTGCTGCGCGAGCGGCAGCCCGAGCCCTGGTGGCGCAGCGCGGTGCCGGCGCTGGACCGGGAGACGGCACTGCCGCCCGGGTACGCCGACGGCTGGACGTTCGTCGCCCCGGTGATCGACATGCCGGTCCACCTCCGGTGGCTGACGACCAGGATCGAGGAGCTCGGCGGCACCCTGACCCGGATGAACCTGTCCGCGCTCCCGGGCGACGGGAGCCTCGTCGTCAACGCCACCGGGCTCGGCGCGCGGCACTTCGGCGCCGACCCCTCCGTGCACCCCGTGCGCGGGCAGGTGGTCGTCCTCGAGCAGGTCGGCCTCGACCGCTGGACGCTCGACGGCGCGGGGCTCACCTACGTGGTGCCGCGCACGCGCGAGATCGTCGTCGGCGGGACCGACGTGGAGGGGGAGTGGAGCCGTACGCCCGACCCGGGCGTCGCGGAGGAGGTGTTGCACCGGGCGACCGGGCTCGTCCCGGCGCTGGAGGGGGCCCGGGTGCTGCGCCACAAGGTCGGCCTCCGGCCGGCACGGCCGGAGGTCCGCGTGGAGCGGGTCGAGGACGTGATCCACTGCTACGGCCACGGCGGCGCCGGGGTCACCCTGTCGTGGGGCTGCGCGGACGACGTGGTGGGGTTGGCGCGTGACTGACCTCCAGTGCGCTGCCCGGGTGTTCGTGGCCCGGCACGGCGAGGCCCTCTACGAGTCCGAGCTGCTGAGCGACTCGGGCGGCTGGCTGAGCCCCCTGGGGCGGCAGCAGTCGCGCGAGCTGGGCGCCCGCCTCGCGACCGAGCGCGTCGCGGCCGTGTGGTGCAGCTCCATGGCGCGCGCGGTGCAGACCGCGGAGCTCGCCGCCGGGGTGCTCGGGGTCGACGTCGTCGTGCGCGACGGGCTGCGCGAGTTCGGCGTCGGCGACCACGCGGGCGGGACATACGACTCCGATCCATTCCGCGACACGTTCGCGGCCTGGCTGGCGGGCGACCTCGACACCCGCATCCCGGGGGCCGAGAGCGGTGCGGAGGTGGTCGGCCGGTTCACCGACGTCTTGGCCGAGATCGCCGACACCCATCGCGGGGAGGCCGTGCTGGTGATCAGCCACGGCGGCGCGATCTGCCTCGCGGCGCCTGCGCTGGCGACCAACCTCGCGCCCGCGCACGGCTGGGACCAGCCCCTCGCCAACTGCGACGTGGTCGCGCTCGAGGTAGACGCCGACGGGTGGACCGCGCGGTCGTGGGCCGGGACCGCCATCCCCTGGGACGACTAGGTAAGCCTTGCCTAACCATGCTGTAGGGTGCAGGGGTGGGTTCCAGGAGCGCTTCGAAGAAGGCGGGCAAGGCCAAGGTCGCCAAGCTGCCGAAGAAGAAGTGCTGCGTCTCCACCACGAAGTGCAACCGCTGCCCGCTGCGGATGCTCAAGGAGGGCACGCTGCCCGCCGGCTACACCGTGAAGAAGCGCAAGCTGGTCAAGGTCGACGTCACGGTCAAGGGCGGCAAGCCCGGCAAGGCCGCCAAGAAGGGCTCGAAGAAGGCCGCCTGAGGCGCAGGCCGCGTCAGGTCAGGCGTTGGAGCCCGAGGATGATCGCGGCGACGATCACCATGACCAGCACCGCCACCCCCATGCGTACGGCCATGCCCGTGACCCACAACGACATCAGCGTCTCGGTGCCGCCCCGGCGGTTCAGCGGCACGACATCGACGACCGCGGTGCGGTTGATCGGCCCGTAGACGTGGGGGTAGGTGTCCTCGCCGACCGGGTCGACGCGGACCTCCGACTCGAGGCGGGCCGGGTCGATCGTCAGCAGCACCAGGTCCTCGCCGATCCCGCGGTAGTAGCGGTCGAAGACGCCCTGCACCTGCTCGCGCCTGCTGGCGTGGATGAACCCCTCCTCCGCGAGGCTCCGGCCGACGGTCGAGGTGGTGTAGGTGCCCGTCGCCAGCGTCGTACGCCAGTCGGCCGCGGTGGCGATGTGGAAGATGCGCTCGGGGAGGTGCTCGGGACGCGCGTCGGTCACCGTGGGAGGGTAGCGACAGCTGAGGGTCTGGGCGCCAGGGCGCGCCTCAGAAGAGCCGGTGCTCCGGGTCGTCCATGCCGCGCAGCGCGTCGTAGTCGACCAGCGCGCAGGTGATGCCGCGGTGGGTCGCGAGCACGCGGGCCTGCGGCTTGATCTCCTGGGCGGCGTAGATGCCGCGGACCGGGCCCCTGCTGGTGAGCATCGGGTCGCGGTTGAGGAGCTCGAGGTAGCGGGTGAGCTGCTCGACGCCGTCGATCTCGCCGCGGCGCTTGATCTCGACCGCGACGGACAGGCCCTCGGCGTCACGGCACATCAGGTCGACCGGCCCGATGGCGGTCATGAACTCGCGGCGCACGAGGGTGAGCCCGTCGGCGAGGGTGGCGGGGTGCTCGGCGAGGAGCTCCTGGAGGTGCTTCTCGACTCCGTCCTTCTGCAGCCCGGGGTCCACGCCGAGGTCGTGGGAGGAGTCGTGCAGCACCTCGTCGATGAGGATGCGCAGGGTGTCGTCGGTCTTGGTGGCGGTCACCAGCCACTCCGGGCGCCCGTCCTCGGAGGTCCCCTCACGCACCGTGCACGGCGGCGACATCCAGTTGAGCGGCTTGTAGGAGCCGCCGTCGGAGTGGATCAGCACCGAGCCGTCCGACTTGAGCATCAGGACGCGGGTGGCGAGCGGCAGGTGGGCCGAGAGCCGTCCGGCGTAGTCCACCTGGCAGCGTGCGACGACGATCCTCACGACGGGCGAATCTACAGTGACCCCGTGACCGACCACGCAGTACGTCCCGCGCGCCAGCGAGACCTCGCGCACCTCGACCTCGCCGACCACCCCGCCACGACGGGGTTCGTCATGGTCGCGGGTGACCCGCCGGTCGGCCACGCGCGGGTGGAGCTCCTCGACGGGCACGCCCACCTCGCGGACCTCGTCGTCGGCGTCGACCTGCACGGCAGCACCCGCCGCGCGCTGGTGGAGGCGGTCTGCGAGCGCCTGTCCGCGCGCGGGCACGGGCAGCTCACCGCCCATCCCTACGCGGGTCCGGACGCATCGACCCTGGCCGGGCTCGGCTTCACCGAGGTCCCGGCGGACGAGCCGTTGCCGGGACCCCTGGTGTCGCGCGGCGAGGAGGCCGGCCGGGTGCTGGTGCGAAGGGTGCTCCGCTCGCACCGCACCGTCGACGAGCTCGCGGCGCTGCTGCCCGAGCTCGACGCGGCCCCGCGCGAGGTCGGGACGCTGCGCGCGGTCGTACGCCGCCCGGCCCCGGGTGAGCGCGAGGTGCTCGAGGTCGGCCACCTCGACGTCACCGAGGGGCTCGTCGGGGACACGTGGGCAGCGCGGCGCAGCAGGCGTACGCCGGACGGATCGCCGCACCCCGACATGCAGCTCAACCTGATGAACCACCGCCTCATCGAGTTCCTGGCGCAGGACCCGGCGCGCGAGCAGCTCGCCGGCGACCAGATGTTCCTCGACCTCGACCTGTCCCACGAGCACCTGCCCGAGTGGAGCGAGCTCCACATCGGCGGGCCGGAGGGCGCGGTCATCGTGGTGACCGACCAGCCCCACAACGGGTGCGGCAAGTTCATCGCGCGCTTCGGCAAGGACGCGATGGCCTTCGTCAACGGCCCCGAGGGCAAGCCCCGGCGGCTGCGCGGGCTGTGCGCCAAGGTGGTGCGCCCGGGCCCGGTCCGTCCCGGTGACGAGGTGCGCGTCGTACGGCCCACGGGCGCCCAGGTGGAGTGACGCTTCCCACATCCGTGATGCGGGGACGGCATGGGAGCATGCGTCCATGACTGAGACGGCTACCCGCGAGTTCACCACCGTCGGCGTGATCGGCCTCGGCACCATGGGTGCCGGCATCGCCGAGGTCTTCGCCCGCAACGGCTTCACCGTCGTCGGCGTCGAGCAGAACGACGTGGGCCTCGAGCGCGGGCGCCAGCACCTCGAGCACTCGACGGGCCGTGCGGTGAAGCGCGAGAAGCTGACGCAGGAGCAGGCCGACGAGCTGCTCGGCCGGATCACCCTCACCACGGACATGCAGGACCTGGCCGACGCGGACCTCGTCGTCGAGGCCGTCGTGGAGTCCCTCGAGGTCAAGAAGTCGATCTTCCGGGCGCTGGACGACGTCGTCCGCCCCGACGCGGTGCTCGCCACGAACACCTCCTCGCTGAGCGTCACCGAGATCTCGACGGCCAACGGCAAGCCCGGCCGCGTCGTCGGCGTCCACTTCTTCAACCCGGCGCCCGTGCAGAACCTCGTCGAGATCATCCGCACCGTCGTGACCGAGCCCGACGTGCTCGCCGACGTGCAGGAGCTGCTGCGCAGCCTCGGCAAGAACCCGGTCGTGTGCGGCGACAAGGCCGGCTTCATCGCCAACACGCTGCTCTTCGGCTACCTCAACCACGCGGTCGCGATGTACGAGGGCAAGTACGCCTCGCGCGAGGACATCGACGCCGCGATGCGCTTCGGCTGCGGCTACCCCATGGGTCCGCTGGCGCTGCTCGACCTGATCGGCCTCGACACCGCCTACGAGATCCTCGACACGATGTACAAGCAGGGCCGCGACCGCCTGCACGCGCCGGCGCCGATCCTCAAGCAGTACGTCACCGCGGGGCTGCTCGGCCGCAAGTCGGGCCGCGGGTTCTACACCTACGAGGCTCCCGACAGCCCCGTCGTCGTCGCGGACGCGCACACGCCGAGCGCGGACGACAAGCCCCGGCTGCGCCACGACATCAAGCTGGTCGGCGTCGTCGGCACGGGCACGATGGCCTCGGGCATCGTCGAGGTCTTCGCCAAGGCGGGCTACGACGTGCTGTTCACCGGGCGCGGCCAGGACAAGGTCGACGGCGTGGTCGCGACCATCACCAAGAACTTCGACAAGCAGATCCAGCGTGGTCGCGCGACCGAGGAGCAGAAGTCCGAGGTGCTGGGCCGGGTGCGCGGCACCACGTCGCTCGACGATCTCAAGGACGTCGACATCGTGGTCGAGGCGATCGCCGAGGACCTCGCGATCAAGACCACGCTCTTCGAGAACCTCGACGAGATCTGCAAGCCAGGAGCGATCCTCGCCACCACGACGTCGTCGCTGCCGATCATCTCGATGGCCAAGGTGACCAAGCGTCCCCAGGACGTCATCGGCATGCACTTCTTCAACCCGGCCGCGATCATGAAGCTCGTCGAGGTCGTCTCGACGGTCGCCACCGACGAGGCCGTCACCGAGACGGTGCTGGCGCTGTGCGACGAGGTCGGCAAGGTGGCCGTGAAGTGCGGTGACCGCTCCGGCTTCATCGTCAACGCGCTGCTGTTCCCCTACCTCAACGACGCGGTCAAGATGCTCGAGGCGCACTACGCCACCGCCGACGACATCGACACCGCGATGAAGCAGGGTTGTGCGCTGCCGATGGGCCCCTTCGAGCTGCTCGACGTCGTCGGCAACGACGTGTCGCTGGCCATCCAGAAGGAGCTCTACCTCGAGTTCCGTGAGCCCGGCTTCGCCCCGGCTCCGCTGCTGGAGCACCTGGTGACCGCGGGCTACCTCGGTCGCAAGACCGGTCGCGGTTTCCGGGACTACAGCGCCCGCTGACCGGTCAGTCGGTTTCGACACGCTTCGCGCCCTCGCAGGCTCGGTCGCTGCGCTTGCTCAACCCGATTGACCCCACGCCGGGACCTCGTTCCTCGGACCCGGCTGGTCAATCGAGGCAGAACTCGTTGCCCTCGGGGTCGGACATCTGGATGTGGCCGGCGGTCATGGGCGGCGACGGCTCGTGCCGCTCCACCCGGGTCGCGCCGAGCGCGACGAGGCGTACGGCCTCCGCCTCGAGCGCGGCCATCCGCTCCTCACCCTCGAGACCGGGGGCGGCGCGGAGGTCGAGGTGCACCCGGTTCTTCGCGGTCTTGCCCTCGGGGACCCGCTGGAAGAACAGCCGCGGGCCTTCGCCGTCGGGGTCCTGCGCGGCTGACGCCGAGTTCCACTCCGACTCCGGGACGCCGACCTCGGCGAGGAAGTCGTGCCACGCCTCGAACGGGTCCTGTCCCGGCGCGAGCTCGCGCCCGGGCGGGGCTGGGTTGACGTAGCCCATCGCGTCGGCCCAGAAGCGCGAGAGCGCCTCGGGGTCGTGGGCGTCGAAGGTGACCTGGATCGTGCGGCTCATGGAGCCCATCGTGCCCCTCCCCACCGACAGCGTCGCTACTCGCCGGTTGGCGAGCTGGGTGGACTGGAAGGGCCTGCCGGGTCCCCCAAGTCGCCAACTGACGAGTTGGCCCGCCAACCGGTGAGTTGGCACGCCGGCGACTGCCCGGACGCCAACCGGAGCCGCCCCGGGCCGACCGGAGCCACGGCCTCAGCGGCTGTCGACGACCAGCGCGGCCAGCCGGGCGCGGGTGTTGATGTCGAGCTTGCGGTAGATGTGGGTGAGGTGGGCGTCCACGGTGCGCGGCGAGACGAACAGCTCCTCGGCGATCTGCCGGCTGGTGAGCCCGTGTGCCACCCGTTCGGCGACCTGCCGCTCCGCCGCCGTGAGCGAGTCGAGCACGGACGGCTGCGCCGACGTGGGCCGGTTGAACACGGCCGTGACCAGCGTGACGGCGTCCGCGGACAGCTCGTCCCCGTCGATCCACCCTGCCGGGGGCCGGCTCGCCGGGACGATGTCGAAGTCGGCGGAGTAGCCCCAGCGCACGGCCATCCGGGGCGTACGGAGGGCGAAGGCGGCGGCGGCGAGCGACCGGGCCTCCGACATGTCGCGGGCGCGCGCCACCGCGGCGAGGCCGTCGAGGACGTCGGCGGCGCGGAGCGGGAGCCGCATCGAGCGGCAGTGCTCGAGGGCGGTGAGGTAGGTCGTCGTCGCCTGGTCGAGGTCGCCGAGGTCCACCAGCGCGCGGCCGAGCAGCAGGCGCGCGTCCACGCCGTCGCGGCCGAGCCTCGCGGAGTCGGCGAGCGCCACGACGTCGGCGGCCAGGCCGGCAGCCTGCCTGGACTCGCCGCGCACCAGCAGGTCGCGACCGTCCTGGGCCAGCACGGGGAGGCGTACGGCCCACGGCAGGGTCTCCCGCACGACCTCGGTCGGCTCCCAGGTGGGGTCGAGGCCGCGCAGGAGGGTCTCGGCGAGGAGGCCGACGCGGTCCTCGGCCAGCTCGCGCGCCTCCAGGACCACGGCCCGCGTCCCGGCGACCGCCTCGGCGATGCGGCCCTGCTCGAGCGCGATCCGGGCGAGGACCGTCCGGAGCGAGAGGTCGATCCAGCGCTCGTCACCCGTGGTGCGGGCAGGCATGGCCTCGCTCGCGGCCTGCGTCGCCTCGGCGAAGCGGCCCTGCGAGGCGTACACGTCGGCGAGCGTGCGGGTGGCCTGCCGGCTGATCGAACCCTCCGGGTCGAGGCTGAGCGCGCGCTTGGCCTCCGCCTCCGCGCTGGCGAGATCACCCGCGTCGAGGTGCATCTCGGCGCGGATCGAGGCGGTCTTGGCGAGCTGCTCCTCGGGGCGCGGCGCGGAGGAGGCGTGCTGGTCGGCACGGTCGAGCAACCACAGCCCCTCGTAGGTGCCACGCATCTCCGAGGCTGCGATCCCGGCGCGTCGGGCGATCTGTGCGCCGAGGGTCGGTGGTCCGTCGCCGAACGCGAGCGCGCCCTCGAGGATCTCGACGGCCCCGCGCGTGCGCATCGAGGTGTAGAGCGAGGAGAAGATGCGGTTGGCCACGGAGTAGCCCTCGGCCCGCGTCGCAGGGTCGGCGCAGGCGGTCAGCACCGCGTGGCGCATCGCCGGCAGGTCGCGCAACCACTCGGCATCGGCGGCCCCGTAGTTGTCGTGGGCCGGCGCGTTCGCCTCGGCCCACGCCAGCAGGCCCGCGGCGACCGCGTCGTGGTCCTCCGGGCGGGCGAGTGCGCGCGAGCGACCGCGGATGGGGGAGAGCATGTCGAACTGGCCCCGGACGTCCACCTCGAGCAGGCTGCGACGCACGAGGTTGCCGGCGATCTCCGCGGCCTCGGAGACCGGGACGTCCAGCACCCGGGCGAGCACGCCGAGGCCGACGCGGAAGTCCAACAGCCCGATGCGGCGCAGCGCGGTCGCGCTCGCGTCGTCCAGCAGGTCGTGCGCGGAGTCGACGGCCTGGTCGAGGCTGACCGTCGACATCGCGTTGGCGAGCCCGACCAGGGCGGACTGCACCGCCACCTGCTCGATCAGCAGCGGCAGTCCGCCGGTCGCGCCGAGCAGGCGGCGTACCTCGTGCGCCTGTGCGTCCAGGTCGACCAGCTGTCCGCCGGCCGCGCGGATCCGGCGCAGGAACAGCTCGACGGCCGGGCCCTCCAGCGGCGCTCGATGGGCCGGCACGGGGAGCGGACCGACCCGGACGACCGACTCGAGCGGCTCGCCGGCCGTCGTCAGCGCGGTCACCACCACGCGGGCGTCGGTGGTGCTCTCCAGCATCGCCTGGAGCACCGGGCCGGCCCCCGTGGCGTCGAGGTCGAGACCGTCGAGGACCAGCAGGCACGCGCGTCCGTCGACCGCACGGCCGAGGGCGCCGACGAGGGCGTCGCCGGGAGCCGTCTCGGAGTCCAGGCTCTCGAGCGCGGCCACGAGCAGGTCGTCGAGGGTGCGCAGGGTGCGGGCGTCGACCCAGGCGAGGGTCGATCCAGCGGCAGCCCCGTCGGTCGTCCCGTCGGCCGTCCCGGCGGTCGTCCCGGCGGTCGTCTCGGCGGCGACGTGGCGCACCAGCAGGGTCTTGCCGCTGCCGGGCGGGCCCACGACGCTCACCCAGCGGGACTCCCCGAGCGCCTCGTGCAGCGCGCGCCGTACGTCGTCACGACCGAGGCAGGGGGACAGCACGGATCGAACCTATCGCTCCCGGGCCCGAGAGATACGTAGGACTACGGATGCTGGGCAGCACCGTCTCGCGGGATCCTTCTCGTACGCCGGGGCGACGGGACTGCACGAGGGGATGGTCTCGCAGCCGACCGGCCGCCTGTCGGAGCAGGCCGCACATCGTCGGGGGTCGATGGGCGGCCTGCTCTCGCAGGTTCGAGGCTCCTGTGTGCGCCCCTGTTGCCTTGCCGCCGCTGCGTACTCTGGGTCCATGGAACTCGTCCTCGTGCTGGTCGTCCTCGGCGGGCTGACGGCGGTCGCGGTGGCTGCCGGCAAGTCGGGCAAGAAGCGTGAGCTCGCCCGCGTCGAGGCCGAGGTCGCCCCGGTGAAGAAGCTCGCCGAGGAGGACGTCACCGCCCTCGGCGTCGAGCTCCAGGACCTCGACATCGAGCTGGCCGGCGAGCCGCTCGACCCCGGCGCCAACGCCGACTACCAGCGTGCGCTCGACTCCTACGAGTCGGCCAAGACCGCGGCCGCTGCCCTGACCAGGCCGGAGGAGGTCAGGAACGTCACCGAGATCCTCGAGGACGGCCGCTACGCGATGGCATGCGTACGCGCCCGGGTGGCGGGCGAGCCCCTGCCGCAGCGACGCCCGCCGTGCTTCTTCGACCCGCGCCACGGCCTGTCCGTCGCCGACGTGCCGTGGACGCCGCCGGGCGGCGCGGCGCGCGACGTGCCCGCGTGTGCCCTCGACGTGGAGCGGGTGCGGGCCGGTGCCGAGCCCGACATCCGCAAGGTCATGGTGGGCTCGCGCCGGGTGCCCTACTGGCAGGGCGGCCGCGCCTACCAGCCCTACGCCCAGGGCTACTTCGGTGGCTTCGGTCCGATGGACTGGATGTTCATGGGCATGCTCTTCGGTGGTGGCTTCGACGGCCTGGGCGAGGGCATCGGAGCGATCGGCGAGGGCATCGGTGACATGTTCGGCGGGATCGGCGACGGCATCGGCGACCTGTTCGACGGCTTCGACTTCTGAGCGTCGTCGGGCCCCGCACGCACCGCTCGGTCGCGCTGCGGCAGGATGGTGACGTGAGCCTGCACCGCACCGAGCTCGGCGAGTCCGGGCAGCGCGTCGTCTTCTGCCACGGACTCTTCGGCCAGGGCAAGAACTGGACGCAGGCCGGCAAGGCGCTCAGCGCCGACCATCGCGTGCTGCTCCTCGACATGCCCAACCACGGCCGCTCGCCGTGGACCGAGACCTTCGACTACCTCGAGCTGGCCGACCTGGTCGCCGCCGAGCTGGGCGACGAGCCGGTCGCCCTCGTCGGTCACTCGATGGGCGGCAAGATCGCGATGTGCCTGGCCCTGCGACACCCCCACCTCGTCGAGCGGCTGGCCGTCGTCGACGTCGCCCCCGTGACGTACGAGAGCGGGCGGGAGTTCGTCGGCTACATCGACACCATGCGTTCCCTCGACCTCGGCGCCCTGGAGCGGCGCGACCAGGCGGAGGCAGCGCTGCGCGACGCCGTCCCGAACCGGGTCGTGCGGAGCTTCCTGCTGCAGAACCTGCGGCGCGGTGACGACGGCTGGCACTGGCAGCTCAACCTCGACCTGCTCGGCGAGCACATGGCCGACCTCGTGGGGTGGCCCGGTGACGAGCTCGGCGACGCGACCTACGACGGACCGGTGCTCTGGGTCGGCGGCGCGCGGTCGGACTACATCTCCGACGAGTACGCGGTCGAGATGGACCGCAGGTTCCCGCGCAACCGGCGGGTCCTGATCAAGGACGCCGGCCACTGGGTGCACTCGGAGCAGCCGGAGGTCTTCCTCGAGGTGATGCGGCGGTTCCTGGCCTGAGCGGCCGCACCGGCCTCGCCGGCCTCGCCGACCTGACCGCCGGCGGTGCGGCTCAGGCCCGCTGCCGGGCGCGGTAGGCGGCAACGGCCTCGCGGTTGCCGCAGGTGGTGGAGCAGTAGCGCCGCGAGCGGTTGCGCGACAGGTCGAGCACCACGTCGTCGCAGTCGTCGGCCGCGCAGCGTGCGAGCCGCGACATCTCGTCGGCGCGGATCACGTCGACCATCGCCATCGCCGTCTCCACCACGACCCGCTCGTCGAGCGGACGGTCGGGGTCGACGGCGTGCAGGTGCCAGTCCCAGTGGTCGTGGCGCTGGAGCTGGGGGAGTGCCCTGGCCTGCGCCAGCATCGCGTTGACGAGTCCGGCGGCCTCGTCGCGACCGGCCAGCAGCAGCGCCTTGAGCGACGGGCGCAACCGGCGTACGGACTCCAGCTCCTGGGGCGTGGCGTCGTGGCGACCGGTGTAGGACCAGGCGGCGAGGAACGCTGACAGGTCGTCCACGGACCCGAGCGGGTCGCCGGGCTCGTCGGTGGAGTTGACGAGGGCGACCGCGGCCTGGAGCGCCGCGTCGGTGTCATCCGTGAAAAGCATGTTGACACATTACATCAGCCGCGCCTACGGTCATGACCGTGACGTCTTTGACTCATGACACGCGGTCCTCCCGGACGGCCGCCGGGCTGGTGCTCGCGGTGGCGTCGGCCACCTCGTTCGGACTGTCCGGCGCCCTCGCGCGCGGGCTGCTCGACACGGGGTGGAGCGCCGGTGCGGCGGTGACCGTACGGGTGCTGCTCGCGGCTGTCGTCCTCGTCGTGCCCGGCGCGCTGGCGCTGCGCGGTCGCTGGCACCTCCTGCGCGACAACGCGGGACTGGTCACCGTCTACGGCATCGCTGCCGTCGCGGGGGCGCAGCTGTGCTACTTCTACGCCGTCACCTACATGCAGGTCAGCGTCGCGCTCCTGCTCGAGTACACCGCTCCCGTCGCCGTGGTCGTGTGGCTCTGGCTGCGGCACGGCCACCGCCCGTCGCGGCTCACGGTGCTGGGCGGCCTGCTCGCCATGGGCGGGCTCGCTCTCGTGCTCGACGTGGTCTCCGGGGCCGAGCTGAGCACGGCGGGCGTGCTCTGGGCGCTCGGCGCGATGGTGGGCGCCGCCACCTACTTCGTGATCTCCGCCGACGAGAGCAACGGCCTGCCGGGCCTCAGTCTCGCCGCGGGTGGCCTGGTGGTGGGAGCCACCGTCCTCGTGGTGGCCGGCGGCTCGGGCCTGCTGCCCTTCGACTGGTCCACCGACGACGCCGTCTACGACGGGGTCGCGGTGCCGTGGTGGGTCGCCGTCGTCGCGCTCGGACTCGTCACCGCGGCCCTCGCCTACGTCACCGGCATCGCGGCGGGCCGTCGGCTCGGCAGCCGGCTCGCCTCCTTCGTCGCCCTCGGCGAGGTGCTGGCGGCCGTGCTGTGGACGTGGGCACTGCTCGGTGAGCTACCGCGCCCGATCCAGCTGGCCGGCGGGCTGCTCGTGCTCGCCGGCGTCGTCGTGGTCAAGCTGGGCGAGGGCCGGGTGCCGCTCGTCGTCGAGCCCCTGCCGGAGCCCGAGGAGTCACTCAGCGGGCGTCCTGCCGCTTGAGGAACACCTCGCGGTGCAGCAGCAGGAGGGCTGCCGCGACCGGGACGGCGAGCAGGGCGCCGATGATCCCGAGCAGCGAGCCGCCCACGAGCGCTGCGACAACGGTGACCGAACCCGGGATGTCCACCGACTTCTTCATGATGCGCGGGTAGATGAGGTAGGACTCCAGCTGCTGGTAGGCGATGTAGTAGACCAGCGCCACCAGGGCGACGGTCGGCGAGACCGTCAGGGCGAGGAGCGTCATGAGCGCCCCGGAGACGAACGCTCCGACGACCGGGATCAGCGAGAACAGCCCGACGACGAAGGCGAGGGCGAAGGCGTAGTCGCCGAGCCCGACGATGAACGAGAACACGAGCGTGCTCACTCCGGCGAACAGGGCGACGACGAAAGCGCCGGCGACGTAGGCGCCGATCGACCGGATGATCTGGTCGCCGAGCTCGCTGACCCGGGCCCGCTTCGAGGCGGGGGCGAGGGAGTAGGCGGCGTTCTTGATGCTCGGCAGCGAGGCGAGGAAGTAGATCATCAGCACGACCACGATCAGGCTGTTGGCCAGGGCCGAGAGCACCCTGAGGCCGACGCCGAGCGCTCCGCCGAAGACACGCTGGCCGAAGTCGCCGTTCTGGATGTAGTCGCGGGCCTTGGCGATGACGTCGTACTTGGCGTCGAGCTTCTGCATCTGCGCGTTGCTCTGGAGGTCGTCGAGCCAGCCCGGGGCGTTGCGGGTGATGGCGGTGATCTGCTCGCTGATCACCGGTGCGATGGCGACGACGAAGAGCGCGAGCACCCCGATCACGACGACGAGGACCAGGAGGACGGCGAGCCCGCGACGCATGCCGCGGCGCATGAAGGACTCCACGACCGGGTTGAGGCCGATCGCGAGGAACATCGACATCACCAGCAGGATCAGCACCGAGGAGATGCTCAGCAGCTGCTGGCTCAGGAAGATCGCGATGAGTGCACCCAGGGCGCCGAAGAACCCGATGTTGAAGGGGGAGTGGCGCAGCAGCAGGGGTGCGGGCGCCGGCTCGGCCGGCGCGGACCGCGCGGGCGGCGCGGACGCCTTC
Source organism: Nocardioides sp. BGA-UO-ETr-FS32 (assembly GCF_059567905.1). Taxonomy (NCBI): domain Bacteria; kingdom Bacillati; phylum Actinomycetota; class Actinomycetes; order Propionibacteriales; family Nocardioidaceae; genus Nocardioides; species Nocardioides sp. BGA-UO-ETr-FS32. Next base: position 134,640 of record NZ_JCAQOX010000007.1, on the reverse strand, counting down.
GCAGGCTCGGCCGCGGACTCAGTCTCCGCGTCCGCGGGACCGGTGTCAGCGGAGCCGGCGCCGCTGGAGCCGGCGCCGCTGGAGCCCAGGACCCCGCGGAGCCGGTCGCGCCAGCTCAGGACTCGTCCTCGTCGAAGCCGGCGACGACGTCGCGCAGGGCGCCGAGCTGGGCGGTGATGGCGTCACGTCGCCTGGCGGCGCGATCAACCTCGGCCTGGATGTTGGCGAGCTCGCGCTCGGCCTCGGCGATGCGGGTCGCCCCGATCGAGTCCGCCTGGGTGCGCGCCGACGCGACGATCTGCTCGGCCTCGCGACGGGCCCGGGCGAGCAGGCCCTCGGACTCCGACTGCGCCTGCTGGCGGTGGGTGTTGGCCTGGGTGGTGGCCTCCCGCGCCCGCTGCTCGGCAGCGGTGGCACGCGCCTCGGCCTCGGCGACGAGGCGCTGGGTCTCCGCGGTGGCGTTGCTGTGGTGCTCGGCGGCCTCGCGCGTCAGGCGCTCCTTCTCCACCGCCAGCGTGCGCCTCGCCTCCTGCACCTCGCGGTCGGCGGCCGCGCGGGCCTGCTCGGCCTCGCGCGTCGCGGTGACCCGCATCTCGTTGGTCTCCTGCTCCGCGGCCAGGCGGATCTGGTCGGACTCGCGGCGCGCGGCAGCGAGCAGGTCCTCGGCCTCGGCCTTGGCCAGGCTGCGCTCGGTCTCGGCGTCGGCGGTCATCCGCGCGCGCATCTCGTCGAGCTCCTTGAGCTGCACCATCCGCATGTCGTCGGCCTCGCGGGCTGCGTCGGCGCGGATGCTGTGGGCGTCGCGCTCGGCCTGGGCGCGGATCTCGTCGGCCTCCCGTCGCGCGGCGGTGCGCACGTCGGCGGCCTCGTCCTCGGCCAGCTTGAGCATCGACGTCGCGCGACCGCCCAGCCCGGCGTACGTCGGGTTGGCGTTCTCGGCGGCCTCGGCACGCAGCCGCTCGAGCTCGTCCTCGAGCTCGATGACGCGCTGCTCGCTGCTGGCGAGGCTGGTGGCCAGGCCGGACTTCTCGGTCTGGAGCTGCCCGACGCGCTGGTCGACCGCAGCCTTGTCGTAGCCGCCCCGTCGCACGACCGGCAGCGGGGCCGCCGCAGGGGAGGGCGGGGTCACGGGCGGGCTGGCGGGGGTGGTGGCAGGGGTGGTGGCAGGCGAGGCCGGGCGCTGGGCGACCGGGGCAGGCGTCGAGGCCGGACGCTGCGCCGGCGGCGGGATGACCGGCGCCTTCACGGTCGGCTCGGGCTCTTCCGGCTTCGCCGCAGGCTTCTCGGCCGCGACCTTCTCGCCCGCTGCCTTCTCGCCCGCGGGCCGCGACCCTGCGGCGCGTGGTTCGTCCTTCGGGGTCACCGGCAGCACCTGCGTCTCCTCCGCGGCGTTGTCGGCGTTCTTCGCCCCGTCGCCGGACTCCGGCTCGTCGAAGATGGACAGGCCCTGGTCGGAAGCCATGCTGCGGCACCCACTCTCACGTCGTACGGACTGCGTCGGTGCCAGTCTGTCCGATGCCGACCGATTGACACACCCCGGCTCGCGGACGACTCCCGTCGGAGTCGCGCGAACCGGGGTGTGAAAGATCTCAGGCGCTGGTGGAACCTGGCTCAGACGCCGCGGAACCGGTTGATGGCGTCCTCGTGCTGGGCGCGCATCTCGTGGTCGAGGACGCCGAGTCCCTCCTCGGGCGCCAGGCAGAGGACGCCGACCTTGCCCTGGTGGGCGTTGTGGTGGACGTCGAGCGAGGCCTGGCCGACCTCCTCGAGGGTGTAGGTCCTCGACAGGGTGGGGTGGATCTTGCCCTTCGCGATGAGGCGGTTGGCCTCCCACGACTCGCGGTAGTTGGCGAAGTGGCTGGAGATGATGCGCTTGAGGTTCATCCACAGGTAGCGGTTGTCGTACTCGTGCATGTAGCCCGAGGTCGACGCACACGTGGTGATGGTGCCGCCCTTGCGGGTGACGAACACCGAGGCGCCGAAGGTCTCCCGACCGGGGTGCTCGAAGACGATGTCGATGTCCTCGCCGCCGGTGAGCTCGCGGATCCTCGCGCCGAAGCGCTTCCACTCCTTCGGGTCCTGCTGGGTGCCCTCGTCGTTCCAGAACTTGTAGGCCTCCTCGGAGCGGTTGATGATCAGCTCCGCGCCCATGCTGCGGGCGATGGCGGCCTTCTCCTCGTTGGAGACGACGCACACGGGGGTGGCGCCGCCGTTGAGGGCGTACTGCGTCGCGAAGCCGCCCAGGCCGCCCGAGGCGCCCCAGATGAGGACGTTGTCGCCCTGCTTCATGTCGCCGCCGTTCTTGGAGACGAGCTGGCGGTAGGCGGTGCAGTTGACGAGGCCGGGGGAGGCGGCCTCCTCCCAGGTGAGGTGCTCGGGCTTGGGCATCAGCTGGTTGGCCTTGACCATCGCGACGTCGGCCAGACCGCCGAAGTTGGTCTCGAAGCCCCAGATCCGCTGCTCGGTGTCGAGCATCGTGTCGTTGTGGCCGTCGGGGCCCTCGAGCTCGACGGACAGGCAGTGGGCCACCACGCGGTCGCCGGGCTTCCACTTGGTCACGCCGGGGCCGGTCTTGAGCACGACGCCGGACAGGTCGGAGCCGACCACGTGGTAGGGCAGGTCGTGGCGCTTGGTGAGCTCGGAGTTGCGGCCGTAGCGCTCGAGGAAGCCGAAGGTGGAGACCGGCTCGAAGATCGAGGTCCACACGGTGTTGTAGTTGATCGCGCTGGCCATCACGGCCACGAACGCCTCGCCGGGGCCGAGCTCGGGGAGCGCGACCTCGTCGACGTGGAGGGACTTGCGGGGGTCCTTGTCCTTGGAGGCCAACCCCTCGAACATGTCCACCTCGTCCTTCTTCACGAAGGCCGCGCGGTAGGACTCGGGGAGCTCGAGGCTGGCGAAGTCCTCCGAGGTCGCACTGCCGGACTGGATCGCTTCGAGGATGTTCTGCACGTGCTGGCTCCTGGGGCATCGGGGGCGTCGGGGCTCGGGTGCGTGAAAGGTACCGACGGGTATATGCCGTGTCACCCGAGTGTGACCTATGCCGCGGCCGCAGGCTCCTTGGATCGATCCAGCGGGGTTGGTGCGGGTGCTTCTCGAGCTGACGGGGTCTCAGTCGCGGTCGCGGAAGGCGGCCACGAGCTGGCCCTCGGCGGCGGCCAGGTAGGCGTCGAGCCGGTCCGCCGCGCCCTGCCGGTCGCCCGAGGTGAGCAGTCCGGCGATGGCGGCGTTCTCCTCCAGGTATGGCCGGTGGAACCGCTCGGGTGCGCCCATCTGGTGGAAGAACAGGCGCATCTCGGCGAGGAGCAGGTCCATCTGGGCGTCGAGGCGCGGGCTGCCCGCCAGCGACACGACGGCGCGGTGGAAGTGCTGGTTGGCCGACGCGACCCCGTCCCAGTCGCCGCGCTCACCCGCCTCGCGCCCCTCGGTCACGGCCGCGGCTACGGCCGCTATGCGCTCGGGGGTGTGGCCGGTGCCCCGCGCGAGGGCGGCGGGCTCGACGAGGCGGCGTACGCGGTAGACGTCCTCGACGTCCACGACCGCCGGCGTCGCGACGACGACGCCCCGGTTGGTCTCGCGCACCAGGATCCGCTCGGCGACCAGCTGGCTCAGGGCCTCGCGCAGGGTGTTCCGGGAGACGCCGAGGGCGCCGGCGAGGCGCTCCTCCGGGAGGCGGGTGCCGGAGCGGAGGTGGCCCTCCACGACCTGCTCGCGCACCACGCGGGCCGCGCGGTCCGCAGAAGTGCTCATGACAGTGCGCTCCGCGCGGCGGGCCGCGAGGACCTCGTCGAGCACGGCGTCGAGTGCGCTGCGTCCGTCACCCGTGGTGCTCGAGGGGTCAGTGGTGCCCATGTGTCGCAGCGTAATGGATCATTAACATGAGGGGTATTGAAGAATTGTTGAACAATCCTTAATGTCCCGGTATGACCCAGCACACACCAGCCGGCACTCCCGCCGGCCAGCCCGCCGGAAGCCAGCCCCACGGGGCGTCCGGGTTCAGCCGTACGGCGGTGATGGGCGCCGTGTTCCTGATGGCGACCAGCGCCATCGGGCCCGGCTTCATCACCCAGACGGCGAACTTCACGATCACCCTGGGCGCGGCCTTCGCCTGCGCGATCGTCATCTCGATCGTGGTCGACATCGCCGTGCAGATGAACGTGTGGCGGGTCATCGGCGTCTCCGGCCTGCGGGCCCACCAGCTCGGCAACGCCGTGCTGCCGGGCGTCGGCTTCCTGCTCGCCGGGCTGGTGTTCCTCGGCGGAGTGGTCTTCAACATCGGCAACATCGCCGGCGCCGGTCTCGGCGTGAACGCCATGCTGGGCCTCGACCCGCGCATCGGCGGCGCGGCGTCGGCCGCCATCGCGGTGGGCATCTTCCTGAGTCGCCGCGCCGGTGTGGCGCTCGACCGGATCGTGGTGCTCCTGGGCCTGCTCATGATCGTGGCCACCCTCGGGATCGCCGTCAGCTCGTCGCCGCCGGTCGGGGAGGCGCTGGTGAGCGTCGTGCGCCCCGACACCTTCGACTTCGTGGCCACCACCACGATCATCGGCGGCACCGTCGGGGGCTACATCACGTACGCCGGCGCCCACCGCCTGCTCGACTCCGGGCTGACGGGCCCCGAGCACGTCGGCGACATCACCCGCAGCTCCGTCGTGTCCATCCTCGTCACCGGCCTGATGCGGATCCTGCTCTTCCTCGCGATCCTGGGCGTCGTCGCGGGCGGCGCCGTGCTCTCGCAGGACGCGGTCGGCGGGCCCGCGGGCGCCGCCTTCAGCGCCGCGGCGGGCGAGGCCGGTCTCCGCGTCTTCGGTGTGATCCTGTGGTCGGCCGCGCTCACGTCGGTCATCGGCGCGGCCTACACGTCGGTCTCGTTCGTGACCACGTCGGCGACGGCCGAGCGCACCCGCAGCCTCATCACGGTCACCTTCATCGCCTTCTGCGCGGTGATCTACCTGATCATCGAGCAGGCGCCCACCCAGCTGCTGATCTTCGCCGGCACCTTCAACGGGCTCATCCTCCCGATCGGGTTCGGGGTGCTGCTGTGGGTGGCCTGGCGCCGTCGCGACCTGCTCCACGGCTACCGCTACCCGGGGTGGCTCCTGGCCGTCGGCGCGATCGCCTGGCTGCTGACGCTCTACCTCGGCTACAACGCACTCCTGCTGCTGGGCGACCTGTGAGCGTCCCGCGGATCGACCTCAACAGCGACGTCGGTGAGTCGTTCGGACGCTGGGAGCTCGGTGACGACGAGCGGGTGCTGCAGGTCGTCACCAGCGCCAACGTGGCCTGCGGGTTCCACGCCGGCGACGCCTCGACCCTGCGGCAGTGCTGCGAGACCGCGGCGCGGCACGGGGTGGTCGTCGGGGCGCAGGTGGGCTACCGCGACCTGGCCGGCTTCGGGCGCCGGTTCGTCGACTACGACCCCGTCGAGCTCGCGGACGACGTGACCTACCAGATCGGAGCCCTCGAGGCGCTCGCGCGCGTGGCCGGCACCCGCGTCGCCTACGTCAAGCCGCACGGCGCCCTCTACAACGCCACCGTGCACCACGACGCGCAGGCGCGGGCGGTCGTCGCGGCGGTGCGGGCGTACGACCCGTCGCTGCCCGTGCTCGGGCTGCCCGGGTCGCGGCTGCTGGCGGCGGCGGAGGAGGCCGGCCTGCGCACGGTCCGCGAGGCCTTCGCCGACCGGGCCTACACCCCCGAGGGGACGCTCGTGCCGCGTACGGAGCCGGGGTCGGTGCTGTCGGACCCCGACGAGGTCGCGGCCCGGGTGGTGCGCCTGGTCACCGAGGGCACCCTGGTCGCGGCGGACGGATCGGTCGTGCGGATCGAGGCCGACTCGGTCTGCGTCCACGGCGACAGCGCCGGTGCCGTCGCGATGGCGGCGGCCGTCCGCGACGCGCTCGCCGCGCAGGGCGTCGAGCTGGGCGCCTTCGCATGACGACTCCACGGGTCGAGCTGCTGCCCTACGGCGACCGGGCGGTCCTGGTCGAGCTCGGCTCGACGGCGGAGGCCGTGGCGTACGCCGCCGCGTTGCGCTCGTGCCGTTCGGGAGCGGTCGGCGAGATCGTCCCTGCCGCGCGCACGGTCCTCGTGGTGGCCAGCGACGCCGTCGCGGTCGCGGACCTCCGGCAGGTCCTCGCGGGCGTCTCGCCGGAGCCGGACGCCGCGGGCGTGGACGACAGCCCGCTGGTGGAGGTGCCGGTCACCTACGACGGCGACGACCTCGCGGACGTCGCGGAGCTGACGGGCCTCTCGGTCGACGACGTCGTCGCCGCCCACACCGGCCAGACCTGGCGGGTGGCCTTCGGCGGCTTCGCCCCCGGGTTCGGCTACCTGCTCGGGGAGGACGAGCGCCTGCACGTGCCACGCCGGACGGAGGCCAGGACGCGGGTGCCGGCCGGTGCGGTCGGGCTGGCGGGGGAGTACTCCGGCATCTACCCGCGCCCCTCGCCCGGCGGCTGGCAGCTCATCGGGCGCACGGACGCCACCCTGTGGGACCTCGAGCGCGACCCGGCGGCCCTGCTCTCCCCGGGCGTGCGCGTCCGCTTCGTGCAGGTGACGTCGTGACCCGGGCGCTGCGCGTGCACGCGACGGGACCGCTGGCGCTGGTGCAGGACCTCGGCCGCCGCGGACTGTCCGGCGTGGGGGTCGGCCGCTCGGGTGCGGCCGACCGAGGGGCCCTGCGGCAGGTCAACCGCGCGCTGGCCAACTCCGACGACGCCGCGGCCGTCGAGGTCACCTACGGCGGCCTGGAGGTCGTGGTGCTCGACGAGGGCCTGTGGTGCTGCGTCACCGGTGCGCCCTGCCCGGTGCGCGTCGACGGCCGCGACATCGGCTCGCACGCGGTGTTCTTCGCCGCGCCGGGCGCCCGCGTGGTGCTGGACCAACCCGCCGCCGGCCTGCGGTCCTACCTCGGCGTCCGCGGCGGTGTGGCGGCCGAGCGGGTGCTCGGGTCCCGCGCCAGCGACGTCCTCTCCGGCCTCGGACCGGCGCCGCTCACGGCCGGCGACGTGCTGCCGGTCGGCACCCCGGGTGACCGGTTCCCCGAGGTCGACTCCGTCGCCGCGCCCGACCTCTCCGGCGAGGTGGTCCTGCGCGCAGTGCGCGGGCCGCGTGACAGCTGGGTCGAGGACGTCGACGCCTTCGTGACGAGCACCTGGGCGGTGACCGAGCGGAGCAACCGCGTCGGCATGCGCCTCGGTGGGCACTCCCTGCGTCCGGCCCGCCACCAGGAGCTGCCCAGCGAGGGCGCCTGGCGGGGCGCCGTACAGGTGCCGCCGAGCGGGGAGCCCGTGCTGTTCCTGGCCGACCACCCGGTGACCGGCGGCTATCCGGTGGTCGCAGTCGTCGTCGACGCCGACGTCGACCGTGCCGCACAGCTGCGCCCGGGGGACCCCGTGCGCTTCCGATGGATCGAGGCCCCATGACGTCCCACCCGACCGACGACCACTCCCGGGATCGTGCCGGGCTCACGCCGCGCGCGGCCAGGCAGCTCTTCCGCGAGGGGATGGTGACGCCGACGGCCGGCTGGAGCCGCGGGTGGACCCAGGCCAACCTGATGGTGCTGCCGCGCGACCTGGCCCTCGACTTCCTGGTCTTCGCCCAGCGCAACCCCAAGCCGTGCCCCGTGCTCGACGTCCTCGAGGCGGGCGAGGTGTCCGGTCCGCTGCTCGACGGGGACGTCCGCACCGACCTCCCCGCCTACCGCGTCTACGTCGACGGCGAGCTCGCCGAGGAGACGACCGACGTCTCGGGGTGGTGGCGCGAGGACCTCGTGTCGTTCCTCGTCGGCTGCAGCTTCACGTTCGAGTCCGCGCTGGTCGAGGGCGGGGTGCCGGTGCGCCACGTGGAGCAGGGGGTCAACGTCCCGATGTACGTCACCAGCCGGCGGTGCCGACCGGCCGGGGCGATCTCCGGGCCGCTCGTGGTGTCGATGCGGCCGGTGCCGGCCGAGCAGGTCGCCGACGCCGTGCGCATCACCTCGCGCTATCCCGCCGTGCACGGGGCGCCCGTGCACGTGGGCGACCCGGCGGCGCTCGGCATCGCCGACCTCTCCAGGCCCGACTTCGGCGACCCGGTCGACGTACGCCCCGGCGAGGTCCCGGTGTTCTGGGCGTGCGGTGTCACGCCGCAGGCAGCGGTCATGGAGTCGCGCCCGCCGCTGGCCATCGCGCATGCGCCGGGCCACATGCTCGTCACGGACGCGCGCGACAGCGACTACCTCGTGCCGTGACCCGTCCGGCTCAGTGCGGTGCGGCGGCGGGCTCGACCAGCTCGACCAGCACGCCGCCGGCGTCCTTGGGGTGGATGAAGTTGACCCGGCTGTCCGACGTCCCGCGCTTCGGGGCGTCGTAGAGCAGGCGCAGCCCGCGCTCGCGCAGGACGTCCGCGACGTGCTCCACGTCGTCGACGCGGAAGGCGAGCTGCTGGATGCCCTGGCCGTTGCGGTCGAGGAACTTCGCGATCGTGGACTCCGGCGTGAGCGGAGCCAGGAGCTGGATGCACGAGCCGGAGTCGCCGACCCCGACCATCGCCTCCCGCACGCCCTGCTCCTCGTTGACCTCCTCGTGGAGGACCTGCATGCCGTACGCGTCGCGGTAGAACGCCATCGCCTCGTCGAGGTCGGGCACGGCGATGCCGACGTGGTCGATGGCGGTGAACAGGTGCCGGACGTCGTCCGGGAGGTCGGGGGTGCTCATGGGCCCATCGTGCACTCCGGCGCAGGGGGGCCGCGAGGGGGTGTGACGTGTGCCTCACGACGGCCGGGTCGCACACCCTGCCGGTGGAGGCGTCCGCATGGGTATCGTCCAAAGGAGCAGCACCCACACCCGCACGCCTGGAGGACTCTCATGACCGGTTCCGTCATCGTCGCAGGGGCTCGCACCCCGATCGGCCGCCTGCTCGGCGGTCTCAAGGACCAGTCGGCCGCCGACCTCGGCGGCGTCGCCATCAAGGGCGCCCTGGAGAAGGCCGGCGTGACCGGCGAGCAGGTCGACTACGTGATCATGGGCCAGGTCATCCAGGCCGGCGCCGGGCAGATCACCGCCCGCCAGGCGGCGGTCAAGGGCGGCATCCCGATGAACGTCCCCTCCATCACCATCAACAAGGTGTGCCTGTCGGGCATCAACGCCATCGCGATGGCCGACCAGCTGATCCGCGCGGGCGAGCACGAGGTCGTCGTCGCGGGCGGCATGGAGTCGATGACCCAGGCGCCCCACCTGCTGCCGAAGAGCCGCGAGGGCTTCAAGTACGGCGACACCGCGCTCGTCGACTCGATGGCCTACGACGCTCTCTACGACCAGTTCACCGACCAGGCGATGATCAGCCTGACCGACGGCTGCAACGCCGCCGGCGCCAACCTCACCCGCGAGGAGCAGGACGCCTTCGCCGCCCAGTCCCACCAGCGCGCGGCGCTGGCCTGGAAGAACGGCGTCTTCGACGACGAGGTCGTCCCCGTCACGATCTCCAGCCGCCGTGGCGACGTCACGGTCGCGGAGGACGAGGGCGTGCGCGGTGACACCACCGTCGAGTCGCTCTCCGGCCTGCGGCCCGTCGCCAAGGACGGCAGCATCACCGCCGGATCCGCCTCGCAGATCTCCGACGGCGCCTGCGCCGTGGTCGTGATGAGCAAGGCGAAGGCCGAGGAGCTCGGCCTGACCTGGCTCGCCGAGATCGGCGCCTCCGGCCAGGTCGCCGGCCCCGACTCCTCGCTCCAGCTCCAGCCCGCCAACGCGATCGCCAAGGCGGCGGAGAAGGAGGGCATCGAGGTCTCCGACATCGACCTCTTCGAGCTCAACGAGGCCTTCGCCGCCGTCGGCATCGAGTCCGCCCGGCAGCTCGGCGTCAGCGTCGACAAGGTCAACGTCAACGGTGGCGCGATCGCCCTCGGTCACCCGGTCGGCATGTCCGGCGCCCGCATCGTGCTGCACCTCGCGCTGGAGCTCCAGCGGCGCGGCGGCGGCGTCGGCGCGGCCGCCCTGTGCGGCGGCGGAGGCCAGGGCGACGCCCTGATCATCCGCGTCCCCTCTGCGTGAGGATGGCGTGAGCCACGGCGCTGCGGGTGCGGCGAGGCGCGTGCGCGGGCGGGGCGCCGACGCGGTCCCCGACCTCGTCGCGCGCGCCCGTGAGGGCGATCCGGCGGCCGTGGCCCGCCTGATCACGCTGGTCGAGACGGCGTCGCCGCTCCTGCGGGAGGTGATGTCAGCCCTCCGGGGCACCGCCGGGCGGGCGCACGTGCTCGGCATCACCGGGGCCCCGGGCGTCGGCAAGTCGACGTCCACGAGCGCCCTCGTCACCGGCATGCGCCGCGCCGGCAAGCGCGTCGGGGTCCTGGCGATCGACCCGTCCTCCCCGTTCTCCGGGGGCGCCTTGCTCGGCGACCGCGTACGCATGGGCGACCACGCCCTCGACCGCGAGGTCTTCATCCGCTCCATGGGGGCCCGCGGGCACCTCGGCGGACTGGCCTGGTCGACCCCGCACGCGGTGCGCGTGCTCGACGCGGCCGGCTGCGACGTGGTGATCGTGGAGACCGTCGGGGTGGGCCAGAGCGAGGTCGAGGTCGCGGGCCTCGCCGACACGACGCTGGTGCTGCTCGCGCCCGGCATGGGCGACGGCATCCAGGCCGCCAAGGCCGGGATCCTCGAGATCGGCGACGTCTACGCCGTCAACAAGTCCGACCGCGAGGGTGCGGACCGGACCCGGCGGGAGCTGCGCACCATGCTCGGCATGGGGGAGCGCCGCGACGGCGCGTGGCGGCCACCTGTCCTGCAGACCGTGGCCAGCACGGGGGAGGGCATCGACCGCCTGCTGGAGGAGCTGGACAGGCACGCCGCCTGGCTGGAGGAGTCGGGCGAGCTCACGCGCCGGCGTACGGCACGGGCGCGCGGCGAGGTCGAGGCGGTCGCGCTGGCCGCCCTGCAGGAGCGCTGGGGGAGCGCAGGCTCCGGTGCCGACCTCGACGCCCTCGCAGCGCGGGTGGCGAGTGGCGACGTGGATCCGTACGCCGCGGCCGACGAGCTGCTGGACGGGCTACCGGGCCGCGGCTGAGAGCGCCGCGCGGATGTCCTCGGCGAGTCGGCGCGTCCACGCCTCCAGCACCTGGATGCTGACGCCCTGCGCGGTCACCGAGAGCAGGTGCCCCCCGCCCGCGGGCACCGACGCGATGACGGTGTGGCGCAGGCCCAGGGTCAGCTCGACCGTCTCCACCGGCGCCGGACCATCGGGCACGGGAGACGGGAGACGCGCCCCGAAGACCGCCCGGTCCTGCCGGGCGACGCGTGCCACGTCGGACCCGGCGAGGCCGTGCGCCGCCACCGGGTCGCCGCTCGCGGTGGCGAGGAGGGCGGTGGACGGGCCGTCGATCGCACCGAGGACGTCGACGAGGGAGGCCCACAGGTGGTGCACGGGCGAGTCGGCAGCGGGCGTGCGGGCGAGGAGCTGCTCGCGGCGCCGCCGTGAGGCGCGAGCGGCCCAGGACGTGCCGCTCCGGGTGGAGGGCGGGGAGATGAGTTCGGCGGTCAAGGGGACGTCCTTTCTGGCGACGAGGGAGCGACCGACCCGAGACGGCGGCGAGACCCTGTGGATCTCTCGTGGCTTCCGTGTGGGGGAAATGTAACTGGACCAGACCGGCCTGCAGGGCATTTCGCCGAACTCGCGCGAATGCGACGTCGCAGCGCGCTCAGCTGATGCGCAGCGTCTGCCCCGTGATGCGCGCGGCGGCGCTGCTCGCCAGGAACAGGGTCGCGTCGGCCACGGCGTCGCCCACGTGCGGCTGCGCGGTGCGGACCAGCGTGCCGCCCGCGGCGCGACTGCCGCCGGACGGTGTCGAGGCCGGGGCGTACTGGCGCGGCAGGACGGACCGCTGGGTCTGGAGCACGGAGTTGACCCGCACGCCCAGGCCGGCCCAGTTGTCGCCCGCCCGTGCGGTGGACTCGACGAGCTCGCGCTGGGCGGCCTCGGGCGTCGTCGCGAGCTGCAGCCACGACGTCACCGCGCCCGTGTTGACCACGCAACCACCGCCCAGGGCGGGGCTCTGGCCGAGCTTGAGGCGCAGGCGGGTGGTGAGGAAGGTCGGGCCCAGCAGCCCGGACCGGGTCGCCTCGGCGATGAACGCCTCCTCGCCCGGCGGCAAGCCGTAGGGGAGGTGGCACGACGCCGCGAGCACGAGGACGTCGATGTGGTCGATCGTGCCGACCAGGTGGTCGATCGACTGCTGGCGCGCCAGGTTGACCGACTCGTAGTCGAAGGCCGACAGGTCGCTCTCGTAGAGCGAGCGCAGCATCATCGTGCCCGTCACCGTCACGGAGGCACCGCAGGCCGCGAAGGAGGAGGCGATGGTGTGGCCCTCACCGCGGGTGCCACCGATGACCAGGACCTGGTATCCGGTGAAGTCGTACGACCCCGATGTCGTCATGCCCTGGCGTCCCTCCCGTCGAGCTCCGCCGCACTTTCTACCACGCGGTAGGGGAGCGGTGACAGGCGCGCCCCTGCCCAGTTCGGACACACTTCGTGGCGCCCGTCACATGCGCACCAGGCACCCCTCCCACCCCACGTCCGACCTCCTGTCCCACCTCACGGTCCGAGGTCGAGCCGCCACGACCGGACGGCGGCGAAGGTCCACAGCTTGTTGAACACGAACGACACCGGCGTGACGAGCGCGATCACGACCAGCTGTGACCAGTAGAGGCGGTTGCGCAGGCCGGACGAGTCGTCGAAGACGTCGCTCGGCAGGCTGACGGGCGAGTGCGGGTGCATCAGCAGGGTGAGCAGCGCGAGGCCGATCGCCTGCGCGCCGAGCCCCACGGCGAGGAAGGGCCAGTACTCGCGCGCCCAGGCGGCCGCCCGGGTGCTCCGGAAGGTCCACGTGCGGTTGAGCTGGAAGTTGGCCAGGTTGGCGACGAGGAACGCCGCGGTGGAGTAGACGTGGTACCAGCGCAGGTTGTAGTCCGTGCCGCCGAGCGAGGCCACGGCGTCGTCGAAGTGCGGGCCGAGGCGCTGCAGGAGCACGAGGGTGAGGAGGTTGACCACCACTCCCGAGGCGCCGACGGCGCCGAAGCGTACGAGCAGTGCCACGTTGCGCCGGTGGCGTGGTGACAGCACGGCACCCCGGGATCCCATGGCCGCGAGGCTACCGACCCGGGGACCGCTCCATGGCGCGGCTCCCTAGGATTGAGCCATGACGCAGCAGCCCTTCAGCCGTCCAGGTGCCATCGACCTCTCCGGGCTGGGGCAGCCCGCCCCGCAGGCGGGAGCCCCGACCGGCCGGCCCGCCGCCCCGGCGGGCGGCGGGGCGTCCTACAGCGTGCTGGTCGACGAGCAGGGCTTCCAGGGCCTGCTGGAGCAGTCGATGACCGCGCCGGTGCTCCTGGCGTTCTACTCGCGCACCCGGATGCCCGAGAGCGGACAGCTCGCCGACGACCTCGCCACGGTGGTCGAGGAGCACGAGGGACGCTTCCTGCTCGGCCTCGTCGACATCGACGCGGTCCCGCAGATCGCCCAGGCGATGCAGATCCCCTCGATCCCTCTGGTGGTCGCGGTCGTCGACGGTCGTCCGATGCCGCTGCTGCAGGACCCGCTGCCGATCGAGGAGCTGCGCACCGCACTGACGCAGGTCGGCCAGCAGCTCACCGCGCAGGGCATCACGGGCCGCCACCAGCCGCGCTCGAGCGGGGCACCCGCCGCCGACGGCGAGGAGGAGGTCGTCGACCCGCGCTACGCCCCCGCCCAGGACGCGCTGGCCGCCGGAGACGTCGATGCGGCCGTCGCCGAGTACCAGAAGCTCGTCGACGCCAATCCTGCCGACGTCGAGGCCGCTGGTGGCCTGGCGATCGCCAAGGTCATGCAGCGCACCCAGGGCGTCGACCTCAACGCGGCCCGTGCGGCCGCCGCCGAGAACCCCGACGACGTGGACGCCCAGACGCTGGTCGCCGACCTCGACATGCTCGGCGGGCACGTGGAGGACGCGTTCACCCGCCTGGTCAACCTCGTCGCCCGCACGAGCGACAAGGACCGCGAGAAGGCGCGCGACCACCTGCTTGGCCTGTTCGCCGCCGTCGGCAACGACGACCCGCGCGTGCTCGCCGGGCGACGCAACCTGGCGTCCGCCCTGTTCTGATCAGCGCTTCTCCAGCACCGACCGGCCGGCCTCGAGCCGGGCGACCGGCACCCGGAAGGGCGAGCAGGAGACGTAGTCGAGCCCGACGCGGTCGAAGAAGTGGACCGACAGCGGGTCGCCGCCGTGCTCACCGCAGACGCCGACCTTGAGGTCGGGCTTGGTCTCGCGTCCCTTCGTCGTGCCCATCTCGACCATGCCGCCCACGCCGAGCTGGTCGAGCGACTCGAAGGGTGAGACGTCGAAGATGCCGTGCTGGAAGTAGGTCGCGAAGAACGACGACTCGACGTCGTCGCGGGAGAACCCCCACGCCATCTGGGTGAGGTCGTTGGTGCCGAAGGAGAAGAAGTCGGCGGCCGTGGCGATCCGGTCGGCGAGGAAGGCAGCGCGCGGCAGCTCGATCATCGTGCCGATCGAGATGTCCAGCCTGACCCCGCGCGACTCCTGCACCTCGGCGATCTCGCGCTCGAGCTGGTTCCGCACGATGTGCAGCTCGCGCACGCTGGCGACCAGCGGGACCATGATCTCGGCCTGCGGCCGCCCGTGCACCTCCAGGCGGTCTGCCGCTGCTTCCGCGATCGCTCGCGCCTGCATGCGGAACAGCCCGGGGATCTGGATGCCGAGGCGGACGCCGCGCAGGCCGAGCATCGGGTTCTGCTCGTGGAGCCGGCGTACGTGGGTGAGCAGCGTCGCCGCGCGCTCGTCGACCTGACCGCGCTCCTCGGCGAGGGCGGCCTCGACGCTGAGGTCGGTGAGGTCGGGGAGGAACTCGTGGAGCGGCGGGTCGAGCAGCCGGATCGTCACCGGCAGTCCGTCCATCGCCTCGAGGATCTCGGTGAAGTCCTGCCGCTGGAGCGGCAGCAGCGCGGCGAGCGCGGACTCGACCCCGGCCTCGTCCTCGGCGACGATGAGCTTTTCGACGAGCTCGCGCCGCTCGCCGAGGAACATGTGCTCGGTGCGGCACAGGCCGATGCCCTGGGCGCCGAAGCGGCGGGCGCGGGCGGCGTCCTCCGGGGTGTCGGCGTTGGTGCGCACCCGCAGGCGCCGGGCACCGTCGGCATGCGCCATGATCCGCGCGACGGCGTGGGCGAGGTCGTCGTCGAGCTTCTCGCCCTCGAAGTGGCGCACGACGACGGAGTCGGCCACCGGGACCGCCCCGGCGAACACCTCACCGGTGGTGCCGTCGATGGAGATCACGTCGCCCTCGCGGACGGTCTCGCCGTCGCGGACGCGGAACTCCCTGGCCTTCTTGTCCACGTCGAGGGACTCGGCGCCGCACACGCACGTACGCCCCATGCCGCGCGCCACGACCGCGGCGTGCGACGTCTTGCCGCCCCGGCTGGTGAGGATGCCGCGAGCGGCGACCATGCCGCGCAGGTCGTCGGGGTTGGTCTCCTTGCGCACGAGGATCACGTCCTCGCCGCGCGCCGCCCACTCCACCGCGGTGTCGGAGTCGAAGACCGCCTTGCCGACGGCCGCGCCGGGGGAGGCGTTCATGCCCGTCGCGAGCAGGGTGCGCTCGGAGGTCGCGTCGAACCGGGGGAACATCAGCTGGGCGAGCTGGTCGCCGGTGACCCGCAGCACCGCCTCGTCCATCTGGATCATGCCCTCGTCGACCATGTGCACCGCGATCCGGAACGCGGCCTCGGGCGTGCGCTTGCCGACCCGGGTCTGGAGCATCCACAGCTTGCCACGCTCGACCGTGAACTCGATGTCGCACATGTCGCGGTAGTGGCGCTCGAGGCGCGTCATGATCTCCATCAGGTCGTCGTGGGACTTCCGGTCGATCTCGGCCATGTCGGCGAGGGACACCGTGTTGCGGATGCCGGCGACGACGTCCTCACCCTGGGCGTTCTGGAGGTAGTCGCCGTACTCGCCCTGGGTGCCGCTCGCCGGGTCGCGCGTGAAGGCCACGCCGGAGCCGGAGTCCATGCCGAAGTTGCCGAAGACCATCGCCTGCACGTTGACCGCCGTGCCGAGGTCCTCGGGGATCCGCTCCTGGCGCCGGTAGAGGCGCGCCCGGTCGGTGTTCCAGGAGTCGAAGACCGCCCCGATCGCGAGGTCCATCTGCTCACGGGGGTCCTGCGGGAAGTCGCGGCCGGTCTGCTCGCGGATGATCGCCTTGAAGGACTCCACGACCCCGCGCAGGTCGTCGGCGTCGAGGTCGAGGTCGTTGTCGGTGCCCTTGGCCCGCTTCGCCTCGTCGAGCGCTTCGGAGAAGAGGTCGGAGTCGACGTGCAGCACGGTCCCGCCGAACATCTGCAGCAACCGCCGGTAGGAGTCCAGGGCGAACCTGTCGGACTCGCTGCGAGCGGCCAACCCGCCCACGGACGTGTCGTTGAGACCGACGTTGAGGACGGTCTCCATCATCCCGGGCATCGAGAACTTCGCGCCCGAGCGCACGGACACCAGGAGCGGGTCGTCGGCGTCGCCGAGCTTCTTGCCCATCGCCTCCTCGAGCGAGGCGAGGTGCTCGGTGACCTCCTCGGAGAGGCCGTCGGGCTCACCGCCCTCGCCCGTCTCCTTCAGGGCCAGGTAGGCCCGACAGGTCTCGGTCGAGATGGTGAAGCCCGGCGGCACCGGCAGGCCGAGGTTCGTCATCTCGGCGAGGTTGGCCCCCTTGCCGCCCAGGAGGTCCTTCTGGTCCTTGCTGCCCTCTGCGAAGTCGTAGACCCAGGTCATGGAGGCATCCTGCCTCAGCGACCGGACTCCGTATACGTCCCTTCGCCGGTGACGGCCGCTCGGACCCGGCGCGCGGTGAAGTCGGCGGCGAGCTCGTCGACCTCCTCGAGCGTGCAAAACCGCACGTCGCGGATCTCCCGCTCCTGCATCACGACGTCCGCCAGCGCCGAGTGCGGCAGCGTGCCGCCGTCGAACACCAGGCACACGGCGTCGTCCCAGCCACCCCACGGGGGCAGCCAGTCCGTGAGCAGTAGCCCGCGCGGCTCGATCGACAGCCCGAGCTCCTCCTCGACCTCGCGCTGCACCGCGACCTGCGGCGACTCACCGACCTCGACCACGCCGCCGGGCAGGTCCCAGTCGCGCTTGTAGGTCAGCTGGCACAGCAGCACGCGACCCTCGAGGTCGCGCACGAGCATCTGGGAGATGGCGCGCTTGCGCGGCAGGAACGAGTTGAGCAGCGCCCGGAAGCTCTCCGGGTCGCTCAGCGGCGGATCGGTGGCCAGGCGCGCGAACACGGCGTACGAGGTCGCATCGGGACGGTCGCCCATGCCCGGGCTGACGCGCTGCACGCCCTCGAGCCGCAGACCCGCGCGGGTCGCCACCCGACGGCTGCGGTCGTTGCGCGGGTCGATGCGGGCCTCGACACGCTGGAGGCCCCACCCGCCCTGCTCGGGGTCGGCGAAGGCCCAGTCCACGAGGATCCGTACGGCCCGGGCAGCGTGGCCCCGGCCCCGGTGGCCGGCGTACAGGGTCCAGCTCAGCCTGGCTCCCGCGGTGCCGTCCCGGGTCAGCTCGACGCTGCCGACCAGCCGGTCGTCGTGCTCGATGGCGAAGGACGCCTGCTCGCCGGCCCGGTAGCGCTCGCGCCAGCGGGAGATCGCCGCCAGGTGCGACTGCTCGGTGACGTCGGCCGGGTCCCACCCGAACCAGAGGGCCATCTCCTCGTCGTGACCGGCCACGGCCTCGGCGACGTCGTCGTCGCGCCACGGCCTCAGGGTGACGGTCCCGTCAGTCAGCGTCGGCTGTTCGGCAGGCACCGGGCTACCCTAGCCAGAGCCCGGTCGGGGCAGCCGACCTCGGTCAGCGCACCACGTCGAAGCGCGCCATCATCCCGTGGTCCTCGTGGTCGAGCATGTGGCAGTGGATCATGAAGGGTCCGGTGTGGTCGGCGAACCGGGCCGCGACGTCGACGTACTCGCCGGGGTCCAGCCGCCAGGTGTCCTCCAGCCCGCGCTCCCACGGCGGCGGCCGCGTGCCGTTGCGCGAGACGGTGCGCCACTGCTGGGCGTGGATGTGCACGTAGTGCGTCATGTCGCTGGTGTTGCGCAGCCGCCAGCGCTCGACGCTGCCGAGCCGGGCGCGGTGGTCGCTGCGGGCCGGGTCGAACGCCTTGCCGTTGATCGCCCAGAACGTGCCGTGCCGCTTGTCGCCGCCGATGTCGAAGGTCCAGGTCTTGGTGACCTTGTCCGGAGCGGCGACCAGGTCGGGGGAGGGGAGCCGAGCCGGGAGCCGCGACCGGTCGCGCGCGGGGTCGCCGACGCGGAACTGCATCACCGGTGCCGCGCGCGACCCGGTGCCGCGCTCGTCGTCGGCGGGGACGGACTGCAGGACGACGTCCTGCCCGGACGCCCCGGAGAAGTCGACGATCACGTCGGCACGCTGGGCCGGTCCGAGGTTGATCTGGGTCCGGACGACCGGTGTCCGCAGGAAGCCGTTGCCCGTGCCGATCTGGACGAACGGGCGGCCGTCCGAGAGCGAGAGGTTGTACGCCGAGAACGGCGCCGCGTTGAGGAGGCGCAACCGGTAGCGGGAGGCCGTCACCCGGTGGAACGGCGCGTAGCGACCGTTGACGACCACGTGCGAGCCCACGGTGTGGTCGTCCGGCGGGCTGCCGGGGCCGGTGAACGCCATCGTCCCGTGGTGCCCCTGCATGGTCGGCCCGTGGGCGAACGGGTCGGTCAGCTGGTTGCGCGGGGTGAAGGAGCGCTCGGAGATCATCAGCGGGAGGTCGCGGCGGCCCCTCGGGAGCCGGAGCCGACGCGAGGTCGCGTCCTCGACGATGAACATCCCCTGGAGCCCGCGCCAGTTGTTGCGGGTGGTCCGGTCCATGCGGTGGTCGTGGTAGAAGAAGAACGACGCCGGCTCCGGCTCACCGCCGTAGGTCAACGGATAGCGATAGGTCCGGGAGCGTCCTCGCCGGATGAGGTTGGTCGTCGGCTGGCCGTCCTCGCTGGCGGCGTGGTGGTCCCCGTGCAGGTGGGTCGTCAGCGGCCCCGCCTTCCTCGGGAGGCGGTGCACGAAGGTGACCCGGCTCTCGCGACCTGCGCGGCCCACGATCGTCGGGCCGGGATAGCTGCCGCCGTAGGTCCACATGGTCGTGCGGGGGCCGCGGGGCAGCATGCGCACCTTCGCCCGGCGCATGACCAGGCGGACGTCGGCGCCGCGCACGACCCTCGGGACGACCAACGGCTGCTCGAACGCCACCGGATCGGCTCCGACCTCGCCGGTCGAGTCCTCCACGACCAGGACGCCACGCATGAAGGGGTGGAAGCGGCAGTAGTAGTCGTAGCGACCGTTCGCCAGGGCTTCGACCCCGGTCACCGTCGCGGTGGTGCCGGCGGCGACCCGTACGTCGAACAGGGGCTCGCCCCGCTCGTCCACGGCGGTCGAGGTCACGGTGTGGTCGTAGGTGTCCAGGTTGACCACCGTCAGCGTGCCGCCGCCACCGACCGTCACCGTGGCGGGCACGTACGTCGATCCGCGCGCCTCGATCACGAGCGTCGCCGAGCGCGGTGCCGCAGCCTGGGCACCCGTCCGGGCGGCGAGCCCGGAGTCACCGCCGGTGCCGAGCGCCGGCGCCAGCACGGCCAGCACGGTGGCCGTCACCAGCGCCATGATCGTGCGAGATCTCCCCCTCATCGCAGGGATTATCCGCCGACGGGCGTCCCCCACAACACACTTTTCGGTGAGGTCTGGACCACCCCAGAATTGCTGATGACTGCCCGCTGGGTGCGTCGCAACATGGGCGCCTCATCACATCACTCGTCGGGGGTAGCACCGCATGTTCACTCACTTGCGCGCAGGGATGGCCCTGGTCTGCGCCGGAGCCATGATCTCCGTGCCGGCACTGGTCACCACGTCCGCGTCCGCCATGACGACCGAGCAGCAGGCCGGTCAGTCACTCACCATCACCGTGGCCAAGGGGTCACTCAGGCTCCAGGGGGTCAACGGCCTCCGGGCCGGCCGGATCAAGCTCGCCGTGAAGGGCAAGCCCGCTCCGGTGAGCATCGTGTCCCTCGCCAGGGGCTACACCCTGCGGGAGATGGCCAGGGACTACGCCGCTTCCAACAAGGGCGACATGAAGGCCCTGAAGCGCGCGATCGCCAACACCACCTGGCACGGTGGCCTGATGACCGGCAGCACCGGCACCATCGTGCTGCCCCGGGCGGGCACTTACACCGCCCTGGTCATGGCCGACAGGATCATGGCGCCCACGACCTTCCGCGTCGGCGCGGTGAAGGCGTCGAAGGCGCCGTCGGTCGACGCCACGATCAAGGCGCGCAACGGCCTGAAGTGGGGCGGCCCGAGCCACCTGCCGACCAAGGGCACCTTGAGGTTCAAGAACGCCGACGACCAGCCCCACTTCGCACTGCTCCAGCAGGTGCAGGAGGGCACGACGATGGAGCAGGTCATGGAGGGCCTCCAGAGCGAGGAGGAGCCGGCGTGGCTGCTGCCGGCCTGGGTCCAGACCGACACGCTGAGCCCGGGTCGCCAGATGACGATGGACTACGAGCTGCCGGCCGGGCAGTACGTCCTGCTGTGCTTCTTCCCGGACCCGAGGATGAAGGGCATGCCGCACGCGATGATGGGCATGGTCAAGATGATCCACGTCATGTGACGGCCCTCGCCGCGTGACTGGTCCCGGACCCGGAGGACGCCTGCGTCCTCCGGGTCCGCCATGTCAGTCGTCCTTGCGGAACCAGACCGTCGCGAGCGGGGGCACGACGATGTCGGCGTACGCCGGCTGGCCGTGGTGGTCGCCCTCGGCCGCGGTGATCGAGCCGAGGTTGCCCACGCCGGAGCCGTGGTAGGCCTCGGCGTCGGTGTTGAGCACCTCCGTCCAGGTGCCCGCACTGGGCAGGCCGAGGCGGTAGCCCTCGTGCGGGTTGCCGGCGAAGTTCGCGACGCAGACGAGGTCGGGGTGGCCGGGGGAGCGGCGGACGAACGAGAACGTGTTGCGCCCCGCGTCGTTGGCGTCGAGCCACTGGAAGCCCGACGGGTCGTTGTCGCGACCCCACAGCGCACCGGATGCGGCGTAGGTGGAGTTCATGTCGCGGACCATGGCGTGCACGCCGGCGTGCTCGGGGTGCTCGAGGAGCCACCAGTCGAGCTCGCGGCTCTCAGCCCACTCGGACTCCTGGCCGAACTCGCAGCCCATGAAGAGCAGCTGCTTGCCCGGGTGGGCCCACATGTAGGCGAGGTAGGCGCGCAGGTTGGCCAGCTGCTGCCAGCGGTCGCCGGGCATCTTGCGCAGCAGCGAGCCCTTGCCGTGGACGACCTCGTCGTGGCTGATCGGCAGGACGTAGTTCTCCGCGAAGGCGTAGACGAGCGAGAACGTCATCTGCCCGTGGTGGTGGCTGCGGTAGAGCGGGTCCTTCGAGACGTAGTTGAGCGAGTCGTGCATCCAGCCCATGTTCCACTTGAAGCCGAACCCGAGGCCGCCGTCGCTGGTGGGGCCGGTGACGCCGGGCCACGCCGTTGACTCCTCGGCGATTGTGACGACGCCCGGGACCCGCTTGTAGACGGTGGCGTTCATCTCCTGGAGGAACTGCACCGCCTCGAGGTTCTCGCGCCCGCCGTGGACGTTGGGCGACCACTCGCCGTGCTCGCGGGCGTAGTCGAGGTAGAGCATCGAGGCCACGCCGTCCACCCGCAATCCGTCGGCGTGGTACTCCTCGAGCCAGTAGACCGCGTTGGCGTAGAGGAAGTTGCGCACCTCGTGGCGACCGAAGTTGAAGATGTGGGAGCCCCACTCCTTGTGCCACCCGCGCTGCGGGTTGGGGTCCTCGTAGAGGGGGGTGCCGTCGAAGCGCGCCAGTGCCCACTCGTCGGTCGCGAAGTGGCCGGGAACCCAGTCGAGGATCACCCCGACGCCGGCCTGGTGCAGCCGGTCGATGAGGCGCTTGAGCCCGTCGGGGTCGCCGAAGCGCGAGTCGGGCGCGAAGTAGGAGGTGACGTGGTAGCCCCACGAGCCGCCGAACGGGTGCTGCATGACCGGCATGAGCTCGACGTGGGTGAACCCCAGGTCGGAGACGTACGGCACGAGCGCGTCGGCGATCTCGTCCCACGAGTAGAGCTCGCCTGAGTAGTGCTTGCGCCACGACGCGAGGTGCACCTCGTAGGTCGACATCGCCTCGTCGGCCGGCTGCCTGTCGCGTCGTGCCTCGAGCCAGGCGTCGTCGCCCCACTGGTGCTCGGAGCGCCAGACGCGGGAGGCCGAGCTCGGCGGCTTCTCGGCGTACTGGGCGAGCGGGTCGGCGCGGTCGCCCCACTGGCCGTCGGCGCCCCGCAGGCGGTACTTGTACTGGGCGCCGACGCCGACGTCCTCGACGTGCACGTGCCACACGCCGGAGTCGGCCAGCCTGGTCATCGGGTGCGCGGAGCCGTCCCAGCCGGCCCACTCGCCGGCGACCTGGACCTCCAGCGCGTTGGGCGCCCAGACGCGGAAGGAGGTGCCGTCCTCGCCCACCTGCGCGCCGAGGACCCGCCAGAGCTCTTCGTGGCGCCCCTCGCCGATCAGGTGCAGGTCGAGCTCACCGGGGGCGTGTGTCGTCTCAGTCATCGCGTCTCTCCCAACGCTGCCAGCGGGATGGACAGCCATCCCGGTCGGTTGCGTGCTTCGTAGACCGCCTCGTAGACGACCTTGTCTGCGAGGTAGGCGTCGAGCAGGATCTCCGCGGCCCTGTCGGCCTGCACCCCGCGCCGGACGGTGTAGGCGTCGAGGAAGGCGGCGCGGTTGCGTGCCGACCACTCCGCGGCCCGGTAGGCCCGCTGGTCCGACTCCTCGGCGTCGTAGCCGCCGCTGTTCAGCGCGACCACGCGCGGTGCGTAGTCGAAGGACCGCATCATCCCGGCGACGTCGCGCCACGCCGAGTCCGGCTTGAGCCGCTCGGCGAGCGGCTTGGCCGGCTCGCCCTCGAAGTCGACGATCTTCCACCCCTTGGAGGTGCGCAACGTCTGGCCGAGGTGCAGGTCGCCGTGGACCTGCTGCACGTCGATGTGGTCCAGCTCGCGGAGCCGGGCGTACGTCGCGCGCAGCGAGGGCTCGTGCGCCGCGAGGTCGGGCACCACGTCGATCGCGGCGGTGAGCCGCTGCTCCATCGCGGTGGCCAGGCCGTCGACGACGGCGGCGTCGCGCTGCTCGAGCGGGAAGTGCTCGGCGAGGTCGTCGTGCACGTCGGCCAGCGCGACCCCGAGCCGGGCGGCCTCGCCGGCGAAGTCGCCGCCGACCTCGTCGGCGTGGAGGTCGGCCTCGGCGAAGAGGTTGCGGACGCTGGCCAGGGCGAGGTCCCAGCCGTCGCTGGCGGTGCGGAGGAACTGCTGGAGCATCGCCAGCTGGATGGTGGTGTTGGTCTCCTCGTCGACCAGGTCGAGCCAGCCGTAGAGGGCGGCGACGTGGGTCGAGCCGGCCTCGGTGAGCACCTGGTGGATGGCGATGTCCGGGTTCACGCCCGGGGTCACCTTGCGGAAGACCTTCATCAACGCGTCCTCGCCGAAGGCCACCGAGGAGTTGGACTGCTCACCGGAGAAGAGAGTCGAGTGGGCCTCGAGGTCGAGGTCGTGGCCGGCGAGGCTGTGGAAGGCGAGCAGCCCGCGGGCCGTGCTCGTCGGGGGAGCGGCGAACGCCTTCAGCCACAGCGCCATCGACTCGCGGTCGTGCACGGCGTCGTAGACGTACGCCTGGCCGAGCTCGTCGTCGTGCCACTCGCCGACCATCGCGTGGGCGAGCCGGTCCTGCGGGTGGCGGTAGTAGGCGAGCGGCAGCTGGTAGAGCTCGGTGTCGGCGGCGTCCCCGCCGTAGGTCACCTCCGCGAGCTCGATGGTGACGCGCAGGCCGTCCGGGGCGTCCGGCAGCTCGCCCACGCGTCGTACGCCCGTGAGCTCCCAGTCACGACCCTTGCCGCCGAACCAGCGGGCCTCCGCGACATAGCTCCTCAGCTCCTCGATCACTGCTCCACCCCCATTCCCGTTCCCGTGGCGTCGGGATCCGTCAGGCGAAGCCAGAGGAAGCCGTAGCCTCCCAGCGTCAGGAGGTAGGGCAGCTCGCCGATGGCCGGGAACGGCACCCCGCCGAGCAGCTCGACCGGGACCATGCCCTCCCAGTGGCGCAGGTCGAGCTCCACCGGCTGCGGGAACCGGGACAGGTTGTTGACGCAGAGGATGACGTCGCGGCTCTCGTCGGTGCTGTGCTCGCGGACGTAGGACAGCACGCTCGGGTTGGAGCCGCCGAGGTCGGTGAAGTCGCCGAGCCCGAAGGCCGGGTGGCGGCGCCGGGCGTGGACGAGGCGGCGGGTCCAGTGCAGCAGCGAGGAGGTGTTCTCCAGCTGCGCCTCCACGTTGACCGACTGGTAGCCGTAGACCGGGTCCTGGATGGCGGGCAGGTGGAGCTTGCCCGGCGTGGCGGAGGAGAAGCCGGCGTTGCGGTCGGGCGTCCACTGCATGGGCGTACGCACACCGTCGCGGTCGCCCAGCCAGATGTTGTCGCCCATCCCGATCTCGTCGCCGTAGTAGAGGACGGGGGACCCGGGCAGCGACAGCAGGAGCGCCGTGAACAGCTCCATCCGGTTGACGTCGTTGTCGAGGAGCGGCGCGAGACGCCGGCGGATGCCGATGTTGGCCTTCATCCGCGGGTCGTGGGCGTACTCGGACCACATGTAGTCGCGGTCCTCGTCGGTGACCATCTCGAGGGTGAGCTCGTCGTGGTTGCGCAGGAAGATGCCCCACTGGCAGCCGTCGGGGATCGACGGCGTCTGCTCGAGGATCTCCGAGATCGGGAAGCGCGACTCGCGACGCACGGCCATGAAGATGCGCGGCATCACCGGGAAGTGGAAGGCCATGTGGCACTCGGTGCCGATCCAGCGGCCGTCGTCGGTCTTCTCGGGGCCGAAGTACTCCACGACGTCGGCCGGCCACTGGTTGGCCTCGCAGAGCAGCACGCGGCCGGGGTAGTGCTCGTCGACGAAGCGGCGGCACTTCTTGAGGAAGTCGTGCGTCTCGGGCAGGTTCTCGCCGTTGGTGCCCGGCCGCTCGTAGAGGTAGGGCACGGCGTCGAGGCGGAAGCCGTCTAGGCCCATGTCGAGCCAGAACGCCATCGCGTCCAGCATCGCGTCGTGGACCTTGGGGTTGTCGAAGTTGAGGTCGGGCTGGTGGTGGAAGAACCGGTGCCAGAAGTACTGCTGGCGGACCGGGTCCCACGTCCAGTTGGACGGCTCGGTGTCGACGAAGATGACCCGCGCGTCCTGGTAGAGCTCGTCGGTGTCGGACCACACGTAGAAGTCGCCGTAGGGCCCGTCCGGGTCGCTGCGGCTGGCCTGGAACCACGGGTGCGCGTCACTCGTGTGGTTCATGACGAAGTCGATGATCACGCGGATGCCGCGCTGGTGGCAGGCGTCGAGGAACTCGTGGAAGTCCTCGACCGTGCCGCACTCGGGGAGGATGTTGTTGTAGTCGGCGACGTCGTAGCCGCCGTCGCGCAGCGGCGAGGTGAAGAAGGGCGGCACCCAGAGGCAGTCGACGCCCAGCCACTCGAGGTAGTCGAGCTTCTCGATGAGTCCCTTGAAGTCGCCGGTGCCGTCCCCGTTGGAGTCACGGAACGAGCGCACCAGGACCTCGTAGAAGACCGCCGTCTTGAACCACTCCGGCTCCGCGTTGAGGACTGCCGTGGCCGCACCTGCGTCCGTCGGCATCTCGGCTGACGTGGGGTGGTCGGTCAACGGGTCCTCCTGACGCTGATGATGTGGGCTGGTTCCCACCCGGGGTCGAGGCGTACGTAGTTGTGTCCGCTCCAGCTCCAGTCGGCGCCGGTGATCTCGTCGTGCGCGACGAAGGAGTCGTGCCAGCCGAGGCCGAGCGCCGGCATGTCGAGGTGGATCATCGTCTCCCGGGTGCCGTGGGGGTCGAGGTTGATGACGCTGATGACGACGTCGTCCTCGTGCCTCTTGGAGAACACCAGCACGTGGTCGTCGTCGCTGTGGTGGATGCTCACGTTGCGCAGCAGCTGCAGCGCCGGGTGATGACGGCGGATCTCGTTGAGGCGCGTCAGGTAGGGCGCGAGGGTGGTGCCCTCCGCGTCGTGCTTCGCCCAGTCGCGGATCCGGATCTGGTACTTCTCGGAGTCGAGGTACTCCTCCGAGCCCGGCTTCACCGCCACGTGCTCGAACAGCTCGTAGCCGGCGTACACGCCCCAGCTCGGTGACCCGGTGGCGGCGAGCGCGGCACGCACCTTGAACGCGGCCGGCCCGCCGTACTGCAGGTAGGCGTGGAGGATGTCGGGGGTGTTGACGAAGAAGTTGGGCCGCATCAAGTGGTCGGACTCGGACGAGACCTCGACGAGGTAGTCCTCGATCTCGCGCTTGCCGGTGCGCCAGGTGAAGTAGGTGTAGCTCTGGTGGTAGCCCACGGCACCGAGGCCGTGCATCATCGCCGGCTTGGTGAACGCCTCCGACAGGAAGATCACGTCGGGGTCGGTGCGCCGCACCTCGGCGAGCAGCCACTCCCAGAACGCGAGCGGCTTGGTGTGCGGGTTGTCGACACGGAAGATCCGCACGCCGTGGGAGATCCAGAGCTTCACGATCCGCAGGACCTCGCGGCAGATGCCGGACGGGTCGTTGTCGAAGTTGATCGGGTAGATGTCCTGGTACTTCTTGGGCGGGTTCTCGGCGTACGCGATGGTGCCGTCGGCGCGCGTGGTGAAGAACTGCGGGTGGGTGGTGACCCACGGGTGGTCGGGCGCGGCCTGGAGGGCGAGGTCGAGGGCGACCTCGAGGTCGAGCTCGCGCGCCCGCGCGACGAAGGCGTCGAAGTCGGCGAACGTGCCGAGGTCGGGGTGGATGGCGTCGTGGCCGCCGTCCTTGCTGCCGATCGCCCAGGGCGAGCCGGGGTCGTCCGGGCCGGGGGTGAGGGTGTTGTTGGGGCCCTTGCGGTTGACCTCGCCGATCGGGTGGATCGGCGGGAGGTAGATGACGTCGAAGCCCATCTCGGCGACCCGGTCGAGCCGCTCCGTGGCCGTGCGGAACGTGCCGGTGGTGACCTTGCCGGTCTTCTCGTCGCGCGTGGCGCCCTCGGAGCGGGGGAAGAACTCGTACCAGCTGCCGAAGAGGGCGAGGGTGCGGTCGGCGCGGAACCGGAAGGGGCCGGTCACCGTGAGGAGCTCGCGCAGCGGGTGGGCGAGCAGCACGGCGTCGAGGTCGGGGTCCTGCAGGGCGGCGAGGCGCGCGCCGACGGGTCGCTCGGTGTCGGTCGCGGCGGCGAGCGCGCCGGAGACGACGGCAGCCGACGTCGTGTCGAGCCGCTGCGGTCCCGTGCCCGCCGCCACCCGCTCGAGCAGCAGCCGGGCCTCGGTGAACATCAGCTCGACGTCGACCCCGGCCGGGATCTTGATGCCCGCGTCGTGCTGCCAGGTCGCGACCGGGTCGGACCAGGAGTGGACCTCGAAGGTCCACTCGCCGGGGGCGTCGGGGGTGACGTGGGCGACGTAGCGGTTGGGCGCATCGCCGTCGGGACGCATCCGCACCGGCTCGCGGGTGCGCCCGCTCGGGTCGGTGGCCACCACCTCGGCGGCCAGCTGGTCGTGGCCCTCGCGGAACACCGACGCCCGTACGGGCATCGGTTCGCCCACGGTGGCCTTGGCCGACTGGCGACCCAGGTCGACCACGGGAGAGACATCCATCACGGGTATCCGTCCAACCATGACCCCACACTTGCGAAGGTCGGGGTCGCGACGCAAGCCGGACGGGTCCCGGTCTCACCCCTTTGACACGGCGCGGCCCGATCGACCGGTCACCCCCCGGTCACCACGATCCGCTTCAGCCGGCTGCGGGCCGGGGCGAACGCGCTGCGGTCGGCGGGACGGAAGCGCACCCGCACGGTGTGCCGGCCGCGGAGCAGTCGCTTGGTGACCAGGACCCGGCGCTCGCCGGTCCGGGTGCGGACGGTCTTCCACTTCTCCCCGTCGATGACGACCACCAGCCGGCCCCGCTCGGGCTGCGTGCTGTCGGAGCGGACCTCGATCACCAGCTTCGGTGCCCGGTTCTGCGCGGTCTGGAGCTTGCGCCGCACGGTCATCGAGACCGTCGGACGCACGCGGGTGGTCGTCGGTGCCGTGGTCGGGGGCGTCTGCGTGGGCGCCGTGGTGCCGGTGCCGCTGCCGGTGCCCGTGCCGCCGGTGCCGCTCGTGCCGCCGCCCGTGCTGCCGCCCGCCGGGTCGGGCTGCTGCGGCAGGGTGGCGTCCTCGCCGAAGACCTGGAGCTCGGCGGCGTGCACGATCGTGCCGCGGTCGGAGCCCTCCTTGCAGTCGGTCAGCACCGTCGTGCTCGCGGTCTGCTGCCCGGCGTACGCCTCCTGGCCGGTGCACTGGTTCTCGAGGGTCACCAGCCGTACGGCGGCCGCCTGCGTGTCAGGCACGTCGAACGCCCGCAGGTTGAGCGTCGGCGCCACCGGGCGCGGCAGCGTGCTCGGGAAGGCGTCGGCGGGAGACGTGTAGAAGCGCGTCCAGGTGGCGTCGCCCGATGCGCAGTCCGCCGTGCACGCCTCGAGGGCGAACTGCCGCAGCGCGGTGAAGCGGGATCCGGAGTCGGGGTCCTCCTGGGCCAGCGGGAGGTCGGTCGCGGACGCGGGCGCCGGGGTCAGGTAGGCGCTGACCTGCACCCGCCTGACGGTGCTGACGTCGCCGGCGAGGTCGACCGAGACGGACGGCTGGGACTCGTCGACCTGGGTCGCGGTGACCCCGCCCCAGTTGGTGGCCTCCGTGCCGTCGATCAGCGCGTCGGCGTTGAGGGACCCCTCGGTGGCGGAGATGACGGACGCGCCGGCGGCGGCGCCGGCCAGGTTGACCACGTCACCCACCGTCTCGGTGCGCGGCTGGCCGTCGGCGAGGACGGTCATCGTCCAGCGGGTGAACCCGCGGTCGGGGGAGACCGCCACCATCTCGTACGTGCCGGGGGTGAAGTGGGCGCCGGCGCCGAGCTCGGTGCCCGGGTCGGTGTCGGCCACGGGGGTCACGCGGGCCTCGTAGTCGCCGACGTAGATCTTCGCCTTGCCGGTCGTGGCGAAGGTGATCGTCGAGACCGGACCGGTCGGGGTGGCGAAGCCCGGGACCGGCTCGTGGTCGTCGGCGTCGACGACCGAGGCGTCCGCCCCCATGCCGCGACGGGCGAAGGCCGCCCAGAGGACGTCCTCGTCGGCGCCGCCGAAGCGCATCCGGTCGGCTGCGATCATCGCGTCCCGGGCGTCGAGCATCGAGGTGGCGCCCTGCTGGAGCAGGAAGGAGTCGAACATCAGCTGGACCCAGCGACGGTTGCCCGGGCAGGTGTCCGCCGGACGCGGCGTGGCGCTCGGCGTGGCCTGCGCGCAGGCCAGCTGGAGGGCCTCGTCGGCGTACGGGTACTGGGCGTCGTACTTCTCGACGAGCGCCTGCCGGACCTCCCACATCGTCGCGTTCCAGATCTCGCCGTCCGCGTGCACCTCGGGCCCGGTGGAGTCGAAGCCGTAGTCGGAGAAGTTCAGCGGGTTGTCGTCGATCGAGTAGTCGCGGATCGCGGTCTCGGTGTTGCCGGTCGCGTAGGCGCCGACGGCCCACACGTTGCCGCCGTTGCTGTAGCCGTGCGCGAACTGGTACTCGCCGGCGACCAGGTCGCTCCAGGACTCGCCCATCGCCCCGCCGTGCTCGGACGTCAGGCCCTCGTCAGGGCCGGCGACCATGCGGTTGCTGATGGCGTGGGTGTACTCGTGGCCGACGATGCCCATGTCGAGGCCCCCGTCGGTGCAGGGGGCGTAGAAGGCGCCGGCGATCGGCTCGAAGAGGTACTGGTTGGTGATGCCGGGCGTGCCGTCCTGCAGCGTGACCTGGTTCGCGTTGTCGCGGCCGAGGAAGCTCGGGCTGCCGCCGGTGATCGCGCCGGCCTGCGCGTTGCCGACCTCCTGGTCGCCCCCGACGCCGCCGCGGCTGCCGTTGTCGAGCTGCATGTTGTAGTTCTCCTCGGTGAAGCCGAGGTAGTAGGAGTAGTCGTGCATCCGGTTGTGCGCGGCGAACAGGTTGCCGACCGAGGCGTTGATGTCGTTGCCGCCGGGCACGAGCTGGGCGACGTCGCACCGGCTGTTGTTCCAGTGGTCCTCGAACTCCTCGGTGTAGTGCCGCTCCGGGGAGGTCGGCGCCTGGGCCAGGCCCCCCGGCGTCAGCGGGCTGGCCCATGCCTCATGGGTGTTGGCGTTGTTGCCGACCGTGGTGAAGGTCGGCAGGGCGCCGACCGTGTCCCAGGGACCGAAGGCCGCGACGTTGGCGAGCGGGGTGGGGGAGTCGGCGCACTCGTCGGCCGCGACCTTCCAGCAGCCGACGACCGAGTTGGTCGGGGTCTCCTCGGGGGAGTCCAGGGTCGGGTTGGCGGTGAAGAGGCGCCAGCGCGGGTTGGCGGCGAGGTCGCCGGTCCCGGGCGCCGCGGTGTCGCTCGTGGTGACGGCGAGGGTGTACTGACCGAGGACGACGGTGCCGGGCTCGAACTCGCAGACCTGGAGCGAGTAGGTGCCGCCGGGAATGCTGGCGGCCGAGTACTGGAGGGCCTCCGGGTTGGTGGCGAGGTCCTGCCCGGCGATGAGCGTCGAGCCCTGGAAGAGCTTGAGGACGAAGTCGTCCGTGGGCGACCCGGTGGCGACCGCGGTGATCGACCGGGTCAGGTCGTCCTCGAGGTCGAACGGGTGCTTGGGCCCGCAGCCGGTCGCCAGGTCGACCGCGCCGGTGAAGACGTCGTTGTAGGCGAAGTTCTCGGTCTTGTTGTGGCGCGCGAGGACCTCGCCGGTGACACCGTCGACCAGCGAGGTGAAGGCCAGGGTCGCGCCGCCGGTGACGTTGACGACGTTGGCCTCGAGCACCGGCCGGACCGAGCCGTCGGCCATCGGCAGGGCGCGCAGGCGGACCTGCTGCTCCTGGGCGAAGCCGGGGACGGTGAGCCGGGTCCAGCCGCCGCTGACGGTCCTCGTGATGTCCGCGACCTGGGCTGCCGGTACGCCGACGGACAGGTCGCTCGCGGCCTCGAGCCAGCCCTCGAGCGGCGTCAGCGTGGCCGCCGGCATCGAGCCGGTCGTCCGGGCGAGCGAGGACGAGACGTAGGCGACCTCCCCGTCGGCGACGCCCACGGTGACGAGACCGCCCAGCGCGGGAGCGACCCCGCCGAAGTCCTGGCGGAACAGCACGGCGCGGGCACCGGACTGCGTGAAGGGCTGGGAGCTGACCACCTCGAGCGCGTCGACGTCGGCGGCCGACATGGCGAATGCGGCGGCGTGCTCGCGCAGCCAGGCGCGGGCACCGGCCACGGGCGCTCCCGGCGCTGCACCGAGGCTCCCGCCGTCCGGGAGGATCGACGCGGGGGTGCCGAGCGAGTTCCACCGGGCGGTGACGCCGCCGAGGGCGTCCACGGCCTGGCGCTGCGCTGCGGAGGGGAGCGCGGTGCCGCGGGAGTCGATGTCGGCGGGGCCGGCCACCGGGTCGCCGAGCGTGCGCACGTCGCGGGGGGCGGGGCCCGGCGTGATCGTCTCGGGCTCGGCGGTGGCCGGCGCGGCGATCGTGGTGAGGGTCGAGATCGCGAGGATCGAGACGGTCGCGAGGATGGTGCGACCGAGGCGGTGGCGGGGCTGCGTCATGCCGCAACAACGGCGGGATGCCCGCGGAGGTTACTCACGGGTCCGGCGCGAGCGCTTGGATCGTTCCAAGAAATGCCCTAGCGTGCAGGACCGTGCGAGCGTTCCGACGATTCACCGTCCGTCCTGTCCTGCCCGAGCCCCTGGCGGCGCTGTCCGTCCTGGCCGGCAACCTCCGCTGGTCGTGGCACCCACCGACGCAGGACGTGTTCTCGTCGATCGACCCCGGGCTGTGGCGCCAGGTCAAGTGCGACCCGGTGCGCCTCCTCGGCGCCGTGGGCCGTGAGCGCCTCGACGAGCTGGCCGGCGACGACGAGTTCCGGGCCCGCCTCGACGCGGCGCACGCCGACCTCGAGCGCTACCTCACCGAGGACCGCTGGTACGCCCGGAAGGCCGGCACGTTCGTTCCTGGGGGGGACACGGGGGGCGGAGCCCCCCGTGCGATCGCGTACTTCTCCCCGGAGTACGGCATCAGCTCGGTGCTGCCCCAGTACTCCGGAGGTCTCGGCATCCTCGCCGGCGACCACCTCAAGGCGTCCTCCGACCTCGGCATCCCCCTGATCGGCGTCGGGCTGTTCTACCGGCACGGCTACTTCAAGCAGGCTCTCGACCGCGACGGCTGGCAGCAGGAGAGCTATCCCGTCCTCGATCCCGACGAGCTCCCGCTCACCCAGCTGCGCGAGGCCGACGGCAGCCGGGCGACCGTCTCGATCGCGCTGCCCGACGGTCCCGACCTCGTGGCCCGGATCCTCGTGGCGCAGGTCGGCCGCGTGCCGCTGCTGCTGCTCGACACCGACATCGAGGACAACAGCGCCCACTACCGCGACGTGACCGACCGGCTCTACGGCGGCAACTCCGAGCACCGGCTGCGCCAGGAGCTGCTCCTCGGCGTCGGCGGCGTACGTGCCCTGCGCGTGTGGTCGCGCATCACCGGGGCCCCGGCCCCGGAGGTCTTCCACACCAACGAGGGGCACGCCGGCTTCCTCGGCATCGAGCGGATCCGCGAGCTGACCGTCGGCGACGGCGGTCCTGACCTCGACTTCGACACCGCGCTCGAGGTCTCCCGGGCAGGCACGGTCTTCACGACCCACACCCCGGTCCCGGCCGGCATCGATCGCTTCCCCCGCGAGCTGGTCTCCCAGTACTTCGGCGGCAACAGCCCCACCCCGGGCGTCCCCGTGGACCGCGTCCTGGCGCTCGGTGCGGAGGACTACGACGGCGGCGACGCCGGCGTCTTCAACATGGCGGTCATGGGCTTCCGTCTCGCCCAGCGCGCCAACGGCGTGTCCCAGCTGCACGGCCACGTCTCGCGCGGCATGTTCAACGGACTCTGGCCCGCCTTCGACGAGGCCGAGGTCCCGATCACCTCGATCACCAACGGCGTGCACGGCCCGACCTGGATCGCCCGTGAGGTCATCGAGCTCGCCGCGAGCCGCGGCGCCGACATCGACGGGGACGACACCGACGCGCTCTGGCCGATGGTCGACCACATCGGCGACCGCGAGATCTGGGACCTCAAGCGCACGCTCCGCACCCGTTTCGTCGACGACGCCCGCGACCGGATGCGCCGCTCGGCGGCCAAGCGCGGTTTCGCCGCCGCCGAGACGACCTGGATCGACAGCGCCCTCGACCCCGACGTGCTGACCATCGGCTTCGCGCGGCGTGTGCCGACCTACAAGCGGCTCACCCTGATGCTGCGCGACCCGATCCGGCTCAAGAAGCTCCTGCTCGACCCCGAGCGCCCGATCCAGCTGGTGATCGCCGGCAAGGCCCACCCGGCCGACGAGACCGGCAAGCGACTGATCCAGGAGATGGTTCGCTTCGCCGACGACCCGGAGATCCGGCACCGCATCGCGTTCCTGCCCAACTACGACATCGCGATGGCGCAGCCGCTCTACCCCGGCTGCGACGTGTGGCTCAACAACCCGCTGCGCCCCTACGAGGCGTGCGGGACGTCCGGCATGAAGGCCGCGCTCAACGGCGGCCTCAACCTGTCGATCCTCGACGGGTGGTGGGACGAGTGGTACGACGGCAACAACGGCTGGGCGATCCCGTCGGCCGACGGCATCGACGACCCCGACCGTCGCGACGACCTCGAGGCCAACGCGCTCTACGACCTCCTCGAGACCGAGGTCGTCCCGCGCTTCTACGAGACCAACGACGAGGGCGTGCCTCCGCGCTGGCTGGAGATGGTGCGCCACACGCTGAAGTCGCTGGGCCCCAAGGTGCTCGCCACCCGCCAGGTGCGTGACTACGTCCGCGAGCTCTACGCCCCCGCGGCGCACACCGCGCGCTCCCTCAACTCCGACTACGCCGGTGCCCACGAGCTGTCCGCCTGGAAGCAGTCGGTCCGCGCGGCCTGGCACGGCGTCCGGGTCGAGCACGTCGACTCCGAGGGCGTCGGGGACCAGGCCGAGGTCGGCGCCACCCTCGCCGTACGTGCCTGGGTCGCGCTCGGGTCGCTGTCGCCGTCCGACGTGGAGGTACAGGTGGTGCACGGCAAGATCGGCTCGGACGACGAGCTGACCGCGACGTCCGTGACGCCGATGACGGTGGGGGAGTCCTACGACGGCAACCGCCACCGCTTCGACGCGACCGTCCTGCTCGACCACTCCGGCGCGTTCGGCTACACGGTGCGTGCCCTGCCCAAGAACGACGCGCTCGCGTCGGTGGCCGAGCTGGGGCTGGTGGCCGAGCCCGCCTGAGGCCTCGCACAGGGCGCAGGCCGAGGTCCGGGGCGAGAGTCCCGTCAGTAGGGATGTCCCCGAATCACATGACCTCTCCCCGCGTGGACCGCCCTAGGTTCGTGACATGGGGATCTGTGCTGCGCTGCTCACCACCGCGACCGTGCTCGCCGGTGTGCAGGCAGGAGGGGTCCCGGCGCCCACCGTCCGTCCCCCGGAGACCACGAGCGTGCGCGACCGGGCCGGCGACGTCCGTACCTTCGCCGAGGTCAGGGGCCTGAGTCGGACCGAGCGGACCTCGATCGACATCCGACGGGTCGACCTTGAGGTGCGCGCGAGCAGCGTGCGGATCACGGTGTGGCTCGGTCGTGTGCTGACCACCCGCCGGTTCCAGCAGATCGTGGTCCTGTCGCTCACCCCGGCGGCGGGCTCGGCGGCCACCGGGACGGCAGGGGTCTCGTTCAGTCCGCAGCGCCGACGGCTTGCCCATGCGGCCCACGACGTCGATGGAGCGGGCAGCTACATCGCCTGCGATCCCCTGCGTGCCCAGGTGCTCGGCCGGACCGACCGGGTGCGCCTGACCGTTCCGCAGCGATGCATCCCTGCCGGCCCGCTGAGCGTGCGCGTGACGTCGTCGACGGGCTACTTCCGCTCCGACGCGACCCGGCCGTGGTCGCGCGACCGGGTGCGGTTCCCGTCGCCGGTCGTGCTGCGCGACGAGCCTCCGCGCCGGACTCGGCAGGGTCATCGGTCCTCGCGGTGAGTCCGGCGGCCGAGCCCGACCGTGGACGGCGTGGACACGCGGACAGAAGTGCGGCCGGACCGGTCACCTGAGCGGGGGCGGCCCGGCGACCTCTGGGTTCTGTCCGCGTGTCTACGCGGCCGTCGGACGGACCGAACGCGCTCAGCAGGACTCGAGTGCCGCGTGTGCGCCGGGCCGGGCCGGCCACTCGGTCCGTACGACGGTCGCTGTGGCCAGTCGTCCCGCGTCGCGGCGTAGCGCCCGGAGGATCAGCCGAGGGTCAGCCAGAGCCCGACCGCGGTCGGGACGAGCCCGAGCAGTAGCCAGGGCGACAGGATCGCCTTGCCGTGGATCGCCCGCCCCGCCGCGACGGCCATGGCACCGAAGGCACCGGCGATGACGTGGAGGCCGACCCGTGACGACATCGGCCCGTCGAGCATGACACCGGCCACGACCAGGCCCACGACGAGGTGCAGGATCGTGGTGACGGCCAGCGTCGACATCACCCAGCGCTGCACCCGCGCGAGGTCGCGCGCGTCCTTCTCCGGGTCCTTGATCACCTGACGGGGTGCGTCGAGGTCGAGGAGGTGGCTGCGACCCTTCTCCGTACGTCGCGCGGGAACGCTGCTGGCCATGCGGACATCATCCCAGACGGGCCGACGGCCGCCGAACCGGTGCACACTCGGCAAGTGCGATCAAGCGCGGGGGAGCGGCCGGGACGAGGCTGGTGGCCATGACGACAGCGGCTGACACCTTCGCCGCGTTCCTCGACGTCCTGGCCGAGACCCTCGACCTGCGCAGCGAGGAGCGAGCGCAGCGGCTCCACCTCTCGCGGTTCCACCTCGATCGCGTGGTGTCGGCGACGGGCGGTGAGCCGCCTGAGCGGATGCGGCGCCGCCTGCTGCTCGAACGCGCGGCGTACCGCCTCGTGACCAGCGAGCAGCCGGTGGTCGACATCGCGTTCGAGGCCGGCTTCGGCTCCCACGAGGCGTTCACCCGGGCGTTCTCGCGGGAGTACGGCGCGCCGCCCAGCCGCTGGCGTCAGCACCCCACCCGGACCCGGATCGAGGGTCCGAGCGGCGTGCACTTCCACCCGCCCGGGAGCCTCCGGCTGCCGACCTCGCGAAAGGTGACCCCGATGGACCTGATGACGCGCATGATCGAGCACCACGTCTGGCTGACCGGCGAGATGATCGACCGGGCCGGCCGGCTCACCGACGGGCAGCTCGACGCCCCGATCGAGGTGCCCATCGGCACGATCGACGACGACATGTCGATCCGCTCGGTGCTCGGCCGGCTCGTCGGCCAGCTCGCCCAGTGGAACACCGCGGTCGAGCAGCGTCCGTACGACTTCGCCCAGGAGCGCGGGAAGTCGCTGAGCACGCTGCGGCGTGAGCTCTCCGAGGAAGGGCCGGCGTTCCTCGAGCAGGTGCGGACCACGGTCGAGGAGGGGCGGTTGGACGACACCTTCGTCGACGTCACCTGTGAGCCCCCGAGGGTGTTCACCTACGGCGGGATGGTCGCGCACGTGCTCACCTTCGCCGCCGTACGCCGGCTGGTCGTGCTCGGCGCGTTCGAGACGTACGGCGTCACCGACCTCGACGCAGGCGACCCGATGGAGTGGATGGCCGAGCCGGCGACCTGACGCATGCGCCCCTTGACCACCGCTGGACCCGGGGCGAGTGTGGGAGGACAGCGTGGTCCACAAGGAGGTCCGCCATGCCGGACGACCAGTACGCCAGCGTCCGCTACCTCGTCGACGACGTCGATGCCGCGGTCGCGTTCTACACCGACGTCCTCGGGTTCACCCTGCTCAGCCGCCCGGCGCCGCCGTTCGCCGACGTCGTGCGAGGACCGCTGCGCCTGATGCTCTCGGGACCGCAGACCTCCGGGGCGCGCGCGACGCCGGACGAGCTCGCCGGACCGGGGCGCAACCGGATCCACCTGGTGGTGGACGACCTCGACGCCGAGCTCGCGCGCCTCCGGGAGGCGGGGGTGGAGCCGCTCGGCGACCTGGTCGCGGGACCGGGCGGTCGCCAGGTCCTCGTCCTCGACCCGGCCGGCAACCCCGTCGAGGTGTTCGAGCCGGCTTCCTGAGACCTGCCTCAGGTCTGGCGCAGGACGAGCACCGACCGGGCCTGGAGGTCCAGCGTCCCCCCGGCCACGACCGGGGTGCCGACCGCGAGGTCGGCGTTCGTGGAGAGCACGACCTCGCCGTGGTGGACCCACTGGTTGTCGGGCAGCACCAGCTCCACGTCGTCCGCGCCGGAGTTGAGCCAGATCATGAACGACTGGTCGCGGACCTGCTCGCCGCGCGGCCCGGGGGAGCGCAGCGGAGCTCCGTTGAGGAACATGCCGATCGTGCGGATCGAGTCGTCGTTCCAGTCGTCGACGGTCATCTCGCGGCCGGTGGGGTGCACCCACACCAGGTCCTTGATCCCGCCCTTGATCGTCGGGCGCCCCTCGAACCAGTGGCGCTGCCGCAGCACCGGGTGCTCGCGGCGCAGCCGCAGTGCGGTCTTGGTGATGTCGTAGACGTCGAGCCACGCGTCGTCGGGGCGCCAGTCGATCCACGAGGTCTCGTTGTCCTGGCCGTAGGCGTTGTTGTTGCCGCCCTGCGTACGACCGCGCTCGTCGCCGGCCGTCAGCATCGGCACGCCGCTGGAGAAGCACAGGGTGGCCATCAGGTTGGCGGCCTGGCGGCGCCGCAGCGCGATGATCTCCGGGTCGTCGGTCTCACCCTCGACGCCGCAGTTCCACGACCGGTTGTTGTCGGTGCCGTCGCGGTTTTCCTCGCCGTTGGCCTCGTTGTGCTTCTCGTTGTAGGACACCAGGTCACGCACGGTGAAGCCGTCGTGGGCGGTGATGAAGTTGACCGACGCATACGGCGAGCGGCCGTCGTCGGCGTACAGGTCGCTCGAGCCCGCCAGCCGGGTCGCGACGGTGCGCACGCCGCCGGAGTGGCCGCGCCAGAAGTCGCGGACCGTGTCGCGGAACTGGTCGTTCCACTCGATCCATGGTGGCGGGAACTGGCCCACCCGGTAGCCGTCCATCGAGGCGTCCCACGGCTCGGCGATGAGCTTCACGTGGCGCAGCACGGGATCCTGGCCGATCGCGGTGAGCAGGTGCGAGCCCATGTCGACGACCTGGTTGGTCCGGGTGATGGCGCTCATCAGGTCGAAACGGAAGCCGTCGACGTGCATCTCGCTGACCCAGTAGCGCAGCGAGTCGAGGATCATCCGCAGGCTCTGCGTGTGCGTGGAGTCGACGGTGTTCCCGCAGCCTGTGACGTCCCAGTAGCGCACCGGCCCGGGCTCCTCGCCCGCCTCTGTCGCCGGTGCCGCGACGCGCTGGTAGTAGCCGCGGTCGTCGAGCCCGCGGAAGCTGAGCGTCGGACCGAGCGGGCCAGCCTCGGCGGTGTGGTTGTAGACCACGTCGAGGATCACCTCGAGGCCGGCCGCGTGGAAGTCCTTGACCATCTGCTTGAACTCGGTGACCTGCTGCCCGCGGTCGCCGGAGGCGGCGTAGGCGTTGTGCGGGGCGAAGAAGCACAGTGAGTTGTAGCCCCAGTAGTTGACCAGGCCCCGTTCGGCGAGCGCCGGCTCGGAGAAGAACTGGTGCACCGGCAGCAGCTCGACCGCCGTCACGCCGAGGTCCTTGAGGTAGTCGGTCACCGCGGGCGTCGCGAGCCCGGCGTACGTGCCCCGCAGGTCCTCCGGCACCCGGTCGTGCAGCATCGTCATGCCCTTGACGTGCATCTCGTAGATGACCGTGTCGCGCCAGCGGCGGCGAGGCGGGGTGTCCGGGCCCCACTGGAAGTCGTCGTAGACCACGACGCTGCGCGGCACGTACGGCGCGGAGTCGAGGTCGCTGATCGTGTCGGGGTCGTCCTTGGTGTAGCCGAAGATCGCGTCGTCGACGAGGAGGTCGCCCGAGACGGCCTTGCCGTAGGGGTCGAGCAGCAGCTTCGACGGGTTGAACCGCAGGCCGGCCTCCGGGTCCCACGGGCCGTCGGCGCGGTAGCCGTAGCGGGTGCCGGGCGAGACGCCGGGCAGCGCGCCGTGCCACACGCCGAGCGAGTGCTCGGTCAGCCGGTGGCGGACCTCGGTCCCGTCGTCCCCGAACAGGCACACCCACATCGCGGTGGCGGCAGGGGCGTACACGGCGAAGTTGGTGGACTCGGCCGACCACGTCGCGCCCAGGGGGTAGTTGCGTCCCGGCCAGACGGCCATCGTCTCGCCGTCGTGGTTCCAGGCCGTCGTCGTCTCGGGGGGCGGTGTCACGCGAGCCATTGTGGTGGCATCGTCCACGCACGGCACAATGCGCCCACGAGGCGGCACGGCGCCCGCACCCACGACCGCACCACGATGAGGAGCCACCATGGAGTTCGTCTCGATCGACGTGACCGACGGGGTCGCGATCCTGCGGCTTGACCGCCCGAAGATGAACGCGATCAGCGTGCAGGTCCAGGCCGACCTGCGTGAGGCGGCCGCGGAGCTCACCGAGCGCGACGACGTCCGCGCCGTGGTCCTGTGGGGCGGTGAGCGGGTCTTCGCGGCCGGCAACGACGTCAAGGAGATGGCCGAGCTGACCTACTCCGACATGGTGAAGGTCTCCGCCTCGGTCAGCTCCGCCACCACCGCGATCGCACGCATCCCGAAGCCGGTGGTCGCCGCCGTCAACGGGTACGCCCTGGGCGGGGGCTGCGAGCTCGCCCTGGCCGCCGACCTCCGCTTCGCCGCCGAGGACGCCGTCCTCGGCCAGCCCGAGGTGCTGCTCGGCATCATCCCCGGAGCCGGCGGCACCCAGCGCCTCGCGCGACTCGTGGGCGCCTCCCGGGCGAAGGACATCATCTTCACCGGCCGCTTCGTCAAGGCCGACGAGGCCCTGCGCATCGGCCTGGTCGACCGGGTCGTCCCGGCCGACAAGGTGCTGGAGGAGTCCGTGGCGTGGGCCGCCCAGTTCAGCGGGGCCGCCGCCCTGGCGATCCGGGCCGCCAAGGAGTGCATCGACCGGGGCAGCGAGGTCGACCTCGACACCGGCCTGGAGATCGAGCGGCAGCAGTTCGCCGGCGTCTTCGCGACGGAGGACCGTACCCGCGGCATCACCTCGTTCGTTGAGAACGGACCGGGCAAGGCGACCTTCGTGGGTCGATGAGCGACACCACGAGACGAGCGCCGACACGACAAGACCCGACACGACCAAGGGAGACGACGACTGTGGCAACGAAGATCCGGGCGAGACTGGCGCAGCTGATCTGGCTGGTGTGCGCGCTGTGCGCCCTGGTGCTGGCCATCGGCGCCCTGCTGATCGCCCTGGACGCCAACACGTCCAACTCGCTGGTCGACTTCGTCCTGCGGGCCGCCGACTACGTCGACGTCGGGGTCTTCTCCCGCCAGGACGGCATCAAGCAGTTCCGCGGCGACGGCGCGCAGGTCAAGAACGCGCTCTTCAACTGGGGGCTCGGGGCGATCGCCTGGCTCGTCGTCGGCCGGGTCCTGGACCGGATCGTCAAGCCCTGACCCGACGCCTGCCGTGATCTCACCGTGACAGCGTCACTGTGAGCGACCACACCCGGATCGCCATTCCGGTGGGCGCTGACCGGCTAGTAACCTCACGAGCACATCCGACTGCACAGGAGGGGCCGCGAGGCCACACACCATGAACATTGTTGTCTGTGTGAAGTACGTGCCGGACGCCACGGCCGACCGCAAGTTCGAGGACGACTACACCGTCGACCGCGTCGGCGTCGACGGCCTGCTGTCCGAGCTCGACGAGTACGCCGTGGAGCAGGCCCTGCAGTTCCGTGAGAAGCGCGAGGGCGAGGAGATCACCGTCACCGCGCTGACCGTGGGCCCCGAGAAGGCCGTCGACGCGGTGCGCAAGGCGCTGCAGATGGGTGCCGACTCTGCCGTCCACGTCGTCGACGACGCGATCGCCGGCTCCGACTACCTCGGCACCTCGCTGGTGCTCGCCAAGGCGATCGAGAAGATCAAGGCCGACACCGGCGCCGACCTCGTGGTCTGCGGCATGGCCTCGACCGACGCCTCGGGCTCCGTGGTGCCGGCGATGCTGGCCGAGCGCCTGGGCATGCCGCAGGTGACGCTGGCCTCGGTGATCGAGTCGCAGGGCGACCAGGTCCGCATCAAGCGCGACAACGAGGGCTCGACCGAGGTCATCGGCGCGACGCTGCCGATCGTGCTGAGCGTGACCGACCAGTCCGGCGAGGCCCGCTACCCGTCCTTCAAGGGCATCATGGCCGCGAAGAAGAAGCCGCTGGAGACGTGGTCGCTGACCGACCTCGGCCTCGACGCCGACCAGGTCGGCCTCTCGGTGGCCTACACCCAGGTCGAGGACACCACCGCGCGTCCGCCCCGTACGGCCGGCGAGGTCGTCACCGACGAGGACGGCTCGGGCGCTGGTGCGCTGGTCGAGTTCCTCGCCTCGAAGAAGTTCATCTGAGGAGCTGCGTAGACATGTCTGAGGTTCTTGTTGTCATCGACCACGCCGACGGCGAGGTCAAGAAGCCGACCTACGAGCTGCTGACCATCGCGCGCCGGCTCGGCGAGCCGTCCGCGGTGTTCTTCGGCTCGCCCGACCAGGGCGACGCCGTGGCCGAGAAGGTCAAGAAGTACGGCGCCGCGAAGCTCTACGTCGTCGACGACGCCCAGATCAAGGGCTTCCTCGTCGCACCGAAGGCCGAGGCGCTCGAACAACTGACCAAGCAGCTGGCCGAGAAGGCTGGTGGAGATGGCCCGGCCGCGATCCTGCTGCCGTCGACGTTCGAGAACAAGGAGGTCGCCGGTCGCCTGGCGATCAAGCTGGGCTCCGGGCTGATCACCGACGCCGTCGACGTCGCCGAGGGCGGCGTGACCACCCAGAGCGTGTTCGCCGGCAACTACACCGTGCAGGCCAAGGTCACCACCGGCACGCCGATCATCACGATCAAGCCCAACTCGGCCGCCCCCGAGGAGGCCGAGGGCGCCGGTGCGGTCGAGGCGTTCGCCGTGACCGTGTCGGACGCCGCCAAGGGTGCGCAGATCGTGGCCACCCAGCCGCGCCAGTCCACCGGTCGTCCCGAGCTGACCGAGGCCGCGATCGTGGTCTCCGGCGGCCGTGGCACCGGGGGCAACTTCGAGCCCGTCGAGGGCTTCGCCGACAGCCTCGGTGCGGCCGTGGGTGCCTCGCGTGCCGCGGTCGACTCCGGCTGGATGCCGCACGCCTTCCAGGTCGGCCAGACCGGCAAGACGGTCTCGCCGCAGCTCTACGTCGCCAACGGCATCTCCGGTGCGATCCAGCACCGCGCCGGCATGCAGACCTCGAAGACCATCGTCGCGGTCAACAAGGACCCCGAGGCCCCGATCTTCGAGCTCGTCGACTTCGGTGTCGTGGGCGACCTCCACACGGTCCTCCCCGCGGCCACGGAGAAGATCACCGAGCGCAAGGGCTGAGCAGCCCGAGACGTCGAACGCCCCCGGCCCCACGGCCGGGGGCGTTCGTGCATCCGGAGCCGGGTCACCAGCGGTCGACCCGCACCGTCCAACCGTCGGCCCGCCGCGCGATCTGCACCGTCTGGCCCTGGCCGGTGCGGGTGCTGTCCATCTCGAAGCGGGTGGGCCGGTCGTAGGACTGCTCGACCCCGGCGCACCTCCCGCGGGTGCGGGTGGGGAAGCGCCCCAGACGTTCCGTGCCGTCGGACGAGACGTGGCGGAGGAGTGTCGGCCACCTCCGTGGACCGCTCGCGGCGACGAGCTGGACAGCGTCCTGCGGACCGTCCGGCACCACGACGTCGCACCGTCCGGTGGTGCCGCCCGGAAGGGTCACGACGCCGAGCTCGGGCGAGATGACGTGGATGGCGTCCGGGCCCGGTACGGCGACGTACCGTCCGTCAGACGACTGGCCCAGCGTGCGCTGCCCCATCCGCAGCGCCTGCCAGGCCACGCCGTCGCGGGTGGTGAGCACCACGTTGCTGCCCCCGCAGCTCACGACCGCCACGATGACGGCCAGAGGCCGGACGGTCCCGTCGGCTCCCCAGCGGCACCGGGTGCGCGACTCGTGCACCGTGACCGCCGCACCCCACGCCTGGGCGACCGGGTCGTAGACCTGGGCCCGGACCCGCCGACCCGTCCGCGACCCCAGGGCCACGAGCGGGGCCCCGGGAGCGGTGAAGAACTCCGTGTCGAGGCCACGCTCGACCAGGGTGAGGCCCGGCGCCGTGATGGGGGGCCGGCGCGTCACAGCCCAGGGGGACGAGGCGTCGGGGCGCGAGATGACGGCGACGGAGGAGGGGAGGGCGAACTCCCCGAACACGGCGGTGTTCGCATCCACGTTGGCGAAGTTGCGGTCCTGGCAGGCGTCGTCGATCTCGACCTCCTGGCGCGTCGGTGGGGCGTCTCCGGTCCGGGTCAGCACGACCATGGCGCACCGGCGACGGGACACGTGCGCGCCGAAGAGGTAGGAGACCTGGGCGTCGTCGGTGATGGTCGCGGTCGCCGTGTACTCGCGCCCCGGGGTCTCGAGGGCGCGGCGGGTGAAACCTTCGGGACCCCACGTGACGTAGCCGCGGAACTCGAGCCAGACCGCCCGACTCCCGTCGGGGGAGACGCCGGGCTCGTCGTACGCCTCGCCCTGGA
The DNA here is from genome assembly GCF_059567905.1 of Nocardioides sp. BGA-UO-ETr-FS32. Lineage (NCBI taxonomy): Bacteria > Bacillati > Actinomycetota > Actinomycetes > Propionibacteriales > Nocardioidaceae > Nocardioides > Nocardioides sp. BGA-UO-ETr-FS32. Next base: position 90,882 of record NZ_JCAQOX010000007.1, on the reverse strand, counting down.
GGGGGAACGACGACCAGGTGACGGTGTCGGCCGACCACAGCGCGTGGGACGCGGTGGGCGCCTGGTCCTCCGAGTAGCCGCCGCGGTCGCACGGCGCGACGAGCGCGACGGCTCCCCCCGACGTACGGCCCTCGACGTCCCCGCAGGAGAGGTTCTCCTTCCGCAGCACCTCCTGGCGCCCGCCCCACGCCCGGGTGACGGCGTCGTAGCGCTTGCTCCAGACCGCCCGGTGGTCGTCGTCGACCCAGACGCGGAGCACGTCGCCGTCGACCAACGTCAGCTCGACGCCGCCCTCGACCTCCCGTGGCAGGTCGTCCGCGCCGGTGGCGTCGACCGGAGCCGGCGCCGCGCCCACGGTCGAGCCGGTCAGGACAGCCGCTGCCGTCGCCAGTGCGACGATCACCCCCGTGATGCGAGACATGGACCGAGGATAGGCGTGATCGGCCTACGCTCGGTCCCATGAGCAGCGAGGAAGACGTCCGGGAGGTGGCGCGGCGCGCCCGGACCGCCAGCCACGAGCTGGCCACGGCCACCCGGGCGACCAAGGATGCCGCGCTCCACGCGATGGCCGAGGCCCTCGTGGCGAGCGCCGAGGGTGTCCTGGCCGCCAACGCCGAGGACGTCGCCCGGGCCGAGGCCGGCGGGACTCCCGCCAACATCGTCGACCGCCTGCGCCTCGACCAGGACCGGCTCGAGGCCATGGCCCAGGGGCTGCGCGACGTCGCCGCACTGCCCGACCCCGTCGGCGAGGTGCTGCGCGGCAGCACCCTGGCCAACGGGCTCGAGCTGCGCCAGGTGCGCGTGCCGTTCGGCGTGGTCGGGATGATCTACGAGGCCCGCCCCAACGTCACCGCCGACGCCGCCGGGATCTGCCTCAAGTCCGGCAACGCGGTGCTGCTGCGGGGCTCGTCGAGTGCCCGGTCGAGCAACGCGGCGATCGTCGCGGCGATGCGCGGTGCGCTCGCCGGCAGCGGGCTGCCCGAGGACGCCGTACAGCTGGTGCCGGGCGAGACCCACGACTCGGTGAAGGCGCTCATGCGCGCACGCGGGCTCGTCGACGTCCTGATCCCGCGCGGCGGGGCGGGACTGATCCGCAGCGTGGTCGAGGAGTCGACCGTGCCGGTCATCGAGACGGGCGTGGGCAACTGCCACGTCTACGTCGACGCCTCGGCCGACCTCGAGCAGGCGCTCGCCATCGTGATGAACTCCAAGACCCACCGCACCAGCGTCTGCAACGCCGCCGAGTCGCTGCTGGTGCACGAGGACGTCGCCGACGAGTTCCTGCCGCTCGTGGTGGAGGCGCTGCAGCACGCCGGGGTGCTCGTGCACGGCGACCGTGCGTTCGCCGAGTACGACGACGTCGTCCCGGTCACCGACGAGGACCACGCCGCGGAGTTCCTCGGGCTGGAGATCTCCGCCGCGGTCGTCGCCGACGTCGAGGGCGCGATCGAGCACATCCGTCGGTTCTCCTCGGGCCACACCGAGGCGATCGTGGCCCGTGACCAGGCGACGATCCGCCGGTTCGTCGCCGCGGTCGACTCCGCCGCGGTGATGGTGAACGCGTCCACGCGGTTCACCGACGGAGGCGAGTTCGGCTTCGGCGCCGAGATCGGGATCTCGACCCAGAAGCTCCACGCGCGTGGTCCGATGGGCCTCCCGGAGATGACATCGAGCAAGTACGTCGTGGTCGGCGAGGGCCACGTGCGGTGATGCCGGTAGGGTGAGCCCATGCTGAGCACCGTCATCACGCTTGCCGCCGAGGCCGAGAGCGAGCCCGCCGTCCACCCCTACGTCATCGGTGGCGTGACGTTGGTCCTCCTCATGGTGCTGCTCCTGGCCGTGGTCTCCTTCGGTGGCGGGCGCGAGCACAGCTGATCCGGTGGCGGCTCCTGTGGCCCGGCGTCGCGTCGGGGTGATGGGCGGCACGTTCGACCCCATCCACCACGGCCACCTCGTCGCCGCGTCCGAGGTACAGGCCTGGTTCGACCTCGACGAGGTCGTCTTCGTGCCCACCGGGGACCCCTGGCAGAAGAGCGACCGCGCGGTCACCGCGGCCGAGCACCGCTACCTCATGACAGTGGTGGCCACGGCCGCCAACCCTCGCTTCAACGTCTCCCGGGTCGACATCGATCGTGCGGGCAGGACCTACACGATCGACACGCTGCGCGACCTCAAGGCCGAGATGCCCGACGCGGACCTGTTCTTCATCACCGGCGCCGACGCCCTGGCCGACATCTTCACCTGGCGTGACGCCGAGGAGCTCTTCGATCTCGCGAGCTTCGTCGGCTGCACCCGGCCGGGCTACGAGATGGACCCCGAGGCGCTCGCCAGGATCCCCGCCGACCGGGTCACCATGGTCGAGATCCCGGCCCTGGCGATCTCGTCCACCGACTGCCGCGAGCGCAAGCGTCGCGGGGAGCCCGTCTGGTACCTCGTGCCGGACGGTGTGGTGCAGTACATCGCCAAGCACGACCTCTACGCCGCACCCGACACCAGCAAGGACACTGCATGACTGCCACCGACCACGCCCTCGAGCTCGTCGCCGTCGCGGCCCAGGCCGCGCACGACAAGAAGGCCGACCAGGTCCTGGCCTTCGACGTGAGCGACCAGCTCGCGATCACCGACGCGTTCGTGCTGGCCAGCGCGAGCAACGAGCGGGCCGTCGGCGCGATCGTCGACGAGGTGGAGGACAAGCTCCGCGAGTCCGGTGCGAAGCCGATCCGGCGCGAGGGCCACAAGGAGGGCCGCTGGGTGCTCCTCGACTACGGCGAGATCGTGGTCCACGTCCAGCACGAGGAGGAGCGCTCGTTCTACGCCCTCGAGCGGCTCTGGAGCGACTGCCCGCTCATCCCGCTGACCCTCACGTGAGGCGTCTGGTCCTCCTGCGCCACGGGCGCACCGCCTGGAACGACGCCGGTCGCGCCCAGGGGCACGCCGACGTGCCGCTGGACGACGTCGGCCTGGCGCAGACGAAGGAGGTCGCGCCACTCCTGGCCGCCATGGCGCCCGTGTCGGTTTGGTCCTCGGACCTGGCGCGCGCCTCGGCCACGGCCGAGGCCGTCGCGGCCGAGTGCGGCACGGAGCCGTCCCTCGACGCGCGGCTGCGGGAGTTCGACGTGGGCCCGAACCGTACGGGCCTGACCACGGACGAGTACGCCGCCGCGTTCCCCGAGGAGTACGCCGCCCTGCTGGCGGGCGATATCGCCGGCATCCCCGGGCGCGAGACCGACGACGACGTGCTCGCGCGCTTCCTGCCCGCGCTCGAGACGTACGCCGACTCGCTGGGGGACGGGGAGACCGGTCTCGTCGTCTCGCACGGCGCCGCGCTGCGGACTGCCGTGCCCGCCTTCCTCGGCTGGGGCCGCGGAGCGGGCGAGGCGCTCGGCGGCCTGGCCAACTGCGGGTGGGTCGAGCTCGAGCACTCCGCGTCGTTCTGGACCGGTGGCGCGGAGCGGTGGCGGCTGACGGCCTGGAACCGGGTCGCGACCCCGTGAGGCCGCCGGCGAGCGAGCGAGCGCGTGAGGTCGACGTGGCGCTCAGTCGACAGCTCGCCCGGGTCATGGACGACGCGGTGACCGTGCCCGGCACGCGCATCGGGGTCGGGCTCGATGCCGTGATCGGCCTGGTGCCGGGCATCGGCGACGTCGTGGGCAGCGCCCTGTCGGGCGTGATCGTCCGCGACGCCGTACGCGCCCGCGTGCCGATGGTGGTGCTCGCGCGGATGGGGCTCAACCTGGTGATCGACGCGGTCCTGGGCCTCGTGCCCGGCATCGGGGACCTCCTCGACGTCGCCCACCGGGCCAATCGCAAGAACCTGCGGCTGCTGCTCCGCGAGGTCGAGCGCGAGCCGCTGCGCGAGCCCCCGAGCCCGGCGTACGTCGCCGGAGCGGTGGCGCTCATGGTGGTCCCGCTCCTTGCCGGGATCGCCGCCACGGTGCTCGGGATCTGGCTCCTGTGGCGCTGGATCACCTGATCCTTCGTGGAACCGGGACCCCGATTTCACCCTCCGGGAGACGTCGGCTAATGTTCTCGGCTGTTGGGGCTGTGGCGCAGCTGGTAGCGCATCTGCATGGCATGCAGAGGGTCAGGGGTTCGAGTCCCCTCAGCTCCACCAACGAAGAGGCCGGACCGTGAGGTCCGGCCTCTTCGCGCGTTCGGGCATCGCCGAGTCGGCGAACGGATCGGGGCGGTGGCACCATGTGCTCATGACCGCGACCGACCTCTCCACCAGCACCACGTCGCCGCAGCTCTCCGAGCTCACGAGCGCCCACATCGAGGCCACCGAGCGCTACGCGGCGCACAACTACCACCCGCTCCCGGTGGTCCTCGCCGAGGGCGACGGCGCGTGGGTCGTCGACGTCGACGGCAAGCGCTACCTCGACTGCCTCGCGGGCTACTCGGCGCTCAACTTCGGTCACTCCAACGAGCGCCTCGTCGCGGTCGCGCGTGAGCAGCTCGGCCGGCTCACGCTGACGAGCCGCGCGTTCTTCAACGACAGGCTGAGCGGCTTCGCCGAGGCGCTGTGCCGCCTCACCGGCAAGGACATGATCCTGCCGATGAACTCCGGCGCCGAGGCCGTCGAGACCGCCATCAAGGTGAGCCGCAAGTGGGGCTACGAGGTCAAGGGCGTGCCGGCCGGCCAGGCCACGATCATCACCATGGAGGGCAACTTCCACGGCCGCACCACCACGATCGTCAGCTTCTCCGACGACGACGTGGCGACGTCGGGCTACGCCCCGTTCACCACCGGCTTCCGCGGCGTGAAGTACGGCGACATCGAGGCCATCGCCTCGGCCATCGACGAGACCACGGTCGCCGTCCTCTTCGAGCCGATCCAGGGCGAGGGTGGCGTCGTGATGCCGCCCGAGGGCTTCCTGCGCGACCTGCGCGCGCTCTGCACCGAGCGCAACGTGCTGATGGTCGCCGACGAGATCCAGTCGGGCCTGGCCCGCTCGGGCCGCACCTTCGCGTGCGACCACGAGGACGTCGTCCCCGACATCTACATCATGGGCAAGGCGCTCGGCGGCGGCATCTACCCCGTCTCCGCGATCGCGGCCGACCGCGAGGTCATGGACGTCATCACGCCCGGCTCCCACGGCTCGACCTTCGGCGGCAACCCCCTCGCCGCCGCCATCGGCACCGAGGTCGTCGCGATGCTGGAGGAGGGCACCTTCCAGGCGCGCTCCGCCGAGATCGGGGCGCAGCTCGAGGCCGGCTTCGGCCCCCTGGTGGGCAACGGCCTGTCCGACGTACGCGTCCGCGGCGCCTGGGCCGGCATCGACATCGACCCGTCACTGATGTCCGGGCGCCAGATGTCCGAGGCGCTCATGGCCCGCGGCATCCTCGCCAAGGACACCCACGGCTCGACCGTCCGCTTCGCCCCGCCGCTGGTGGCCAGCGACGAGGACATCGCCGGACTGGTCGCCGCGGTCACCGAGATCCTCGCGGCCGCTGCCTGAGCCGACCGTGTCCGCGCGGTTCGACCACCTCGTCGTCGCCGTCGAGGACCTCGACGACGCCATCGCCCGGTGGACCGCAGCCGGTGTCCCCGCCGCACGCGGGGGAGCGCACCCCGTGGGCACGGTCAACGCCCTGGTCCGCGGGCCGGGGCCGGCGTACGTCGAGCTGATCGCTCCCGGCAGCGACGCGTCCAACCCGTGGCTGGACCGTGTCCGCTCGGCCCGCGGCCCGATCTCGTGGGCGATCGCGGTCGACGACATCGAGGCGGCGCGTACGGCGCTGGCCGACGCCGGCTCCGAACCGGGCTACGCGGTGCCCGGCTCCCGTCGCACGCCCGACGGTGACGTCGTGGAGTGGAAGGTCTGCGACGTCGGACCCGGGCCCTACGACGGGTCGCTGCCCTTCCTCATCGAGTGGACGACGCCGATGGGTCCTGGCCCCGCCGACGGCCCGGTCGTCGAGCAGGTCACGCTCACCCCGCCGGACCCCGAGCGGGTGGCCGACCTGCTCCTCGCCCTGGGCCTGGAGCCGAGCGCGCACTGGCCGCGGCGGGTGTTCCACGACGTCGCGGGCGTGCGGGTCTCCCTCTACCCGGTCGGCGAGCCGGTCGGAGGCAGCGCGTGGTCGATGTCCTGGGGCCAGGACGGCGAGCCGGTGGCGAGGCTCGCCCTCAGGACCGCGTCCGGTGACCTCACGCACTTCACGATCGACGGGGTCGGTGTCGTCGCCTGGCCGGACCGGCGGCGCTTCCCCGCGTCGGCCCTGCAGCCCTCGGCCGGATCGGGGTCGGCGGTCGAGCGCGCGCAGGCGTGGGTCGAGGCCGTCGTGGACGCAGGCCTCGGCGCCGCTCGGGACGTCGACGTCGTCTGGGCCGACGGCATAGCGGTCGACGTCGTCAGGTCGGTGCGGCTCGTCGGACCGGCCGGAACTCAGCCCGTCACGGTGGTCACGGGAGTGCACCCGCTGGACCGTCACGGTGTCGTCGTGGTCGGCATCGGCGACCCGGTCGAGGTGCTGGAGCGCCAGCCCACCATCGGCGACCCGCCGGTCACCGAACAGGTCGGTCGCGTCGACGACGCGTTCGTGCACGCCCTCAGCGGGGGCGTGTACGCCGTCCGCGACGGCGACCGGTCGGTGGTGCGCCACTTCAACGGGTCAGGGAGCAGCGGGCGCTTCGCCGAGGGCGAGCAGCAGCGGTGGCTGGACGAGGCGGCCGTGGGACGGCGTACGGACGGCGTGGTCCGCGGGGAGCCCTGGCTCTAGCCCAGCCGGTCCACGACCCGGTCGAGCCCGGCGGCGCGGGCGGCCTCCAGCGGTGTCATGCCCTCCAGCGGCGAGCGCAAGGTCGGCGAGGCGCCGCGGTCGAGCAGGAGCAGCGCCACATCGGCGCGCCCCTCCTCGATCGCCGCGACCAGCGCTGTCGACTGCAGCTCGGGATGCACGAAGTCGACGTCGACGCCGGCGTCGAGGTGGTGCTCGACCAGGCTCACGTCACCGGCACAGGCGGCGGCGAAGAACGCCTTGTAGTCCCCGTGGGACATCGTCGTGCGCCGCGTCAGGCGATCGTGAGGCCGCCGTCCACCGGGATCATCTGCCCGGTGACGTATCCGGCGGCGTCGGACGCGAGCCAGACGGCCGTCGCGGCAAGCTCGTGAGGGTCGCCCTTGCGGCCGGCGGGGACACGCTGGAGGGCGAGGTCGAGGTAGCCGTCGGGATAGGTCTCGGTCATCTCGGAGGTGAAGAAGCCCGGTGCGAGGGCGTTGACCCGGATGCCCTTGCGGCCCGTCCACTGCTGGGCGAGGTCGCGGGTGAGCCCGCCAAGGCCCGCCTTCGAGGCGGAGTACGCCGCCTGCGGGAGGCCGCCGGTGGTGATGCCGAGGATCGAGGAGATGTTGATGATGCTCGACCCGGGCTCCATGACGCGCCCGCACGCCTGCGCCATCCAGTAGCAGCCGTTGAGGTTGACGTCGATGACCGAGCGGAACTGCTCGGGCGTCTCCCGGGTCGCGGGGACGGCCGTGCCGACGCCGGCGTTGTTGACGAGCACGTCGACCCGGCCGAACTTCGCCATCGCCTCGTCGACGAGTCGCTGGCACTGCTCGGGATCGGCCACGTCGGTGGCCACCGTGTGCACCCGGCGGCCCGTCGAGCGTACGGATGCGGCGACCCGCTCGAGCTTCTCGACGCGGCGCGCGCCGAGCACGACGTCGGCGCCAGCCTCTGCGAAGCAGTGGGCGAACGCGACTCCGAGCCCGCTCGAGGCGCCGGTGACGATGACGACCTTGCCGTCCAGGCGGAACATCTCCATGACTCCCATGCCGGGACCCTAGGACGTGGTGGTCGTCACCGCGGACGCAGGGGTCACCGGTGCGCGCGGCAGCTCGCGTACGGAGCGGGAGCTGAGCACCAGCGCCACCACACCGGCATAGGCGATCGCGGAGACGACCAGCACCGGCTTCAAGCCGAAGGCCACGGCGAGCGGACCGTAGGCGAGCTGGCCGATGGGCATCGCGACGAAGGAGCCGAGCGCGTCGTAGGAGTAGGCGCGCGAGAGCATGCCGTCCTCGATGTTCTCCTGCATGGCCAGGTTCCAGCCCATGCCGAAGATCTCGGTGCCGGCGCCGGCAAGGAAGGCCGTGGTGACGAGTCCGACCAGGGTGGGGGAGACGCCGAGCAGGAGCATCGGCGGCGCCATCATCGCCACGCCGAGCATCCCCAGCAGGAGGGGGCGCTCGAGGCGTACGCGCAGCAGGACCACGGTCGTGAGGAGCAGGCCGGCCGCCTCCGCGGACAGCACGTAGCCCCAGCCCTGGCGTCCGATGGTGTCGTCGGCGACCGCAGGGCCGAGGGTGAACCACGCGCCCGTGTGGATCGCGTTGAGCACGCCGAAGCCGACGACCACGGTCCACAGCCAGGGGGTGGCCCAGAAGAACGACCAGCCCTCGCGCAGCTCGCGGACGGTGTCAGGAGCCTCCCCCCGCGGCTGGCGGGCGGGCAGCCGCACCGGCAGGAGCAGCAGTGCGGCGAGCAGCCAGGTGGCGGCGTCCACCGCGAGCGCCCAGCCCGAGCCGACCGTGACCACCAGGAGCGCGCCGATCGTCGGACCGAGCACCATCATGCCGTTGCGGGTCAGGGAGACGAGTGCGTTGGCCGGTTGGAGGTCAGCGCGCTCGACCAGCTGCGGCAGGACGCTGGCCATCGCCGGGAAACCGACTCCGGACACGACACCGTGCACGCCCGAGAGCACGACGAGCATCCAGACCTCGGCCTCACCGGTCAGCACCAGGACCGCGATGGCGCCCTGGCTCACGGCCGAGGCGAGGTTGGAGAACTGGAGCACCAGGGTGCGCGGGAACCTGTCGGCGATCACCCCGCCGTAGAGCAGCAGCGCGACCATCGGGATCGTGTGGGCGGCCAGCACCTGACCGAGGGCGGTGGGGGAGTCGGTGATGTCCAGCACGGCGAAGGCGAGCGCGATGCTGGCCATCATGTTGCCGAGCGTGTTGACGAACCGCGACGCGAAGTACCACGCGAAGTTGCGGTTGCGCAGCGGCGCGATCGCGGCTGCCCAGGTCATTGCATCTTCCTCGCCGGGATCCAGCGCACGGTCTCGCCGTCGAGCCCGCCGGTCATCGTGAACGCATTCGTGGTGGCGCTGACGTGGACGGTGTCCGGCGTACCTGCCGGTCGGGCCTCGGCGTGCAGGAGGTGCGACGCCTCGTGGAGCAGGTCGAGGGCGCGGTGCCACACCTCGACGGGGACCCAGGCCTCGAGGTCGCTCGACGAGGCCGCGCCCTTCGCCGCGTCGCGCAGGCGGCGCTCGACCTCGACGGCGTTGGCGCGTGCGTAGGCGATCCGGTCGTCGATGCCGCTGCTGCGGTCGGCGAGCTCACGGGACGCGTCGTAGCGGTAGCGCTTGGCCGTCCCGCCGCGGATCTTCTCCTCGCTCTCGACCACCAGCTCGCCGATGTCGTGGAGCACCCGCAGGTGGTACGACGCGTTGGCGTGCGTGAGCTCGAGCTCGCGGGCGACCTCCGCGGCGCTCATCGCCTGCGCGGTCAGCAGCGACATGATGCGCAGCCGCACCGGGTGCGCGGTCGCCCGCAGCCGGGCCACCGCCTGTCCGTCGGTCTCGGTCTCGTCCACCACGGCGTATCCCTCCAAGAGTTCTTGGGGAGTGAGTGTGCGGCAGTACGCGACGACTGTCAAACACTTCTTGGGAGGTCGTCCCGGGTGCGACCCTGACCGCACCCTGACTCGACCCCGGAACGGGGTGAAAACGGCTGGGGTGCGTGGTTGGCTTGTCCTCGACAGCAGGGCACCCGGCCCGTCGAGGAGTGAGTGAGATGTCCGACCAGTACCCCAGCGATGCGCAGGGACCCGACCCGACGCGGCCCTACGGCCAGCAGTCCTTCGGCCAGCAGCCCGAGACCGCCTACCGCGCCGCGCCGACGACCATCTCGCCGCAGGAGGAGCGCACGTGGGGCGCCATCAGCCACGCCGGAGCCGTCGCGGCCATGGTGTTCTCCGCCGGCTTCCTCGGGTTCCTGGCCTCGATCGTGGTCTACGTGATGTACAAGGACCGCGGTCCCTTCGTCCGGTCCCACGCCGCCAACTCGCTCAACGTCCAGATCTCGATGTTCATCTGGCTGGTGGTCGTCACGGTCCTCTACGTGGTCCTGGGCATCATCACCCTCGGCGTCGGCTTCCTCGTCTTCCTGCCGGTGTTCTTCGTGCCGCCGGTGATCGCCGGCATCCTCCACGTGGTCGGGGCGGTCAAGGCCTACAACGGCGAGTGGTGGAACCCGCCGCTCACGCCGCGGTTCGTCAGCTGAGCCTCACGTGAGCTCGCGCAGGACCTCGTCCTGCCACGCGAACGCCGCCCGGGTCCGGTCCACGAGGTCCGGCCCGGGCAGCAGTGCTTCCACCCGCTCGGCCATCCCCTCCGGCAGGTCGGTGCGCAGGTAGCGCAGGCCGAAGTCGTGGCGGGCCGGGCAGTGCCGGATGCGCAGGAGGGTCACCAGCGGCTCGAGCGCGAACCGCATGTGGAACCACGTCGCCTCTGCCACGTCACCACGGGCCACCGCATGCTCGACCAGCCAGGCCCCGGTCTGGCGACGGGCGGCCGCCTGCTCAACCGCCCGCCTGCGCTGCGACTCCATCGCCCCTTCGTCGTCGTGCTCGAGGTGGAGCAGGCCGTCCGGGTCGTGCAGCACCTCGGGCGTGCCGTGCCGTCGGACGTCGATGGTCAGCCGCTCCGGCAGCCGGTCGACGAAGAAGTCGACTAGCCGCGTGGGTCGGGACAGGTCGGCGGCGTCCGGCTGGAGGTGGATGAAGCCCTGGGCCGCCGTCGGCCAGCGGTCGGCGGCCACCCGCCAGACGTGGTCGACGTCGAGGCGGTCGTGGACGAGTGTCAGCGCCTCGTCGTACGTCGCCGTCGCGGGACCGTCGGTCCACACCTGGACGTCGAGGTCGGAGTGAGCGTCGTAGCCCCCGGTCACCGCGGACCCGCTCACCACGACGACCCGTACGCCGGGGCAGAGCGTCGGCAGCTCGCGCAGGAGCGCGAGCACGTCGGAGTACCTGTCCAGGTCGGCGGTCACGATCGCAGTATCCCTTCGCGGCCGGTGGCGGGGACACGCTAGGATGGCCTCGTGCGCCAGCAGCTCCTTCTTCGACAGCCGCGCTGATCGCGTCCCACCGGACCCGACACGCGGCCACCCCTCCATGTGAGGGGTTTTTTCATGCCATCGCAGCGACACACCAGCAGACCGCAACAAGAGGACACGCCATGAGCCAGGACAGCGGAGCCCACGACGCCGAGCGCGCGACGTACGACATCGCGGCCACCGAGACGAAGTGGCAGCGCGTCTGGGAGGAGCTCGACCCCTTCCGGGCCGACGACGACAGCCCGCGCGAGAAGCGCTACGCGCTGACGATGTTCCCCTACCCGAGCGGCGACCTGCACATGGGCCACGCCGAGGTGTTCGCGCTGCACGACGTGGTCGCGCGCTACTGGTGGCAGCGCGGCTACGAGGTGCTGAACCCGATGGGCTTCGACTCCTTCGGCCTGCCCGCGGAGAATGCCGCGATCCGCAACGACGAGCACCCCGACACCTACACGCGCGCCAACATCGCGCGCTCGATCGAGTCGTGCCGGAAGTACGCCGCGTCGTTCGACTGGTCGCGGACCTTCAACACCAGCGACCCCGACTACTACCGGTGGACGCAGTGGCTGTTCCTGCAGTTCCACGAGCGGGGCCTGGCCTACCGCAAGAACAGCCCGGTCAACTGGTGCCCCAACGACCAGACCGTCCTGGCCAACGAGCAGGTCGTCGGCGGCGTCTGCGACCGCTGCGGGGCGGAGGTGACCAAGAAGGAGCTGACCCAGTGGTACTTCAAGATCACCGACTACGCGCAGGAGCTGCTGGACGGCCTGGACGAGCTGGAGAAGACCTGGCCCGACCGCGTGGTCACCGCGCAGCGCAACTGGATCGGCCGATCCGAGGGCGCCCACGTCGACTTCGTCATCGACGGCCGCGACGAGCCGGTCACCGTCTACACGACGCGGCCGGACACCCTGTTCGGCGCGACCTTCATGGTCGTGGCCGCCGACGCCGCCCTGGCCGGTGAGCTGGTCACCGACGAGCAGCGACCGGCCCTGGAGGACTACCTGGTGGAGGTCCGCAAGGAGACCGAGATCAACCGGCTGTCCACCGACCGGCCCAAGACCGGCGTCTTCCTGGGCGTGCACGCGACCAACCCGCTGACCGGCACGAAGATCCCGGTCTACGCCGCCGACTACGTGCTGGCCGACTACGGCACCGGCGCCATCATGGCCGTCCCCGGCCAGGACCAGCGTGACTGGGAGTTCGCCGAGGCGTTCGACCTGCCGGTGATCCGGACCGTCCAGCCGCCGGACGGCTGGGAGGGCGAGGCCTTCACCGGGGACGGGCCGGCCATCAACTCCGCCAACGACGAGATCGACCTGTCCGGCCTGGCGGTCGCCGAGGCCAAGTCGACGACCATTGCCTACCTGGAAGGCCAGGGGCTGGGCCGCGGAACGGTCAACTTCCGCCTGCGCGACTGGCTGCTGAGCCGCCAGCGCTACTGGGGCGCGCCGATCCCGATCATCCACTGCCCGGTGGACGGCGAGGTCCCGGTGCCCGAGGACCAGCTGCCGGTGACGCTGCCGGTGCTGACCGGTGCCGACCTGAAGCCCAAGGGCACCTCGCCGCTGGGCGGCGCGAGCGAGTGGGTCAACACGACCTGCCCGACCTGCGGCGGCCCGGCGACCCGCGACACCGACACCATGGACACCTTCGTCGACTCGTCCTGGTACATGTTCCGCTACTGCTCGCCGCACGACGAGACCCAGGCCTTCGACAGCGCCAAGGTCAACGCCTGGATGCCGTGCAACCTCTACGTCGGCGGCGTCGAGCACGCGGTGCTGCACCTGCTCTACGGCCGGTTCTTCACCAAGGTGCTCAACGACATGGGCCTGGTCGACTTCCGCGAGCCGTGGTCGGCCCAGCTCAACCAGGGCTTCGTGATCAACCAGGGCAAGAAGATGAGCAAGTCCCTGGGCAACGGCGTCAACCTGGGCGACCAGCTCGCGGCCTTCGGTGTCGACGCGGTGCGGCTGACCCTGGTCTTCGCGGGTCCGCCGGAGGACGACATCGACTGGGCCAACATGTCGCCCGACGGGTCGCTGCGCTTCCTGCAGCGAGCCTGGCGGCTGTCCGGCGACGTCACCTCGGCCCCGGGGGCGGACGTGCAGGCAGGCGACCTGGCGCTGCGGCGTACGACCGCGCGCACCGTCCACGACGCGGCCGGGCTGGTCGAGACCTACCGCTTCAACGTCGTGGTGGCCCGCGTCATGGAGCTGGTCAACGCCACCCGCAAGGCGATCGACTCGGGCTGCGGTCCCGCGGACCCGGCGGTGCGCGAGGCGACCGAGGCGGTGGCGGTCCTGCTGTCGCTGGTCGCGCCCTACACGGCCGAGGAGATGTGGGAGCGCCTGGGCCACGAGCCCACGGTCGCCCGCGTCGGGTGGCCGGTCGTCGACGAGGCGCTGCTGGTCGAGGACACCGTCACCGCCGTGGTGCAGGTCAAGGGCAAGGTCAAGGCGCGCCTGGAGGTGTCGCCCGACATCTCCGAGGCCGACCTGGAGGCCGCTGCCCTCGCCGACGCGGGCGTGCAGCGCGCGATCGACGGCGCCACCGTGCGCAAGGTGATCGTGCGCGCGCCCAAGCTGGTCAACGTCGTCGTCTGAACCCGTTCCGACCTCGGCGACCCCACGCAACGACGAACCGGCCCCGCGGCAGTGCCGCGGGGCCGGTCGTCATTCGGCGTGCTCAGGTGTGCTGGTCAGCTGCTGACCCTCACGGCCGGTCGAGGCCGAAGGTGTAGCTGCCCGACCCGGAGTAGGACTCCACGCGCCACGAGTAGTAGCCCGCGGTGCCGGTGTAGGTGATCTTCTCCTCGGAGGTGCTGCTGATGCCCTGCGCGACCACGACCCAGGTCGAGCCGTTCCACTTCTCGAGGTAGAGGTCGAAGTCGGTGCCCGACGGGCCCGAGATGCAGCCCACGTGGGTGCCGGCACCGGAGTAGTAGTAGTCGCTCGTGCCGGGGTGGTAGGCCACGCCACCGGAGCTCAGCGAGCCGGTCTCCTTCTCGGGCATGGTGCTGCAGGTGGTGGGCTCCGGGTCCGGCGGCGGGGTGGTGCCACCGGTGCCGACGTAGAGCAGGCGGTTGGGCGAGCCCGTGCCGGGGTTGGTGACCTTGTTGGTGGTCGCGGTGGAGATCAGCGCGTTGTTGACCGTCGCCGGGGAGGCGGACGGGTTGGACTGCAGGTAGAGCGCTGCTGCGCCCGCGACGTGCGGGGTCGCCATCGACGTGCCGCTGATGGTGTTGGTCGCCGACGTGCCCGTGTGCCAGGCCGAGGTGATGTTGGAGCCGGGCGCGAACATGTCGAGGCACGAGCCGATGTTGCTGAAGCTGGAGCGCGCGTCGGTGTTGGTCGTCGACCCGATGGTGAGGCCGGCGGCGACGCGGGCGGGCGAGCTGTTGCACGCGTTGGCGCCGGAGTCGTTGCCGGCGGCGAGCGCGTAGGTGACGCCGTCGGCGATCGAGTTCGACACGGCCGTGTCGAGGGCGGAGGAGATGCCGCCGCCCAGGCTCATGTTGGCCACGGCCGGCGAGCCGGCGGTGTGGTTCTGGGTGACCCAGTCGACGCCGGCGATGACGCCGGAGTTCGAGCCGCTGCCGTTGCAGTCGAGGACGCGGACCGCGACGAGGCGTACGCCCTTGGCCACGCCGTACGTCGAGCCGCCGACCGTGCCGGCGACGTGCGTGCCGTGGCCGTTGCAGTCGGTGGTGCCGCGGCCGTCGTTGATCGCGGTGTAACCAGAGACCGCACGACCGCCGAACTGCGTGTGGGTGTTGAGCACGCCGGTGTCGATGATGTAGGCCGTCACCCCCGCACCGGTGGCGTTGTAGGTGTAGGCGTTGTTGAGCGGCAGGTCGCGCTGGTCGATCCGGT
This sequence comes from Nocardioides sp. BGA-UO-ETr-FS32, assembly GCF_059567905.1. Lineage (NCBI taxonomy): Bacteria > Bacillati > Actinomycetota > Actinomycetes > Propionibacteriales > Nocardioidaceae > Nocardioides > Nocardioides sp. BGA-UO-ETr-FS32. Next base: position 75,878 of record NZ_JCAQOX010000007.1, on the reverse strand, counting down.
CGAGGCCCCAGGTGGCGGGGGACTGGGTCGCGTCGAGCTGCACGGGCTTGTCGGCCTCGATGTAGGCGACGTTGGGGTTCTTGCGCAGCGCGGCGAGCGCCTCGCTGTTGAGCTTGGCGGCGAAGCCGTCGATCACCGAGGTGTAGGTGTGGGTGATGCTCGCGCCCTCGGCGCGGACGTCGGCCTTGGCGGCGCGGAGGCTCTTGCCGGGCGCCTCCTTGTCGAGCACCACGATGTAGCGGTCGTCGGCCGAGGAGCCGAGGACCGGCGCGAGGCCGTCGTCGGCGGCGGAGGCCTGCGGGGCCTCCTGCGGCTTCTCCGTTCCGGCCGCGTGGGTGGCGGTCGGCGAGACAGCGAGTGCGGCACCGGCGAGCGAGGCGATCAGGCCTGCCGCCAGTCGGGGGCGTGCATGGTTCATCGATGGATCCTTCCCGAGACAGATGGACGAGGCTGACCTTGACCTTCCGACCCGGTCCCGGGCAAGGGGCAGGCCCCGCTTAACACTTAACTCGGCCAGCTCCAGCGGATCCCCGTCGTCCCCGGTGCGGTGTCGGTGTGGACGAGGTGCGCGCGTCGGTCGCCGTCCAGGGTGATCCGCTGCTCGCGGCCCTCGGTGAAGGCAGTCACGCCCTCCGGGAGCGCACACGGGTCGAACGCGACCTCGAGGAGGTACTCGCGCATCGGCAGGCGCAGGCGGCGGGTGTACTCGTGCTCGCGGGGGCCGGGGGTCGGGGAGACGACCTCGTACGACACGATCACGGTCTCGCCGCGGCGCAGCGGCCGGAAGAAGACCAGCTCGGCGCCGACGACGCCCGCCTCGGGGTCGCGCTCCACCCGTCCGAGCGCGCACCCGCGGAGCGGGCGGATCTCGGGCAGCCCGGCGTCCAGGTCGTCCTGGGAGTGCATCACGACGCGGCGGTCGGGGCCGTCGGCACGGGCGCGCATCGCCTGCCGCACGGTGAGGCGGACCTGGCGACGGTCGGGGCCGATGTGCAGGACGTCGTGGACCGACACCCGCGCCAGCTCGGTGTCCCAGCTCGTGTCGAGCCGACCGAGGACCGCGGAGTGGGGCTCCTCGGGCCACAGGACGTCGAGTCCCCGTACGGCGTGCCGCGGCGCGCGCTCGCGCGTGCTGGGAAGGGCGGCGGTGAGGGTGCCTGCGGGCAGGCCGAGGACCTCCTCGAGGTGTGGCAGGGCCGCCAGGGACGACCTCCGCCCGGGCTCGCTGCGGCCCGAGCGCCAGTAGCTCAGGGTCGCCGAGCTGACCGAGACGCCACGCTGGGCGAGGTGGTCGGTGATCCGGTCCAGGCTGAGTCCGCGCGCGTCGATGGCAGACCTGAGTGCGTCGGCGAAGGTCCCGGGCCTGTCACGCATCCGGACATCCAAGCGGAGGCCCCCGAGGCCTGCAACACGCCGCCGCACGGTGAGCGGCTGCTCCCGCAGCCCGTGGCTGCCACTAGCCTTCGGGTGTGTCCGGCACCGTGATCGTCACCGACTCGACCGCGAGCCTGCCCGCCGAGGTGGCGCAGGCGCACGGCATCCGGGTGGTGCCGCTGCAGGTCGTCATCGGTGCGCGGGTGCTCGACGAGGGACCCGACGGGGCCACCCCCGAGGTGGTGGCGAAGGCCCTGCGCGACTTCGTGCCCGTCAGCACGTCCCGGCCGGCACCCGCTCTCTTCGCCGAGCTCTACCGCTCCCTCGAGGCGGACGGCGTCGACGAGATCGTCTCGATCCACCTGTCGGGTGAGATGAGCGGCACCTTCGAGTCGGCCCAGCTGGCCGCGCTGGAGGTCGACCTGCCGGTGCACGTCGTCGACTCCGGCCAGGTCGGCATCGCGACCGGCTACGCCGCCCTCACCGCCGCCGACGTGCTGGCGGCAGGGGGCACCGCCCAGCAGGCGGCCGAGGCCGCGCTGGCCCGCGGCGAGGCCGCCACCTCGCTGTTCTACGTCGACACCCTCGAGTACCTGCGCCGCGGCGGACGGATCGGCGCGGCCGCCGCGATCTTCGGCAGTGCGCTGTCGGTCAAGCCGCTGCTCGAGATCGCCGGCGGCAAGGTCGCGCCGCGCGAGCGCGTGCGTACGGCCTCCCGGGCCCTGGCGCGGCTGGCCGAGCTCGCCGTCGAGGCGGCCGGGGACCGGCCCGTCGACGTGTGCGTCTCCCACCTCGCCAACGCCGGCCGGGCCGAGGAGCTCGCGGCGACGCTCACCGAGCGGCTGGCCGAGGGGCTGGAGGGTCGCGAGGTGATGTGCGGGGAGCTCGGGGCCGTGCTCGGCGCGCACGTCGGACCCGGCATGGTCGCCGTCTGCGTGGCCCCGCGGGACTGATCCACCTGAGCCGTCGCGATCTGCGCGGCCCTGTCCACAGATTGCCGGCCGCCCCTGTCGGAGGGCCGGGTGGCGTTCCTAGCGTGGAGCCATGCGCCGATCCCAGTCGTCCTCCGAGCACGCCGAGGCGGTGTCGCGCCGGCTGGCGACCCTGAGCGCCGAGCTGGCCGCGGTCCGAGGTGAGGCCGACGAGGTGCCCGTGCCCGCGCACACCCGGGTCCGCGAGCGTCCCGACGACCCGCCCGCCCCGGTGGTGCTGCCCGTGCCGGGACGGCACGCGTCGCGGCGACTCCGGATCGGCGGGCTCCAGCTCGGGCCGGCCCACCTGGCTGTGGTGTGCTGCGTGGCTGCCGTCGCCGTCGGCCTGGCGGCCTGGTGGGCCGTACGGGACCAGGCCGAGGTGGTGCCCGTGGCGCCGTCTGCGGACGCGGCCGCCTCTCCCGCACCGCTCGCCCCCGTCGCCCCACCCGGCGGGGCGTCCGAGGCTGCTGCGCCGACCGAGGAGCTGGTCGTCGACGTCGCCGGCAAGGTGCGTCGTCCGGGCATCGCGGTGCTGCCGCCCGGCTCGCGGGTAGTGGACGCGCTCGAGGCAGCCGGAGGGGCTCGGCGCGGGGTGGACCTGACGTCGCTCAACCTCGCCCGGCCGGTCGTGGACGGCGAGCAGATCCTGGTCGGCGTCGAGGCGGCTGCAGGCGTGGCCGGATCGCTCGGCTCGACGGTCCCCGACGCAGATGCCCTGGTCAACCTCAACACCGCGGACCAGACTGCGCTCGACACCCTCCCGGGGGTCGGTCCGGTGACCGCGGAGGCGATCCTCAGCTGGCGCGACGCCAACGGGGGCTTCACCTCGGTCGACGAGCTGCTGGAGGTCGACGGCATCGGCGAGGCCACCCTCGCCGACCTGGCGCCCCACGTCACGCTCTGACCGCGGCTGACCGCGACCCGTGCCGGACCTGCGCGCGATCGCCCTCGGCGGGGGAGCCTGGGTGGGCGCCCTGCTGGTGCTCCTCCTGCCCGGCTGGGCAGCCCTGGGCGGCACCTGCGGCATCGTGGTGCTCGTCGGCGCCGGGGTGCTGCGCCGGTGGTGGAGGGCCGCGTGGCTGGCACCGCTGGCGGCACTCGTGGCCGTGGCCGGGGTCGCCGCCCTCCACCAGGCGCTGGTCGTCACGTCGCCGCTCGCCGTGCTGGCCGAGCAGCGCGCGGTGGCGTCCGTGCACCTGGAGGTGACGTCCGACGTGCGGGTCGTGCCCGGCCAGTACGGCGAGCTCCAGGTCCTCCGGGCCGACGTGACCCGCCTCGAGGGGCGAGGGAGGACGTGGCGCCTCGACGCTCCGGTCGTCGTGATGGCCGACGCCGACTGGCCGCGGCAGCCGTTGGGCACCAGGCTCGAGACGACCGTACGGCTGGTGCCGGGCGACGACGACGTCGCTGCGCTGGTGCGGCCCACGGGCACGCCGAGGGTGACGTCCCGGCCCGACGTGTGGTGGGACGCTGCCGCGGCCGTACGCCGGGCGGTGCGCGAGGCGGTCTCGGGTCGGGACGCGGACGCCCGCGAGCTCGTGCCGGCACTGGTGGTCGGCGACGACGGCGGCCTGGACCCCGACCTCGCCGAGGACTTCCGCACCACCGGGCTGACGCACCTGCTGGCGGTGAGCGGCACCAACCTCACGCTGGTGGTCGGCTCGCTGCTGGTCCTCGGCCGGTGGATCGGCATGCGCGGTCCGTGGCTCTACGCGCTCGGTGTGGTCGGCATCGTCGGGTTCGTGCTGACCGCACGAGCCGAGCCCAGCGTCGTGCGCGCCGCCGCGATGGGGGCGGTGGCCCTCGTCGGGATGGGGCGCAACGGGCGCTCACGCGGCGTACGCGGTCTCGGCGTGGCGGTCCTCGGCCTTCTCCTCTTCCGACCCCAGCTGGCGGTGACGGCCGGGTTCGCGCTGTCCGCACTGGCGACCGCCGGCATCCTGCTCCTCGCACCGGTGTGGCGCGACGCCCTGATGCGGTGGACGCCGCGCTGGGTGGCCGAGGCGGTGTCGGTGCCGCTCGCGGCGCAGGTGGCCTGCACGCCGGTGGTGGCGGCGCTGTCCGGGCAGGTCAGCCTCGTGGCAGTCGGCGCGAACCTCCTCGCCGCACCCGCCGTCGCGCCCGCCACGGTGCTCGGCCTCGCGGGCGGTCTCCTGGGGTTGCTGTGGATGCCGCTCGGCGTGGTGGTGGCCGCGCCTGCCGCGTGGTCCGCCGCGTGGATCATCGCCGTGGCCCGGTGGGGAGCGGCGGTGCCGACCGCAGCGGTCGGCTGGGGCACCGGTCCGCTTCCGCTGGCCGCCCTCACCGTCCTGTGCCTGCTGTCGGTGCCCCTCGCTCCGCGGCTGCTCGCCCGACCGGGTTCGTCGCTCGCCTGCACCGGCCTGCTCGTCGTGGTCATGGCGGCCCGGCCACCCACGCCGGGCTGGCCGCCCGAGGGGTGGGTGCTGGCGATGTGCGACGTGGGCCAGGGCGACGGGCTCGTCCTGCGCGCCGGACCCGGCTCCGCCGTCGTGGTCGACGCCGGACCCGACCCCGCGGCCATGGACGTCTGCCTCGACCGGCTCGACGTCACGAGCGTCCCACTGGTCGTGCTGACGCACTTCCACGCCGACCACGTGGGCGGCCTGGCGGGGGTCGGCGACGGGCGCGAGGTGGAATCCGTCGAGGCGACGGCGCTGCTCGAGCCGGCCGGCGGCGTGCGCGACGTCGAGGCGGCGGCGGGCGGCGCGCCCGAGACCGCTGCGTACGGACTCACGCGCCGGGTGGGTGAGGTGACCCTCCAGTCGGTGTGGCCGCGGCCTGGCGCTCCCGCCGGCGACGCGGGGGAGAGTGCACCCAACAACGCCAGCGTCGTGCTGCTCGCCGAGGTCGCCGGCGTACGGATCCTGCTGACCGGTGACGTGGAGCCGTCCGCGCAGTCCGCACTGGCGCGTGATCTCGGCGGGCTCCGCGTCGACGTGCTCAAGGTGCCGCACCACGGCAGCCGGCACCAGGACGTGGACTGGCTGACCTCGCTCGGCGCCCGGCTCGCCCTGGTGTCGGTGGGGGAGGGCAACGACTACGGGCATCCCGCGGCGGACCTGTTGGCCGCTCTGTCGGCCTCGGGCGCGCAGGTGTGGCGCACCGACCTCGCCGGCGACGTGGTCGTGGTGGTCACCGACGGCGAGGTCGGTGTCGCCGCCGGTCGATAGGGTGGGCGCACCATGGCACGCACCCCCTCCGCCGCGCAGGTCCTCGGCCACGTCGTCCTCGTGACGGGCAAGGAGGAATACCTCTCCGCCCGCACGGTCGCCTCGGTCCGCGACGCGGTGCGCGCCCACGACGCCGAGGCGGAGATGGCCGAGTCGCCCGCGTCCGACCTCACTCTCGCGTCGCTGGGAGAGATGTCGGCACCGTCGCTGTTCTCCTCGATCCGGTGCGTGGTCGTACGCGGGCTGGAGGACCTGCCCGACGAGTCGGTCGACGGCCTGCTCGCCTACTGCGCGGCCCCGGCCGACGACGTCGCGCTCGTCCTGGTGCACTCCGGCGGGCAGAAGGGCAGCGGCGTGCTCACCAAGCTCCGCAAGCTCGGCCCGGTCACCGAGGTGAAGTCCGAGGAGGTCAGGGCCAACGAGATGCCGGCCTTCGTGTCCTCCGAGGTCGCCTCGCACGGCGCCCGGATCGACTCCGACGCGGCCGCGTTCCTCGTCCAGGCCGTCGGCACCGACCTGCGGTCGCTGGCGGCCGCCGCCGACCAGCTCACCAACGACTTCCACGGCGAGCACCTCACGGTCGACAAGGTCCAGCGCTACTTCGGCGGCCGCGCGGAGGCGAAGTCCTTCACCGTCGCCGACGCCGCGTTCGCCGGCCGGCGGGCGGTCGCGCTGGAGGAGCTGCGCTGGGCGCTCGACTCCGGCACGTCCCCGGTCCTGGTCACCTCGGCCATGGCGGCGTCGGCCCGCGGCCTCGCGCGCTACCTCGGCGCCCCGCGGGGGGCTCGCGACGCCGACCTCGCGCGTGACCTCGGCGTCCCGCCGTGGAAGGTGCGCACCGTCCGGGACCAGTCCCGCTCGTGGAACCCCGAGGGCATCGCCGCCGCGGTCCGGGCGGTCGCGGTCGCCGATGCCGACATCAAGGGTCAGGCGCACGACGCGTCCTACACGCTCGAGCGGCTCGTGCTCACGGTGGCAGGGCTGCGCGAGAGCCGCTGACGCAGCGACCGGACGCCATGACCTCCTGCCCGTACGTCATGGCAGGTGGTCGTTGGGGCAGCCGGGCGCCATGACGTACCCACCCCCGCCGGCCCGCTGACCCCCCGAAATGCGAAACACCCGCCACGGGGGCGGGTGTCCAGCGGGAAGGTCCGGGTCAGAGCGACGCGGCCTTCTTGGCGATCGACGACTTGCGGTTCGCGGCCTGGTTGGCGTGGATGACGCCCTTCGACGCGGCCTTGTCGAGCGCCTTCATGGCGTCGCGACCGGCGGTCACGGCGGCGTCCTTGTCGCCGGCGTCGGACAGCTCGCGGAACTTGCGGACAGCAGTCTTCAGGCGCGACTTGACGGCCTGGTTGCGCTGACGCGCCTTCTCGTTCTGCTTGTTGCGCTTGATCTGGGACTTGATGTTCGCCACGTGTGGATCCTTGAGTGCTCGACCGGAAGGGCTTGACCGGAATGGGAAAGTCTGTGCTTGTCGGCTGCCAGGCAACCCCTCCCAAGATCGGCACGGGGAGGGTCGGGTGCCGGACACGCAAGGAGGAACACTACCGCCACGGCGCGCGCGCGCCCAAATCGCTCAGACGCGGGGTCGGCCGGTGCGGCGGGCGACTGCCTCCAGGATGCGGCGCGACTCCCGCAGACGGAAATCGTTGAGCGTCGGCAGGTTCACGTCGACGGCCACGACCGAGCGTACGGCGAGGTGGGTGCCGAACCCCGCCAGGAACGCGGTGACGACCTCCTCGCCGGCCTCCGACAGGGCCGGCGAGAGGGGGATCGAGGCGTCGAACCAGGGGTCCTCGACGCGTTCGAGGCGGGCGAGGAGCGGGTCCGCCCACGCCGGACCACGGGCGGCCATCCCCCAGTCGAGGAAGACCAGCTCGCCGCTCGGTCGGCGCAGCAGGTTGTCGACGCGGATGTCCCAGTGGGCGACGTGCGATGCCGGCTGCTCGGCCAGGTCCCGCAGCAGCGCGGCCCAGTGCGGAGCCCGGGCGTGCACCCACGCGGGCACGGGTGCCTCGCGGGGCGCCTGCGGCAACGCGGTGAGGGTGTCGGACCAGAGCCGGAAGCGCTGGGACAGCTCGACCAGCGGCACGGAGGCCGGCAGGTGGCGCTCCTGCAGGACCTCCGAGAGCCGGTCGACCCCGTGGAGGACCGCGTCGAGCTCGGCCGGGTCGTCGAAGTCGGGGTGACGGCCCTCGACGTCCTCGATCAGCAGCGCGACCCACTCGCCGTCGTCGTACGCCGCCAGCAGTCGCGCCCACAGCTCGTGCTCGCCGAGGTGCGAGAGCACCGCGACCTCGCGGCGGAACAACCCGGGCGTGTCGGGGTTGAGCCCGGATCCGACCGCCTTGACGAAGGCGCGGGTCCCGTCGGCGCAGGTCAACCTGGTCGCGCACCCCGGCGACATCCCGCCGAGCTGCTCCGCCGTCGAGGTGACCGGGGACCCGAGCTCGGCGTCCACCCAGTCCCGGACCGCAGCGGGGATCGCGTTGTAGGCGAGGCGTACGCCGACGGCGCGGGGCGTCGTCACGACCAGCCCCGGCGCTCCGCCAGCCAGTCCCAGCACACCTCGCCCTGCCACCGCTGGTGGTCGCGGATGTGGGGCGACGTCGGCGGCACCGGCAGCTCGCACTGGGTGAGGAAGTAGCCGACGTAGAGCGCGAGGTTGATGTCGTACGCCTCCGGGGCGACGTCGCACAGCAGCCGTCGCTCGCCGATCACCGCGTCGACGTCGACGCCCTCGCCGCGCGGTCCGATCAGCGCCGCGAACGAGTCGAACCACGCCGCGCCGCGCACCGGCCAGTTCCAGTCGCAGACGAGGGCCCGGCCGTCCGGGTCGATGATCACGTTGTCGGAGCGGATGTCGGTGTGCACGAGGGTGTCGCCGCCGACGACCTCGGCGAAGCGCCGGGCAAGCGCCTCGGCCTCCGCGAGGTGCGCGGGATCGAGGTCCGTACGCCGCTCCCGCAGCTCCGCCCACCCCTCGACGAGGGGAGCGAAGTCGTCGGCGGCGGCGTCGAGGGCGAGCCCGGCGGGCGGCGGCGTGACCGCGTCGGCCGCGTCCTCCAGCGTGTCGAGGAGGGCGTCGAGGTCCTCGCGCACCCACGGTCGGTGGGGCGCGCGGGCCGCGACGTACTCGATGCCCAGCACCACCCAGTCGTCGTCGAGGTGCCACAGCAGCCTCGGCGCGGGGACCGCGACGGGCAGCGCCGCGAGCTTGCGGGCCTCCTCGCGGTAGGAGTCGGCGAACGTCCGCTGCGCCTTGACCGACGCCGCCTTCACGAAGTGGCGCGAGCCGTCCTCGCAGACCAGCACCGACGCGAAGCCGGGGGTGAACCCGCCCGTCTGCGAGATGGCGGAGACGACGGGGGATCCGCACTTGCGCTCGATGTAGGCCCGCAGGTTCGCCGGAAGGAAGGCCCACTCCAGGCGCCGGGCAGTCTTCCCGTGCGGGGCGGGGTAGGGGGCCAGGGGCGAGCGCGACATGGCGGCATCCTTCCCCACGGACGTGTCGCGGATCGACCCGATACCCAGGTCTGCACCGGCCTTGACTCCTAATGGTATTAGGAGAATCGTTCGTGGCATGGGCAAGGTGGCCGACCGGCGGGCGCGTACGACCGACTCGATCGTCGCGGCTGCCCGCGCCGTGATCGCCGAGGAGGGCGCTGCCGGGCTCACGCTGGGCGAGGTGGCGCGTCGGGTCGGCATGCGCACCCCGTCGCTCTACGGCTACGTCGACAGCAGGGCCGACCTGTGCGACGAGCTGTTCCGGCGGGGTTGGACGGACTTCGGCGGTGCGGTGGAGCACCTCGTCCCCGACGAGGACACCGACCTCCACGCGCTGCTCACCGAGGCGATGGACGTCGCGGTGGGCTGGGCCCTGGACCACGCGGCGGAGGCCCAGCTGATGTTCTGGCGCCCCATCGCCCGGTGGGAGCCGTCCCCGGCTGCGTACGGGCCGGCCGAGGCGGCCGTGGCGCAGATGGGCGCCGCGTTCGCCACGGCGCAGGAGCTCGGTCTCGTCGACCGGTCCCACGACGTCGAGGAGCTGGTGCAGGTGTGGGCCGCGCTGACCGCAGGCGTGATCTCGCAGCAGCTCTCCAACGAGCCCGGCGTGCCGGCCGACCTCGGGCGCACCTCCCGCCACCGATCCGCCCTCGTGCGGATGTTCGTCACCCACTACTCACCCCGGAGCCAGCCATGACCACCACCGCGACCCGCGCCGCCGCACTCCCGCAGACCTCGCGGGACACCGCTCGCGACGTCGCCGCCGCCGAGTACGAAGGACTGCTCCTGGCCGTCGACGCCTTCGGTGCAGCCGACTGGGGCCGCCCCACGGACTGCACCGAGTGGCGGGTGCGCGACATGGTGGCCCACCTGGCGGGAGCCGCGGAGGAGGCCTGTCGGCTGCCGGTGATGCTGCGACACCTGGGCGGTGCGGTCGTGGACCTGCGCCGTGGACGGGGCGACCTCGTCGACCTGCTGTGCGAGCGGCAGATCGGGGACCGGACCCACCTGTCGGACACCGAGCTCGCCGCCGACCTGCGGCGCTGGGCCGCGGGAGCGCCCGACGGGCGGCGCCGCCAGCCGCGGCTGCTGCGGCGCACGGTCCTGCCCGCCTTCGCCGGGTTGGGGCGCGGTGCGCGGCTGGCGTACCTCCTCGACGTCATCTACGTCCGTGACGTCTGGCTCCACCGGGTCGACCTCCACCGGGCGACCGGGCGCGAGATGCCTCTCGGCGCGGGGGAGGACGAGGTCGTCGCCCAGGTGGTGCGCGACCTCGACCGCGCCTGGTCCGGTCCGGCGCTGGTCCTCGAGCTCACGGGGAGAGGCGGCGGTCGGTGGCAGGTCGGCGAGGGCACGCCCATCGCGACGATCACCGAGGACGCCGTCGCCCTGATGCGGCTGCTGTCGGGTCGCTCCGACGAGTGCGCCCTCGCCACGGTCGGCGACCAGTCGGCAGCGGACCGGCTGCGGGCCACGCGCGTCGTGTTCTGAGACCGGTCCTCCGAAACCCGCGTGCGGGCCGCGGGAGCGGCACGGCACGATGGCGCCATGCCCGAGCTCGTCCTGCCGACCACGTCCGTCCACGCGTCGTTCCTGGAGGCGATGGACGAGTTCGTCGCCGAGGGCGCCGAGAACAGCCAGACCGCCGCGTGGATCGAGCACAACGCCCCGGGATGGCAGGAGCCCACGGCGTTCGAGGTGTTCGTCGAGGCCGTGAGGGCCGACGCCCTCGAGGAGACGCCGCGGCCCGAGCAGCACGTGCCGTGCACCACCCTGTGGTGGGTCGACGGTGAGGACTACCTCGGTCGGCTCGCGATCCGGCACCGGCTCAACGACTTCCTCCTCGACGTCGGCGGGCACATCGGCTACGACGTACGCCCCTCCCGCCGGCGTGAGGGCCACGCCACCGCGATGCTGCGCCAGGCGCTCCCGTGGGCGCACACGCTGGGCATCGACTCCGCCCTCGTCACCTGCGACGACGACAACGTCGGGTCGATCCGGGTCATCGAGGCCGCCGGCGGGACGCTGGAGGACGTACGCCGGGACAAGCGGCGCTACTGGGTGCCGACGGCGCGGTAGTCATCCCGCGGGCGGGATGGCGGCCGTCCGGGTCCGCGTCGCGGCGCCGACGCCGACGACCGCCACCACCAGCCCGACCAGCTGCAGCACCGACAGCGTCTCGTCGAGCACCACCCAGGCGAGGACCGCCGTCACGGGCGGACTGAGGAAGAACAGGCTGGCCGCGGCGCCCGAGCCCCCGCGCAGGACCAGCAGCGACAGCAGCACGAGCCCGACGATCGAGTTGACGATCGCGAGGAACAGCACGGCGACCAGCGCCTGGCGGCCGTCCGTGACCGGCCAGGCGCCCTCGGTGGTCCACCCCAGGACCAGCAGCGGGGGAGCGGAGACGGCGAACTGGACGGCGGCCGACCACAGCAGGTCGGGCTGTGCGCCGATCCAGCGCTGGCCGAGGGTACCCAGGCTCAGGGTGAGCATGCTGAGGGAGCCGATGAGGACGGCGGCCGGGCCCCCGGCGCGACCGAGGTCGGCCCCCAGGACCAGCAGCACGCCGACGACGCCCACCACGAAGCCGCCGACCTGCAGCAACGAGACGCGCTCGCCGAGGATCGCGGCCGCCAGCAGTGCGGTCAGCACGGGGCTCAGCGCGTGGAAGAGCGAGGCCAGGGTGGCGCCGAGCCCGAGGTCGAAGGCGACGTACATCAGGCCGAACTGGACCGCGTTCATCACCAGGCCGACCGCGGCGACGCGGCCCAGCGTCGCCCGATCCATGCGGGTGGGGCGGCGCAGCGCCAGCGAGAGCGCGACGGCCAGCACGGCTGCGAGCACGAAGCGCCAGCCGAGCACGGTGAACGGCGCGACCGCCCGCACGGCGGCGGGCCCGGAGATGTAGCCCGAGGACCACACCAGGACGAAGGCGACCGCGGGGACGAGGGGCAGGTGCGCTGCTCGCGGGGGCCGGGTCACGCGGTCACGCTAACGATCGTCGTCGGTTCGGCACGCCACGCACCGCGTGGAAGAATGACCCGACCCCGCCGTCGTACTCCCGAAAGCAGTCCGTGAGCCTCAAGAACGCGCCCCAGCCTGGCTCGACCGACCCGTCGATCATCCGCAACTTCTGCATCATCGCGCACATCGACCACGGCAAGTCGACGCTGGCCGACCGGATGCTCCAGCTGACCGGTGTCGTCGACGAGCGCGCGGCGCGGGCGCAGTACCTCGACCGGATGGACATCGAGCGCGAGCGCGGCATCACGATCAAGTCGCAGGCCGTGCGGATGCCGTGGACCGTGCCGGGCGACAACGAGGAGGGCGCCGAGCCGGGCACCTACGTCCTCAACATGATCGACACCCCCGGCCACGTCGACTTCACCTACGAGGTGTCCCGCTCGCTCGAGGCGTGCGAGGCCGCGGTCCTGCTCGTCGACGCCGCCCAGGGCATCGAGGCCCAGACGTTGGCCAACCTCTACCTCGCGATGGGCGCCGACCTCCACATCATCCCGGTGCTCAACAAGATCGACCTGCCCGGTGCGATGGTCGACAAGTACGCGGCCGAGCTGGCCGGCCTCGTCGGCTGCGAGCCCGAGGACGTGCTGCGGGTGAGCGCCAAGACCGGTGTCGGCGTCGCCGGGCTCCTCAACGAGATCGTCAAGCAGACGCCGCACCCGGTGGGCGACGCCGACGCGCCCCCGCGCGCCCTGATCTTCGACTCCGTCTACGACACCTATCGCGGCGTGGTCACCTACGTCCGCGTGGTCGACGGCAAGCTCACGCACCGCGACCGCATCAAGATGATGTCGACCAGCGCCGTGCACGAGATGCTCGAGGTGGGCGTGATCAGCCCCGAGCCCGTCAAGGCCGCCGACCTCGGGGTCGGCGAGGTCGGCTATCTCATCACCGGCGTGAAGGACGTGCGCCAGTCACGTGTCGGCGACACCGTCACCAGCCAGCACCACGGGGCCACCGAGGCGCTGGGCGGCTACAAGCACCCCAACCCGATGGTCTACTCCGGGCTGTACCCGATCGACGGCGACGACTACCCGACGCTGCGCGACGCCCTGGAGCGGCTCCAGCTCAACGACGCCGCGCTGACCTTCGAGCCGGAGACCTCCGGCGCGCTCGGCTTCGGCTTCCGCATCGGCTTCCTCGGCCTGCTCCACATGGAGATCACCCGTGACCGGCTCGAGCGCGAGTTCGACCTCGACCTCATCTCCACCGCGCCCAACGTGGTCTACGAGGTGGTGATGGAGGACGGCACCGAGGTCACGGTGACCAACCCGAGCGAGTACCCCGAGGGCAAGATCGCCGAGGTCCGCGAGCCGGTGGTCAAGGCGACGATCCTCAGCCCGAGCGACTACATCGGCACGATCATGGAGCTCTGCCAGACCAAGCGCGGCAGCCTGCAGGGGATGGACTACCTCTCCGAGGACCGCGTCGAGATGCGCTACACGCTGCCGATGGGCGAGATCGTCTTCGACTTCTTCGACCAGCTCAAGTCCCGCACCAAGGGCTACGCCTCCCTCGACTACGAGCGCTCCGGCGAGCAGGCGGCCGACCTGGTCAAGGTCGACATCCTGCTGCAGGGCGAGCCGGTCGACGCGTTCTCGGCGATCGTGCACAAGGACGCCGCCTACGGCTACGGCGTGATGATGGCCGGCAAGCTCAAGGACCTCATCCCGCGCCAGCAGTTCGAGGTGCCGATCCAGGCCGCCATCGGCGCCCGCGTGATCGCCCGCGAGAACATCCGCGCGATCCGCAAGGACGTGCTCGCCAAGTGCTACGGCGGCGACATCAGCCGCAAGCGCAAGCTGCTGGAGAAGCAGAAGGCCGGCAAGAAGCGGATGAAGAACATCGGCACCGTCGAGGTCCCGCCCGAGGCCTTCGTCGCGGCGCTGTCGACCACGCAGCCGACGGAGAAGTCCGGCAAGAAGTGACCGTCGTCCGGGCCGAGGACGTCGCGCCGCAGCCGTGGCCCAACGGCGGCGGCACGACGCGTGAGCTGCTCCGTGCGGCTGACCGCTCGTGGCGGATCAGCCTCGCCGAGATCGTCTCCGACGGTCCGTTCTCGGTGTTCGGGGGCCAGCACCGGGTGCTCACCGTGGTCGACGGCCCGGTGCTCTCGCTCGACGTCGACGGCGAGGCCCACGTCGTGGAGCCGCAGCGGCCGTTCGCCTTCCCGGGCGACGCCGAGGTCGTCGCCTCGGTGCCGGAAGGGCCGGTGCGCGCGCTCAACGTGATCGCCGACCCGGGCGTCACGGCGTACGTCACGGTGCTGGAGCTCGGCCGCTCGTCCACCCTGCCGCTCGCGGCGGACCAGGCGGCGTACGTCGTGAAGGGCGGCGGCGACCTCGCGATGAGCAGCCTGGTCGCCGGACCGGGAGAGGTCGTCGGTCGGTGCACCGTCGCGGTCGTCACCCTCGAGCGGGTCGGCTGACCGGTCCGTCGGTCCGTCCCGGCGGGTGGAACCGCAGCACGACGTTGCTCGTCACACCTGCCATGACGGCCCGCAGGACGTGCGCAGCGGCGGTGCTCGTCGTCGGCTCGCTCCTCACCGGGTGTGCCGACGGTTCGCAGTGCGAGGCCGGCGCCCACGTCGTCCGTGAGGTCGGCCCCTCGCTGGTCCTCGACTCGGCGACCGGGGTCGACGGCGAGCCGGTGCGCGTCCTCGAGCTGTCCCGCCTGCGCCTCGACGGCGTGCCGGTGGATCGACGCCTCCTGGTCTCCTCGCCCCGGTCCGCCGGGCTCTCCCTCGACGGTGGTCGTCTGGTCTGCGACCTGCCCTGCGGGCTCGCGGGAACGGCCGGCCGGTGGCAGTTCCGGGTCACCGGACCTGCGGCGGGCACCGCGCTGGTCGATGCCCTCGGTGAACCCCGGCTCGATCCGGGCGGCTGCAGCCCGACGGTCGGCCGGGTGCCCGAGATCGCGCTACGACTCGAGCCGGCCGACGCCCCCTGAGGCTGTCGCCGGGCCGGGCCGACCAATCCGTGCCGGCCCGCCGCCGCGAAGAACCGGCATGCTCCTCGCCGACCGGATCCGCGTCGAGCTGATCCGCGCCGGTGCCCGCTTCACGGTGTCCTACGGCGAGGACCTGCGCTTCGCCGGCCAGGACCTGCCGCGGCCGACCCGTACGCACGTCCCGACGCGGCACGGACGGGTCCCGGTGCGCCTCTACCGTCCCGGTCCGGGGTCGCTCCCCGTGCACGTGCACCTGCACGGCGGCGCCTTCCTGATGCGCCACTCGGGGATGGACGACTGGTGGTGCCGCTACGTCGCCGCCACCGCCGGCGTCGTGGTCGCCAACGTCGACTTCGAGGTCGCCCCGCGCGTGACCTACCCGGTGGCACAGCACCAGGCCCACGACGTCGCCGCACACCTGGCCGCGGACGGCACGCCCGTCTCGGTCGGCGGCTTCAGCTCCGGTGGCGGGCTGGCGGCGTCGGTCGCCCTCCAGGCCCGCGACTCCGGCGCCTTCACCCCGACGCTCCAGGTGCTGGGCATCCCGGCGCTGGACCTGTCGGCCGAGCCACGTGACGACGACCCCGGGATGATCTCGCCGGACCTGCGGCGCCTGGTCAGGCGCGTCTACTTCCCCGACCCGGCGACCCGCCTCGAGCCGTACGCCTCCCCGCTGCTGGCCGACGACCTGCGAGGGCTGCCGCCCGCCGTCGTGCTGACCGCCGAGCGCGACGTCCTGCGTGCGGAGGGAGATGCGTACGCCCACCGGCTGCGGGCGGCCGGCGTACGGGTGGTGCACGACGTGACCCCGGACGTCGACCACTACTTCCTGACCGAGGACCCGGTGCGGGCCCGCACCACCATGGCGATGGTGGCCGAGGAGATCCGCGCCGCTACACCTGCTCGCGGATGAGCGAGACCTCCGTGACGGTGATGTCGAGAGCCGCCTGGAGCGCGGCGACCGGCTCGTCGAGCTCGGCCCGGCGCGGGCGGCGGGTCCGGGCGAACCAGGTCACCTCGAGCGGCCGTCGCCTCGCCGTCCCGGCCGCCCGCCAGAACCCGGTGATCCGGCCGTCGACGAGCAGCGGGGGCAGCAGCATCCCGTTGGACTCGTTCCACAGGCGCCGGTGGCGCTCGGGCGTGACGAACCGGTCGCGGACCTTCGAGTCGTAGCCGCACAGCAGCGCGTCGAACTCCGGCAGCAGGCGCACGCCAGGCAGGTCCCGCGGCGGCGGCGCGTCGGACAGGTCGACGTAGGCGCGGCCGTCCGGGCCCACGTCCTCGACCACGTCGAGCCCGGCCAGTCCCTCCTCGACCGCCGCCACCGGCATGCCCGACCACCAGGCGACGTCCTGGCGCGACGACGGTCCGTGGGCCGTGAGGTGCAGGCGCACGACGTCGGAGACCGTCGCCGGCCCCGTCCGCTCGAACGTCGCGTAGACCGGCTTGCCCTGGCCCTCCCACTTCTCGCCCGAGGCCGGCCTGCGCACGAGCGCGCCGTGTGCGAAGCCGAGGTAGCGCCCGGGCCCGGCCGCGGCCGCGGCCAGCGAGCCGGGGGCGTGCCGGGCCAGCCAGTCGTCGACGTGGGCGCGCAGCTCGTCGGGCGTGCGCCACTCGTGGGCGAACTCCTCGACGGAGTCCCACAGCGTCGCGAGCTGCTCCTCGGCGAGCCCCAGCATCCGCGCCCAGCGCGGGTGCTGCCCGATCCGGGTGGCCTCGGCCAGCACCGTGTAGGCCCGCGGGCTCGCGGTGTGCACGGTCCCGCGGATCGTGCTGCCGCGGACGATCGCCCCGGAGGCGTACGCCTCGCTGATCTCCGCGTGGGTGGTGCCGGGAAAGCGTGCCCCGAGGCCGATGAACGCCGACCGGGCGGTCTGCGTCTGCAGGTCGCCGATCGCGTCCACCCGCGCGGCCACCGTGCCCGGGTCGTCGGGGAACTGCCGGGCCAGCGAAGCGGCGGCCAGGTCGTCCCAGCCGAGCACCACGCTCAGCCGCGCATCGGGCCGCCGGTGCGGCCGTAGGACTCGGCGACGATCTCCGCCACCACGGACAGCGCGATCTCACCCGGATTCTTGCCGCCGAGGTCGTGGCCCGCCGGCACGTGCAGGGTGCTGACGTCGACGCCCTCGGCGAGGAGGTCGTCGAGGAGTCCCGCAGCCCGGCCGCGGCTGGCCATCATGGCGACGTACGAGGCCTCCGAGGCGAGCGCCGCGCGCAGCACGGCAGGTGCGTCAGGGGCGTCGTGGTCGCACAGCACCACCGCGTCACCGGGCCGCGGGTGCAGGCCCGGCCCGCCGTCGTCGGCGGCCTCGACGACCACGGTGCGCCCGACCGTCGAGGCGATCACGGCGATGCTGCGCGCGATCGGGTTGTCGGTGAGGACCAGGATGCGGCCCTGTCCGACGGGGTCGTCCGACCACGGCTGCTCACGCAGGCTCATACGCGTACTCGCTTCGCTCCGTGCGCGCATGAGGCACATGACGCGCTGTGCTTGATGACGAGCTCGCTGCGCTCGCTCATGGCTGACAGCGTGGCACCGCACGCGTCGGCCCGCCACCTCGTGCGTCGCCGTGGCAGAGTGTGCCGGGGCGTCGAGACGACAGGGGGACGACGTGGCCAGAGAAGTGTCCATCTCGCGCGAGGGCAGCGCGCAGGTCGTGCGGACGATGCACGAGCTGGGGAGCCAGACCTCCCACGCCCACTCCTTCGTGGGGTGGAACTCGGCGATGGAGCAGACGGACGCGTTCCGCGGGTTCCTCGGGCTGTTCAAGGGCGAGTACACCTCCGCCTACAACGACCTCCGCCAGTGCCTCGACGACGCCTACCACGCGGCCTTCGAGCTCGAGGACGCCATCGCCGACGCGCGCCGCGACATCCTCCGCGCGGACCGCGACGTCACGGAGTCGCAGGCGACCCTGCAGGTGCGCACCGAGCAGGTGCAGCCGGGGATGGGACCGGGCATGGACGTTCCGGGCTGGTCCGACCCGGTGAAGGGCCCGCTGACGGCCGGCAACACCGTGCACTCCGCCCTGAACTCACCCGAGGTGGACGACGCCATCCGCAACTCCGGGCCCAACCCGCCGCAGCACGCGGCGTCGCACACCCCGACCCACTCGCCGCTCGCGCCGCTCGACGCGATCGAGGCCACGATGAACGTCGTCCACCACGCCGGTGAGAACGACGAGGCACAGCAGGACGAGGAGACGATGCAGCAGTACCTCGACAGGAAGAGGCGCGAACGATGAGCTACGCCGTGACCCTGCGCGACCCCCGCGGCGTCCTGGTCTCGGGCCCGGCAGGCGCCGACGGCGACCTGGTCGAGCAGATCAAGGACAACTGCGGCTTCGTGGTGCGCGGCATCAACTGGGTGCTGGAGCAGATCGGCATCAACCTGCTCGACGCCCTCTTCGACAAGCTCGCCGGCGACTTCTCCACCGTCAGCGTGATGGCCGAGGACTGGCGGCGCACGGGCATCGCCGCCGGGATCCTCGCCGAGAACTACCGCGCCATGGCCGAGGCCATCCCCGAGGTGTGGACCGGGGACGCCGCGGTCGCGCTCACGGCGAAGCTCGACGAGTTCGGCGACAGCATGGCCGACGCCTCCGAGTGCGTGGACATGATCCAGATGGCGATCGGCGACATGCTGGCCGCCACGAAGGCAGCGATGGAGGTCGTCGCCACGACGCTCAGCCTGATCGACGACCTGTGCATGTACTTCGCCGGCAGCCTCGCCAAGCTGGCGAAGGAGATCTTCACCGGCGGGCGCCGGATCCGCGAGATCATCTCCCTCGCCCGCGACGTCGTCCGGATCCTCGAGGAGCTCGCCGACCTGGTCCCGGCCCTCACCAAGACCGCCGCGGCCGTGTCGGTGGTCATGCGGGGACTGGACTTCGTCGTGCTCGGCTCGACGGCGAAGAACAACTCCGACGTCGCCGACCAGGCCGACGACGCGTCCGACCACCTCCCGTCGTTCCCGAGGGGGCGCTGATGTCCGGACGCGACAGGCGCGCGGCCGACATGGCCGAGCTCCGTACGACCGTGAGCCGGTTGCGCGCCGAGACGGCGGCCTTCCGCGACCGCATGGTCCAGGCCAAGGCGGCGTTGGAGCCGCGGGCGGAGCGCGCCCGGGCCGATCGCGAGGCGGCGATGGCCGAGCTCCGGCACGACTTCAACAACGGCCAGGTGCCTGCCCAGGACCGGGCGCTGCTCGAGCGGGTGCTCACCGGGCGGACGACCTGGCGGGCCGTCTACTCCGGCGAGGACGACCACTGGACGGCGGTCGAGCACCGCGAGCGCTTCGGCCGCGAGCTGTCCGACGGGGTCGAGCAGCTGGTCCACGACGACGACGAGCTCGCCGACCTCCTCCGCGACCTCCAGCGTCGCGCCGGCCGTGAGGAGCGCGATGGCTGAGCGGGCGCTGCTGTCGGCGTTCTGGTGGCGACTGACGCACAGCAACTTCTTCTACGTCAACCGACTCGTCGCCGCCGTGGGTGCCGTGCTCGCGCTGAGCTACATCCACCTCGCCATCGTCTACAGCGGCGGCGAGAACCCGTGGTCGCTCCTGGCGCCCGCCCTGGCGGTGCCCGCCATCGGCTGCTTCGTCGTGGGGTGGACGTACGCCCGCGCGCTGCCCTACCTCGGCGGGATCGTCCTCGCACTCGTCGGGGGCGTGCTCCCGTTCGCCCTCATCGGGTGACCGCGCCCCGGATCCCGGACGGGCTGCTGGCCCAGCGGACGCTCGGGGCGGACTGGGGTCGCTGGCTGGACCGGCTGCCGCGACTCGCGGACGAGCTGCTCGGCGAGTGGCAGCTGCGTCCGGCGGGTGCAGCGCTGCACGGCTACTGCTCGTTGGTCCTGCCGGTGTCCGATGTCGACGGAGCCCTCGCCGCCCTCAAGATCAGCTTCGACGGCGACGAGGAGTCCCGTCACGAAGGGCTCGCGCTCCAGCACTGGGCCGGACGCGGAGCCGTACGCCTCCGCAGGGCCGACCCGCGCCGGCGCGCGCTGCTGCTGGACTGGCTTCCCGGCCCGGACCTCGGCGACACGTGGGACGTCGAGGCGTGCGGGGTGGTCGGCGACCTCTACGGCCGGCTCCACATCTCCGCGCTGCCCCAGCTCGCGAGCGTCGCGGCGTACGTCGAGCGCTGGCTGCGCGACCTCGAGGAGCTCGGGCGCGACATCCCCGTCCCACGGAGGTACGTCGAGCAGGCGCTGTCGCTGGGTCCCGACCTGCTCGCGTCCGGAGGCGATCCCGTGGTGGTGCACGGCGACCTCCACTACGCCAACGTGATGGCGGACGACACGGGGGAGTGGGTCGCCATCGACCCCAAGCCGATGGCGGGGGACCCGCACTACGAGCCCGCGCCCCTGCTGTGGAACCGGATGGACGAGCTGAGCGGCCCCGGTGCCGTCGGCTCCCTGCGCGACGGACTGCGCCGGCGCTTCCACGAGGTCGTCGACGCGGCCGGCCTCGACGAGGACAGGGCGCGCGACTGGGTGGTCGTCCGCATGGTCCTCAACGCCGGCTGGAGCGTCCAGGACGCGCGGCGGGCAGGGCGCGACCTGCGTGTCGACGAGCAGGACTGGATCACCCGCTGCATCGCGATCACCAAGGCCGTGCAGGAGTGACGTGCAGGACCGGGAACGACCGCCGGACGGGCCGAAAGTCTGCTTCTGGGCCACTCCACGTGAGAAATCGCCGTGTTTGCTACCGCTCGGTAAACCCCGTGATCTAGGTTACAGCCAAGTCAGCCAGCACGCCCCCGCTGTGGCGCCCCCGCGTCACGCCCTCGACGAATGAGTAGGTAGCAGATGCCGATCACCATCGACACGGCGTTCCTCGACACGATGCCGCCCAACGTGGCGGTCCAGTTCTTCGACCGGGTCGCCGCGACCCCCGACGCCGAGGCCTTCCGGTTCCCGCGCGGCGAAGCCTGGGAGTCGGTCACCTGGAAGCAGGCCGGCGACAAGGTGGAGGCGCTCGCCGCGGGACTGATCGCGCTGGGCGTCGAGCCCGAGCAGCGCGTCGGCATCGCGTCCGGCACGCGCTACGAGTGGATCCTCGCCGACCTCGCGATCATGTGCGCCGCCGGTGCCACCACCACGGTCTACCCGACCACCAACGCCGAGGACACCGTCTACATCCTGGGTGACTCCGAGAGCCGCGTGGTCTTCGCGGAGGACGACGAGCAGCTCGCCAAGCTGATCGCGCACCGCGCGGAGCTGCCCCACGTCAGCAAGGTCGTCACCTTCGAGGGCAAGGCCGACGGTGACTGGGTGATCTCGCTCGACGACCTCGCCGCGATGGGCGCCCAGAAGCTGGCCGAGCAGCCCGACATCGTGCGTACGACGTCCGCGGCCATCGCGCCCGACCAGCTCGCGACCCTGATCTACACCTCCGGCACGACCGGTCGCCCCAAGGGCGTGCGCCTGCGCCACTCGTCGTGGGTCTACGAGGGCGAGGCCATCCGCGCGCAGGGCATCCTCTCCGAGAGCGACCTCGAGTTCCGCTGGCTGCCGATGGCCCACTCGTTCGGCAAGGTCTTGATGTCGACGCAGATGGCCTGCGGGTTCGCCGCCGCCATCGACGGCCGCGTCGACAAGATCGTCGACAACCTGGGCGTCGTGAAGCCGACGTTCATGGGTGCCGCACCGCGCATCTTCGAGAAGGCCCACGGCCGCATCGTCACCATGCAGGCGGCCGAGGGCGGGGCGAAGGAGAAGCTCTTCAAGGCCGCCTTCGCGACCGGTCTCGAGGTCGAGCGCCTCAAGCGCGAGGGCAAGTCGGTCCCGATCGGGCTCAAGGTCAAGCACGGCCTGTTCGACAAGCTGGTCTTCAGCAAGGTGCGCGACCGCTTCGGTGGACGCGTCCGTTTCTTCATCTCAGGTGCCGCCGCGCTCAACCGCGACATCGCCGAGTGGTTCGGGGCGGCCGGCATCACCATCCTCGAGGGCTACGGCCTCACCGAGACCTCGGCGGGGTCCTTCGTCAACCACCCCGACCGCAACAAGTTCGGCACCGTCGGCCCGGTGTTCCCGGGCAGCGAGGTCAAGCTGGGCGACAACGACGAGGTCATGATCAAGGGCCCCGGCGTCATGGACGGCTACCACAACCTCCCCGAGGAGACCGCCCGCACGCTCACCGGCGACGGCTGGCTGCACACCGGCGACAAGGGCGCCCTCGACGAGGACGGCCACCTGGTCATCACCGGCCGGATCAAGGAGCTCTTCAAGACCTCCGGCGGCAAGTACATCGCCCCGCCGGCGATCGAGTCGAAGTTCAAGGCCGTGTGCCCCTACGCCAGCCAGTTCATGGTGTTCGGGGAGGACCGCAACTACTGCGTCGCCCTCGTCACCCTCGACCCCGACGCGATGGCGGGCTGGGCCGAGGCCAACGGCATGAGTGGGGCGTCCTACACCGAGATCGTCCAGTCCGAGGCCGTCCAGGCGATGGTCGCCGGCTACGTCGACGAGCTCAACAGCCACCTCAACCGCTGGGAGACCATCAAGAAGTGGAAGCTCCTCGACCACGACCTCACGGTCGAGTCGGGCGAGCTGACCCCGTCCATGAAGGTCAAGCGCAACGTCGTGCAGGGCAACCACCAGGCGCTGATCGACGAGATGTACGCCTGACACGTCGTCGAAGCACGGGTGCCAGTGGGAGACCACTGGCACCCGTTCGGCATCTGCGGCGTGGTTGGATACCCGCGTGCCCCCCGCGCAACCCGACGGCGACGTCGCCCCCGAGGACGGCCTGCTGCCCGACGAGGCGTGGGCCCAGTTCGGCACCCGACCGTTCGGCCTCTACATCCACGTCCCGTTCTGCTCGGTGCGGTGCGGCTACTGCGACTTCAACACCTACACCGCCCACGAGCTCGGCGACGAGGTGGGCGCGAGCCGGTCGTCGTACGCCGAGGCGGCGATCCGCGAGATCCGGTTCGCCCGCCACGTGCTGGGCCACCGTGACGTGCCGATCGAGACCATCTTCTTCGGCGGCGGGACGCCCACCCTGCTGAAGCCGGCCGACCTCGGCGCCATCGTCGCGAGCGCCGCGGCCGAGTTCGGCCTGGCCGACGACGTCGAGATCACCACCGAGGCCAACCCCGACAGCGTCGCGGCGTGGGACCTCGACGAGCTGCGCACCGCAGGGTTCAACCGGATCAGCTTCGGCATGCAGTCCGCGGTCGACCACGTGCTGCGCACCCTGGACCGCACGCACGACCCGATGCGGGTGCCGGCCGCGGTCGAGTGGGCGCGGCAGGCGGGCTTCGAGGACATCTCCCTCGACCTGATCTACGGCACCCCGGGGGAGTCGCTCGCCGACTGGGAGACGTCCGTCGACGCGGCCCTGGCATGTCGGCCCGACCACGTCTCGGCCTACTCCCTCATCGTCGAGGAGGGCACCGCGATGGGCAGGCAGGTCGCCCGCGGCGAGCTGCCGATGCCCGACGAGGACGACCTCGCCGACAAGTACCACCTCGTCGACGAGAAGCTGTCTGCCGCCGGGATGAGCTGGTACGAGGTGTCCAACTGGGCGACCTCGCCCGACCACTGGTGCCGCCACAACCTCCTCTACTGGACCGGCGGCCACTGGTGGGGCGTCGGCCCCGGCGCGCACTCCCACGTCGGCGGGGTGCGCTGGTGGAACGTCAAGCACCCGGCCGCGTACGCCGAGCGGCTCGCGCGCGGGGTCTCTCCCGCGCTGGCCCGAGAGGTGCTCGGCTACCACGACCAGAG
This sequence comes from Nocardioides sp. BGA-UO-ETr-FS32, assembly GCF_059567905.1. Lineage (NCBI taxonomy): Bacteria > Bacillati > Actinomycetota > Actinomycetes > Propionibacteriales > Nocardioidaceae > Nocardioides > Nocardioides sp. BGA-UO-ETr-FS32. Next base: position 52,120 of record NZ_JCAQOX010000007.1, on the reverse strand, counting down.
GGTCGAGCGGATCATGCTCGAGATCCGGCTCGTGGAGGGGCTGCCGGTCACGGCCCTCGACGCCTCGGGCCGCTCGCACGTCGCCCGGATGGTCGCCGACGGACTCGTCGAGCTCTCTGCCGAGCGCCTGGTCCTGACCCAGCGAGGGCGCCTGCTCGCCGACGCCGTGGTCCGCGACCTGACCGACTGACCACGCTGGACCGCGGATCTCGATACGGGTCGGCCAGTGCTTCGCTGCGCTCAGCTCTGGCCGAGCCCTCCTCAACCTCCCGACGTGATCTTCCCTGAGCAAGCTCAGGGAAGCGTCGTGAAGTCGATGAGCTCCTCGACCCGGCCGAGGAGGGCGGGCTCGAGGTCGGCGAAGGAGGTCACCCGACCGAGGATGTGCTTCCAGGCACGCGCGATGTCGGCCTGGTCGCGGTGGGGCCAGCCGAGCTGCTGGCAGGTGCCGGTCTTCCAGTCGATACCCTTCGGGACGTGCGGCCAGCGCGGGATGCCGAGGCGGTCGGGCTTGACCGCCTGCCAGACGTCGATGAACGGGTGCCCGACGACGAGCACGTGCTTGCCGATGGGGGAGCGGGCGATGCCCTGCGCGATGCGGGCCTCCTTCGACCCGGGGACCAGGTGGTCGACGAGCACGCCGACGCGCCGCTGCGGGCCCGGCTTGAAGTCGCGGAGGTGGTCGGCGAGGTCGTCGACACCGCCGAGGTACTCCACGACGACGCCCTCGACGCGCAGGTCGTCGCCCCAGACCTTCTCGACGAGCTCGGCGTCGTGGCGGCCCTCGACGAAGATGCGGCTGGCCCGCGCCACGCGGGCGCGCGCGTTGGGCACCGCGACGGAGCCCGAGGCCGTACGGGTGGGCGCGACAGGCGCACCGGCGCGCACCGGACGGGTGAGGATCACCGGCTTGCCCTCGAGCAGGAAGCCGGGGCCGAGCGGGAACGTACGCCGCTTGCCGCGCCGGTCCTCCAGCGTCAGGGTGTCGATGTCACGGTCGACCGCGACGACCTCGCCGCACCAGTCGGTGGTCACCTCCTCGACGACCATGCCGAGCTCGGTGGGCATCTCGGTGGCGCGGCCGTTCCTGGGGACACGCCAGTCGCCGGAGAGGACGTCGGTTCCGTAGCGATCCTGAGGCACTCGGCTACGTTAGGCGCCCAACGGCTCGAGGACGGGGTGGCACGCCGTGCAGTCACGCACGACCATGAGGACGACACCCGCGCCCGTACGCCGACACACGCGCGGGCGGATCCGCGCGCGTCTTCGTGGCGGCTACGAGGAGGACGGCGTCTTCCGTCCGGTGCGTCTCCCGCTGTGGATCGACCTGGGCATCTCGGCGCTGATCGTCCTTGGCGCCGCCGCGATCTTCGTCGGCTTCTTCCTGTGGCTCGCCCACACCCAGGGGCGCTGAGCATGAGGGCGCGCGGGCGGACGACGCAACACAGGGACATCGCGCGGTCGTTCGGCGGACGCAGCGGCTTCGTGTCCGAGGAGCTCGACAGGGGCGGGAAGCCGCCCGAGCAGATGACCCGTGCGGAGCGGACGCTGGCGTGGTGGCAGTGGTCGGACGCCGCCAACCACTACGAGGACTATGCCGACGAGAACCACTTCCGGCTCAACCGGCTCGTGCCGTCGGCCGAGCTCCTGCTGGCGATCGGGATCGTGGTGGTCGTCGTCGGCGGCTACGGCGCGTTCATCGCCTACCTCGCGCTGACCCGCTGACGTCCGGTGGGGCTCACTCCTCGGCGGAGGTGCCCTCGGTGCCGTCGCCCTGGGTGGGCGCCTGGCTCGCGCCGTCGTCGTTGCCCAGGTCCTCCTGGGTGGCGTCCATCTCGAGCTCCTCGCGGCTCTTGGTCTCCTCGGCGTCGGGGTCGAGGGGCTCGGCGAGCGGGTTGTCCTCGCCGGGCTGGAGGTCCTCGGGCAGCTGGTCGTCGGTGATCCCGCCGAGGCTCGCCTCGTCGGGCGACGCGGTGTCGCCGGAGTGGTCGGCGTCGGCGGGGCTGGTGCCGCTGCCGGCCTCGGGCGTGTCGGTCGACTCGGCGTTGTCGGTCTGGGACTCGCTGTTCTCGGTCATGCCCCAGTCCTACCGACCCCCGTGCGCCCCGGCCAGCCCCGTGGGGGTGGGACGGCTCAGACCAGCGGGAGGCGCTTCTGGCTGCGGGGCAGGTGCTCGTAGCCCAGGCGTACGGCGCTCTCGAGCAGCGTCGGGTCCCACGGCCACTCGCCCTGCGCGAGCGCCTCCGACTGCGGCACGCCCCGCGAGGCCAGGTCGCGGATGGTCTCGGCGACCACGCCGAGGTCAAAGCGCTGGTCCTGGACGAACGCCTTGTCGACGACCTTGCCATGGCCGGGCACCACCACCGTCGCGTCGGTCATCAGGCTGAGCACGAGGTCGAGAGTGGTCGGCCACTCCAGCGGCCAGGAGTCGTCGCCGATGAAGGGCGGGTCGGACTCCTCGACCAGGTCGCCGCCCAGCACCACGTCGGCGTCGGGCACCCGTACGACGAGGTCGCCGGCCGTGTGCCCGCGGCCGGGGTGGATGAGCTCGACGGCCCGGTCACCGAGGTCCAGCTGGACCGCCGAGGAGAAGGTGTGGGTGGGCAGGTGAAGGGTGGTCGCGAGGACCTCGTCGCGACGTGGGTCCTCGGTGTCCTGCTCGTAGCGCGCGAACGTGTGTCGGGCCGAGGCCTCCATGTGGCCGCCCGCCCACTCGGTCGCGTGGATCGGCAGGTCGCCGAACTGCTCGACCATGGTGGCGTTGCCGAAGTGGTGGTCCCAGTGCTCGTGGGTGTTGACCAGGCCCGTCAGCGGACCCGCGCCCAGACGGCGTACGTCGTCGGCGACCCGCCGGGCGTCGGCGGCGGACCCGTGCGTGTCGACCATCAGAAGCCCGTCGGAGCCGCCGACCAGGGTGATGTTGACGTGCATCCAGTCGTAGTGCGCCACCCACACCCGCGGCGCGACCTCGGTGAACCGGGGAGTGGAGTCGGGCATGTCCGCGAGCCTACGGTTGCCTTGTAGAGTTGGCACTCCGGGCAAACGAGTGCCAACAACCGGATCGACGTGCAGAGGAGGGCTCGATGGTCGACGACCGCAAGCTCGACGTGCTCCGCGCGATCGTGGAGGACTACGTCGCCACCGAGGAGCCCGTCGGCTCCAAGGCGCTCGTCGAGCGGCACGGCCTCGGCGTCTCGCCGGCCACCGTCCGCAACGACATGGCGGCGCTCGAGGACGAGGGCTACATCCACCAGCCGCACACGAGTGCCGGCCGGGTCCCGACCGACAAGGGCTACCGGCTCTTCGTCGACAAGCTCGCCACCCTCAAGCCGATGAGCGCCGCGGAGCGGCGGGCGATCGCCACCCTGCTCGACGGTGCCGTCGACCTCGACGACGTGGTCCAGAAGTCGGTGCGGCTGCTCAGCCAGCTCACCCGCCAGGTCGCGATCGTCCAGTACCCCACGCTCTCGCGCTCCACCGTGCGCCACATCGAGCTCGTGTCGCTGACGCCCACCCGTGTGATGGTGATCCTGATCCTCAGCACCGGGCGGGTCGAGCAGCGCCTCGTCGAGCTCGAGGCGGCGATCGTCGACACCGACCTCGCGGAGCTGCGGGTCGCGGTCAACCAGGCCAGCGCGGGCGTGCAGATCGCGGCGGCCGCCGCCGCCCTCGGCGAGCTGCCCGACGCCGTACGCCCCGAGCAGGTCGACTCGGCCCGCGCGATCGTCGGCGTGCTGGCCGAGGCGATGTCCGACCACCGCAACGACGAGCGCGTCGCGGTCGGCGGCACCGCCAACCTCGCCCGCTACGGCGACTTCGACACCGCCGTGCGCCCGCTGCTCGAGGCGCTCGAGGAGCACGTCGTGCTGCTCAAGCTCCTCGGGGAGTCGGGCACCGACGCCCTGACGGTGCGCATCGGGCACGAGGGCCCCTACTCCGAGCTCGCGGCCACGAGCGTCGTGGCCACCGGCTACGGCCCGCAGGAGTTCCACCTCGGATCCCTCGGCGTCGTCGGCCCCACCCGCATGGACTACCCCGGATCCATGGCAGCCGTGCGCGCGGTCGCGCGCTACGTCTCCCGGATCCTCGATGAAGGAAACCAGTGACCCAGGACCCCTACGAGATCCTCGGCGTCTCGCGTGACGCCGGCGCCGACGAGATCAAGAAGGCCTACCGCAAGCTCGCGCGGCAGCTCCACCCCGACGTCAACCCGGACCCGGAGACGCAGGAGCGCTTCAAGGACGTCTCCCGCGCCTACGAGGTGCTCAGCGACCCCGGCAAGCGGGCGGCGTACGACCGTGGCGGCGACGCGTTCAGCCAGGGCTTCGGCGCCGCCGGGCAGGGTTTCAGCTTCACCGACATCATGGACGCGTTCTTCGGCGGAGGCGCCCCGGGCGCAGGTCAGTCGCGCGGTCCGCGCTCGCGGGCGCGACGCGGCCAGGACGCGCTGATTCGCCTCGACGTCGAGCTCGCCGAGGCCGCCTTCGGCGTCACCCGCGACCTCAAGGTCGACACGGCGCTGCGCTGCGAGGCGTGCGAGGGCGAGGGCACCGCGCCCGGCACCAAGCCCATCGCCTGCGAGACGTGCCACGGCCAGGGCGAGGTGGCCGTCGTCCAGCGCTCGTTCCTCGGCGAGATCCGTACGCTCCGCCCGTGCGCGGCGTGCCGCGGCTACGGCTCGATCATCCCCGACCCGTGCCGCGAGTGCTCCGGCGACGGCCGGGTCCGCTCGCGTCGCACCCTGACGGTCAAGATCCCGGCCGGCGTCGACCACGGCACCCGCGTCCAGCTCACCGGACAGGGCGAGGTCGGTCCCGGCGGCGGCCCGGCTGGCGACCTCTACGTCGAGATCCACGTCGAGCCGCACCCGACCTTCACCCGGCACGGCAACGACCTCCACACCACGATCTCGCTGCCGATGACGGCGGCCGCACTCGGCACCCAGCTCACGCTCCCGCTGCTCGAGGCGGACCTGCCGACGTCCGAGGACTCGGAGACCGTCACGACCTTCGACCTCGAGGTCCGACCCGGCACCCAGTCGGGCAGCGAGCAGGTGATCCGCGGCTTCGGTGTGCCCAGCCTGCGCGGCGGGCGCGGTGACCTGGTCGTGAGCATCTCCGTCGACACCCCGACCCGCCTCGACCCGCGCCAGGAGGAGCTGCTGCGCGAGCTCGCGGCGATCCGGGGCGAGGAGTCGCCCGACGGCCAGGTCGAGGCGCCGCACAAGTCGATGTTCGGACGCCTGCGCGACGCCTTCCAGGGCTGAGCGGCGTGTCCCTCCCCGTTCACCTCGTGCCGTCGCTGGCCGAGGCGTCGGTCGGCTCGACGGTCGAGGTGACCGGGGACGAGGCGCACCACGCCGTCGCCGTACGCCGCCTGCGCGACGGTGAGCAGGTCGTGCTCACCGACGGGGCCGGGACCTCGGTCACCGGCACCGTCGCCGCGACCGGCAAGCGGGTCTTCACCGTCACCGTCGCGGCTGTGGCCCGCGAGGAGCGCCCCGAGCCGGCGTTCACTGTCGTCCAGGCGCTGCCCAAGGGCGACCGCGGCGAGCTGGCCGTCGAGGTGCTCACGGAGGTCGGCGTCGACCGCGTCGTGCCGTGGGCGGCCGCCCGCTCCGTCGCGGTCTGGAAGGGCGAGCGCGCCGCGAAGTCCCACGCGAAGTGGCAGGCCACGGCCCGCGAGGCGGCCAAGCAGTCGCGCCGCTCGTGGCTGCCGACGGTCTCCCCGCTGGCGTCGACGGCCGACGTGGGCGCGCTGGTCGCTGACGCCGACCTCGCCGTGGTGCTGCACGAGGACGCGACGGTCCCGCTCAGCTCGCTCGACGTCCCCGCCGCCGGCCGCATCGTGGTCGTCGTCGGCCCCGAGGGCGGGATCGCCCCCGACGAGCTCGCCGCGCTCACGGCCGCGGGCGCGCACTCCGTACGCCTCGGCGCGGAGGTGCTGCGCACGTCGACCGCCGGCGTCGTGGCCGTCGCGGCGCTGCTCGCGCGTACGCCCCGCTGGTCCTGACTGGGCCAGCCGGCCCGCGCAGGCCCTACTGCACGGTGATCGTCTTGGTGTCGACCGCAGCCCCGGGGCCTTCCGTGCCGCCGCTCGGGTCGTCGGTCTCGCACTTCACGACGACCTCGCCCGTCACGCCGTCGAGCGGCAGGGCGACCTCGAAGGGGAACAGCCGCTCCTCCATCCAGCCGTCCGACTGGTAGGCCTCCAGCGCGACCTCCTGGCCGTCCTGCAGGAGCCGGCACGGCCCGCTGGCCTCGAACGAGTTCGCCACGCCGGTGACGGTGAGCGTGTCGCCGGTGACGGTGTCGCCCTCGGCGGGGGAGGTGATGCTGACCAGGTTGAGCGTCCGCAGCGCGTTGCCCGCCTCGAACTCGGTGTCCGTCGGCAGGCCGAAGATCCCGAAGCCCGGGTCCACGCGCTGGATGACGACCGGCACCCGCTCCTGCTGGACGCCCTGCAGCGTGTAGACGAGCTGCTGGAGGGCCAGCCGGGCGTCGCGCCTGCTCATGCCGTCCGGGCGCTGGGTGAAGCCGTCGGACGGGATCTCCACCACCAGCAGGCCGTCGGTCGCCTGGACCGAGGAGATCTCCACCCCGGGCCACAGCGTGCGGTAGTCCGGGTCGTCGGGCTGGCCGCCGGCGACGAGCCGGGCGGCCTCCGTCAGCGGGTCACCCTCCACCCGGTGGAACTCGCGGAACAGGACCGTACGTCCGCCCGGTCCGTCGCCGGCGAAGTAGACCGGGACGGCGGTGCCGGCGGCCGACGGGGACCCCGACGGGGACTCGGCGGGCGACTCGGAGGAGGAGTCCGACGGGGACTGCGAGGGTGACTTCGTCGCTTGCGCGCCGTCGGTCGCGGTGGGCTCGCTCGCCTCGTCGGAGGCCGGGCGCGTGCCGTCGCCTGTGCACGAGGCGAGGGCCAGGGTCGTCGCCGCGACGACGGCGGTGGCACCCGCCCAGCGACGTACGCGTCGGGCCGGGGCGGTGGGGAAGGTCATGTCGCTCACGGTAGTGGGACGCACGCCTCGCCCCTCCGGTTACACGCCGTCGGTTACACGCCGCCGACCCAGACCCTAGGCTGGGGAGATGAGCGCCACGTCGGACGACTGCATCTTCTGCACCATCGTCGCCGGGGAGATCCCGGCCGACGTGATCGGGCGCAGCGAGCACGCCATCGCGTTCAAGGACCTCAACCCGCAGGCGCCGTTCCACGTTCTCGTGGTGCCGCTCGACCACCACGAGAACGCCGCCGCCTCCGCCGCGGCCGACCCTGCGGTGATCGGCCACCTCGTCGCACTCGCCGACACGGTCGCCCGCGAGTCCGGCAACCCCGACTACCGCCTCATCGCCAACACCGGCGCCGCCGTCGGGCAAAGCGTCTTCCACACCCACTTCCACGTGCTCGGCGGCTCGTCGCGCATGTCCGAGTCCCTGATCTGAGCAGCCGTGTCCCGATCCCGTAGCTCCAGACCCCGACCGTCCCGGCGCCGCCAGGCGCTCGCCGCCGCCCTGACCCTCGGCCTGCTCACGCTCGCCGGGTGCGGCGGGGGTTCCGCCGAGGGCGACCGGAGCGCCACCCAGCCGGCCGAGCAGCCGGCGAGCACCTCGCCGACCGCGGAGGAGGCGGCGGCCGGGTCGCACGGCAGCGGGCACTACGCCGAGCCCGCGAAGTCCAAGAAGCTGCGTGCCGGCGAGACCCGTACGACGATCGCGATGCCGGGCAGCTACACGCCGGACGCGCCCTACGGCACCGGCACCGACGACTACCGCTGCTTCCTGCTCGACCCGGGCCTCGAGAAGGACGCGTGGCTCACCGGCACCCAGGTGCTGCCGGGCAACCCCGACGTCGTGCACCACGTGATCCTCTTCCAGGTCCCGCCCGAGCAGGTCGCGGCGGCGAAGGCCAAGGACGCCGGCGAGGACGAGGAGGGCTGGACCTGCTTCGGTGGCACCGGGCTCGACCAGTTCCAGGACGTCAACCGGTCGTCGTGGATCGGAGCCTGGGCCCCCGGCGGCGAGGAGTCGGTGGTCAAGCCCGGCTACGGCGTACGACTGCGCAAGGGCAGCCAGGTCGTCATGCAGGTCCACTACAACCTGCTAGCGGGCCAGCAGCCCGACACCTCGGCCGCGCAGCTGCGCCTCGCGCCCGGCAACCGGAAGTACCAGGGCCTCACCACCATGCTCCTGCCGGCACCGGTCGAGCTGCCCTGCCGCCCGCAGCACTCCGACGGCGAGCTCTGCGACCGTGCGGCCGCTGTGGCCGACGTCAAGGAGCGATTCGGCGCCGACGGCAACACCGCCGACCTCCTCCACCTCCTGTGCGGCGGCGAGCCCGAGCCCGGCCGGACGCAGTCGTGCCTGCGCACCCTCGGTGAGCCGGTCACCATCCACGGCGTCGCCGGCCACATGCACCTGCTCGGTCGCTCGATCAGGATCGAGGTGCGGCCGGGCACACCGCAGGCGCAGACCGTCCTCGACATCCCGGTCTGGGACTTCGACGACCAGGGGAGCCGGCCGATCGAGCCGATCACCCTGCAGCCGTTCGAGCAGGTGAAGGTCACCTGCACCCACGTCCAGTGGCTGCGCGACAAGCTCCCCGCGTTCGAGGGCCAGCCCGACCGCTACGTCGTGTGGGGCGAGGGCACCACCGACGAGATGTGTCTGGGAATGCTGCAGGTCACCCGCCCCTGAGGACGTCCCGCCCCTTTCGGGTGGGCCGTACGCCCCGCGCTCGGTAGCATGGAGGGGCTCTGCCACCGACCCGGAAGGCCGCCCGCACGGGCATCCATGACTGCCACGAACCAGCCAGGCACCCCCGAGGAACGACCGACCCACACCGTGGTCGTCCCCAACAGCATCGACATGGTCTCGGTCCTGGGCCCGGGCGACGAGCACCTCCGGCTCATCGAGCGCGCCTTCGACGCCAGCGTCCACGTCCGCGGCAACCGCATCACGCTGGCCGGCGAGTCGGCCGAGGTCGCCACGGCCGAGCGCCTGCTCGACGAGATCGTGACGCTCGTGCGCACCGGACAGGGCGTCACCGGCGAGACGGTCGAGCGGATCATCCAGATGCTGCGCGCGGAGACCCACGAGCGGCCGGCCGACGTGCTGAGCCTCAACATCCTGTCCAACCGCGGCCGCACGATCCGACCCAAGACGCTCAACCAGAAGCGCTACGTCGAGTCGATCGACAAGAGCACGATCACGTTCGGCATCGGCCCCGCGGGCACCGGCAAGACCTACCTGGCGATGGCGAAGGCCGTGCAGGCCCTCCAGGCCAAGGAGGTCAACCGGATCATCCTGAGCCGTCCGGCCGTCGAGGCGGGGGAGCGGCTCGGCTTCCTGCCCGGCACCCTCAGCGAGAAGATCGACCCCTACCTGCGCCCCCTCTACGACGCGCTGCACGACATGGTCGACCCCGAGACGATCCCCAAGCTGCTGGCCGCCGGGACCATCGAGGTCGCCCCGCTGGCGTTCCTGCGCGGTCGCTCGCTCAACGACTCCTTCATCATCCTCGACGAGGCGCAGAACACGACCCCCGAGCAGATGAAGATGTTCCTCACGCGCCTCGGCTTCGGCTCCCGCATCGTCGTCACGGGCGACACGAGCCAGGTCGACCTGCCGTCGGGCACCAAGTCCGGCCTGCGCGTCGTCGAAGGGATCCTCGACGGGGTCGACGACATCACCTTCTGCCGCCTGACCGGCACCGACGTCGTGCGCCACCGGCTGGTCGGGCGCATCGTGGAGGCCTACGAGGTGTTCGACGCCGACAACCAGCCCCACCCGCGCACCGGGCCCAAGAAGACCGAGCGGGGACCGCGATGAGCATCGAGGTCCTCAACGAGTCGGGCCTCGAGCTCGACGTACGCCGGCTGTCGCGGCTCGCGCGCTTCGTGATGGAGCAGATGCGGGTCCACCCGCAGGCCGAGCTGTGCATCAAGGCGGTCGACGAGGACACCATCGCCGCGCTCAACGGGCAGTGGATGGAGAAGGACGGACCGACCGACGTGCTGGCCTTCCCCATGGACGAGCTGCGCCCGGGCAAGGTCAACGAGGAGCCCGAGGAGGGCGTCCTCGGCGACCTCGTGCTGGCGCCGTCGGTCGCCGAGCGGCAGGGGGTGGAGGCCGGACACGGCCGCGAGGCCGAGATCGACCTGCTCACCGTGCACGGCGTCCTGCACCTCCTCGGCTACGACCACGCCGAGCCCGAGGAGCACGCGGTGATGTTCGGGCTCCAGGGCGAGCTGCTCGACGCGTGGCGCGCCTCGTCCGACGCCGCACCCGACGTCTCGCCGCCCGCCACCTGAGGCGGGCGACGACATGACTGCTGACATCTGGCAGCTGGGCTCGGCCACCCTGCTGGTCCTGCTCGCCGGCCTGTTCTCGGCCGCGGACGCCGCCCTCGGAGCCTTCTCGCGCGCCCGCGCCGAGGAGCTGAAGGCCGAGGGCCGTCCCGGTGCACCGCGACTGGTGAGCTTGCTCGACGACCCCGCCCGCTACCTCAACACGGCGTTGCTGATGCGCCTGCTCTGCGAGATCAGCGCCATCGTCCTCGTCGCCACGTGGGCCCGCGACGCCTACCAGGGCTCGCCGGTCCCGACGTTCCTCACCACGATCGGCGTGATGCTGGTGGTGTCCTTCGTGGTCATCGGCGTCGCCCCGCGCACCATCGGTCGCCAGCACGACGTACGGGTCGCGCTGGCCTCCGCCGGTCCGATCTCGCTCGTCACCACGATCCTCGGTCCCATCCCCGCCCTGCTGATCCTGCTGGGCAACGCGATCACCCCCGGCAAGGGCTTCAGCGAGGGTCCGTTCTCGACGGAGACCGAGCTGCGCGAGCTGGTCGACCTCGCCGAGGCGTCGGCGGTCATCGAGTCCGGCGAGCGGCGGATGATCCACTCGGTCTTCGAGCTCGGCGACACCATCACCCGCGAGGTGATGGTCCCGCGGCCCGACGTGGTTTACATCGAGCGCCACAAGAACCTGCGCCAGACGCTCTCGCTGTTCCTGCGCAGCGGCTACTCCCGCATCCCCGTCGTCGACGAGAACCTCGACGACATCGTCGGCATGGCCTACCTCAAGGACCTCGTGCGTCGCGACTTCGAGGCTCCCGACGTGGAGTTCACCCAGCGCGTCGACGAGGTGATGCGCCCGGTCCACTACGTCCCCGACTCCAAGCCGGTCGACGCCCTGCTGACCGAGCTGCAGGCCCGCCGCCAGCACATCGCGGTCGTCGTCGACGAGTACGGCGGCACCGCCGGCCTGGTCACCATCGAGGACGTGCTGGAGGAGATCGTCGGCGAGATCACCGACGAGTACGACGCCGAGGAGGTCGAGGTCGAGCACCTCGACGGCGGCGCCATCCGGGTCTCGTCCCGCTACCCGGTCGACGACCTCGACGAGCTGGTCGGCTTCGACGTCGTCGACGACGACGTCGACAGCGTCGGCGGCCTCATGGCCAAGCACCTCGGCAAGGTCCCGATCCCCGGGTCCGTCGTGGAGTGCCACGGCCTGCGCCTCGAGGCCGAGCGCGCCACCGGGCGGCGCAACAAGATCGAGACGGTGCTGGTGACGGTGCTCTCGCCCGAGACCGCGGACGAGGTCGACGACGGGTCGTCGTCGGTCACCTCCGCCGGCCGCTGACCCGGACGTACGCAGGCAGGCCGCACGGCGTCTCCTAGGGTTGTCGCATGACCGACGACACCCTGAGTGCCGAGGATGCCAAGCTCGTGACCCTCGCCCGTGCCACCCGCGTCCGGGCCCGCGCCGACGAGGGGGCCGCGGTGCGCGACCTCGACGGGCGGACGTACGCCGCGGCGAGCGTGCGCCTCGAGCACCTCGACCTTTCCGCGCTCGAGGTCTGCGTAGCCATGGCGATCTCGTCCGGCTCGGCGGGGCTCGAGGCCGCCGTCGTGCTCACCGACGCCGAGCCAGCCCTGGACGCCGTGCGGGACTTCGCCGGGCGCGGAGTGCCCGTGCACGTGGGAGACGAGCGCGGGAGGATCGACCGCACGTCAAGCACCTGACGCTCTGGCGAGTCAGGCGCATCCCCGCAACCCGCTCGCGCCCGCGGTCCGGGATCGCTAGCGTGGAGGTGTGCGATCGTCCGTGGGTCGTGAGCAGCACCGTGCCGGGGAGGCGAGGCTGAGGGAGTCCTACGCCGCCCTCCCTCACGGTGCGCCCGTACGCCTGGCCAAGCGCACCAGCAACCTGTTCCGCGGGCGTACGTCCGGGGTCGCCGGGCTCGACGTCTCCGGCCTCACCGGGGTGATCGAGGTCGACGGCGACGTCGCCGAGGTGCAGGGGATGTGCACCTACGAGCACCTCGTCGAGGTGACCCTCGCCCACGGCCGGATCCCGCTCGTCGTGCCGCAGCTGAGGACCATCACCCTCGGCGGTGCCGTGAGCGGTCTCGGCATCGAGTCCACGAGCTTCCGCAACGGGCTGCCGCACGAGTCGGTGATCGAGATGGACGTGCTGACCGGCTCCGGCGAGGTCGTCACCACCAAGCCGGGCGACGAGCTCTTCGACGCCTTCCCCAACTCCTACGGCTCGCTCGGCTACGCCACGCGGCTCCGCATCGAGCTCGAGGCGGTCCCGGCGTACGTCGCGCTGCGCCACGTCCGCTTCCACGACGCCGCCTCGCTCACCGACGCGATCACCCGGATCGTCGACGACCGGGCCTGGGCGGGGGAGCGGGTCGACGGCCTCGACGGCGTCGCGTTCTCGCCCGACGAGCTCTACCTCACCCTCGCCCGCTGGACCGACGAGCCGGGTCCCACGAGCGACTACACCGGCCAGCAGGTCTTCTACCGCTCGCTCCAGGAGCGCGCGAGCGACCGGCTCACCGTGCACGACTACCTGTGGCGCTGGGACACCGACTGGTTCTGGTGCTCGCGGGCGTTCGGTGCCCAGCACCCGCTCGTACGCCGGGTGTGGCCGCGCCGGCTGCGTCGCTCCGACGTCTACTGGAAGCTCGTGGCGCTCGACCGCCGCCTCGGCATCGGCGATCGGCTCGACCGACGCGCCGGCCGCCCTCGGGGCGAGCGCGTGGTGCAGGACGTCGAGGTGCCGGTCGACCGCCTCGCGGAGTTCCTCTCGTGGTTCGACCGGGAGATCGGCATGCGACCCGTCTGGCTGTGCCCGCTGCGGCTGCGTCGGGGCGACGCCGGCACCGACCGCCCCTGGCCGGGGTACCCGCTGGCCTCCGGCACGACGTACGTCAACGTCGGCTTCTGGGGCGTCGTCAACGTCGGGCCCGATGCCCCGACCTCGCCCCGCAACCGAGCCATCGAGGCGCAGGTCTCCGCGCTCGGCGGCCACAAGAGCCTCTACTCCGAGGCGTTCTACGAGCGCGCGGAGTTCGACCGCCTCTACGGCGGCGCCCACCTGGCCGAGGTCAAGACCAGGTTCGACCCCGACGACCGGCTGACGTCCCTCTACGACAAGGTGGTGCACCGACGATGAGCTCCCGGCTCGATCCTCCGACGCCCGCTCCCGGCCGGATGCCGATCGGTGACGCGATCGACCGGCTGGTCAGGGGAGGGCTGCCGCTGCGCTTCACGGCGTACGACGGCAGCGCCGCGGGCCCTCCCGACGCGCCGGTCGGCATGCACCTGCGCACCGAGCGCGGTCTCGCCTTCCTGATGACGGCTCCCGGCGACCTCGGCCTGGTCCGGGCCTACGTCAGCGGCGACCTCGACCTCTCGGGAGTCCACCCGGGCGACCCGTACGACGCGCTGGTGCTGCTCAAGGACAACACCAGGTTCCGGGTGCCCGCGCCCTCGGAGGCGCTGCAGCTCGCCCGCGGCCTCGGCCTGGCACACCTCCGCCCGCCCGCCCCGCCCCCGCAGGAGCACCTGCCGCGGTGGCGGCGTGCCGTCGAGGGGCTGCGGCACTCGATGGTGCGTGACGCCGAGGTCATCGCCCACCACTACGACGTGTCCAACCGGTTCTACGAGCTGGTCCTCGGGCCGTCGATGGCCTACACCTGCGCCCTCTACGAGGCGCCGGACGCCACCCTCGAGCAGGCCCAGGCGGCGAAGTTCGACCTGGTCTGCCGCAAGCTCGGCCTTCGGCCCGGCATGCGGTTGCTCGACGTCGGGTGCGGCTGGGGAACGATGGTGCGCCACGCCGCGCGTGAGCACGGGGTGCGCGCGCTCGGCGTCACGCTGTCGCTGGAGCAGGCCGAGTGGGCCAAGGCGGCCATCGACCGTGAGGGCCTCGGCGACCTCGCCGAGGTGCGGCACCTCGACTACCGCGACGTCGTCGAGGACGGGTTCGACGCCGTCAGCTCGATCGGCCTCACCGAGCACATCGGGGTCCGCAAGTACCCCGCCTACTTCCGCCACCTGCGTGACCGGCTCAAGCCGGGCGGACGGCTGCTCAACCACTCGATCACCAGGCCGCACAACCGTCGTCAGGAGACGGGAGCGTTCATCGACCGCTACGTCTTCCCCGACGGCGAGCTGATCGGCTCGGGCACCGTCATCGGCGCCGCCCAGGACCAGGGCGTCGAGGTGCAGCACAGCGAGAACCTGCGCCTCCACTACGCCGCCACGCTGCGCGACTGGAACCGCAACCTCGTCGAGCACTGGGACGAGTGCGTCGCGGAGGTGGGCGAGGGGACCGCCCGCGTCTGGGGGCTCTACATCGCCGGGTCGCGGGTCGGTTTCGAGCGTGGCGAGGTCGAGCTGCACCAGGTGCTCGCGACCCGCAACCACCGGGACGGACGCTCCGAGTTCCCGATGCGTCCGGACTGGTGAGCCACCGATAGCCTCGTCCGGTGAGCACGCGCGCAGCCCAGTTCCAGGCGACCGTACGCCGCCGCGAACCGCTGTCGGACCACCTCGTCCGGCTCGTCCTCGACGACCTCGACGGATTCGCGTCGACGGGCATCCCGGACGAGTGGGTCGGCCTGGTCGTGCCCGGCCAGTTCCAGAGCCGCTACTACACCGTGCGGTCGTACGCCGACGGCGAGCTCACCCTCGACGTGGTCGTCCACGACGTCGGGCTGGTGACCGAGTGGGCGACGCGCGACTGCATCGGCGACGTCGTGACGATCACCGAGCCCAAGGCCACGTTCGGGCCGCCGGCCGGCGCGTCCTGGCTGCTGCTCGTCGGCGACCTCACGGCGATGCCGGCGATGGCCCGGATCGCCGAGACCCGCCCCGACCTGCCGACGCAGGTGATGGCGGAGGTGCCCGACGACCTGGCCGGCTACCTCCCCGACACCGCCGACGTGACCTGGCTCGCCCCGCCCGCGCCCGGCCAGAGCGCGCTCGCGCAGGTGGTCGAGGGCATCGACTGGCCCGAGGGCGAGGGCTACTTCTGGATGGCGGGGGAGTCCGCGCAGATGCGCGCGATCCGCAAGCACCTGATGCGCGAGGTCGGCCTGCCGACGAGCCACTACGACGTGATGGGCTACTGGCGCGCCACCGCCGCCCGCCAGCCGCGCGCGGTCGACCCCGGCCCGGTCTGGCGCGCGGGCAAGGCGGCAGGGAAGAGTGACGAGCAGATCTGGGCCGACTACGACGCAGCGCGAGAGGCGAGCGATGGCTGACGACGAGCAGCAGCACGAGCACGACGACGACCTGGAGGGGCTGGCCGAGGAGCTCGACGACGAGGACGACGACCTCGACGACGACTTCGACCTGTCCGGTGTCGCTCCCGCCGGCGCGTTCTACGAGGCGCCCGAGGGCTTCCGCAGCGGCTTCGCGTCCTTCGTCGGTCGTCCCAACGCCGGCAAGTCCACGCTGACCAACGCCCTCGTCGGGCAGAAGATCGTCATCACCTCGTCCAAGCCGCAGACCACCCGCAACGTGGTGCGCGGCATCGTGCACCGCGACGACGCCCAGCTCATCCTCGTCGACACCCCCGGGCTCCACCGTCCGCGGACGCTCCTCGGCGAGCGGCTCAACGACCTGGTGCGGACCACGTGGGCCGAGGTCGACGTGGTCGCCGTCTGCTTCCCCGCCAACGAGAAGATCGGCCCGGGCGACCGGTTCCTGGTCACCGAGCTGGCCAAGGTGCGCCGCACCGTACGCATCGCGGTCGCCACCAAGACCGACCTGGTCACCCCCGAGCAGCTCGGCCAGCACCTGCTGGACATCCAGGCCCTCGGTGAGGAGACGAAGACCGAGTGGGCCGAGATCGTCCCCGTGTCCGCGGTGTCCGGCGACCAGGTCCAGCTGCTGGCCGACCTGCTGGTGGGCCAGATGCCCGAGGGCCCGCCGCTCTACCCCGACGGTGACCTCACCGACGCCCCCGAGGAGGCGCTCGCCGCCGACCTCATCCGCGAGGCTGCGCTCGAGGGCGTCCGCGACGAGCTGCCGCACTCGATCGCCGTGGTCGTGGAGGAGATGGGCCTACGCGAGGGCCGCCCCGACGACAAGCCGCTGCTGGACATCGTGGCCAACCTCTACGTCGAGCGCGACTCCCAGAAGGGCATCATGATCGGCCACAAGGGCTCGCGGCTCCGCGCGGTCGGCACCGCGGCCCGCAAGCAGATCGAGGCGCTGCTCGGCACGCCGGTCTACCTCGACCTCCAGGTCAAGATCGCGAAGGACTGGCAGCGCGACCCCCGCCAGCTGCGCAAGCTCGGGTTCTGACGCAGGTCAGGCAGGCACCCAGCAGATCCCGTAGCGCTGTCCGGCGTCCCACTGCTCGCGCGTCGGGCTCTCCTGCGACCAGGTGAAGTCGAGCGGGTCGTCGGCGCTGTCCGCCGCTACGTCGCGGCAGGTCGGGTCCATGCGGTCGGCGACCACGGCGGGCGCGGGGAGCCGGCGACCCGGGATGTCGACCGTGGCGACGGCGCGCCACGAGTGCCTCCTGCTGCACGCGACACGGTCGAACCCCTTCGTGCCGGGGGCCGACGTCGCGCACATCGGGGGCGCGGCCCAGCCCTTCGTACGCCGGGGCAGGTCGAGCAGCTGCCGTGGCGCCGCCACCGCCACGACGTCGCAGCGGAACCAGTCGGCGCCGGCCTCCGCGCGGGCCGGGCTGGGGGTGAACCACACCGCCCGCACCATGCTCAGCCGCAGCTCGCGCGGCGGACGTCCCAGGTGCCGGGGGAGCCGTCGGGTGCAGCTCGTGCGCATCTGGCGCTGGGCGGCCTGCGAGTCGATCCGCCGGGTGAAGCCGGATTTCGTCGTCAGGTCGAGGGTGCCGACGAAGTAGGTCTGGGCGGTGTGCTTCCGCCGGCACGGGACCGGCGCGGTCTGGCCGACGACCACCAGCGCCTGGCGGAAGGTCAGCGCGTGGCACTCGCCGACCTCCGGGGTGGGTCCGGGATCGGGCGGAGTCGTCTCGGTGGGGCTCGGGGACGACGAGGGCGTCGGCGACCCGGCAGGATCGGCGGGTCCGGGCGAGGCGGACGTGCAACCGCCCAGCACGATGGCGGCTGCGAGCGTCGCGAGGAGGCGCCTCACGCCATCACCAGCGCCGCGAGCGTGCCGCCCAGCTCGTACGCCGCCTCCCGCTGCGCCTCGCCCACCTCGCCGAGGACCTCGAGCACGGGCGCCGCCTGCCGCCAGGGAAGGGCCCCCACGATCGACTGCACCGACCGCACCGCACCCGTCGTGTCGTAGCGACCGTGGACGAAGAGCCCGTACGGCCTCCGGCCGCCCTCGGCCGCGGCCGCGGAGCCCTCGTCGGTGAGGGCGCCCCCTGCCTCGAGGAAGATCGTGTCGAAGAAGTGCTTGAGGGCACCGCTCATGTAGCCGAAGTTGGCGGGGGTGCCGAGCACGTAGCCGTCCGCGGCGAGCACGTCGTCGGCACGTGCCTCCAGCGCGGACCGTACGACGACCTCCACGCCCTCGATCGCGTCGTCCGAGGCGCCGGCCACGACCGCGTCGGTCAACGCGGCCACCGAGGGGGTCGGCGAGTGGTGGACCACCAGCAGTCGGGGCATGGCGTGAGCCTACGAGGCGGGGTAGCGTCGCGTGGCGTGACCTTCGAGGTGACGGGTGATGCCTACGACCGCTTCATGGGCCGCTACTCCCGACCGCTCGCCGCCGACCTCGCCGACTGGCTGGAGGTCGCGCCCGGTCAACGGGCGATCGACGTGGGCTGCGGCCCCGGCGCGCTCACGGGCATCCTCGCCGACCGGCTCGGTGCCGACCGGGTCGCCGCCGTCGACCCGTCGACCTCCTTCGTCGAGGCGTGCCGCGAACGCCTGGCCGGCGTCGACGTCCGGCTGGGACGGGCGGAGTCGCTGCCCCACGACGACGACTCCTTCGACGTCGCAGCGGCGTGCCTGGTGGTCCACTTCATGGCCGAGCCCGTCGGCGGCATCGCCGAGATGGCGCGGGTGACGCGGCACGGCGGCTGGGTCGGTGCGACGGTCTGGGACCTCGTCGGGTCACGCGCGCCGATGTGGCCGCTCTGGGAGGCCGTCGCCCAGCTCGCGCCCGAGCACCCGGGGGAGCGCGAGTTCCCGGGCGGGTCCCGTGAGGGCCTCGTCGCGATCCTCGAGGGCGGGGGACTGCGCGATGTCGAGGCGGTGGAGCTGCCGGTCACCGTCACGCACCCGAGCTTCGAGGAGTGGTGGGAGCCCTACCTGCACGGCGTCGGACCCGCCGGTGACGCCGTCGCCGCCCTCGGACCCGATGGCCGGGCCCGGCTCGAGGAGGTCCTGCGCGGTCGCCTCGGCGCCGGACCGTTCGACCTGACGGCCGTGGCGTACGCCGCCCGCGGTCGTGCCTGAGGCGGCCCCGGTCCGCGGATCGGACGAGCGGCTGTGCTGGCCCGGCTGGCGGCGTACGCTGGTCCCGTCATGATGCGCAGCCTTCTCCTTCGCAGCCGCAACGAGGCCTGACCACCGGCCCCCTCGTTGCGGAGTGTGGCGCGTGCCGGTCGCCCCTTCAGCCACAGCGAGGAACACCATGACCAACCTGAGCAACACCGCGAACCAGCAGGGCACCAGCCCGATGCCGTTCGGCCGCTACACGCCGTTCGTGCCCGTCGACGTCCCCGACCGGACCTGGCCGACGAAGAAGGTCGAGAAGGCGCCGCGCTGGCTGTCGACCGACCTGCGCGACGGCAACCAGGCGCTCATCGACCCGATGACCCCCGCCCGCAAGCTCACCATGTTCGAGCTGCTGGTCACGATGGGCTACAAGGAGATCGAGGTCGGCTTCCCGAGCGCGAGCCAGACCGACTTCGACTTCGTCCGCAAGCTCGTCGAGGAGGACCGGATCCCCGACGACGTGCAGATCTCGGTGCTGACGCAGGCGCGCGAGGACCTCATCGAGCGGACGATCGACTCCCTCGTCGGCGCCCCGCGGGCCACCGTCCACCTCTACAACGCGACCGCGCCGCTCTTCCAGCGCGTGGTGTTCAACGTCACGCCCGACGAGTGCCGCAACATCGCGGTCCGCGGCACCGAGATGGTCATGAAGTACGCCGAGGAGCGCCTCGGCTCGATCGTCGGCAGCCGGGACTTCGGCTACCAGTACAGCCCGGAGATCTTCACCCAGTCCGACACCGACTTCGCGCTCAGCGTGTGCGAGGCGGTCTCCGACGTCTGGCAGCCCGAGTCGGG
This sequence comes from Nocardioides sp. BGA-UO-ETr-FS32, assembly GCF_059567905.1. Lineage (NCBI taxonomy): Bacteria > Bacillati > Actinomycetota > Actinomycetes > Propionibacteriales > Nocardioidaceae > Nocardioides > Nocardioides sp. BGA-UO-ETr-FS32. The sequence goes on along the minus strand of NZ_JCAQOX010000007.1, from coordinate 32,572 downwards.
CCGCGAGATCATCCTCAACCTCCCGGCCACCGTCGAGATGTCGACGCCCAACACGTACGCCGACCAGATCGAGTACTTCGGCCGCGGCCTGACCCGGCGCGAGCACTCCGCGATCAGCCTGCACCCGCACAACGACCGCGGCACCGCCGTCGCGGCGACCGAGCTGGGCCTCATGGCCGGCGCGGACCGCGTCGAGGGCTGCCTGTTCGGCCACGGCGAGCGCACCGGCAACGTCGACCTGGTGACGCTGGGCATGAACCTCTTCAGCCAGGGCATCGACCCGCAGGTCGACTTCAGCGACATCGACGAGGTGCGCCGCACCGTCGAGTACTGCACCAACCTGCCGGTCCACCCGCGCCACCCCTACGCCGGCGACCTCGTCTACACCGCCTTCTCCGGCTCCCACCAGGACGCCATCAAGAAGGGCCTGGAGGACCTCGACAAGAGGGCCGCCGCGCTCGGCGTCCCGGTCGGCGAGCTGCCGTGGGAGGCGCCCTACCTGCCCATCGACCCCAAGGACGTCGGCCGGACCTACGAGGCCGTGATCCGCGTCAACAGCCAGTCCGGCAAGGGCGGCGTCGCCTACGTCCTCAAGTCCGAGCACAAGCTCGACCTGCCGCGCCGCGCGCAGATCGAGTTCAGCCGGGTCGTGCAGCAGCACACCGACGCCGAGGGCGGCGAGATCACCCCGGAGGAGATCTGGGCGGTGTTCCGCGCCGAGTACCTCGACCGCGAGACCCCGCTCAAGCTGAACTCCGTGCACACCTCGAGCGCCGCCGGCGAGAAGGACCAGCTCACCGTCGGGGTCTACGTCGACGGCGAGCGGCACGAGCTCAGCGGCCAGGGCAACGGCCCGATCGCGGCCTTCGTCGACGCCATCGCGGCGGTCGGCCACGACGTACGGGTCCTCGACTACGCCGAGCACGCCCTGTCCGCCGGTGGTGACGCGATCGCGGCGGCGTACGTCGAGTGCGCGGTGTCCTCCGACAGCGGCGACAAGGTGCTGTGGGGCGTCGGGCTCGACGCCAACATCGTCACCGCCTCGCTCAAGGCCGTGATCAGCGCCGTCAACCGCGCCTGATCTCCACACCCTCCCTCGATGGTCCGCTGCGAAAGGCCGGTCCGCGGACGTCCCGGACCGGCCGATCGCAGCGGACTACATTGAGCCCATGTTGGTCAGCGAGCGGATCGGACAGTTCTTCGTCGAGTCCGACGGCGGGCGGGACCGGCTGGAGTACACCGAGTACGGCTCGGGCGACGACTGGGTCGTGCTGCTGCACGGCCTGCTCATGCCACGACGCATGCAGCAGCCGCTCGCCCGGGCGATGGCCGCGCAGGGCCTGCACGTGGTGACCCTCGACCTTCTCGGCCACGGTCGCTCCGACCAGCCGGCCGACCCGCTGGTCTACTCGATGACCTCCTTCGGCGAGCAGGTCGTGGCGCTGCTCGACCACCTCGGCGCCGAGCAGGCGGTCATCGGCGGCACGTCGCTGGGCGCCAACGTCTCGCTCGAGGTGGCGGTGATCGCGCCCGAGCGCGTCAAGGGCCTCATCGTCGAGATGCCGGTGCTCAACAACGCACTGGTCGCGGGGATCCTCGCCTTCGTCCCGATCATGCTCGCCGCGCGCTACGTGCCGGTGACGGCCAACACGCTGCAGCGTATCTCCCGCTCGGTGCCCCGGGGGATCGTCCCGTTCTGGGCCGGGGTCTGCCTCGACACCGTCGACCATCGCGCCGAGTCGATCGCCTCGGTCCTCCACGGCGTCATCTTCGGCCGGCTCGCACCGTCGTCGTCCCAGCGCCGCCGGATCCAGGCGCCGGTGTTCGTGGTGGGCCACCCGGTCGACCCGATCCACCCCTTCGTCGACGCCGACATGCTGGCCGCCGAGCTGCCGCACGTACGGATGGAGCGGGCGTCCTCGATCCTCGAGTGGCGCTTCCGCCCGGAGCGGCTGACCCGGGCTGCGACCGACTTCGCGCTGGAGTGCTGGCAGGAGCGACCCGCGACGACGAAGGTCCGCACCCGGAAACGCTGACGCCGGACCCCGCTCACGAGGGGTCGGTGGGGGACAATGGTCCGGTGCCCCTCTACCGCGACGAGGCGGTCGTGCTCCGCACCCACAAGCTGGGCGAGGCCGATCGCATCATCACCCTGCTGACGCGTCAGCACGGGCGGGTGCGCGCGGTCGCCAAGGGTGTGCGCCGTACGACCTCGCGCTGGGGCTCGCGCCTCGAGCCGTTCACCCACGTCGACCTCCAGCTCGCCGAGGGGCGCAGCCTCGACGTGATCACGCAGGCCGAGACGCTCGACCCGTTCAACGCGCGGCTCGGGTTCGACTACGACCGCTACACCGCCGGGACCGTGATGCTCGAGACCGCCGAGCGGCTCGTCACCGAGGAGAAGGAGCCGGCCGTCCAGCAGTTCCTGCTCCTCGTCGGCGGCCTGCGCGCGATGTCGGCCGGCGAGCACCCGGCCGGGCAGGTGCTCGACTCCTACCTGCTGCGCTCCCTGTCCGTCGCCGGCTACGCGCCGTCCTTCGACCACTGCGTCCAGTGCGGCGTCGAGGGCCCGCACCGGTTCTTCAACCCGTCGGCGGGCGGCGTCCTCTGCGCGTCCGACAAGCTGCCCGGCTCCGCCACCCCGGCCTCCGAGACGGTGCTGGTGCTGGGCGCGCTGCTGGTCGGTGACTGGCCGGTCGTCCACGCCGCCGAGCCCCGCCACCTCCGCGAGGCCAGCACCCTCGTCTCTGCCTACCTCTCCTGGCACCTCGAGCGCGGCCTGCGGTCCATGGCGTACGTCGAGCGCTGACCCGGGCGCCGACGTCATGGCTCCCGGTCGTACGGACGACCACCGGCCATGACGTACGCCGCCGACGTCATGGGACGCGGTCGTACGGGCGACCACCGGCCATGACGTCCCGGCCTAGTCTGTCGACCGTGAAGCGTCAGGTGAAGCAGCCCAACCCGCACCCCAGCGGAGCCACGCCCCCGCCGGTGCCCCGCGACCTGGTCCCGGAGCACGTCGCGATCATCATGGACGGCAACGGCCGCTGGGCCAAGCAGCGCGGGCTCCCGCGCACCCGGGGCCACGAGGAGGGCGAGAGCACGCTCTTCGACGTCGTCGAGGGCGCGATCGAGATCGGCGTGAAGGCCATCTCTGCCTATGCGTTCTCCACCGAGAACTGGTCGCGGTCGCCCGACGAGGTCCGCTTCCTGATGGGCTTCAACCGCGACGTGATCCGCCGGCGCCGCGACGAGATGCACGACCTCGGCGTACGGGTGCGCTGGGCCGGGCGCGCACCGCGGCTGTGGAAGTCGGTCATCAAGGAGCTCCAGGTCGCCGAGGAGATGACCAGGGACAACGACGTCCTGACGCTGACGATGTGCGTCAACTACGGCGGTCGCGCCGAGCTCGCCGACGCAGCCCGCTCGATCGCCCGCGAGGTCGCCGCCGGTCGGCTCGACCCCGACAAGGTGGACGAGAAGGTGTTCGCCCGCCACCTCTACGTCCCCGAGCTGCCCGACGCCGACCTGGTGTGGCGCACGTCGGGGGAGCAGCGGCTCTCCAACTTCATGCTGTGGCAGGCGGCCTACAGCGAGATGGTGTTCACCGACGTGCTCTGGCCCGACGTCGACCGGCGCCACCTCTGGGCGGCCGTCGAGACGTACGCCAGCCGGGACCGTCGCTACGGCGGCGCGATCCCGAACCAGCCCACTGCCGGCTGAGGCCTACCGGCAGGCCGGGCAGGTCCCGAAGATCTCCAGCGTGTGGCTGATGTCGGCGTAGCCGTGCTCGCCGGCGATCGAGCTGGTCCACCGCTCGACGGCGGGACCCTCGACCTCGACGGTCGCGCCGCAGGTGCGGCACACGAGGTGGTGGTGGTGGGTGTCGGAGCAGCTGCGCCAGATCGCCTCGCCGTCCTCGTTGCGCAGCATGTCGACCTCGCCGGCGTCGGCCAGCGCCGACAGGGTGCGGTAGACGGTCGCCAGGCCGACCGAGTCGCCCTGCCGCGAGATCAGGTCGTGGATCTCCTGCGCGCTGCGGAAGTCGTCGAAGCCCGCCAGGGCCGCTGCGACGGCACGCCGCTGGCGGGTGGGGCGTACGGCCGGGCGCCGCTGCTCAGTGCTCGTCATAGTGCTCTCCGTGCGGGGCGTGCCGGTGGCCGTCGTGGACGTAGTCGACGTGGTCGCCGTGCGGGACCGCGGGGTGGCCGCAGTCGTCGCCGTGCTCGTGCGGGTGCTGCTCCGGCGAGCGGTGGGGGGTCGCGGCGACCTCGGGGAAGGGCGCCAGCAGCCGGCTGCGGCGCCGCAGCCACACCCCGATCGGCCACGTCGCGGTGAACATCGCGAGCGCCAGCAGGACGATCGTGGGGCCGGGAGCGACGGAGACGGAGAAGGACAGCCACGCGCTCAGGAGCAGGCCGCCGACCGATGCGAGGCACCCGACGGCCATCGCGCCGAGGAGCGTCACCCGGAAGGAGCGGGCCAGCTGCTGCGAGGTCGCGACCGGGACGACCATCAGCGCCGAGACCAGCAGCAGGCCGACCGTGCGCATCGCGACGGTGATGCTCACCGCGGCCAGCACCGCGATGAGCAGGTTCCAGGCGCGTACGCGCAGGCCGGCCACCCGGGCGAAGTCCTGGTCGCTCGCGACCGCGAACAGCTGCGGCGACAGCCCGACCGCGACGACGAGCACCACCGCGGTCAGCGCCGCGGTGAACCACACGTCGGCCGCGGTGATCGCGTTGAGGGAGCCGAAGAGGTACGCCTGGAGGGTCGCGGCGCCCTCGCCGGCGATGCCGGTGATCAGGACGCCGCCGGCGAGGCCGCCGTAGAACAGCAGAGCCAGTGCGACGTCGCCGTTGGTGTGGCCGCGCTCGCGGATGAGCTCCATCAGCACGGCGCCGAGCACGGCGACGAGCACGGCGGTCCACGTCGGTGAGGTGCCGGTCAGCAGGCCGAGGGCGACCCCGGTCACGGCGACGTGGCCGATGCCGTCGCCGAGGAGCGCGAGCCGGCGCTGCACCAGGAAGGTGCCGATCGCCGGGGCCGCCAGTCCGGTGAGCAGCGCGGCGATGAGCGCGCGCTGCATGAACTCGAGGGAGAAGAGGTCGAGGAACGTCATGTCAGTGGGTGCCCCGATCCCAGTCGAAGGGTGAGGACACGTGCGGGGCGTGGTCGTGGCTCCCGGGGCCGTGGTCAGGTCCGGCGTCGTGGTCGTGGTGGGTGTGCGAGGCGACCTCCTGGGTCAGCGGCGGACCGTCGTAGGCCACCCGGCCGTCGCGCATCACCACCGACCGGTCGACCAGCGGCATCATCGGGCCGATCTCGTGCGCGACGAGCAGGATCGTCGCGCCGCGCTGCTTGAGCCGCCCGAGCGCGTCCGCGAGGGCCTGCTGGTTGGGCAGGTCGACGCCGGCGGTGGGCTCGTCGAGGACGAGCAGGTCGGGCTCGCCGGCCAGGGCGCGCGCGATGAGGACGCGCTGCTGCTGGCCGCCGGAGAGCTGGGAGACGCCGTAGGACGACCGGTCGGTGAGGCCGACGACCTCGAGCGCCGACTCCACGGCACGGCGGTCGGCCGCGCTGGTCGGGCGCAGCAGCCGGCGGCGCCCGACGCGCCCCGACGCCACGACCTCGCGCACCGTGGCCGGCACGCCACCGGTCGCGGTCGAGCGCTGCGGCACGAAGCCGAGCCTCGACCAGTCGCCGAAGTCCTCGATCGGGGTGCCGAACAACCGGACCACTCCCCGGGTGTGGGGGAGCAGCCCGGTGACGGCGCGGACGAGGGTCGACTTCCCCGAGCCGTTGGGGCCGAGCAGCGTCACCATCTCGCCGGTGCGCACGGTCAGGTCGACGTCGCGCAGGATCGGTCGGCCGCCGATCGCGACGGAGACCTGCTCGAGGGTGACGGGAGCGACGTCGGGGGAGGTGGACGGGGTCACGAGCAGCCGTTGGCCTGCTGGAGTGCCGAGAGGTTCGAGCGCATGATGGAAAGGTAGTCCTCGTCGGCCGTCTCGTCCGAGAGGCCCTCGAGCGGGTCGAGGACGGCCGTGGTCACGCCGAGGTCGTCGGCGAGGGTCTCGGCCATCTTGGGGCTGACCAGGCGCTCGGAGAACACGGTGGTCACGCCGTCGGCCCCGATGACCTCCTGGAGGTGGGCCAGGTCGGCAGCGGTGGGCTCGGCGTCGGGGGAGAGGCCGGCAATGGCCTCGAACTCCAGGCCGTAGCGCGTCAGGTAGCCGAACGCCTGGTGGCTCACGACCGTGGTGTTGCGCTCGCACGACGCCAGGACCGAGGTGTAGTCCTCGTCGAGCGACTCCAGCTCGCCTCGCAGGGCGGCGGCGTTGTCGGCGTAGGTCTGCGCACCGTCGGGGTCGACCTCGGCGAGCTCGTCGGCGACGGAGTCCGCGAAGTCCGCGACCAGGAGCGGGTCGAGCCAGAAGTGCGGGTCGAGGTCGCCGTCGTCGTGGCCCCCCTCCTCGAACTCGTCCTCGTGGTCGTCGTGGTCTCCCTCGGTCGCCGGGATCAGGTCCACGACGGCGGCCGCGTCGAGGATCGGCGCGTCGGTGTTCTCGACGGCAGCGTCGACGGCGGGCTGGAAGCCCTCCTCGAGCACGACGAGGTCGGCGCTCTCGAGGGACGCGGTCTGCGCGATGGTGAGGTCGAGGTCGTGGGGCTCCTGCCCTGGCTGGGTGAGGTTGTCGACCGTCCACCCGTCGCCCGCCACCCGCTCGGTCACCCATGCCAGCGGATAGAACGACGCGACGGCCTGACGACCGCTTCCAGACGCGTCGTCGTCCGTCGAGCCGCACCCGGCAAGGAGGACGGAGGCGGTCAGGACGCTGGTGAGGGGGACGAGGCGGGCGACGAGCGACATGAGAACGATTCTCAGCCCAATTGAGAACGATTGTCAAACCAGGGCGGGCCCTACGCTGGGCCCATGCTCGTCGTCACCCGACTCCGTACGCCCTCCGGCCCAGCCGGCCCCGACGCCGCGGCGGAGGACGAGCTCCGGCGCGGCCTCCTGAGCGCCCTCGCCATCCTCGCCGCGAAGCCCGGCTACGTCTCGGGGGACGTCGGCCGCAACGTCGACGACCCGGGCCTGTGGGTGCTCACCACGCGCTGGGAGAACGTCGGTTCCTACCGGCGCGCCCTGGGTTCCTACGAGGGCAAGATGCACATCCAGCCGCTGATGGTGCACGCGGTCGACGAGCCCAGCGCGTACGAGGTGGTCGAGGAGGGGACCGACCTCAACGAGGCGCGCCCACGGTCGATAGGGTGACCGCTCGCCCAACTCCGCAAGCACCCCCGAGCCGGCAGCCAGCCGGCCCGACTTCTGAAGGACTGCACCGTGGCCAAGCCCGCCCCCACCGCCCTGGACAACGTCGTCTCCCTCGCCAAGCGCCGGGGTTTCGTCTTCCCCTGTGGTGAGATCTACGGCGGCACCCGCTCGGCCTGGGACTACGGCCCGCTCGGCGTGGAGCTCAAGGAGAACATCAAGCGCCAGTGGTGGCGGTCGATGGTCACCCGGCGCGACGAGGTCGTCGGCCTCGACTCCAGCGTCATCCTCCCGACCCGCACGTGGGAGGCCAGCGGCCACCTGAGCACCTTCAGCGACCCGCTGGTCGAGTGCCAGTCGTGCCACAAGCGCTTCCGCGAGGACCACCTCCAGGAGGACCACGCGGCCAAGAAGGGGATCGACAACCCCGACGACGTCGACATCAACGAGTCCATCGCGTGCCCCAACTGCGGCACCCGCAACGCGTGGACCGAGCCGCGCAACTTCAACATGATGCTCAAGACCTACCTCGGCGTGATCGAGGACGAGTCGGGCCTGCACTACCTGCGCCCCGAGACCGCCCAGGGCATCTTCCTCAACTTCGCCAACGTCGTGACCTCGAGCCGCCAGAAGCCGCCCTTCGGCATCGCCCAGATGGGCAAGAGCTTCCGCAACGAGATCACCCCCGGCAACTTCATCTTCCGCACCCGCGAGTTCGAGCAGATGGAGATGGAGTTCTTCGTCAAGCCCGGCGAGGACGACGAGTGGTTCCGCTACTGGATCGCCGAGCGCACCCGCTGGTACGTCGACCTCGGCATCAACCCCGACAACCTGCGCCACTACGAGCACCCGCAGGAGAAGCTCTCCCACTACTCCAAGGGCACGACCGACATCGAGTACCGCTTCGGGTTCTCGGGTCGTGACTTCGAGGAGCTCGAGGGCATCGCCAACCGCACCGACTTCGACCTCAAGCAGCACAGCGAGTTCTCCGGCAAGGACCTGTCCTACTACGACCAGGCCGCCGACGAGCGCTACGTCCCCTACGTCATCGAGCCGGCCGCCGGCCTCACGCGCTCGCTGATGGCGTTCCTCATCGACGCCTACACCGAGGACGAGGCGCCCAACACCAAGGGCGGCGTCGACAAGCGCGTCGTGCTCAAGCTCGACCCGCGCCTCGCGCCGGTCAAGGTCGCGGTGCTGCCGCTGAGCCGCAACGCCGACCTGTCGCCCAAGGCCAAGGCGCTCGCCGCCGAGCTGCGCCAGAACTGGAACGTCGACTTCGACGACTCCGGCGCGATCGGTCGCCGCTACCGTCGCCAGGACGAGATCGGCACCCCCTACTGCGTGACGGTCGACTTCGAGACCCTCGACGACAACGCCGTCACCATCCGCGAGCGCGACACCATGTCGCAGGAGCGGGTCAGCCTCGACGGCATCACGCGCTGGTTCGCGGAGAAGCTCGTCGGCTGCTGACCCCCGTACGCCCGCGGGGCGTCACGCGACGTGCCAGAGTGTCGCCATGCGGCGCACCCTGCTCCTGACCGTCCCGCTGGGAGCGGTGGTGGTGCTGTCCGCGTGCTCGCGGTCCGAGCCGCCCGCCGCCGAGCCCGAGCCGTCCACGCCTCCGGCGACCGCCGCCTCGACCACCGGCACCGAGCCCGGCACCGACCTCGGGTTCGGTGACTCCGCGGTGCTCGCGTGGCAGCCGACGCAGGACCTCGCGGGAGAGCTCGAGCTGACCGTCGAGACGGTCGCCGAGCAACGGCAGTCGGTCTTCGACGGGTGGACGCGGGACGAGGCGATGACGGCGGCGCGCCCGTACTTCGTGACCGTCACGCTCGCCAACGTCGGTGACACCGACCTCGGTGGACAGGACGTGCCGCTCTACCTCCGCGACACCGACGGCACCCTCGGCGCACCGTGGACCCTGGGTGGCGACTTCACCGCCTGCCAGAGCGGGCCGCTGCCGACCCCGTTCGAGGCGGGCGCCGAGCAGGAGATGTGCCTGGTCTACCTCGTGCCCGACGGCGGCCGGGTCCGCGACCTGGTCTTCGAGCCGACCGAGGGCTATGACCCGATCACCTGGACCGGCGACGTCGAGGACCCCGTACGCCCGAGCAAGGACGCGAAGAAGCGCGGGCGCGGCTGATTTGGGCCGGGGCGCGACCGGTTCGACAATGGGGACGTGACCGCCGCGCTGCCCGACTCGCTGACCCTGGGGTCGGTGCACGTCGACACCCCGGTCGTCCTCGCCCCCATGGCCGGCATCACCAACGCCGCCTACCGCCGGCTCTGCGCCGAGCAGGGCGCCGGCCTCTACGTCTGCGAGATGATCACGAGCCGTGGTCTCGTCGAGGGTGACGAGACGACGAAGAAGATGCTCGTCTTCGACGACCTCGAGACGGTGCGGTCGGTGCAGCTCTACGGCACCGACCCGGTCTACATCGGCAAGGCCGTCGAGATCCTGTGCGCCGACCACGGCGTCGCGCACGTCGACCTCAACTTCGGCTGCCCGGTGCCCAAGGTGACCCGCAAGGGCGGCGGGGGAGCGCTGCCGTGGAAGCGGGGGCTGCTCGGCGAGATCCTCGAGCACGCCGTCGCGGCCGCGGCGCCCTACGACGTGCCGGTCACGATGAAGACCCGCAAGGGTCTCGACGACGACCACCTGACCTACCTCGACGCCGGCCGGATCGCGCAGGAGAGCGGGGTCGCGGCGATCGCGCTGCACGGGCGTACGGTCCAGCAGGCCTACTCCGGCGAGGCCGACTGGGACGCCATCGCCGCGCTGGTCGACCACGTCGACATCCCCGTGCTCGGCAACGGCGACATCTGGGAGGCGGCCGACGCGCTGCGGATGGTCGAGCAGACCGGTGCCGCCGGCGTGGTCGTCGGTCGCGGCTGCCTCGGTCGCCCCTGGCTCTTCCGCGACCTCGCGGCGGCGTTCCACGGCGAGGACGTCGCCACGCTGCCCACGCTCGGCGAGGTGAAGGCGATGATGCGCCGGCACGCCGAGCTGCTCTCCGAGCACATGGGTGAGGAGCGTGGGTGCAAGGAGTTCCGCAAGCACATCACCTGGTACCTCAAGGGCTTCCCGGCCGGCGGCGAGCTGCGCCACCGGCTGGCCCTCGTCGACTCGCTGGCGAGCCTCGACACGCTCCTCGAGGACCTCGACGACACCGCTTCGTTCCCCGAGCGCGAGCTCGGCACGCCGCGGGGGAGGCAGGGTGCTCCGCGCAAGAAGGTGGTGCTCCCCGACGGGTGGCTCGACGACACCGACGGGCGTGGGTCGCACCTGCGCGAGGATGCCGACGAGACCACCGGGGGCTGACGGAGTCCACACGTCGATCCGCGACGGGTGAGCCGGAACACGCGCGTTTTTACCGTGGAGAATTGGGACAGGGCGAGAATCCTGTGCTTCACTCGTGGATCGCGTCGACGTGGGCACGAGTTCGTCCCCCGTTTTCCGGACTCGTGGATCGGCGCACGTCCCCCGTCAGCAAGTGCAAAGGATCAGCGCTGTGGCTCAGCATCGCCACAAGCGGGAAACCCCTGCTAGCCCTCGTCAGAAGTCCATCCCCCGATCCGTCCAGGTCGCCGCCCCCCTCGCCGTCGTGGCGACGCTGTCGGCCGTGACCATGGGCGTCCTCGCTGCCGAGCCCGCGACCTCCGGCGAGGACCTCCTCGCCTCCTCCAGCAGCAGCTCGCAGTCGCTCTCCGGCGCCGCAGCGAACAGCGACGACGCCCCCTCGAACAGCACGGCCCTGAGCCGCCGCAGCGGGAGCCGCGAGACCACCGTCTCGCGTTCGCAGATCCGCACCGCGGCCCGCGCGGAGGCGGCAGTCCGCAAGGACCTGCGCATCGACAAGCAGGCCCGCCGCCTCGCCAAGAAGCTCGACGCCAAGCTGTGGACGACCGAGGCGCTCAACCTCTGGTCCGGTCCCGGTGAGAAGTCCGAGAAGCTCGGCCTGGTCGACGCCCTCGAGCAGGTGACCGTCACGGGTCGCGAGCAGGCCGGGCGCACCCAGGTCGTCATCGACGGCCAGTCGCGCTGGGTCACCTCCGACTACCTCAGCCAGGACAAGCCGAAGCCCGAGCCCAAGGAGCCCGAGGGCCCGACCCTCGGCGGCGCCTGCGCCAACGGCTCCGCCATCGACGCCGGCCGCGCGTCCCTCTACGAGATCCACGACGTGGTCTGCTCCAACTGGCCGGAGGTCACCAGCTACGGCACGTGGCGCAGCGACGGCGAGCACGGCCAGGGCCGCGCCATCGACATCATGGTGAGCGGCGAGACGGGGTGGGCGATCGCCGAGTTCCTGCGGGCCAACTACTCCGCGCTCGGCATCGAGTACATCATCTACTCCCAGCAGATGTGGTCGGTCGAGCGTAGCGGCGAGGGCTGGCGCGGCATGTCCGACCGCGGATCGACCACGGCCAACCACTACGACCACGTCCACGTCACGGTCTACTGACGTCGGCGTCCCGGACCGCCGTCGACGCAGCGTCCTCGGTGCTCGCTAGGCTGACCGGCCGATGAGCATCGAGGACCTGTACGACGACGCGGCGCGCGAGCGGCTGGTCGACGAGCCGCCCAAGCGGGTCGACGCCCCCGTACGCCTGGCGTTCGAGCGCGACCGGGCGCGCGTCGTCCACGCGGCGGCGTCGCGCCGCCTCGCGGCCAAGACGCAGGTGGTCGGCCCGCAGACCGACGACTTCGTCCGCAACCGGCTCACGCACAGCCTGGAGGTCGCGCAGGTCGCTCGTGACCTCGCCCGGGCGCTCGGCACGCATCCCGACATCGCCGAGACCGCGGCGCTGGCCCACGACCTGGGTCACCCGCCGTTCGGGCACAACGGTGAGCGGGCGCTGGCCGGCCTCAGCGCCGACTGCGGCGGCTTCGAGGGCAACGCGCAGACGTTGCGGCTCCTCACGCGGCTCGAGTCCAAGACCTTCGACGCCGAGGGCAGGTCAGTGGGCCTCAACCTCACCCGCGCGACGCTCGATGCCTGCACGAAGTACCCCTGGAGCCGTACGGAGGCGTCAGGCCCGCACGGCGTCCACGCCGACGGCACCCCACGCGTGGTGGTCAAGTTCGGCGTCTACGACGACGACCGCCGCGTCTTCGACTGGCTCCGCACCGGCGTCGAGGGGCGTCGTCGCTGCCTCGAGGCCCAGGTGATGGACCTGGCCGACGACGTGGCCTACTCGGTGCACGACGTCGAGGACGGCATCGTGGCCGGCCGGCTCGACCTCACCCGGCTCGACCGCGACGCGCTCTGGGAGACCGTCCGCTCCTGGTACCTGCCCGGCGCGGACGACGCGACCCTCGACGACGCACTGGCCGACCTGCGCGCGATGGGGAGCTGGCCGGCCTCCACCTACGACGGCAGCCGGCGGGCGCTCGCCGCGATCAAGAACCTCACCAGTGACCTCGTCGGGCGCTTCTGCGGGAGCGTGCAGGGGGCCACGTTCGCCGCGACGGCGGGGGAGCCCCCGGTGCGGCACCGCGCCGACCTCGTCGTCCCCGCGGCGACCGAGGTCGAGATCGGCGTGCTCAAGGGGATCGCCTCCCTCTACGTCATGCAGGCCGACGACCGCGTCGCCCTCATGGAGCGCCAGCGGCAGCTCGTCGCCGAGCTGGTCGAGGGCCTGTGGGCGCGCGGCGTCGACGGGCTCGACCCGGTCTTCGTCGAGGACTGGGACGCCGCCGACGACGACGCCGGCCGCCGGCGCGTGGTCATCGACCAGGTCGCGTCCCTCACCGACGCCAGCGCCGTCACACGCCACGCGGCGCTCGCCTCCTCGGGGGTGGAGAGGCGAGCGCCGCGCGCGGATCGGGACCCGGGCTAGGGCAGGTCGCCCTGCGGGTACGGGTTGTCCTGACGTGCGGTGCTGTCGGGGTGCAGCTGGTCCTCGAGGTCGGAGCTGTCGGACCGGTGGCCGCCGTTGCCCGAGGGAGTCACCTTGTCGGCCGCGGCGCTGGCGGCCGAGGTGACCTTGTCCTTGACCACGGGCCCCTTCTGCTGGGCGGTCTCCTTGACCACGTCGGCGGCCTGGTGCGCCTTCTCCTGGACCCGCGGGTCCTCCTTGACGCGCATCGCGGTCTTCTTGATCTGTTCGTAGCGCTCGCGTCCTGCGCGGGTGCCGAGCACGTAGCCGACACCTCCGGCGACGAGCAGCATGAGCTTCTTCATGGGGGTCTCCCTTCCCTGGTCGTTCAGTGGTCAGTCAGTGGTCGGTCAGTGGTCGGCCCGGCGCCGCCAGAGCAGCAGCACCACGGCCATCGCCACGAGCGAGCCGGCAGCGGCGAGCACCTCGTTGCGCGGCCGCCCGTCGTCGGTCGTGGCGGAGTCCTTCAGTGAGGCCACCTTCTGCCGCGCCTGCGACTTCACGTCGAGCTTGGCGGCGAGCTCGTCGACGGTCCCTGCGAGCTGCTCGCGCTGGATCGCGATCTCCGCCTCGAGCTCCTCGGGGGTCTTGTTCTCAGCCATGATGGTCTCCCTTCACCGTCGCGATGTCCTCCTTGAGGCCCTGGATCGCCCGGTCTGGGGCGGGCGGGCCGGCCTCGGCCACCTTGTTCTTCCCGACCAGGCCGGCCACGGCCGCCGCGGCGAGCAGGACGAGCGCCACGATCAGCGCGGCCAGCCAGGCGTCGACGACGTTCGCGAGGCCGAGGATCGCGGTGGTGACCAAGGCGGCGAGGGCGAAGAACGCGAGGAGGCCGGCGACGCTGAACATGCCGATCCCGACCCCTGCGCGCTTGCCCTTCTGGGCGACCTCCGCCTGGGCGAGGCGGATCTCCGAGCGGATCAGCTCGGGGATCTGCTGGGACAGCTGGTGGACGAGTGCTCCGAGAGGCTGACTCTCCGGCGCTCCGTGCTGAGAAGTCATTCCTCGACCTTCGCAGACGTGCCGGACGGGCACCAGCGGCACACGCCCCAAGGGGTGGCCACCCTCTGCAGCGGGCCCGCGAGGTGATTCCGCGGGGATGTGGAGACTCCCGGTCGCTCGTGGGAGCGCGCCCGTAGACTCCCGGGCGTGGCAGGCCGGATTCGCGACGACGACATCGCCGAGGTGCGCGAGAAGGCGCGGATCGACGACGTGGTCTCCGGCTACGTCACGCTCAAGCGCGCCGGGGGAGGGTCGCTCAAGGGCCTCTGCCCGTTCCACGACGAGAAGACGCCGTCGTTCAACGTCAACCCGGCCCGCCAGTTCTTCCACTGCTTCGGCTGCGGCGAGGGCGGGGACGTCATCTCGTTCCTGATGAAGGTCGACGGCCTCACCTTCACCGAGGCGGTCGAGCGACTGGCGGAGAAGTTCGGCGTCCAGCTCCGGCGCGAGGACGGCGACGACGAGCCCGTACGCCCGCGCGGGCCGGCCCGCGGCCGGCTGATCGAGGCCCACAAGGTCGCCCAGGAGTTCTACGCCGAGCAGCTGGCCGGCCGCGATGCCGTGGTCGCGCGCCAGTTCCTGCACGAGCGCGGGTTCGACCAGGCCGCCGCCACGATGTTCGGCGTGGGGTTCGCCCCGCGCGACGGGGAGGCGCTGACCCGCCACCTGCGCGGGCGCCGGTTCACCGACGAGGAGTCGGTCGCGGCCGGGCTCGTGGCGCACGGCCGCTCCCACTACGACCGCTTCCGCGGCCGCCTGGTGTGGCCGATCCGCGAGGCCAACGGCGACACGATCGGCTTCGGTGCCCGTCGGATCTTCGACGACGACCGCATCGAGGCCAAGTACCTCAACACCTCCGAGACCGCGATCTACAAGAAGAGCCAGGTGCTCTACGGCATCGACCTCGCGCGCACCGCGATGAAGGACAGCCAGCAGGCCGTCGTCGTCGAGGGCTACACCGACGTGATGGCCTGCCACCTCGCCGGCGTGAAGACCGCCGTCGCGTCCTGCGGCACTGCCTTCGGCACCGACCACGCACGCGTCCTGCGCCGCTTCCTCGGTGACCACGACACGACCAGCGGCGAGGTCATCTTCACCTTCGACGGCGACTCCGCCGGCCAGAAGGCCGCGATGAAGGTCCTCGAGAGCGACCAGGTGTTCGCCTCCCAGACCTACGTCGCCGTCGCCCCCGAGGGCATGGACCCCTGCGACCTGAGGCTGGCGGAGGGCGACGAGGCGGTCCGTGAGCTCGTCGCGAGCCGCCAACCGCTCTACCGCTTCGCCCTCGACAACATCCTCACCCGCTACGACCTCGACCGCGCCGACGGTCGCGTCGACGCCCTGCGCGACGCCGCCGGGCTGGTGGCGAGCATCCGCGACCGGACGAAGGTCGAGACGTTCTCCCGCGAGCTCGCGCACATGGTGGGCGTCGACCTCGACCAGGTCCGCGACGAGGTACGCCGGGCCGCCAGCCGCCCGGCCCGGTCCGACGAACGCCGCCCGGCGCGCACCGCCGAGGCGCCCCAGGCGGCGCAGCCGCCCCGGCCGACCCTGCCGAGCCTGTCCGACCCGCGCTTCCAGATCGAGCGCGAGCTGCTCAAGCTCGTCATCCAGCACCCGACCGGAGTGGGTCGTACGACCGCGCACGTGACCGCCGCCGACTTCACCCACCCCACGTTCCAGGGCGTGTGGGAGGCCGTGGGCGCCGCAGGCGGGCCCGCCACCGGCGCCGACGACCCCGGCTGGGCCAACCGGGTCCGCGGTGCGGCCACCGACCCCGCCGTGATCGCTGCCGTCACCGAGCTTGGCGTCGAACCGGTCCGCGGCACGTCCGACCCCAACCCGACCTTCGCCGTGGCCTACGTCTACCGGCTCCAGGAGCTCACCACGTCGCGCCGCATCGCCGACGTCAAGGCGCGCCTGCAGCGCACCAACCCCGTCGAGCAGGCGCTCGACTACAACCGCATGTTCGGCGAGCTGGTGATGCTCGAGCAGCACCGCCGCAAGCTGCGCGAGGGCGCAGTCGGACAGCCAGGAGGGCACCCCTGATGCTCCCGATCAGCTGGCGGAGGCGCCCCGCGGTCCCGCAGGTCGAGGTCGGCCCTCGTGAGAAGGTCCTCGCGGTGACCACCGCGGTCGACGGCGCCGTTCTCGCCGGCACCCGCGACGCGTTCTACCTCGAGCGCGACGGCGAGACGCGGCGCGTCCCGTGGGAGCAGGTGGAGGCGGCCGACTGGGACCGCGACACCGACACGTTCCGGCTCTCCGAGGTCGGCTCGTGGGGGGAGCAGCGTCCCGTCCACACGGCGAGCCTGACCGACCCCGGCCGCCTGCTCGAGCTGGTCCACGAGCGGGTGACCGCCAGCATCGTCCTCCAGCGCCACGTCGCGGTGGCGCACCGTCGCGGCCTGCGCGTCATCGCGCGCCGCGCCCCCTCCGGATCGGGCGCCGTCCACTGGGTCTACGAGTACGACGAGGGCGTCGATCCCGACGACCCGGCCGTGCGCGCGGCCGCCCGCGAGGCCCTGGAGCTGGCGCAGCGCGACGTGGGCCTGCCCTGATTTCCCCCGCGGTGACGAGGCTTGCTAAGGTTTCGCCTCGCTGCACAAGCGATCCCCTGTAGCTCAACTGGCAGAGCATTCGGCTGTTAACCGGAGGGTTGTTGGTTCGAGTCCAACCGGGGGAGCCAGTGAAGACGGCCCGTGACCTGCGAACTCGCAGGTCACGGGCCGTCTGCTTGTCATCCGCAGCTGAGTCCTCATCCCCGGGTCTACGATGCATGGCCAGTGCTGTCGACCGGAGTCAAGGGATGACCGACCAGGCCAGGGAAGATGCGGCGTGGTGGCGAGCCGCCGTCGTCTACCAGGTGTACCCGCGGAGCTTCGCCGACTCCGACGGCGACGGGATCGGCGACCTCCGCGGCATCATCGAGCACCTGGACCACGTGGCCGATCTCGGCGTCGACGTCCTCTGGCTCTCTCCGGTCTACCGCTCACCCCAGGACGACAACGGCTACGACATCAGCGACTACCGCGACGTCGACCCTGTCTTCGGCACGATGGCCGACCTCGACGAGCTGATCGCCCAGACCCACGTCCGGGGGATGCGGATCATCATGGACCTGGTGGTCAACCACACCTCCGACGAACACCCGTGGTTCGTCGAGTCCCGCACGTCCCGTGGCTCCGACACGGCCGACTGGTACATCTGGCGCGACGCCCGACCCGGCACCGTCCCAGGAGAGCCCGGGTCGGAGCCGAACAACTGGGGCTCCTTCTTCTCCGGCTCCGCCTGGGAGTGGGTCCCGGAGCGCGCCCAGTACTACCTGCACCTGTTCTCCAGGAAGCAGCCCGACCTGAACTGGGACGACCCGGAGCTGCGTGCTGCGCTCTTCTCGATGATGAACTGGTGGCTGGACCGAGGCATCGACGGCTTCCGGATGGACGTCATCAACTTCATCTCCAAGGACCCGCGACTGCCCGACGGGCAACCACTCAGCACAGGGTTGGGCGATGGATCGCCCCACTTCTCCTACGGCCCCAAGGTGCACGACCATCTCGCCGAGATGCAGGCATCGGTGTTCGCGGACCGGCCGGGCATCTATCTCACCGTGGGGGAGATGCCCACCGTGACGCCCGACCAGGCCCTGAAGTTCACCGACCGCGACCACGGTCAGCTCAACATGGTCTTCCAGTTCGACCACGTCGACCTCGACTCCGACGGCGAGAAGTGGCGCCCGCGGCCGGTCACCGTCCTGGACCTCAAGCAGTCGCTGGCCACCTGGCAGCGCGCCATGGGCGACCGAGGGTGGAACAGCCTGTACTGGAGCAACCATGACCAGCCGCGGGTGGTCTCCCGGTTCGGGGACGACACCGACCACTGGTACGAGTCCGCGACAGCGCTGGCCACCGTGCTGCACCTGCACCGCGGCACCCCGTACATCTACCAGGGCGAAGAGATCGGCATGACGAACATGCCGTTCGCCGGCATCGACGAGTTCCGCGACATCGAGTCGCTCAACTACTACGACACAGCCGTCCATGAGCTCGGGCTGGACCCTCGGGAGGTCCTGACCGCGCTGCGACGCAAGAGTCGGGACAACGCTCGCACCCCGATGCAGTGGTCGGCCGAGCCGCACGCCGGATTCACCTCAGCCCGACCGTGGATGCGCGTCAACCCGAACTTCACCTGGCTGAACGCCGAGCGCCAGCGCCACGATCCGCACTCGGTCTACTCCTACTACAAGGCACTCATCCGGCTGCGGCACACCCACGCCGTCGTCGTCGACGGCGACTTCACCCTCATCCATCCAGAACACTCCGAGCTGTACGCCTTCACCCGGCAGACCGGCACCCACCGGCTCGCGGTCTACGTCAACCTCTCTGGCGCCGTAGTCGAGGTCGACATGGAGCCGGGGGACGCCGCGGCCGACCTGCTCCTGACCAACCGCGAGAGTGCCGCCTCCACCGATGTCTTCGAGCCCTGGGAAGCCCGCGTCCTGCTGTCCGAACGGCAGCCCTGAGCTTCGTTGCAGCCGGCGGCGCCCGACCACCATGCATGCGGTCCACCCTTTTTGACCGCAGGGCGGATCGGTCGGCGGCATCCGGGTACTGCGCCCTCAGGTCCCTGCGACGTCGCGACTTCACAGGGGCACAGGCCCGGGTGGTCAAGAAGCGGCCACCCGGGCCGTCTTCGCGTCCGTCTCCTCCCGCGTGGGGCCCGCCTCTATACGATGCGTGCGTCGCCCATGGGAGGGAAGGCCGCAGGATGGATCGTCACGAGTTCGGGCGCCGGTTGGCCGATGCCGCGCGCGGGATGTCGGACACACGACACCCGGCCGACGCCCTCGAGCGCGTCGCAACGATGGCCGTCGAGCTGATCGGTCCGTGCGACGTGGCCGGGGTCTGCGTGCTGCGGCCGGGTCGCGACGACACCTGCGCCCACACGCACGCCTCGCTCCAGACCATGGACGACCTGCAGCACGCCCTGGACGAGGGCCCGGCCATGAGTGGCCACAGGACCGTCGACGTCATCTCGGTCGCCGACCTCACCCGCGACGCGCCGTGGCCGCGCTGGGGGTCGGAGGTGGCCGAGCAGACCGGGGTCCGGGCCTACCTCGGGTTCCGGCTGTTCGTCGACGCCGAGAGCCTCGGGATGCTGAACCTCTACGCCTACGAGCCCGACGCCTTCGACCACGCGGACCAGCTCGACGGCCTCGTCGTGGCCGCCCATGCGGCGGTTGCCCTGAGCGCGGCCGTCGCGCAGGACCAGATGCACACGGCCCTGGGCAGCCGCCAGCTGATCGGGGAGGCGACCGGGATCCTGCGCGAGCGGTTCGCCCTGACCTCGGAGCAGGCGTTCGCCGTGCTCAAGCGGCTCTCGTCGCAGCAGAACATCAAGCTGTTCGCCGTTGCGCAGCACGTCGTGGACACCGGCACCCTGCCGGGCCAGGCCGACGCGCCCCGGGTTGCCGGGGCGTAACGCTTCGCGCCCCCGTGTGAACTGTGCGTTACGCCGACCGGAACCGTGCCGGCCCTGCGACAGGCTGGGCCCATGAGCGTGGAGCAGCCGGCAGCCGGGGACGTGGGGGTCGACTTCGTCGTACGCCCGGACGGCACGGTGGTGGGTGACGACGGGGCGTCGGGCGCACTCGCCGCGGCCCTTCCCTACACCGGTCGTCTGGCCCGTCGCATGGGCGAGCTCGTCGACGGCGGCGACCTCCGCGCGCTGGAGGCCTACGGCGTGCACCGGCTCTCGGTGGGGGTGACCTGGACCCCCGCGGGCGAGGGCACCTACCGGGCGGTGCTGCGCCGGCTCGAGCCCCGTGTCGTGCCGACCTACATGGTCGTCAGCGCCGTCGACACGTCCGCCGCGGTCGCGCACTGCGTCGACCGCATCATGTCGGTCGACGGCGTCCGCTGGAGCTCGGTCGTCACGGCGGGGTCCCGGGTCATCGCCGCCGCGGGGGACCGCCGCGAGCTGCACCACCTCGCCGAGGTCGGCAACCGGATGCTGGCGATCCTGCGCTCCCTCGAGGACCAGCACGCCACGGGGTTCATGCGGCTGCACTTCGAGCGTGGGGCGGTCGTCGGGGCCTCGCTGGGGCGCCACGCGCTCGTCACCTACGCGGGGGCGACCAGCGACGACGAGCTGCTGGCGGTGATCGACGAGGTCCGCGCGATCCTCGCTGACCACGACCTCTCGACCGTCCCGACGGAGTTCGACCCCGACGCCGTGGATCACGATCCCGTCGACGAGGGCGCCCAGCACGGCGTGGCGGAAGGCGTCGAGCCGGCCCGGCACGCGGCACCCCCGCTGGTGGGTGCCCGCTTCGCGGGCGCCGGCGAGCGCGCGCCGAGGAGGCCCCGGCGCCGGTTCGGTCGCTAGCCGCTCAGCCCCACCCGAGCGGGAAGACCTCGAAGGTCGCCGCGTGCGTGACGCCGAGGCCCTGGCCGCCGCCGCGAAGGATGCCGTCGAGGAACTCCTCGGGGTCCCAGCCCTCCCAGCCGAGGCCGTCGATGTAGGCCCGGTGCTCCTTCAGCGAGGCGACGCCGGCCCCGAACGTGTCGGTGACGTCGACGGCGTGGGTCGCCTGGGGAGACCCGCCCGCCCACACGGCCCGTACGCCGCCCCACGGCTCGAGGCCGTCGACCAGCTGCTCGGGGAAGACCCACCGGTTGCCGGCGTCGCGCACGGCGTCGAGCAGCGCCTTGCCGACGGCGATGTGGTCGGCCTGGTTGAGGTTCGTGCCACCGAAGGTGTCGCGGAAGTTGATGGTCATCGCGACGTCCGGGCGCTGCTCGCGCACGACCTTCGCGATCGCGCGCCGCAGCTCGACGCCGTACTCCAGGATCCCGTCGGGGAGGCGCAGGAAGACCACCTCGTCGACGCCGACGGCCGCCGCGGACGCGATCTCCTCGGCCTCGCGCAGCGGACCGCACTCGTCGGGGTGGACCCCGTCGATCCCGGCCTCACCGCTGGTCACCATGCAGTAGACGACCCGCTTGCCCTGGCCGGTCCAGCGTGCCACCGCAGCGGCGGCGCCGTACTCGATGTCGTCGGGGTGGGCGACCACGAAGAGGGCGCTCTCCCAGTCCTCCGGGAGCGGTTCGTAGGACGGGGGAGTGGGGCGCTCGTCGCTCATGTCCCGAGCATCGCACCGCAGCGCGCGGCGTGTCTGCCCCTCAGGCCATCACGCCCACGGACTGCGGCGCGAACCCCGGGAAGACCTGCGCGACCGTCACACCGAACCGCTTCGTGACGACCTCGGTCAGCACGCTGCGGTAGTCGGTGGTGACGAGCAGGTCGCCGTCGAGCGTGTTCTGCAGGCCCGGCCACGAGCCGTAGTAGCGACCGCCCCTGACCCCGGCGCCGGCGACGAACATGACGTTGCCGAAGCCGTGGTCGGTGCCGTAGTCGTCGTTCTCCTTGACCCGCCGGCCGAACTCACTGAGCGTGACCAGCGTGACCCGGTCCGCGGCGGGGCCGAGATCGGTGAAGAAGGCGGCGATGGAGGAGGCAAGGTCGCCGGCGTTGCGCTTCATCTCTCCCCACTCGAGCGTGCCCGCGTCGGTGTGCATGTCCCAGTCGCCCTGGTCGACGGTGATCACCTCGGCGCCCACACCCGAGCGGACGATGCGCGAGACGTCGGAGAGCGCCTTGCCCAGGCTCGTCCCGGGGTACGCCGGCGCGGGCGTGCCCGCCGACGTGTCCCGGGCGAGGCCGAACGTCTCGGCGCCCGCTATGGCGTCGCGCACCGCACGGCTCATCGGGCTGCTGCCGGTCCAGGCGTGCTTGAGGGAGGCGAGCCGCCGCCCGTCCTCCTCCGTGCCGAAGACCTTGGCGTTGTCGACGCGGTTGACGACGAAGGCGGGGTGGGTGCCGAACAGGGAGGTGGGGACCTGGTTGCCCATCGCCGTCCCCTGCAGTGGGGAGGTGCCGGGCAGCTCGCCGAGGAGTCGGTTGAGCCAGCCGTTGCGCTCGGTCGAGCCGGGCGCGGCGTCCTCGATGGCCTCCATCGCGGCGAAGTGCGAGCGGTTGGGGGTGGCCATCCCGGTGGCGTGGACCGCGGCGAGGGTGCCGGCGTCCCACATCGGCAGCAGTGGGGCGAGGGCCGGGTGCAGGCCGAACATCGCGTCCGCGGCGAGCAGGGACGCCGCCGGGACGGCGAGCCGGGGCCGGGCCTCGTAGTAGACGGGGTCCGCGTGGGGGACGACCAGGGAGAGGCCGTCGGCGGCGCCGCGCAGGGACAGCAGCACCAGCACTGAGCCGCCGGGCGCGGCGAGCGCAGCCGCGGTGCGGCCCGTGACGGCGTACGCCCGGGGGGCCGTGCCGGCCAGGGAGGGACCGAGGGCGACGGCGCCGCCGGCCAGGGCGGTGCCGACGAGCGCTCGCCGGCGCAGCGCGAGGCGCGCCTCGTCGTAGTCCGGGCAACCGCAGGAGCGGGTGCTGCGACCGGGGTCGGTGGTCTCGGGAGTCGTCATGTCAGCACGCCAGGTGGTCGGGGGAGTCGAGGACGGCAGCCAGGAGTCGCGGGAAGCCCCGCTGGTAGAGACCGTGCTCGCGGTCGATCTTCTCCCTGGCCTTGCAGCCGGTGGCCAGGCACGCGGTCTCGAGGAGTCGCTTCGAGGCCGGTCGGTGCAGCAGGTCGCGGCTGACCTCGTCGACGAGGTCCTTGAACCGGACCGGCTTCTTCGCCGGCACCCACGCCTTCGGCTCGCGGTAGCCCAGGCCGTGCGAGGGCCACCAGCCGCCCGCCATCGACCAGTGCATGCTCATCGAGCCGAGGGCGCGCGCGGGGGAGGCCCAGACGTCGTCGGTCACCGGGGTGCCGTCGGGGCGGGGCCACGCGTGCGGGGAGAGCCCGAGGCCCGAGGCCTGCCACAGCATCGCGTTGGCGCCGGAGTCGTTGCGGGTGGGGCGGCCGACCTCCACGCCGAGCGCGCGGTAGGTCGCGACGACGTCCTCGCTCGGGTCGCGCAGCTTCTTCCCGGCGGATGCCCGGAACTCCTTGCTGGCGACCAGCGCCCGCAGCACCGGGACGATCGCGGTGTCGTTCTTCAGGTAGACCCTCGCGAGCCGCTTCACCAGCGCACGCGGCGGGTCGTCGCGCACGAACTTCGTCGCCAGCCGCTCGCACACGTGGTGCGCGGTGTCGGGGTGGTGCGCGAGGTAGCGGAGGTACTCCCGGGTGACCGCGCGGCCGTCGGCCTTGCGGTTGGTGTGCCGGAAGCCGCGAACCTCGACGTTCCCGGTCCAGTGGTCCTCCTTGACGTAGGAGCGTGCCCACGTCTTCCAGAGGTCCACGTGCCACCCGGTGAGGATCCGGGCGGACGCCTTCACGTCGTCCTCGCTGTAGTTGCCGGCGCCCAGGGTGTGCAGCTCGAGCAGCTCGCGACCGAGGTTCTCGTTGGGTGCGCGCTTGGTCGAGGTGGCCGCGGACAGGAAGATCAGCATCGCCGGGTGGGTGGTGGTCTCGAGGAGCAGCTGGTCGAAGCGACCGAGCGCGTGGCGCCGGATCGTGTCGCCGTAGTCCACCCGCCACGTGAAGTGCGCGTCGCCGCTGACCGGCACGTGGAGCACGGCCTCCCAGAACTCGGTCATCTTCTCGAGGACGGGCCGCCGCGTCCGGATGCGCCGCACGAGCAGCCAGCGACCGTAGTCCTCCATCACCTGCCAGCCGCCGCGGACCTCCTGCACCTGCCGCTGCCACAGGTCGGACGGCTTCCGGTCGAGGTCGGGCCACCACCGGCGCACGGCCTCGGCCGACGCGTCCGGGAACGACCGGGGTCGGGTGAGCTGCTCCTCGAACCACGCCGACGCGCCCCCGGCCCGGCGTACGTCGCGCGCGAGCGTCGCGTCGACGCCGTAGCCGAAGCGTGTGACGAGGTGCCGCTGCGAGGGGGACAGCAGGGCTGGTCGATCCTTGGCCACCGAGGTCCTCCCGCACCCGAGCCGATTCCGAGACGCCACACTGTCCCACGCCGCACCACTGACGAGAAGTCGAAGCTGCGATTTCCAGTTGCCGCGCCCGTGCGTCGTGCGGTCCCATGCGTCGGTGGAGATCGAGGAGCTCGACCCGACCGATGCCGCCGCGCGGACCGCCTGGCACGACGTGATGGAGCGGGCCGTCCGCGCCGACCGACCCCGTGCCCTGACGACCACCCTCGCGGCCTTCGAGGTCACCGCGACGTCGCCGAGCAGCTACTACGCGCGCACCTGGCTGCGAGCCGTCGTCGACGGCGAGGTGGTCGGGGTGGCCGGGCTCGAGCTGCCCCTGACCGAGAACACCGAGGTCGGGTGGGGCGAGGTCCAGGTGCTGCCCGGCCACCGACGTCGGGGCATCGGTCGCGCGCTGTGGGAGGCCCTCGTCGGGCGGGCGCGGGCAGCGGGCCGCACGCGCATCGGAGGGGAGGTGAGCGTCGACGTGGACGTCGCCGGGCCGGCGTACGAGTTCGCCCGCGCGATGGGCGCCGTCGAGAGGCACCGCGAGGACCACCTCCTCGCCGACCTGCCGGTGCCCGGCTCACCGGTCGACCCCTCGTACGAGGTGGTGCTGTGGCGCGGCCGGTGCCCCGGGGAGCACCGCGCCGCCTACCTCGCGATGCGCAACCAGATGAACGCCGACGTCCCGACGGGCGACCTCGACCTCGAGCCCCAGGTCCTCGACGACGCACGGCTCTCGGCGTCGGAGGAGCGGCTGACCAAGGCGTACGACGTGCGGGTCGCCGCCGCCCGGCGGCGCTCGGACGGTGTCTTCGGGGGCTACTCGCTGCTGTTCGTGCCGCACGGCACCGACTACGGCTGGCAGGACGACACGCTGGTGATGCCCGAGCACCGTGGCCACCGGCTCGGCGCTGCCCTGAAGGCTGCCAACTACGCCGACCTCCCCACCGAGGTGACGCGCGTGCACACCTGGACGGCGCCGGACAACACGGCCATGCACCGCACCAACACGGCCCTGGGCTTCCGGGTGGTGGAGCGCATGTACGAGATGGACGTGGCCATCGCCTAGGGTCTCGCCTCGAGGGGCGGTAGCTCAGTCGGTCAGAGCAGAGGACTCATAATCCTTGGGTCGTGGGTTCGAGCCCCACCCGCCCTACGAGAAGCCCTACGAGAAGCACGGGCGAGCTCATCCCTCTCCCGCGATGAGGAGGCTCTCTCCCTGCCGAGCGAGCTGCAGGCGACCCTGCTCCGTCGTGGTCCGGCCCGACGTGGTGACGAACTCGATCGTGTACGTCGTCGTCAGCGACCGCGGATCGGCCTGGATGTCGCGCGGGGTGGCCGACTCGATGGTGCTCCAGAACCCCTCGTAGCCCTCGAAGCCGCCACTCTCCGCCTGGAACTCCGGGGTGAGCATCGCGAAGGTGGTCTCGGGGTCCGAGGTGACCTGCGCGAAGTAGTCCGCGACGAAGGTGCGCATCGCGGCCCGGGTCGCGCCGGGCCCGTCGGACGGGCTCGGCTCCTCGGCCGGCTCCTCGCTCGGTTCCTCGGCCGGTTCCTCGCTCGGCTCCTCGCTCGGCTGCGCGCTGGGCTCCTGCGTGTCCGACGTCGTCGGCTCCGCCGTGCTGCCCGACGGGTCGGGGGAATCGCCGTCGGGCCACAGCAGCCACGCTCCCAGTCCCAGCAGGAGCACGAGCCCCAGCGCCGCCACGACGGCGCCCGGGAGCCTGCGCGAGCGCCGGGGGCCGGGGGGAGAGGCCGGTGCGTCCTCGGCCGGGGCGGCCTCACGGGGGACCACGGGAACCGCGGTCGTGCGCGTGGTCGTCTCGGAGTCCTCGGCCGGCGTGGCACCTGCGCCCGCCGCCATCACGGCCGTCGGGGCGTCGTCGTGGTGGGAGGAGTCGGGAGTCACGACTGCGGGCGCGGAGCTCGGCTCGCCCCGGGCGATCCGCCTCAGGTCGTCGCGCACCCGCTCCACGGGCCAGCGCCGCTCGGGCTCCTTGACCATCATGACCGCGAGCAACCCGGACATCGGGTCATCGGCGGGCAGCCGCGGCGGGTCACCGTTGACGATCCGGTAGAGACCGCCGAGCACGTTCTGCCCGACGTCGTAGGGAGCCCTGCCGGCGACGGCGTGGTAGAGGGTGGCGCCGAGGGACCACACGTCGCTGGCCTCCGTCGCGGGGGCGCCCGACGCGACCTCCGGTGCGAGGTAGGCGGGGGAGCCCGTGACGATGCCCGTCTGCGTGAGGGCGGCGTCGCTGGCCGCCCGGGCGATCCCGAAGTCACCGAGCTTCGCGTGGTCGTCCGCACTGATGATGATGTTGCTGGGCTTCACGTCGCGGTGGACGATGCCGGCCCGCCCCGCCTGGACGAGTGCGTCGGCGGCCTGGGCGAGGATCGCCGCCGCGCGACGCACCGGCAGGGGACCCTCGGCGGCGACCAGCTCGGCGAGCGTCTGGCCGTCGACGTGCTCCATGACGAGCCAGTAGCAGTCGTCGTCCTTGACGAGGTCGAAGATCGACACGACGTGCGAGTGGTTGATCCCGGCGGCCAGCCGCGCCTCCCGCTCCGCGCGCAGGACGTCGTCGTCGGTGGTCCCCGGCAGCAGGCCGATGCGCTTGACCGCGACGCGGCGGTCCAGCAGCTCGTCGTGCGCGAGGTGCACGACGCCGGCCCCGCCGCGGCCGATCTCCCTCTCCAGGCGGTACCTGCCTGCAATCACGTGGGCCCCTTCCGTGGCTGACCTCCAAGGCTAGTCACCACGCGCGGCACGTCCTCACCCGTGGGGACCAGTCCCCGGACCGGTCCGGGGGCATCGGGGGACCCGTCCCCGCGGGTACTAGCACCATCGGACATCTCGTCGGCGCGGCCGCGGCCGGACAGGCTGGTCCCACCTACCGAGGAGGACCCCATGTCCAGCACGAAGACCATCCCAGCAGTCCTCGCCGCCGCCTGCCTGACGGCAGGCCTCACCGCCGGCCTGGCCGCACCCGCGGCCTCAGCGAGCGGTGACGACGACGATCGCGTGATCCGCACCGGCGGCTGCAGCGGCAGCGCCGACTGGAAGCTCAAGGTCAAGACCGACGACGGCCGGCTCGAGGTCGAGGGCGAGATCGACAGCAACGTCTCGGGCCAGCGCTGGCGCTGGACCCTGCGCCACAACGGTTCCGTCAGCGACCGCGGCGTCGGCACCACGACCGGACGAAGCGGGTCCTTCGAGGTGGAGCGCAAGGTCGTCGACCTCGCCGGCACCGACACCCTCGTCCTCCGTGCCGTGCGCGACGGCCAGGTGTGCCGCGGTGTGGTCAACTACTGACCTCACCGGAGGTACGCCCCATGCGCTGGCTGACGAATCCCGTGGCGCAGTTCCTCGCCGCGGGACTCGTCACGCTCGTCGTCGTGGTCGTCGCGACCAGTGCCCTCAGCCGCTCGGCCGCCGACGAGGAGGCGATCGCCGACGCCCGGTCCCTCACGTGGGTGCTCGCGCAGTCGGTCGCCCAGCCGGAGATCCCGCCCGGCCTGGTCGACGGTGACGCGGCAGCCATCGACCGCCTGGACCGTACGGCTCTGGACCGGCTGCTCGTCGGCGACGTCCTGCGGGTCAAGCTGTGGGACGCCGACGGCACGGTGCTCTACAGCGACCGGACCGAGCTGATCGGGGCCGTCTACCCCCTGGGTGACGACGAGGTCGAGGTGCTCAGGAACGGTGGCACCGAGGCCGAGCTCTCCGACCTCGGCCGGCCGGAGAACCGGTTCGAGCGCGCGCTCGGCGGCGACCTGCTCGAGGTCTACACCCGCATCGAGTCCCCCGAGGGCGTGCCGCTGCTCTTCGAGGCCTATCTCGGCGTCGACGACATCCGGCAGAGCCGCGCGCGGATCCTCGACCGCTTCCTCCCGATCACCCTCGGCGCACTCCTCGCCCTCGTCGCGCTCGGCACGCCTCTGGTCCTCCTCCTGTCGCGCCGCCTCTCACGAGCGGCCCGGGAGCGCGAGCGCCTGCTCGAGGCAGCCGTACGGGCCTCCGACGCCGAACGCCTGCGCATCGCGCGCGACCTGCACGACGGTGTCGTCCAGGACCTGGCCGGGTCGTCGCTGGCCCTGTCCACCCTGGCCGCGAGGTCCGACGAGGCCGGCCGGCAGGACCTCGAGGCCGTCGGCCGGTCGCTGCGGGTCAGCATGCGGTCCCTGAGGTCGCTGCTCGTGGAGATCTACCCGCCCGACCTGCACACCGGCGGCCTCGCTGCCGCGGTCGACGACCTCGTCGCACCGCTGGTCGCGAGCGGGGTGGAGGTCGACGTCGACGTGACCGGCACCGAGGAAGCGTCGCAACCCGCCGTCGCACTCCTGTGGCGGGTGGCCCAGGAGGCCGTGCGCAACGTGGCACGGCACGCCCGCGCCGGCCGCATGTCCCTCACCGTGCGCCGCGAGGGCGACCGGATGGTGCTCGAGGTCGTGGACGACGGCATCGGGTACGCCGCGGACGCCGTCGTCGGCGAGGACCACCTCGGGCTGCGGGCTGCCGAGAGCCTCGTCCGCGAGCACGCCGGCACGCTCGGGGTCGAGTCGGCACCAGGGGACGGAACGGTCGTCCGGATGGAGGTCCCGGTCGGATGATCCGAGTCGTGGTGGCCGACGACCACGCCGTCGTCCGGCGCGGCCTGACCGGCCTCATCGAGTCCACCGAGGACCTCGAGGTGGTCGGGGTGGCGCGCGACGGCGGGGAGGCGGTCGCCCTGGTGCGCGAGCTCCGGCCCGACGTCGCCGTCATGGACCTGCAGATGCCCGTCATGGACGGCGTCGAGGCCACCCGCGCCATCGTCGGCGAGGCGTCGGGCACCGAGGTGCTGGTCCTGACGTCGTTCTCCGACCACGCCCGGATCGACGCGGCGATCGAGGCGGGTGCGGTCGGCTACCTGCTGAAGGACGCCGAGCCGGAGGCGCTGCTCGACGGCATCCGCGCCGTCGCCCGCGGTGAGTCGCCCCTCGATCCGCGGGCCGCGAGGCGCCTGCTCGCACGGACCGCGCGCGCCGTGACCGGGTCGGCGCCACCTGCCGCGGACGTCCCGGCGCTCTCGCCCCGGGAGGCCGAGGTGCTGCGCCTCGTCGTCGAGGGCCTGCTCAACAAGCAGATCGCCGTCCGGCTCGGCATCACCGAGCGCACCGTCAAGGCCCACCTCACGTCGGCCTACCAGCGCATCGGGGTGGCCGACCGCACGCAGGCGGCGCTGTGGGCGCAGCGGCGCGGCCTCGGTGGGACCGGCCGTCCCGCCCAGCCGTAGACCTATCCCTCGCCTGCGATGAGCAGCTGGTCGTCGAGGCGCTCGAGCTGGAGCCGTACGCGCTGGGTGTCGCGCTCGCCGGACTTCATGACGTAGTCGACCGTGTAGCCCACCGTCAGGTCCGACGGGTTGCTCTCGACCTCCTCGAGCGTCGCGGAGCGCACCTGCCCCCACCACCCGATGTATCCCTCGTAGCCACCGCTGGCCTCGCGGAACTCCGGCGTCAGCTGCTGGAACGCGGCCTCGGGATCCGAGGTGACCGTCGCGAGGTAGGAGGTGATGAAGGCGTCCATCTGCTCACGGGTGTCCTCCGCGGACAGCGGGGGAGTGCTGCTGCTCGTGGTGGTCTCCGAGGCCCGGGGCGTGCGGGCGTCGTCGGCCGGCGCGGCCTCGGGCGTGTCACGGCCGGCGAGGACGTACGCCGCCACCACGGCCGCGACCGCGAGCACCGCCGCCGCGGCGATGACGCCCCACCGACGGGCGTGGCGGTGCGCGGGGCGCGGGGCCGGACGTACGGCCGCCGGCTGCTGCACGGTGGGCAGCACGCCGGTCTCCTCGCGGGGCGGGGCTGGAGCAGGGGCAGGGGCGGTGATCGTGGAGCGCTGCCCGCGCGCGATGCGGGCCAGCTCGTCACGGACGCGCGGCATCGACCAGCGCGCCTCGGTGTCCCGGTTCATCATCACCGTCAGCAGCCCCGACATCGGGTGATCGCCCGGCAGGCGCGGCGGGTCCTCGTGCACGATCTTGTAGAGCGCGCCGATCAGGTTGTCGCCGACCTCGTACGGCGGCCTGCCGGTGACCGCGTGGTAGAGCGTGGCGCCCAGCGACCAGACGTCGCTCGCCGGGGTCGCCGACGAGCCCGAAGCCACCTCGGGGGCGAGGTAGGCGGGCGAACCGGTGACCAGCCCGGTCTGGGTGAGGGAGGGGTCGTCGGCGGAGCGGGCGATGCCGAAGTCGTTGAGCTTGGCGGCACCGCCGGAGATCAGGATGTTGCTGGGCTTGACGTCGCGGTGGACGATCCCGAGGCCGTGCGCCTCGACGAGGGCGTCCGCGGTCTGCGCCAGCAGCGCGGCCGCCTCGGTCGCCTCCAACGGCCCGGACGTACGGACCCGGTCGCTGAGCGTCTCGCCGTCGACGTACTCCATCACCAGCCATCGGACGTCGTCGGCGTCCACCAGGTCGAAGACCGACACGACGTGCGGGTGGTTGAGCGCGGCGGCGAGCCTGGCCTCGCGCTCGGCGCGCTCGAGCTCGGCGTTGTCCGAGCCCGGGATCAGCCCGATCCGCTTCATCGCGACCTGACGGCCGAGCACCTCGTCGAGGGCCAGGTGCACCGTGCCGGAACCACCCCGACCGATCTCCCGCTCGAGCCTGTACCTGCCTGCGATCACGTGCCGTCCCTCCTGACTTCTCGCCCTAGGCTAGTGCCCGTCCACCAACCCGAGACCACCAGAAGGAATCCACGTGACGACCCCGAATGTCCTCGACGAGCTGGAGTGGCGCGGCCTCGTCGCCCACTCCACCGACCGCGACGCGCTCCGCGCAGCGCTGGGCGAGGGGAGCGTCAAGTTCTATGTGGGCTTCGACCCGACCGCGCCCAGCCTGCACATGGGCAACCTGGTCCAGCTGGTCACCGCGCGCCGCCTGCAGGACGCCGGCCACACGCCCTACATCCTGGTCGGCGGCGCCACCGGCATGATCGGCGACCCGCGCGACTCGGGCGAGCGCACGCTCAACTCCTTCGACACGGTCAAGGAGTGGACCGAGCGGGTGCGCCAGCAGGTCTCGCGCTTCGTGTCCTTCGACGGGTCCAACGCTGCGACCACGGTCAACAACTACGACTGGACGGCGTCGCTGTCGACCATCGACTTCCTGCGCGACGTCGGCAAGCACTTCCCGGTCAACCGGATGCTCGCACGCGACACGGTCCGCCGTCGCCTCGAGTCGGGCATCAGCTACACCGAGTTCTCCTACGTGCTGCTGCAGTCCATGGACTACCTCAACCTCTTCCGCGAGCACGGCGTCCGGCTGCAGTTCGGCGGCTCGGACCAGTGGGGCAACATCACCGGCGGCGCGGAGCTCGTACGCCGGGTGACGGGCGAGAACGCCTACGGATTCGCCACGCCGTTGATCACCAAGTCCGACGGCACCAAGTACGGCAAGACCGAGGGTGGCGCGCTCTGGCTCGACCCGGAGATGCTCTCTCCCTACGCCTTCCACCAGTTCTGGCTCAACGTCGAGGACGAGAAGGTCGGCGAGCTGCTGCGGATCTTCACGTTCCTCACCCGTGAGGAGATCGTCGAGCTCGAGCAGCAGACCGCGGAGAAGCCCTTCCTGCGAGCGGGGCAGAAGCGCCTCGCCGACGAGGTCACGGCGCTCGTGCACGGTCCCGAGGAGGTCGAGCAGGCCAAGGCGGCCGCCGCCGCCCTGTTCGGCGGGGGAGACCTTGGCACCATCAAGCCCGACACGCTCGCCGCGGCACTGCGCGAGGCGGGCGGTACGACCCTCCCGGCCGGCGAGGTTCCCGGGATCCTCGACCTCCTGGTGTCGGCCGGCCTCGCCAAGAGCAAGGGCGAGGCGCGCCGCACGGTGGCGGAGGGGGGCGCCTACCTCAACAACCAGCGCGTGGAGGACCCCGACCTGCAGCCGGGAACGGACGACCTGGTCGCGGGATCGTGGTTGGTGCTCAGGCGCGGAAAGAAGAACTTCGCCGGCGTCGAGGTGCGCTGAGTCGGGCGTCCGACACGGGCCCCCAACCGCCCCACCAGCCCCAACAGGCCTCTGACCTGCGAAAACGTCGGTGTGCCCGCGGTCACACCGTTTCGATTTGCACGATCAGGGCGAGCCGCATAATGTTCTCTCTGTCGCCAGGGAGCGGCGGGGAGCAAGGCCGGTCAGGCCGGGCTCCCGGCCCCGGGCAGGACAACCCGAAGCGGTCATCGGTCACGGTGACACCACCGGGTCAGAGCGAGACAGGCGAGGATTTGCCACGTCTGCGAATCGCTCGCTACGTTTGACCAGTTGCCTCACGCAACCGAGATCCTCACCGGATCGCGATGTGGGTGCGTCTGATTCTTGAGAACTCAACAGTGTGTTTGATTAGTCGACGAATTAGTTTGTTATGCCCCGTTGACACTGGCTTTGGTTGGTGTCGCGGTTTCTTTGACAATGATTCTGGCAA
>NZ_JCAQOX010000006.1:0-122287 GCF_059567905.1 Nocardioides sp. BGA-UO-ETr-FS32 | reverse complement strand
CGGGCCACGGCCACGACGTCGTCGCGGAACTCTTTGGGGTAGGGCTTTGCCACGGGGGACATCCTTCCGCCTGAGGCCGAAACCTCAGAGGTCAGGTGTCAACCGAACTCGGGGCAGACCCCACCGACTCGACACAGGATGCTTTTAGCGACGGCAAGTGGGGCTTCGCTTCCTGCGACCAGCCCGAGATGGCGCTGGACGTCAACTGCTGAACATCCGGATCTGCCGATGTCCGGAAGTCCGAACCTCAGCCAGTGACTTTCCGCTCGGTGCCGTCGGCGAGGGTCACGGTGTAGGTCCACGCTCCCATCGCTTCAGGGTTCTCGCTGCTGGGTACGGCCGATGGCCACCAGGCGGCATACCGCCCATTGGCAACGGACGCCTCGACGTCGGTTCCTACGGGGGTGTGCACGGTGACGCCGGTGACGTCACTGCCCGCGTAGCCCTCGACCTGGCTGACCCATTCTTCGTCGTCACCGAAGTTCCACAGACCATTGGTGGGCACGCTGGTAGCCCCGGCGCCGGTCTGGATGATGCGGCCGCGAGCCGGAGTCGGGGAGGCTTCGCCGTCGTCCAGACTGTAGGTGCCCCCCATGAACCCTTCCCCCTTGTGCTCGGCGGGGTTCTCATGCCCGACAAGGCCTTCGGGCATGAGGCAGTACCGCTCCGTCTTGGGGCCAGCGAGGAGCACGTAGGTCCATCCTCCACGTCGCTCCGCAAGCAGGACCTGCTCTCCTTGGTCTGGTCCCGCTGAAGCGGCGAGGCAGGCGGTGGCGGCTTCGGCAGCGGCCGCGCCCGTCAGTGGCTCGGGCGTCGGCGTCCACGACGCGAAGGCGGATCCGCCGCCCAGCAGCAGTGCGGGAACGGCCGCACCGGCGGCACCGAGCAGACCCGCCAACACGAGCAGCCGACCCCGCGGCCGCCTCGGCCGCTCGGACGCCTCGGGAACAGGCTCATCGCTCGGGGTGGCCAGGATCCGCGCGAAGGTTGCGTCGGCGCGTTCGCGCTCCGACTCGGTAAGCACGGTCGTCGGTGCGGGGTCGAGGTCGCGCAGAGCGGCGGTGGTCATCGTGTCCGTGTGCTTGTTCATCGCGGGTTCCTCTCGGAAGCAAGGTGGCCGGACACGGAGGCAACCGCGTCGACCGGGTCGACGTGGCGGCGCAGGGTGCGCCGGGCGCGGGATAACCGCAGGCGAAAAGCGGTGGGCGAGATGCCCAGCACGGCGGCAGCCTCGGGCGCGGTAAGCCCGTCGAGGACGGAGAGCGCGATCGCTTCTTGGTGTACCGCGCTCAAGAGCGGCCAGGCTGCGGCGATGTCGACTCGGTGGGCGACCAAGTCAGGGTGCTGGTCGGCACCGTCCGCGCTGTGACGGCTTTCGGCGAGACGGACCGCGACGGCATCGTGCCGGATGTCGCGGCGCCGGGTGTTCTGGAGGGTCTTGCGTGCCACCCCGAACAACCAGGCGCGAGCCGCCGAAAGGTCGACGGGCACATCATCGAGGCGGCGCCACGCGACAAGCATGACTTCACCTACGACGTCCTCGGCATGCGTTGAATGAACCCGCCTGCGTACGAAGCGAAGTAGATCTACGTACGCCGCGTCGTAGATCTCCCGGAAGCGCTGCTCGCGTTCCAGGGGCGACGCAGTGGTGGAGTCCATGTCTTCTTCCTGTCGGGGTTCGCGCAAGTGTGTCGCAGCGCGTCCGAATTGCCGCGGCATACATCCGCATCTGCCGCGATGAGCTTGCTGATCTGCCGATGTGCGAGCGTTTGGGTATGTCGAGGGCTTGACCCAACTTCGGCCCTGGCCGAGGTACTGAATAAGCCACCTCGCGGTCACCGTGCTCCGTGGGCGTCACCGGGACGGAATGATCAGCGCACGATCTTCACTGGGGCCTGGTCTTAGCGAGATTGGCGCAACGTGCCAGGACCGTTCTATGCGTCAGAGACGGACACGTGTGGTGGCGGTTGGCAGGCCGCCCCCGATCTCATCCTTGTCAACGAGAACTGAACGGAATTCGTGTTCAGACAACCGGCAAGCGCGCGCATCGGACAACACCGCATTGGGGCCTGCTGCACGAACTGGTGACAGTTTTGGTTAGGCCGCCTGGGTGACGGTTGTCGTCATGATCAACTCGAATTCGACCGGGGTCAACCGTCCGAGAGCAGCCTGCCTCCGTCGGCGGTGGTAGGTCTTCTCGATCCACGTGACAATGGCGATCCGCAGCTCCTCGCGGGTGTTCCAGGCTCGTCGGTTCAGGACGTTCTTCTGAAGCAGGGCGAAGAAGGACTCCATGGCTGCGTTGTCTCCGGCGGCCCCGACACGACCCATTGAGCCGACCATGTTGTGCCGGTTGATCGCGTGGACGAACTTCCGGCTTCGGAACTGGGCAGGTTCAACCGGTCGATGCAACACCGGGTTGTTGAAGGGAGCGTAGCTGCTCCTCGAAGACCTCAGCCGGCGTCCTCCAGCCGAGGATCTTGCGGGGCCGATTGTTGAGCGCGTGAGCGACGGCCTCGAGGTCCTCGGCGGACCATCGTGAGAGGTCGGTGCCCTTGGGAAAGTACTNTTCGCCAGCGAGCCTTCAGAGATGCCGAAGTCCTTCGCGATCTGGGACAGGGGCGCCTGGCCCTTGCGGGCCACGGCCACGACGTCGTCGCGGAACTCTTTGGGGTAGGGCTTTGCCACGGGGGACATCCTTCCGCCTGAGGCCGAAACCTCAGAGGTCAGGTGTCAACCGAACTCGGGGCAGACCCGTATTCGTTGATCGTTGTAGATTCGATCCGGTCCTCATCGCGCAGATACTTCAGCCAGAGCCCGGCAAGCTTCGCGATGGTGGTGTCTGCGGTGATCGACTGTTGTGTCGGCGTCGTACGGTCGACCAGCTTTTCCCGCAGTGCACGCTCGGCGGCCGAGGCGGTCGTTCCGGTGGCGGTGACCTCTCGGGACACGCCGTCCCGATCCCTGATCCGGGTGCGCGCCCGGTACGCGCCCACGCGAACCTGCGTCGTGCGGATACTTCCCCATGTTCCCAGCGATGTCGGCGGGCGCCCGCGTCCCATGTCGCCATTCCCTCAGCGCGGCCGGCTGGTCCGGGAGAGCGAGACGCCGTCCGCTGCTCGCGGCTCAGGCCCGGCAACGATGTCGTCGAAGGTCTCGACATGGTCGGCTACCCACGCGTCCAGGTCAGTGCGGCGGTAGCGCAGGCACCCGCCCAACTTCACGGCTCGAGGTCCGAAGCCGGCTCGCCGGGTCCGCCAGGTGTACAGCGTCGCCTTCGGAATCGACAGGTACGCCGCTGCTTGGTCGATAGTGAGGATGCCGCCCTCCGCGGTGGGTTCGGTACTCGCGCGCATGATGTGCTCCTTCGTTGTGACGAGAACATGTTTGCCCTCGTGGTGGAAGGTGTGCGCCAGGAACCGGCCTTCCTGCGGAGAACCTCGGCCAAAGGGCACTGAGGCGCTTGCCCCGACTTGCCAGACGGTGAGACGAGCGAAACGACTGCAGTGCGTCTGCCCGCGCCGATTCGCGGCGGAAGGACGCACCCGCGCTCTTCAGTCCGACCCCAGCGCCGCTGACGCGAGACCTGCGGATGGTGTCAGCAGCCACCCTGCTCGAAAGGCTGGAGACCTAGACTCACCCGGGCGACGATGTAGGGGAGACGCCATGCCGAGCAGTGACGAAGTAGACCGGATCGTCCGCTTGTGGGAGCGCAAGCAAGACCATGTGCTCTCGCCAGAGCGTCGCCGCACCTTCGCGGATCGAGCCGAAGTTCACGAGCTGGCGTCCGGGTCGTTCGTCGTCGCACTGCGCTCGGCTCAGACCGTAATGGACGCTTCCCAAGGAAGACTCCTGCTGATCGAGTGGCTCGCGGCGGCTCTGGACCTGGAGGAAGTGGAGCGGCGGCATGCTGAGGCTGAGCGCGAAGTGGTCGAGGCCGAGCAACGGGCGATCGCAGCCGAGTATGAAGCTGCGGGCTCGGTCGACCTGGACGAGGTTCGCGAGGAGCGCGCCGCCGTCGCCGCAGCCAGAGAGCAAGCACGGATCGCGAAGCGTGAGGATGCGTGGGCGAAGAGCAGAGCGCGTCGGGTTGCGCGGGAAGCGGCGCAGCGTGAGTCTCTAGAAGGACGCGTCTCGACGCTGACCCCGGAGGAGCGAGAGGCCAACTTGCAGGAGTGGAGAGACTCGCTGCGTGTAGAGGTAACTGCTTCTGCATCGGCCCCACACGTCCCGCGGGTGCCGGCAGCACAGGAGGCCGACCTCTGTCCCTCTTGCAACACACGGCCAGACCCTCTGGGTCACTGTCGGTGTAGCTGAAAGCAAGCAGCACCGGCGCCTCCTACTGGCCAGTGCCGGGGGCAGAGCGCCGATCAGTCGTTGGGTTGGGAGCGCCGGCATGCGGCGGAATGACTGCACCCGTCCCGTAGCTGCCTAGACCTCACGCGCTGCGAGCGGCTTCGACCCTCGCGATCCAGCTCTTGCCCTCGTCATTCGGATCTTCGTCCTCGGGAACGCTGAGCACGTCCTGCACCCTGTACCACCCGCCGGGCCATCCGTTGATGGGCACGGCATGACACCCATGCCCGTAAGGCGCGGTCGCGGGTGTTCCACGTCTCTAGGACGCCGGGATACCAACAACCCCGATCCTCGACCCAAACGCGATCGGTAACGGGCACATTCGTCATGCGCCGACGGTAGTAGCAACCTGCCACCGCCGAGCGCGGAACTCGGGGATCCTCCAGTGAGGCATGCAAGCGGCGAAATGGGGCAGTTCCGGCGAACTGATGAGCCTCTAGCCTGCACGCATTGTCGCGTGCCGGGTCTGATGGAGGCTCTCATTCCACGGAAGGATGAGAGTCATGGCAGCACCGAGGAAGTACCCCGAGGAGCTTCGGGAACGGGCGATCCGGATGGCGGTCGATCTGCGGCGTGACCCGGCAACGAGGACCGGTGCGCTGCGTCGGGTCGGTGATCAGCTCGGGATCAACCCCGAGACGCTGCGCAACTGGGTCCAGCAGGCCGAGATCGACGAAGGTCACCGCCCCGGCGTCACGACTGATGAGGCGAAGCGGATTGCCGACCTCGAGCGTGAGGTCAAGGAGCTGCGGCGAGCCAACGAGATCCTGAAGACGGCGTCGGCGTTTTTCGCCGCGGCGGAGCTCGACCGCAAGCTGAAGTGACCACAGGTGTGCTGGTCGACTACATCGACCAGCACCGCGAGGAGTTCGGGGTCGAGCCGATCTGCACCGTCCTGCGTCAGGCCGGGATGCCGATCGCCCCGAGCAGCTACTACGCCGCGAAGTCCCGGCCGCCTTCGGCGCGAGCGGTCGCCGACGAAGGCCACCTAGAGGTGATCCGGGCTGTCCACGCCGACAACTACGGCGTCTACGGGGTCCGCAAGATGCACGCCGAGCTCAACCGGCGCGGCCACCGGATCGCCAGGTGCACCGTGCACCGGCTGATGCGTGCCGAGGGGCTGCGCGGGATCAGCAGGGCTAAGGGACCGCGCACGACAGTGCCGGGCAGCGGTCCGGACACCAGGCCAGACCTGCTCGATCGCGACTTCCAAGCGCCCGCACCGAACCGGGTCTGGGTCGCCGACATCACCTACTGCCGCACCTTCGCCGGGTGGGTCTACGCAGCGTTCGTCATCGACGTCTACTCCCGCCGCGTGGTGGGCTGGCAGCTGTCGAGGAGTCTGCGCACCGATCTAGCTCTGGACGCCCTCGAGATGGGGCTGTGGACCCGCGCCCACGCCGGCCAGGACACCACCGGCGTGATTGCCCACTCGGACAAGGGCGTTCAGGGCGGAATCAATCGGTCGTCGCAACACCCCGTCATGGAGGTGTTGAGTGGTACGTCGTCAGCAAGCAGCAGATCGAGCGATCCGGCCGAAGCTTCGGTCGCCGGGGCACCCGAAGTTCCAGCGTCATGTCGAGGCCGCGTTCTGGGCCGAGATCGCCAATGGCTTTCTGCCCATCGAGGCCGCCGCGACGGTCGGCGTGGCGCAAGCGGTCGGTCAGCGGTGGTTCCGCCACGCTGGCGGCATGGCGCCGTTCGATCTGACGTTCAAGGCCACAGGCCGGTACCTGTCGTTCGCTGAGCGTGAGGAGATCGCGCTGCTCAAGGCCCAGAACAAGGGCGTGCGCGAGATCGCCCGAGCCATCGGCCGCGACCCCGCAACGGTGTCACGCGAGCTACGCCGCAACGCCGCCACCCGCGCGGGAAGTACCGGCTATCGGGCGTCGGTCGCGCAGTGGAAGGCCGACATGGCGGCCAAGCGCCCCAAGCCCGCAAAACTCGTCGCCAACCCTCGCCTGCATGCCTATGTTCACGAGCGGCTGTCGGGACAGATCAAGACGCCGGACGGCAAGGTCGTCCGCGGTCCGGAGCCACCACGGTTCACCGGCATCAACAAGCCCCACCGCAAGCATCGCGGGTGGTCGTCGGCGTGGAGCCCGGAACAGATCAGTAGCCGGCTCAGGGTCGACTTCCCCGATGATGAATCCATGCGCATCAGCCACGAGGCGATCTACCAGTCGCTCTACATCGAGGGCCGCGGCGCGTTGAAGCGCGAGCTGGTCTGGTGCCTGCGCACTGGCCGCGCGTTGCGGGCGCCGCGGGAGCGATCACGGCGCAAGACCTGGGCACACGTCACGCCCGAGACGCTGATCAGCGAACGCCCCGCTGAAGCCGAGGACCGTGCCGTTCCCGGCCACTGGGAAGGCGACCTGCTGATCGGGCTGGAACGCTCGGCGATCGGCACCGTCGTCGACCGCACGACCAAGTTCACGATGCTGGTCCACCTTCCGCGTGAGGAGGGCTACAGGCATAAGGAGACGCCGAGGAACGGCCCCGCATTGGCCGGCTACGGCGCGCTCACGATGAAGGACGCGCTGGCGAGCACTATGTCGACACTGCCGACCGAACTGGCGAGGTCGCTGACCTGGGACCGCGGCAAGGAGATGTCCGCGCACGCCAAGTTCAGTATCGAGACTGGGATCCCGGTGTTCTTCGCTGACCCGCAATCGCCTTGGCAGCGCGGGACGAACGAGAACACCAACGGCCTGCTCCGCCAGTATTTCCCCAAAGGCACCGACCTGTCGTGCTGGTCGGCCGAGGAGATCGAAGCCGTCGCTCACGCCCTGAATACCCGGCCCCGCAAGACCCTCGGATGGAAGACACCCGCCGAGGCGTTCAACGAGCATCTACTGTTGCTCCAACAAGCCGGTGTTGCATCGACTGGTTGAACCTGGTCAGTACCTCGCCGTTCGCTACACCCAGAGGCTGGCCGAGGCGGGCGCGGTCGCATCGGTCGGGTCGACGGGCGACAGCTACGACAACGCCCTCGCTGAGGCGTTCAACTCGCTCTTCAAGGCCGAGCTGGTGCGCAACAAAGGGCCGTGGAGGAGCATCGACGACCTCGAGATCGCCGTCGCGGAGTACATCGACTGGTTCAACCATCGACGCCTGCACGGCGAGATCGGACTCGTCCCACCGGTCGAGTTCGAGGACAACCACTACCGGCACAACCCCGCGCCGACTACCGTCGGCGCGTTAGTTCAGAGCCTCCACTGAACCCGGCACGCGACACTTATGGGTCTGCTGCACGGATAGGTGACAGGTTGGGTCACGCGGCCTGAGTGGCCGGCGCGGTCATGATGGTCTCGAACTCGATGGGGGTCAATCGGCCCAGGGAGTCCTGTCTGCGGCGACGGTGATAGGTCCGCTCGATCCAGGTGACGATGGCGATCCGGAGATCTTCGCGGGTGGCCCAGGGCTGCCGGTTGAGGACGTTCTTCTGAAGCAGGCTGAAGAAGCTCTCCATCGCCGCGTTGTCGCCCGCGGCGCCGACTCTGCCCATAGAGCCGACCATGTCGTGGCGGTTGAGAGCACGGACGAATTTCCGGCTGCGAAATTGCGATCCTCTGTCCGTGTGGACCACACAACCGGCCACATCGCCACGCCTGGCGACGGCGTTGTTCAACGCAGCCACCGCGAGCCGGGACTTCATCCTCGAGTCGATCGAGTAGCCCACGATCCTGTTGGAGTAGACGTCCTTGAACGCGCAGACGTAGAGCTTGCCCTCACCGGTCCAGTGCTCGGTGATGTCGCCGAGCCACAACTCGTTGGGAGCC
The DNA here is from genome assembly GCF_059567905.1 of Nocardioides sp. BGA-UO-ETr-FS32. Lineage (NCBI taxonomy): Bacteria > Bacillati > Actinomycetota > Actinomycetes > Propionibacteriales > Nocardioidaceae > Nocardioides > Nocardioides sp. BGA-UO-ETr-FS32. The sequence goes on along the minus strand of NZ_JCAQOX010000006.1, from coordinate 114,149 downwards.
TGGGCAGTGAAGTTCCGCTTGACCAAGTCGTCGTGGACAGGCGGTCCGGGTTTCTTGGCCTTGCCGCGAGCCTTCTTCTTCCCGAACGTGCTCCACCAACCGTTGTCCGAGCAGATCCGCCACGCCGTGCGATCGGCCATCGGCTCGCCGGCCTCGAGGGCCTCGTCGGCCAGGAACCGGTAGCCGAACTCGGGGTCGTCGGCGTGGGCGTCGAACAAGGCGTTGGCCCGGTAGGCCTCCTCAAGCTCAGCGCCGGTGACCGGAGCAGCGAGCCAGCGGTAGTAGGGCTGGCGGGCTAGCTTCAGCACCCGGCACGTCACCGTCACGGGCACCCTGATGGGGGCGCCCTTGGCGGCCAGCTCGCGGACGAGCGGGTACATCATTTTCCCGGCAGATTCGCCTGCGACAGATAGGCAGCTGCCCTGCGCAGGACCTCGTTCTCCTGTTCCAGCAGCCGGTTGCGACGACGCAGATCGCGCAGTTCAGCGGACTGGTCGCTGCTGAGGCCAGGCTTCGCCCCGTCCTCGACATCGGCGGCCTTGAGCCACCCGGTCAAACAGGACTCGCTGATCCCGAAATCAGCAGCTATCTGCTTGAGGTGGACGCCCGGCTCACGGTTCCTCGCGACCCGAACAACATCGTCGCGGAACTCCTTGGGATACGGCTTCGGCACGGTGTACATCCTTCCAGCGGCACCTCGCGGCACCACAAGTCAGTTGACCTGCCCCACCGTTTGGGTTCCAGTTCAGGTGGCTAACTGACTGCGGTGATGGGGTGGTTCTGGGAGAGTAGTTCGTACTCGATTGGGGTGCGGTAGCCGAGTGCGGAGTGGCGTCGGCGGCGGTTGTGGAAGATCTCGATGTACTCGAAGATCGCGTTGGCGAGCTCGACTCGGGTCTTCCACTTCTTGCGGTTGAGAAGTTCGATCTGCATCGAGGACCAGAAGCTCTCCATCATGGCGTTGTCGAGGCCATCGCCGACGGTGCCGAAGGATGGCAGGAGGCCGGCGGAGCGGATCTTCTCGCCAAAGACCCATGAGGTGAACTGGGCAGGTTCAACCGGTCGATGCAACACCGGGTTGTTGAAGGGAGCGTAGCTGCTCCTCGAAGACCTCAGCCGGCGTCCTCCAGCCGAGGATCTTGCGGGGCCGATTGTTGAGCGCGTGAGCGACGGCCTCGAGGTCCTCGGCGGACCATCGTGAGNCACGACCCATTGAGCCGACCATGTTGTGCCGGTTGATCGCGTGGACGAACTTCCGGCTTCGGAACTGGGCAGGTTCAACCGGTCGATGCAACACCGGGTTGTTGAAGGGAGCGTAGCTGCTCCTCGAAGACCTCAGCCGGCGTCCTCCAGCCGAGGATCTTGCGGGGCCGATTGTTGAGCGCGTGAGCGACGGCCTCGAGGTCCTCGGCGGACCATCGTGAGAGGTCGGTGCCCTTGGGAAAGTACTGGCGCAGTAGGCCGTTGGTGTTCTCGTTGCTCGGCCGCTGCCACGGCGAGTGTGGATCGGCGAAGAACACCCGCGTCCCGGTCTCCAACGCAAACAGCGCGTGCCCCGACAGTTCCTTGCCGCGATCCCACGTCAGGGTCTTGCGCAACTGCTCGGGCAGCTTGGTCATCGACGCCGTCAGCGCTGCGTTCATCGCGACGGCCCCGTAGCCGCCGAGCGACGGCCCGTTCTTCACGTACGGCTTGTCGCCCCAGCCCTCCATCCGCGGCAGGTGGACCAAGAGCGTTGAGCGACTGCTGCGCTCGACGATCGTGCCGATCGCTGAGCGGCCCGTCCCGATGATCAGGTCGCCCTCCCAGTGGCCAGGAACGGCGCGGTCCTCGGCCTCAGCGGGTCGCTCGCTGAGCACCACGTCGGCGGTGACGTGCCCATGCGCCTTGTTCCTTGACCGTGCCCGCGGCTCCCGCAACGCGCGGCCTGTACGCAGACACGTCACCAGCTCGCGCTTGAGCGCACCACGGCCTTCGATGAACAGCGACTGGTAGATCGCCTCGTGGCTGATGCGCATGGACTCATCATCAGGGAACTCCACCTTCAACCGCTGCGCGATCTGCTCCGGGCTCCACGCAGTCGACCACCGCCTGTCCTGCCGATGCGGCTTGTTCAGCCCCTTCCACGGCGGCGTTCTCGGCCCCGGGACCACCGTGCCGTCAGGTCGGCGGACGTTCCCGGCGAGCCGATCCTGCACGTACTCGCGAAGCTGGTCGTTCTGCACCAGCTTCGCCGTCTTCGGTCGCTTCGCTGATTGCTGCGCCTTCCACTGCGCCACCACGGCGCGATAGACCGGCTTGCCGCCCCTGGTCGCCGCGTTGCGCCGCAGCTCGCGCGACACCGTGCCCGGGTCACGACCGATCTCGCGGGCTATCTCACGCACGCCCTTGTCCTGGGCCTTGAGCAGCGCGATCTCCTCGCGCTCCTCGAAGGACAGGTAGCGCCTCGTGGGCTCGGCCAGTGACAGCGGCGGCATGCCGCCAGCGTGACGAAACCAGCGCGTCCCGACTGGCACAGACACACCCACCTTCAGCGCCGCCTCGGCCGAGGTGATGCCAGTCGCGATCAACCGCCAGAACTGCCGTTGCACGGCCCGCGATGGATCAGGCCGCCCGGGTGAGCGCATCGGCGGCCGAAGCGCTCTGTCAGCACGCCACTGCCGACGCGCACCCTCGGGAACATCGCTGGTCTTCTTGCTCCAGTCCGCCGTCGCCATCTGTGAACACCTCCGACATCAGGGGGTGTTGCGACGACCAGTTGAATCCGCCCTGTGACCCGCGGTCGGTGTGGACCACGCAGCCGNGCCGTTGCACGGCCCGCGATGGATCAGGCCGCCCGGGTGAGCGCATCGGCGGCCGAAGCGCTCTGTCAGCACGCCACTGCCGACGCGCACCCTCGGGAACATCGCTGGTCTTCTTGCTCCAGTCCGCCGTCGCCATCTGTGAACACCTCCGACATCAGGGGGTGTTGCGACGACCAGTTGAATCCGCCCTGGGTCCCGTGGTCGGCATGGACGATCCCGCCCGGCTCAGGTCGACGATTACGGATAGCCATGTCGAGGGCGTTGACCACGAGGGTGGCGTCTTGTTTGGAGTCGATCGACCATCCCACGATCCGCCGGCTGTAGGCATCGAGGACCGCCGCACAGTAGATCCACCCTTCCCGCGTGCGGTGCTGGGTGATGTCGGTGACCCACAGCTCGTTGGGACGGAGGCGATGGAACTTCCGGTTCACCAGGTCGTCGGCGGTGACGACGCCTCGTAGCCGCTTGACCCTGGTCGGCCCCGGTAGGCCATAGACACCGGCCTGGTTCATCAGCAGCCACACGGTGCGCTCGCACACAGTGATCCCCATGCCCATGGTGAGCTCGGCGTGCACGCGCCGGTAGCCGTAGGTGCCGCGCGAGGCGACGTGGATCTCGCGGATCAGTCCGGTGAGCCACTGGCGGCGCAGCTGGGTCGGGGTGGTGGGAGTCCGCTTCTGCTTGTAGTAGTTCTGTCTCGCTACGCCGAGGACCCGGCAGCAGCGATCGGCCGGGACCCCGGCGTCGACGAGTCGGTCGATCACCGGGTAAAGCCTTTTGGGCGGGGCCGGTCCTCGCCCAGAAACTTCGCCGCCTGACGGACGATCACCAACTCGGTCTCAAGCTCGCGGATGCGACGACGAGCCGCACGAAGCTCGGCGGACTCGGTGGTGCTGACTCCGGGGATCTCGCCGCGGTCGATGCGGTCCTGCTTGACCCACTTGGAGAGCGTGACGGGATGAATGTCGAGCTCGTGGGCCGTTTGCTTCTGCGGTTTGCCAGCACGGACGAGCGCGATGGCTCGAGCACGGAACTCGGGCGGGTAGGCACGGGGCACGGTGTTCAGCCTTCCGGTGAAGGCAGTCACTTAGCCACCGACACTGGAACCTTTCTGGTGGGGCAGGTCACAGTTGTCACCTATCCGTGCAGCAGACCCCTCGTCTAACCGGGTTCACAACACTGTCGTACGGGACTTGTCCACAGGACCGGCACGCCCGCGCCCGTCCCTTCGAATCTGGTGTGCAAGGTGCGGTGAAACCGTCTCGCGAGGGAGGCCTCCATGCTTGCACTGCTGTGGAACGCCAGCGCTTGCGTGCGCAGCTACCTGCGTTCGCACATGCCCACCAACCGTCTCGTCGACTGGCTCCGCACCCCGGGCGGCACGAGGTGCGCAGTCCCCGTTGCCGTGGTCGCGATTCCGACCTACCTCTTCGCCATGAGCATCTGCGCCACGCTCGTTGAGCGAGGCGGTCCTCGCATTCTCAACTGTCTGGTGGCGGTCTTCGCTTGGAATTCCATCAAGTTCGCCGTTCTGGGGCTGTGGGCACCAGTGCGTACCTTGACCCGGTGGCTCGCGAAATGTGGCGACCTCGACGTGTGAACCATGTGGCCCCACGCCCGGAGGGTTCGCCGGTTCAGGAAGCCGGTCGCAGGCGGATGTTCGTTTGGTGACGTGTCGCCGCTAGCTGTCAGTGCGGTGCCGCCGGCGCCCGTCACTGCTGGATGCCGCGGTCTGCGGGGGGTACGACTGGTGGTGGAGCCCCCGGCGCCACCCGCCTTCACAACCATCGGCTGATACATGAACGACATGCCCTGGCATGCGCGAGCGTCGATGTCGGATGCGGCGGCTGCCGGCTTCGCGTCAGTCGTCGCGGACGTCGAGAGGTTGGCGACGCGGTGTGTGCAGAGGCACTCATGTGGGGCCGCTGACGTCGGGGACCAACCAATCCGAACCCCACAGCGCACCGAACATCTTCTGACTTCAGACGTTCCACGGGAAGGCCTTGCACATGCGCACGACCGCGATGGCGATCGGCGTCGGACTCGTCCTAGCGATCTCCGGTGGGATCGGCGTCGCGACGACGTCCGACGAACGGGCAGAGCGGCCAGCTCCTGCCGTGGCCCGCGTGGTGCCGGACTCCGGACAAGACCTCGAGGCCGCCATCATCTCGCTCCAAGACACCCTGCGCCGAGTGCCGAAGGATCATGCGTCCTGGGCCAACCTCGCGGTCGCCTACGTCGAGCAAGCCCGCCTCACCGGCTTGGCGTCCTACTACGAGATGGCAGAAGAAGCCGCCTCGCGGTCGTTCAGCATCGAGCCCGACGAGAACTTCACTGCCTTGGCTGCCCGCGCGGCGATCGAGTCGGCCAAGCACGACTTCGATGCGGCACTCGCGAGCGCGGAGGAGGCGCTCGGCATCAATCCGTACGACGTGGGCAGCCTCGCGATCCGCATTGACACGCTCACCGAACTCGGCAGGTACGACGACCAGCTACGGGCGCTCAGGATCGCCGATCGGCGTCGGCCGAGCACCGCAATCGCAGCTCGCTACGCCTACGCGTACGAGCTTCGGGGCGAGCTCGACCGGGCCGGCGACATCCTGCGCGACGCAGCAGCGAACGGTGGCGGTGCGGACCGCGGGTACCTGCTCACCCTGCGCGCCGACATCCTGCGCAAGCAAGGGCGTCTTGAAGCTGCGGGACGTGACCTCGAGACCGCGCAGCAAGTAGCGCCGAAGCTCCTCTTGTCGCTCGTCTCCACTGCGCGCCTGCAGACAGCGCGCGGGGACCTTGACGGAGCGGTCGAGACGTGGCAGGCCGTCACTGCCCGACAGCCGCTGCCTGAATACATCACCGAGCTGGGGGAGCTCCTCGATCACTTGGGCCGAACGGAGGAGGCTGAGGCGCAGTACGACGTGGTCCGGGCGACGATCGACCTCCTCGACGCCAGCGGTGTGGGGAGTGACCTGGAGACTGCGATCTTCGAGTCAGACCACGGGTCCGTCGAGCAAGCACTCATTCAGGCCCGGGCAGAGTATTCGCGGCGCACGAGTGTCCACGTCGCTGATGCGTACGCGTGGGCTCTGCACCGCGCCGGTCGTGACGCTCAAGCGCTCCCGATCGCGCGTGCGGCCACGCGCCTCGGCACGCCCGAAGCCAGGTTCTGGATCCACCGCGGCACCATCGAGGCCGCCCTCGGGATGACCGGCGCCGCACGTACTCACCTGCGGCGGGGACTGGCCACCGACCCGGGACTGTCGCCGTGGCAGCGAGACGAAGCCCTCGCGACGCTCTCCAGGGTCCGCAGCGACCGCTGAGGTCCGCCTCAGGTCCGCCGCTCGCCGCTGGGGCGGGTGCGTGCTGGGTGGTCAGCCAGACCGGGTTGCGGGGATCGACCGCTCCTCGGAGGAGACCCGGACGCAACCGATGGCGGGGGAGTGAGCCTGCACGGCTGGAACCTGACCCGAACATCCGTTGGTGCCAGGGATCGGTGCCGGAGGCGGCGCAAGCGGCGTCTGGTCTGCTGAGATTCGCCGCCGAGACGTTCGCAGTCGCGTTGCGGTGAGTCACCCGACTGGATCGAGGATGCCAGCCGTCCCCTGCACGGCAAGGCCACCATCTGGCGTTCGCCGGGCGCTCAATGTCCCGGTGACGATGGAGGGGAACCGGTAGCTCACGGCGGCGGGAGCGCCGAGCCGCGACGTCGTCCAGAGCCGGTCGGTGAAGTCCATCTGGCCGCGGAACTGGTGGTTCTCGAGCACCAGCTGGCGACGAGTGGCCTGGCCCAGGATGTACGACGCCTCTCCGCGGTAGAACAGGGAGCCGTGCGCTACCTGCATGATGCCGTCCCGGATGTTGACCGACTGGTCATGGACCTCGCCGCAGAGATAGACGTCGACGCCGCCATCGACCATCGCCTTCCACAGCGGGGAGCTCGTCCCGCGCTCGTAGCGGAGCCGGCTCGAGTTGCGGTGACGGACCGGCCCCGTGATCGGGGTGTGGCCCTGGACGACGACCCAAGGAACTCGTGCCTCCCGCGCCCCTCGCAGCACCTGCCGCAACCATCGCAGCTGTGCCGCATCGACTCGCATCCGGACGTCGTCCTGCGAGCGTGTGAACGGATCGATGGTGACGAGCAGCAGGTTGGGGTCCAGGCGGGTCGCATAGGCCGTCCGTCGGGCCTGCCCTGAGCTCGGACGGTCGGGCCACCGCCAGGCGCCATCACGTGTCCGGAGCAAGTGATCGGAGTACAGCTTCTTGAGCTCGTCCACGTGGTCGAGCTTGAAGTCGATCCACTCGTCGCCCCTCTTGACCCATGGATTGTCCCCGATCTCGTGGTCACCTAGCGCCGGAAAGGGCGTCAGCCCGTGTCGAGCGAGACGTCGGGCCCACGACCGGTAGTACACGTCCGCTGCCGCGCGCGCGGCGTTGAACCGCTGGGACGGCGTCTCGATCGGGCCGAAGACGCCGGCGCCGGAGTCGTCGCGACCCCATCGACCCTCCACGAGGTCACCTGCCACGAGGACGTCGCGCGCACCCTGGGATCGCATCTCGTCGAGCATCTTGAGCAGGGCGTCCTCGTAGGACGCACTGGTCGAGTTGGCGACGCGGCCTGAGGTCGGGTCGGGCACTGGTCGGCCACCCCGGTCGGTCAGGTCCGCTACGTCCTGGTTGAGGAAGTCGGGCGCAGAGATGAAGCGGTACGCGCGGGGGAGCCGAGGCGCGGGAGGTACCGCCGGGCGACCCCTGGGGTCGTCCGGTGCCCAGTCGTGGTCCGGTGAGCGGTCGCCACGTGGTGTCTCGTCCTCGGCTGGGGGGACCCCCGCCGAGCCGTCGTCCACCACCTCCGGGGACTGGAAGGCCGGGGCCGCCAGAACCACCGCGCCGACGACGACCGCTGCGACCAGGAGCGCCGCTGGTTTCGTCGCCCGGCGCGATCGCTCGCCTCGCAATGTCACCAAGTCGCCTCGTCGCACGCCTTCGACGCACGAGACTCGACCTGGAGGGTCGCGTGCTCGATCTGGTGCTTCACACGCATCACGCCTCGAGCCTCTTCCAGCACGGCCTGGGCCGACTCGGTGTCGGCCACCACGAGATGGGCAGTAGCGACGTACATTCCCGAGGTGAGTGTCCAGACGTGGAGGTCGTGCACGTCGACCACACCTCGGGTGGACTCCAGGTCCTGGACGATCTGGTCCAGCTCCATGCCCTGCGGGACGTGCTGACCCAGGACGGCGAGCACCTCCCGGCCCAGCACGACGGCACGGACGGCGACGAAGACTCCGATCGCCAAGGCCACGAGAGTGTCCCACCAGCCTCGCCCGGTGGCCGCGACGAGGATGCCTGCGGTGATGACGCCGACGCTGCCGGCGGCATCTGCCACCACTTCGTAGTACGCCCCCTTGATGTTGAGCGACTCGTCGGCGCCGCCGCGCAGCAGCACGATGGACACCACGTTGATGAGCAGACCGATGGCCCCGACCACCAGGACGGGGCCTGCCTGGACCTCCACGTCCTGTCCCAGGCGCGCCAACGCTTCGACGACGACGTACGCCGACACGCCGAGCATGATGAGCACGGTGAAACCCGAGGCGAAGATCTCGGCGCGGTACGAGCCGTAGCTGCGCCGTCCCGACCGGTCGGGACGGGCCGCGAGCTTTGTCGCAGCGAGCGCCGCTCCCAGCGCTACCACGTCGGCGGCCATGTGTCCGGCGTCAGAGATGAGCGCCAACGATCCGGAGATCAGACCGACCGCGAGCTCCACGGCGAAGAACGACCCGACGAGGCCGAAGGCGACCACCAGGCGCCACCGGTGTCGCGCACCGGCGTGGCCCGTCCCGTGTCCATGCCCGGCGCCCATCAGCTGCCCTTCCTGTTCTGCTTGTCGTCGTGGAGTCGGTGCACCAATGCCACCTGTTCGGAATGATCTGCGTGGTCGGCGTGGAACAACGCCTCGTCCAGCAGCCGGTGCACGTGCTCGTCGGCCGCCGTGTAGTAGGCGAAGGTTCCTTCCCGCCTCACCTGCACCAAGCCCGCCAGGCGCAACTTTGCGAGGTGCTGGCTGACTGCGGAGGAGCTCGCGCCCACGCGCTCAGCCAGCTCGTTCACGGATGACTCACCGTGCAACAGGGCCCACAGGATCCTGATGCGCTTGCGATCGGCCAGCATCCTGAACGCCTCGACCGCGAGGTCGACCTGATCGTCCGTCGGCATCTCCATGCGCTCGCTCCGCTTATCCATGAGAGCCACCATACCTGCAAAGACACGCATATACGCAATCAGTTTGGTTCCAGCGAGTTGGCCCGACCGACCTGTCGTCCATACTATGGCCGATAGTAGGACCCCGGCGAGTGTGCTTCGGGTGAGCGCTCAGATCGTCAGGTCCATCGTCGACACCCATGGCAACATGCGAACCAACAGGAGGCGGAGTGGCGCGCTCTCGACGGACGGCCAAGCACGCGCGGCGGCGGGAGCGATCGCTTCCGCGTGCGGCCTTCGTTGCTGGCCCCGTCGCGATCGTCGCGACTGGCGTGGTGGTCGGACTCGGGGTGCAGAACGTCCCGGTGCCGGCGCCTGACGTTGCGGCGACAGACGCACCGTCGCCACAGGTCTCGGCGACAGACTCACCGCGCGAAGCTACGGCCTTGACGCGCGACCCTCTCGTGTCGCGAAGCGAGCGCCGGCCCGCGCGTCCCGCCGCTGGGGCAGCCGCCAGTCCCGCGAACGCAGCCACGCTGACCCCGGCTGCGAAGATGATGCGCCCAGCGGCGATCAGGCGAGCAGTCGAGTCGGCAGACACCACTCAGTGGACGACCGCGGATCTCAACCTCTGGACCGCGCCAGGCGAGAAGGCGCAGCAGGTCGGCCTGCTGGACGCATCGGTCAAGGTCTTGCTGACCGGCCGTGAGTTCGGGGGGCGCCAGGAAGTCGTGGTCGACGGGAAGGCGCGTTGGGTGACGGCCGGATACCTCAGCGTGGAGAAGCCTTCACCGGAGCGCGGACTGAGCGGACGATGTGACAACGGCACCTCGGTGCCGGCCGGCGTGAGCTCGAACATCCGAGCGGTCCATCAAGCGGTGTGCTCCAACTTCCCGGAGATCACGACGTACGGCACCCTGCGGAGCGACGGCGAGCACGCGCAAGGCATCGCCGTCGACATCATGGTGTCGGGTGCCCGGGGGTGGGAAGTTGCGGAGTTCATCCGTGCGAACAGTTCGGCGCTTGGTGTGAGCTATGCGATCCACGCAAGGAACATCTGGTCCGTGCAGCGCTCGGCCGAAGGCTGGCGGGGGATGGAGGACCGCGGTTCGGTGACCGCCAACCACTACGACCACGTCCACGTGACGACCTTCTGAGGTCAGCGCTCCTCGATGATGACCGACTCGATGAACAATCGTTCCGCGTAGTCCTCGCCGCCCATCCCAACCCGGTCCAGCGAGGTGAGGGTGTCGATGACACCCATTCCGCTCTGCACGCGCCCGAGCACGGTCTGGGTCCGCTGGGTCTCGAAGCCGGCGTCGAACGCTTCGCCGTAGGCGATGTAGAAGTCGCTCCCCGCGGTGTAGGGGCCTTCGCTCGTGGTGGTCACGGTTCCGACGGGGTAACCCCTGCGCTTCGCGAAGGCGAGCTCGTCCGGCAGCCGGTAGCCGATGTCCCATCCGACCGTGTTGTCACCGCTGCCCGCCTGCGCAGCTGTGACCCCTCCGAAGTCACGGAAGAAGAGGAGGCCGTCGTAGAAGCCCTCCCGGGCAAGGAAGACGAACGAGTTGACCGCGACAGGGGCGTGCTTCTCCAACAGGTCGATGGTGATCGGGCCGCAGGAGGTCTCGACTCGTGCGACGTAGTCGATCCCCTCGCGAAGCACCTTCGCGGGACCACCGGGATAGCGGGGGCGGGTGGCCCGCGCATTCGCCGGTGCTCTTCCCGCACACGCCACCGGGCGATCGTCGGGCGGTGGCTTCAGCCCGCTGCGGACCGGGGTGCCGGCTGGGACGGTGTAGTCCTCGGCTATGGCGTCACCGGCTTCGATCGCCTGGTTGACTTCGGCGGCCTGGGCCTCGCGAGCCGCTTCTTCCGGGATCAGCTTCGCCGGCTCACTGGCGGATTCCCCGACCGTCTGCGGCGGAGCGTCGCGACCGGTGGAGATGACTGCCGCTACGACGGCGAGCGTCAGGGTGAGCACCGCTGCTGCGGCCATGAGCAGCACATTGCGACGGCGGCGCTGGGCCAGCTGAAGCTGGTCGCGTTCCCACTGCTCGTGTTCTGCCCTCTGGCGGGCCTTCCGCTGCTTGCTGCTGCTCACGTCTCTCTCCTCGAGGGGCGCCGTGCGGACACATGCGGCCTCGCTCGTGCGGGAGCGGCCTTCTGGTTCAGGGTAACGGGGAGCGCCCGGCGCTGAGCGCCGCGGCCAGTTCCGTGGCTCGACGAGAGCTGAGGAGCCAGTACGGCGCGGGGTCCGTGGGATCGTCGATGGTGATGCGGACCCCGGTGGCGATGTACGGCCTGAGCAGCAGATAGGCGCGGGCATTGGCGTCGCGTCCTGCTGCTAGCCGCATCTGAGGCGCACTCAGTGATGTCGCAGGCCCGAGGAACGACCGTCGGATACGAGCTCGACCGGCGTAGAGCCACTCGTCCGTGACCACGATCTGTGGTGCTCCGAATGAGCCCAACAAGGCGATGAGAAGGAGGAAGAGCAGCCCTGTCACCGACCACGCGAGCGTCTCCGGGACGGCGACCGCCATCGCGAGCCAGAAACTGGCGACCAGGAGCGATCCCAGCGCCCACCAGCGGGTCGGAACTCTGAGCCGCTCGGCGTACACCGGCGCTGTGCTGTCGTTCTCGTTCCGATCCACAAGCCTTCGACGACGCAAGGCGGCTCCTTCGACGGGTCTTGCTGTCCGCCCGCCGCGGTGTGCGCGGGCGCTCCCAAGACGTACTAGGCAGAATAGTAGACGTCGGGACGACCCGGATCCTGCGTGCGTCGCCGGCGACAACCTGCGCTGGGCGCCGGGCCGTCCGCCTGCCGTGGACGGGCAGGCCGAGCGTCAGGCGTGTCTACTATGCGCGATAGTATGAAGTCGATGGACGTCGCACAGCAGGACCACACGCTTGAGTCGGAGGACGCCTCCGGGTCTGCGATCAGCGATCCCGCGTCCCCCGTTCGACCGCGTCCCACCGAGCTTGCGGGCTGGGCGCGCTGGGCGTGGCGCCGACTTACCTCGATGCGGACAGCCATCGTGCTGTTGGTGCTGCTGGCCCTCACTGCGGTTCCGGGCTCCCTCCTGCCGCAGAGAGGTGTCGCGAGCGACCCCGCGGCGGTGGCGAACTTCTACCGCCAGCACCCCGACCTGTCCCCTTGGCTGGATCGCCTGTCCCTGTTCAACGTCTACAGCGCTCCGTGGTTCGCGGCGGTCTACGTGCTGCTGCTGGTCTCCATGACTGGCTGCGTGGTGCCGAGGTGCGCCCAGCTGTGGCGTGACTACAGAGCCGCACCGCCTTCGGCTCCGCGACGCCTGTCACGCGAGACGGGTCATCGACGTGGTGAGGTCGCGGCAACGACCGACCCGCTGAACGCTGCGGCTGCCTACCTGCGTGCCCGCAGGTTCAGGGTCACCAGCACAGGCCACGAGGTGCGAGCCGAGAAGGGGCGCTCGCGCGAGCTCGGCAACCTCGCGTTCCACCTCTCGTTGCTGGTGCTGCTCTTCGGTGTGGCCGGCGGCAAGCTCTTCGGCTACGAAGGTCGCGTCGCACTTGTCGAAGGCACCACGTTCGCCAATGTCGCTTCCTCGTACGACGCCCTGACGCCCGCGCCATGGGCGGACGTGAACGGGCTCGAACCGCTGGAGGTGACTCTCGATGACTTCGAGGCGGAGTTCGAGACTGAGGGCGCCCGGTTCGGCGAGCCGCGCTCGTTCGAGGCGGCGGTCTCCTACGAGGGCGACGAGGAGAACGGCACCTTCACGGTTCGCCCGAACCGGCCCCTCGACATCAACGGCACGAAGTTCTTCCTGACCGGTCACGGCTACGCGCCTGAGCTGACCGTGCGGGATGGCAACGGGGACGTCGCAGCCTCGGGGCCCACCATCTTCCTGCCCGTGGACCAAGCGTTCACCTCCGACGGTGTGGTGAAGGTGCCCGACGCCCGCCCGGCCCCGCTGGCGCTGCAGGGCCTCTTCCTTCCCACGGCGGTCGAGGGGCCAGACGGCATGGGCGTCTCCGCGTTCCCGGACCAGGTCAACCCGATCGTCCAGCTGATGGCCTTCACCGGCGACCTCGGTCTGGATGGCGGGACCACGCAATCGGTCTACGAGCTGGACTTCACCGACCTCGAACAGGTGCGTGATGGAGAGGGGAAGCCGTGGCGGGTGAGGCTGGCTCCGGGGGAGACGGTGCAGCTGCCCGACGGGCTCGGCTCCGTGACCTTCGACGGTTTGTCGCGCTTCGCCAACTTCCAGGTTGCTCGCGACCCGGGCAAGGAGGTTTCGCTGGTCGCGGCGATCCTGCTGATGCTCGGTCTGACGGCGTCGCTCGCTGTGCCTCGCCGACGGATCTGGGTCCGACGCAACGACGACGGGACTGTCGAACTCGCCGCACGGTCGCTCTCTCGACGGCCAGTGCCGCCCGTTGAGCTCCACGCCCTGGCATCTGCGATCGGCCTGTCGCCCGCAGATGCCCGCCAACACAAGGAGGAAGAATGACGTCATTCGACGCAGCGGCACTCTCTGATGCATTCGTGACGTCGGCTCTGGCGGTCTTCTCGCTCGCCCTCGTCGTGTTGGCCCTCGCGGCGGCCCTGTCCCGCACCCGGACCCGGACGGCGCCCCTGTCCGTCCCGGTCCCTGCCCTCGAAGGACCCAGAGACGCACCGGTGCTGCGGTCGGCGCCGACGCACGGTTCGACCCGACTGGCTGGAGCCGGTCAGGCCGGAGTGGTGCTCGGCACGATCCTGGTGTGCCTGGCAGTCGTGACGCGCGGGGTGGCGGCAGCCAGAGCCCCGTGGGGGAACATGTACGAGTTCGGACTGACAGGGTCCGCAGCGGTCGCAGTGGCCTTCCTGATCTACAGCCGGCGACGGCCTGTTGGAGGTCTCGCGCCGTGGACGGTCGCGCTCGTGCTGGTGCTCCTGGGGGTGTCGGTCACCTCGCTCTACACCCCGGTCGACGACCTGGTGCCGGTCCTGAACTCACGGTGGCTCGTGGTCCATGTCGCGGCGGCCATCGCAGCAGGAGCCCTGTTCACCGTCGGCGCGTTGGCGACCGTCGCCCAGCTCGTCCGCCAACGCCGCGGCGGGAACGACCAGGAGGACCACTTCGGGGCACTCGCCCACACGGTCCACCTCGTTGCGTTTCCCATCTGGACGTTCGCCGTCATCGCTGGTGCAGTGTGGGCCGAGAACGCCTGGGGGCGCTACTGGGGCTGGGACCCGAAGGAGACGTGGGCATTCATCACGTGGGTCTTCTATGCCGCGCACCTGCACGCACTCTCGACCGTCGGGTGGCGACGTCGGGCCGGCCTTCTCGCGATCGCCGGGTTCCTCGCCTTCCTCTTCAACTTCTTCGGGGTCAACCTCTGGATCCCCGGCCTCCACTCGTACGCAGGAGTGTGACCCATGGACGGCAATGCGATCTCCACCATCATCCTCGGTCTGATTGCCGCGATCGGCACGGGCGTCGTGCTCTACCTGGTGTCGAGGGCGAACTGGTGAGCCCCGTCAGAAGGGCCGTCGCCATCCTGATCGCCGCGTTCACCCTCGCCGGTTCCTCCGCAGGACTGGTGATGTTGCCGGCGAACGCGCACACCGATCTAGTCGATTCGGTCCCGTCGGACGGGGCCGTGCTCGATGAGGTCCCACGCGAGGTGCGGCTGCAGTTCTCGGAGGAGATGGACGCGAGGCTCAGCACGGTCAACCTGCGCGCCAGCGACGGGGCGATCGTGACTCTCGAGCTCCGCGGCGGGGCAACCCCCAGCACCCTCGTGGCACTCCTTCCGAGGTCGTTGCGGCCGAACGCCCGTTCGGCGACCAGGTGGAGAACGACCTTCCGGGTCGTCTCCGCCGACGGTCACCCGGTGGTAGGAGCGGTCGACTTCGTCGTACGGGCCGGTGGCGGCCTGCAGCCCGAGGACCCGCAGCCCAAGGACCCACGCCGTGGCGCGACCACCTCGGACGTCGAGACGGATGCGACGCCGACTCCTGCCCGGGATCGTGGGGACTCTTGGCCGCTTGCGGTGCTCGGCGGCGGGGTGCTGGTGCTCTTGGCCCTTTCTGTCTGGACCATCATGCGGTTGGCGCGCCGCAACCCGGCCGAATGAGATGGGCGCGCCGGGCCGGGGTGCCTTGGCTGGTGATTGCGCCTGTCATGACGGTGATGATGGCGCTCGTCGCCGCGGGTCTGTCGGGCGGGCTGTCGCCGCTCGGCATCGAGGGCCTGCCTGATCCGGGTGCTCTCACCCGCGTGGGCTTGCCCGTGGTCCAGGCGATCCGTGACCTGGCTGCCATGGTGACGGTGGGGGTGCTGGTCGTCGCTGCCGTGTGCATACCGCCGTCTCACGGCGACACGAAGTCGCGGCTTGGGTCGGCGCAGCTGCGCCTGGTGGGATGCGCGCAGCTGGCGGCCACGGCGTGGTCCGTGTCGGGGATCGTCCTGCTGGCGCTGGTCTACTCCGATTCCGCCGGAAGCGCCATCGGGGTGCCCGGATTCGCCAGCCAGGCCGCCTTCTTCGCCGTGGAGTTCGAGCTCGGTCGCTACGGACTCTGGGGCGTCGGCGCGGCCGGTGCGGTGGCGGTGGCGTGCACCCTGGTCCGTCGGATCGGGGGCGCGGGCATCGCCGCGGTCATGGGTCTCATGGCCCTCTGGCCGATGGCCCTGACCGGGCACGCAGCCAGCAGCCTCAACCACGACGAAGCCGTCAACCTCCAGTTCTTCCACCTCGTCGGCACCAGCGTCTGGCTCGGCGGGCTCGTCGCGCTGGTGTTGGTGCGGCGACTGCTGGGCGACTCGCTGCTCGACTCGGTGCGCCGCTACTCGAGCCTGGCCGGATGGTGCCTGGGCATCGTGACGATCTCGGGAGCCTTCGGGGCGTGGCTACGCCTACCGTCGCCGGCATCATTGCTGTCCTCCTACGGGGTGATCCTCGGGGCAAAGCTCGCCGCTGTCGCGATGCTGGCGGCGGCCGGCTGGTGGCACCGTCGCCGCACCCTCGCCGCCGTGGCACGCGGCGCGGACCTCGCATTCTGGCGACTCGCCGGCGTCGAGCTGGCAGTCCTGGCGGGCGCAGCCGGACTGGGAGTCGCGCTCGCCCGCACGGCCCCACCTGTTCCGCAGGAGCCGCCGCGCCCCCTCACTGCAGCCGAGTCCCTGTTGGGGAGGCCGCTGCCCGTGCCGCTCGATGCCTCGCAATGGATCACTGCGTGGAACGTCGACGCGCTCTTCCTCCCGCTCGGGGTCGCTGCGATCGCCTGGTACCTGCTGGCTGCCCGACGCCTGCGACGGCGAGGGGATACGTGGTCGTGGTTGCGCACCGCGTCGTGGCTGGTCGGGTGCTTGCTCTTCCTGTGGGCCACCAACGGTGCGCCGGGGACGTACGGCCGCGTGCTGTTCAGCATGCACATGGTCCAGCACATGACCGTTGCGACCGCGGTTCCGGTCTTCCTGGTTCTGGGGACACCGATCACGCTTGCGTTGCGGTCGCTGCCGCGCCGCGGTGACGGATCGAGAGGGCCGCGGGAGTGGGTGGTGAGCGTGAGCCGCTCCCTACCTGTTCACGTGCTCGGGCACCCCGTCGTGGCTGCAGGGATGTTCGTCGTCTCCATGGTGGCGTTCTACTACACCTCGGCCTTCGAGATGTCGCTGGAGTCCCACACCGCGCACGTGGTGATGACCGTGCACTTCCTGCTCACCGGCTACCTCTTCGCCGAGAGCGTGGTCGGCTCCGACCCTGCACCCCGACGTACGCCGTATCCACTCCGCGTGCTCCTCATCTTGGTCACGTTCGGCTTCCATGCTCTTTTCGCCGTCAGCCTGATGTCGAGCTCCACGGTGCTGGCAGCTGGCTGGTTCGAGGCCCTCGGCCGACCGTGGGGTCGGTCGCTGCTCGACGACCAGTACGTCGGCGCTTCGATCGGCTGGGTGATGGGGGAGTACCCGATCCTCATCATGGCTGTCGCCCTGATCGCAGGTTGGGTGAGAGCCGATCGTCGTGAGCGCCGACGCTACGACCGTCAGGAGGAGCGAGGAGGCGACAAGGAGCTGACGGCGTACAACACCTACCTGGGCCAGCTGGCACAGGCGGACCTGACACACAGACGCCTGCCTCCTACGATGGAAGCTCGTAGCAAGGATCGGGA
The DNA here is from genome assembly GCF_059567905.1 of Nocardioides sp. BGA-UO-ETr-FS32. Classification (NCBI taxonomy): domain Bacteria; kingdom Bacillati; phylum Actinomycetota; class Actinomycetes; order Propionibacteriales; family Nocardioidaceae; genus Nocardioides; species Nocardioides sp. BGA-UO-ETr-FS32. The sequence continues at coordinate 97,001 of NZ_JCAQOX010000006.1, read as the reverse complement.
GAAGGGGCAACGCAGGTGAGGCAGCTGGGTCAGCTCGAAGCCATGGTGATGCAGCACCTGTGGAGTGTGGGGAATCCCGTGTCCGTGAGAGAGATGCGAGAGACGCTCACAGAGGAGCGTGAGCTCGCGTACACCACGGTGATGACCGTCATGGACAACCTTCACTCGAAGGGCCTCGTGACGCGGCAGAAGCACGGCAAGGCCTACCTCTACTCACCTGTCTCCTCGCGGGACGAGCACACCGCGGCCGTCCTGCACGAAGTTCTCGCCGACAGTCAGGACCGCACTGCCGCCCTCCTCCACCTGGTCGGGAAGATGGACCGCGACGAGGCCGCAGACCTGTTGTCGGCGTTGTCGGAGCGAGTGGACGACGCGCCGTGACCGCCGCACTCCTGCTGGTCGCCTTCGCGTGTCTCGCGTCCTCGCTCGGACGGTGGCTGTTGAGTCGATCATGGGCAGCACGCTCTCCCCGGGTGGCAGTCATCGGCTGGCAAGCACTGTCGACGTCGGTGATGGCGTCCATCCTGCTGGCCGCGATCGCCCTGGCGCTCCCGTTCCTTCCGCTGAGGTTCTCGTTGGCCTACCTCATGGGCGCCCACACGCTCACGATCGTCGAGCACTACGAGACGCCTCTCGGTAGCTGGCCCGGCGTCCTGGGCCTCGCGATGGTCGCATGCCTCACGGCGATGCTCGTCACCACGACGGTCCGCAGCTTCGCGCGGACACGCAGGGTGCGTCGATCACAGCTTGATGCACTGGCTCTCATCGGTCGGCGCGATCCGGGTGGCTTCACCGTGATCGAGCACGAGGTTCCCGTCGCCTACTGCCTGCCGGGCAGTGGGGAGGGGACTGTGGTGCTGTCTTCAGCGGCGATCGCCCTCCTGGGCGATCGTGAGCGCGAGCTGGTCCTGGGCCACGAGCGTCGTCACCTACGAGCGCGACACGACCTGGCGCTGGCCTACTCGGGGGCGCTGGCCAAGACCTTCCCGTGGGTCCCGCTCTTCGGGGATGCGCACGAGCAGACCGCCGTGCTCCTCGAGATGGCAGCAGACGACGCCGCCATCAGTCCAGCCGACCGTCGTTCGCTCGCCGCTGCCATCGTGGCGCTGGGAACGGGCGCCCGTCCGGAGGCAGCTCTCGCCGCAAGCGACACCGCTGCTCTGGCGCGCGTACGACGACTCACCTCGCCGGCCGGGTCTCCCGTCAGAGGGCTTGGTGCGCTGGCAGGGACTGCCGTGGCGCTGGTGCTCGCGCTGCCGCTCGGGCTTGCGCTCGCCCCCGCAGTGGAGGCCGCCACGATGGATTGCTGCACAGTTGCCGACGTACCTGCGCACGACTGACAATCTCTCCGGCTCGGCGCTCCAGTCCGAGTCGCCCTCACTGCGCGTCTTCCACGAGGCCGATGAGCGTGGCGGCGTCAATCTGCCCGATCACCCGAGCCGCGACGGTGCCCTCGGCGTCGATCACCACCGTGCTCGGCACCGCAGCCGCAGTCAGCACGCCCCCGAACGCCAGGATGGCGGTGGCGCTGTCATCGGGATGGATGCTGGGATAAGGGATGTCGAAGGCTCGCTCGAACGCTCGGGCGGCGTCAGGACTGTCCCGCACGTTGATCCCGTAGAAGGCAGCGCTGGGACCGAGCTTCCGGGCCGCCTCGACGAGCTCTGGAGCCTCGGCCCGGCACGGACCGCACCACGACCCCCAGACGTTGACGACCGTCACCGTCCCGCGCAGGCTGTCGCTGCTCAGGCGAGAGCCGTCGAGCAGTTCGGCATCGAAGGACCCGACGGTGGTCCGCTCGCCCGTTTCGTACTGCTGCACTACGTCGCGAGCGCCTGAGGAACGGCTCGGGGAAGTCTGATCTGCCGCCATGGACTGCGCGAACACGACCCAGCAGATGATGCCGGTCACGACGACCGTCGAGATGAAGAAGAAGCTCCTTCGTGGACGAGTGTTCACAGCGGGGCCTGCCAACCGAGGACGAGCACCTGCATGGCAGCGATTCCCTGCGACCACAGCCCCGTCACCTGCAGAAGTCCCACGATGACGAGGAGGACCCCGCCCCCACGAGTGATGAGCGCCGAGCGCTCGCGGACCCAAGCGAAGACCCGCATGGAACGCGTGAGCGACATTGCCGCGAGAAGGAAAGGGAGGCCGAGCCCCATCGCGTAACCAAGTGACAGGAGCGCTCCGCGCCCGGCAGTCGCCGTCGTGGTGGCGAGGGTGAGCACCGCTGCGAGCGCGGGCCCGATGCACGGCGTCCAGCCGACGGCGAAGACGGCGCCCAGCAGCGGCGCGCCGGCGAGCCCGACACGAGGGACGATCCGCACCCGCACAGTGCTACCCAGCACGGGGAGTCGCCCGGCGACGCCGGCGAAGAGAATTCCCAGGCCGATGGTCAGCACTCCAGCGAAGCGCACGACCAGCTCCTGATGGACCAGGAGCCGGGCGCCGAGCGATCCGAAAGCCACGCCGTAGCTGGTGAAGACGACAGCGAAACCGAGCACGAACAGCGCTGCGCCGAGCACCGTGCGAGAGCGACCGCTCGGCGCGCCACCACCGAGCTCGCGGGTGACCTGCGACTCGCTGCCGGCCATGCCTGCGACGTAGGACAGGTAGCCCGGTACCAACGGCAGCGAGCAGGGTGTGAAGAACGACAGCAGTCCCGCGGTGAAGGCGATCGGCAACGCGATGAGCATCGAGCCATCGAGTATCGCGCCCTGGGCGCCGCCGATCACGCTCGCACCCTCACAGGAGCGTGGACCAGTAGGACCAGAACCGCTCGCCGACCAACCCGAGCAGGACGAGGAATGGCACGAGAAGGATCGGCGCGTGCCATTCCGCCGACACCACGGACGCGCGGCTGCGCCGCAGCTTCTCGCCGAACGCACCGCCAGCCAGGTTGCGCAGAGTGACGTACCAGAACATCGGGATCACGACCGCCCACACGACCATGCAGTAGGGGCACAAGGCACCGATGCGGTAGATGCTCTGGAACGCCAACCAGGCCACGAACGCCAACGCTGCGGTGACGCCGACCTGGAGCCCGAGCCAGTACCAGCGTGCCAGCCGGGCGCCGGCCAGGACGGCCACCCCGGTGGTCACGACGACCGGGAACGCGGCGACGCCGATGATCGGGTTGGGGAATCCCAGCAACGACGCCTGCGCGGTCTCCATCACCGACCCGCAGCTCAGCACGGGGTTGAGGCTGCAGGTGGGCACGTAGTCGCTGTCCTGCGCGAGCCTGATGCGTTCGACGAGGAGCACCGCAGCAGCGATGAAGCCGACGACCCCGCCAGCGGTCAGCCCCCAGGCCAGGCGACGGTCACTGCTCACTCGGCCAGGGCCTCATCGATCACCGCGGTGAAGTCCTCGACGGTGCGCGGCTGGAAGAGCTCGCCGTCGACGAAGAACGTCGGAGTTCCTGACACACCCAGCGACTCACCATCAGCCACGTCGCGGGCGACCCGGTCGGCGACGTCCTCGGAAGCGACGTCGGCGTCGTACTGATCCATGTCGAGACCCAGGTCCTCGGCGTACGTCCTGAACAGCTCGTCCTTCGGCTCCTGCGACTCGCCCCACTCTGCCTGGGTCTCGTACATCTTGCTGTACATCGCCTCGAGCTCGCCCTGGCGCGCGGCCGACTCCACCGCGCGCGCGGCCGCACCAGAGTTGACGTGCCCGGGGAGCGGGAAGTACCGGATCACGAAGGTGACCTCGCCGGCGTACTTCTCCCGAAGGTCTTCCACGATGGGGTAAGCGGCGCCGCACGCCTCGCACTCGAAGTCGAGGAACTCGACGAAGGTCACGTCGCTGGAGCCCTCCTCTCCCAGCACGTGGCTGTCGTCCCGAACGATCGCTCCGTCCGCGATCGCGCGTGAGACCTCAGCGGATGCCGGCTCGTCGCCTCCTCGCACCTGGTTCACCACGAACACACCGACGATCGCGATCACCACGACCGCGGCGACGGTCAGGGCCGCCTGGCTTTGCTTGCGCACGTCTGTCACCTTCCACGGGGTCTACTATTCGAGATAGTAACAAGGGCGGGAAGCCGTCCTGGTCCGCGGCCACCAACCTACGAGTCGACAAGCCAGTGCGAGAGGATCGGTCCGTGAACGACCTCCTCGTCAGTCCCGTCCTGCGGGCAGCGCGGGGAGCGGTGACGGCTGTCGTGGCTGTCGGCCTCGGAGTCGCGGCTCACGTCGCGGGCGGGGGAAATCTCCCGTCTGCGGCCTGGATGACCGCGATCGTGCTGGCGCTGGGCTCGATCTGCATCGCGTCGATGGGCCGCCCGGCGGACTTGCTCCGCCTCGTGGTCCTGGTCGGTGGGGGACAGTTCGCCACCCATCTGGTGCTCACTGCTTCTGCGGGTCACGGCGGAGGCCATCCTTCTCGTGGCCCGGCCTTGGTGCAGTCGATGCCATCGACACACGTCGGCGCAGGTCGCCGCGGGTCACTCCGGGAGTTGACGGAGGTCCGTGTCGAGCCGGATGCCGGCGGCGACCTCGTCGTACCTCACTGGTTCACCCACGTCGTCAGTGACCTCACCGGCCCCAACGCCGCAATGGCCCTCGCTCACCTGGCAGCGGCGGGCGTCGTCGCGTGGTGGCTCGCGCAGGGCGAACGCGCGCTCTGGACCGTACTGGTGCTAGTGGGCTGGTCCGTGGCCCATGCACTCCTCCGGGTCACTGTCCGGAGTGACTGCGCGGCCGTGGTGGAGCCCGAAGTGGGCCCATGGAGCGTCGGCGCCCAGCGGCCGAGTCGGCTGCGCAACCCCCTCGCCGGTGGCCTCGGGCGACGCGGACCCCCGTTGACTGCGATCTGACCCACGACTCCATGCGCACGTACGCCGCGGAGCGGCGTCCGTAGGCGTGCCCTGCCCCGTCCCGATCCAGGAGACCTGCTATGTCCACACGCGTCCGTTCCACAAAGACCTTTGCGGCACTCGTCGCTGCCACGACCGTCCTCGCTGCGTGCTCCAGCAGCGAGCCAACCAGTGAGCCGACCACTGAGCCGACCTCGTCCGCCACGCCGTCGATCTCCCCAACCCCCACGCCGAGTGACACGGCGACGGCGGAAGAGGAGCCCACGCCGGCCGCACCCGAGCTGCTCGTGAGGATCGATGGCCCGAACGTCCAGCCGAACGCGGAGGAGATCGAGCTGGAGACGGGGGAGAAGCTCATGATCGAGATCCAGTCCGACCGTGCCGGGGAGCTGCACGTCCACTCGACCCCGGAGCAGTACGTCGAGTTCGACGCCGGACGGACCAGCGCACAGCTGGTGATCGAGACTCCGGGCAGCGTCGAGGTCGAGGAGCACGACACCGGTGCTGTGGTCGCCCTGATCGAGGCACGCTGAATGAACCAGTTCATCCTGCCCATGCACGGTCTGGGCGGCGGTTCCGACCTGCCGATCCCGGCCTCGATGGCCATCGCCGCCGGCACCGCGGCGCTGACCCTGTCTTTCGTCGTCCTTCTGCTCGCTTGGCGGACACCGCGCTTCGCCGGCGGCCCAGACCGCCAAGTGCCGATCGTGCTGGTGCGGATCTTCGACACTGCCGGTTGGTCGCTCCTGCTGCGTGCGCTGGGGCTGCTCTTCTTTTGCTTCATGCTGTGGCCCACGCTCTTCGGGCCCGACACCCTCATCAACCCGATCTTCGGTGTGGTCTACGTCTGGCTGTGGGTGGGCCTGGTGCCTGCGTCGTTGCTGTTCGGTCGGTTCTATCGGGCCGTGAGCCCTGTCCGGACGCTTCACCTGCTGGTGTCCAGGGCAACGGGCCAACCACCCTCGCGCGGGCTCCGGGACTACCCGGCACGTCTCGGCTACTGGCCCGCAGCCATCGGGCTGTTCGCCTTCGTGTGGCTCGAGCTGGTCTCTCCGGACTCGACGTACCTGGGCCCGCTCAGGCTGTCCATCGCCATCTACGTGGCGGTGATGGTGGTCGGCAGCGCTGTCTACGGCGATCGCTGGCTCGAACGGGCCGACCCGTTCGAGGTCTACTCCACGCTGCTGGCCCACCTGTCCCCTTGGGGACGGGACGCCCGCGGCCACCTGATCTGGGTCAGTCCGCTGCGGCATCTGTCGCGCATCCCCGCTGAGGGCGGGCTCGTCGCCGTCGTTGCGGTGTTGCTCGGGAGCACCGCGTACGACAGCTGGCGAGACACCGCGACATGGATCCGTTTCCTACAGGGCAGCAACATCAGCTCGACCGTGTGGGGGACGATCGGGCTCCTGGTCGCTGTCGCCATCGTCGGCGTGACGTTCGCTGCCGCTTCCATGGCCACCGGTGTGGGTGGCGTCGACCGCAGGCAGCTGCCCCGCCGTCTGGCGCACTCCGTCGTCCCGATCATCGTCGGCTACATGGTCGCCCACTACCTCAGCTTCTTCATCCAGACCGGGCAGCTGACGCTGATCCAGCTGAGCGACCCGATGGGGGTCGGAGCAGACCTGTTCGGTACGGCTGACTGGGAGGTGAACTACTGGCTCGCCCAGAACCCGACCTTCCTGGCCACGACCAAGGTCCTGGCCATCGTGGCCGGACACGTGCTCGGGGTGATCGCGGCCCATGACCGTGCATTGGAGGTCCTGCCCAAGAAGCACCAGGTCACGGGTCAACTCCCGTTGCTCCTCGCGATGGTGCTCTACACCTTCATGGGCCTGTTCCTGCTGTTCGGCGCCTGAGAGGCACGCTCGGAAGCGCCGACCGGCGGCCCCACCTGATGGCGACGTGGTGTATCTGGGTTGGTTGAACCGCTCGTGCAGACGCACGTCCGTTCGTGCTCATCGGACGCGCGTGTGGGCGGTCAGCGACGGTCGGGCCTCGGAGCGCCGGCACGTTCGTCACATCATGGGTGAAGAGATCGTTGCACGCGGTGAGACGCAGTCGACGTTGGGCGGTGGGAAGTGTGCATGCGCCGGCGTTCATCACGCGGCCAGTTGGTTCATGCGCCGACCGCAACTCTGTACCTAGGCCCGGGTTGGAAGGTGCACGGACCGTCGTCAACACCGACTGGACCTTCAAGTGGGCTGGATGTCTAGGCTGACCGGGTGCGCATGTCCGAGGTAGCGACCAGGTCCGGTGTTCCCGCCACCACGGCGAGGTACTACGAGACCGCCGACCTGCTCGACGCGCCGCGCGAGGCCAACGCCTACCGCTCCTACGACGAGTCGGTGCTCGAGCGGTTGTCGTTCGTCGAGTCCGCGAAGCACCTCGCGCTCTCGCTGCCGGAGATCGTGGACCTGGTGAGCGCGGTGGAGGATGAGACGTGCACGCAGGTCCGCGAGACGCTGCATCCCAAGCTGCGTGAGCGGCTGGCCGAGGTGGACAGGCAACTGGCCGGGCTGCGGCTGTTGCGCCGCCGGCTCGTGGCTGCCACCGCGAGCGTCGCAGCGTGCCCCGACAGAGCCGCGTCGTGCCGGAGCGAGTGCATGCTGCTGGCTGAGGCGAACCCCGTAGGCACCGTGCGCGGCGTAGGCGCGGCCGGCTGTGGCGCTGGACAGTGAGCACGACACCGTCGCGCGCACAGCTGCTGGTGGCCTGGTGGGACGAGCACCAGGTGCTCCTGTACCTGGTCGCCATCGTGGCGGGCGCGGCACTCGGACTGTCGGCCCCGGGCACGGCTCCGACGCTCGAGCACGCCATCAACCCGGTGCTGGCGCTGCTGCTGTTTGCGACGTTCCTCGGCGTCCCGCTCATCGAGGTGGGCCGCGCGTTCGGCGACGTCCGGTTCCTCGCCACGGTGCTGGTGGGCAACTTCGTGGTGGTCCCGCTGCTGGCCTTCGGGTTGTCGAGGTTCGTGGCCGACGACCGAGGCCTGATGTTGGGCGTTCTGCTGGTGCTGCTCACGCCGTGCATCGACTACGTCATCGTGTTCACTGGCCTCGCCGGGGGAGCACGTGCGCGGCTGCTCGCGGCCGCACCGCTGCTGATGTTGGCGCAGATGCTGCTGCTGCCGCTCTACCTGTGGATGTTCGCCGGCCGCGAGGTCCTCGACGTGGTCGACGTGGCCCCGTTCGTCGAGGCGTTCCTCGTGCTCATCGTCGCGCCGCTGTCCGCTGCAGCACTGGTGCAGGCGCTGGGTCGCCGGCACAGGGTCGGTGGTGTGGTCGAGGACGTGATGGCCGCGGCGATGGTGCCGCTGATGATGGCGACGTTGGCGGTCGTCATCGGCTCGCAGGTCGCTGCCGTGGGTTCTCGGGCGTTCGACCTGGCCAGGCTCGTGCCGCTGTACGTGATCTTCGTGGTGGCCACTGTGACCCTAGGCGTGCTCGCCGGCCGCGCGGCTCAGCTCGACGCACCGGGGACCCGGGCTGTCGCGTTCTCGTTCGCGACCCGCAACTCGCTGGTCGTCCTCCCGCTCGCGCTCGCCCTGCCTGCCGCGTTCGACATCGCGCCGCTGGCAGTGGTCACCCAGACCATGGTGGAACTGGTCGCGATGGTCGTCCTCGTCCGGCTTGTTCCGCGCCTGGTCCCCGGGGATGTCGATGGGCGGGTGCCAGTCAGCTGAGACCGGCTTGACGTATCTCGCTGTCGCCGTGTCGGGGGTACCGCACGCTGCCTCAAACCGTCCGGAGCTTCAAGGCTGTCGGCTCGGCGCGCTCATCAACGTTGGCCACGCCGACGGTCTCGATGCGTTAGCTGTAGGACGTCTGTTCCGCAAGTTGCGGCAACCCCCCTCGATGACAGGAGCGGGCAGCCAGTCGCCGAGCCGCGGCCGGGTCCGGCGCCGATCCGGCAACTCCCTCAGTTCTGAGTGGTCAAGCGTCCGAGGCCGGGGACGAAGCGGCCGACCGTGGCCGCATAGGAGGCGTAGGACTGGCCGTGGGTGCGCAGGAGGTACGGCTCCTCGACCACTCTTACCTGCAGCTGTAGTGCAAAGAGCAGTAGGGCGAACCCGAGGAGAGCGATGACATTGGGGACCATGAGCGCCAGGCCTAGGCCGGTGGTGGCCATGGCAGTGAAGATGGGATTGCGGGCCAGCGCGAACGGGCCGGTGGTGACCAGGTCGGTGGTCTCGGTCTCGTCGACGCCGATGCGCCAGCTGGTGCCCATCGCGAGCTGGGTGGCGAAGGTGGACAGCACGCCGGCGAATGCCAGCGCGGCGCCAAACAGTTGAGCAGACGCTCCGTCAAGAATCGCGACCGGCTCGAGTCCGAGTAGTGCGGTGATGGGCCCGAGGACGCCGGCTACGAGCGCGACGGTGAACAGGACTCCAGCCCACCACTCGGGGGAGCCGAGGCGGCCGGAGATGCCTCGCCAGCCGGTGTCGCCGGTGCGGCGCCACTGCACCCAGGTGCGTAACCCGAACCCGACGCCCAGGTAGAGCGCGTAGATGGCCAGTGCGGTGACCGCAGTCGCGTCGTTGCCCAGCTCGTTCATCGTCCTCATCCTGTCTATCGTCGTCCTCGACCAATTCGTATTCCTACGACGCGCGGCCGTCGTGGATGGCCACGGCACCCCCGACGAGGTTGTAGTCGATGGTGAACTGCGCCAGCCGGAGCCCGCGACGCGTCAGCCGTTCGGTCTCCGCGTCGGTCAGCGCAGCAGCCCCTGGAAGGTGGTTCGTGGGTCGCGACATCAGTGCTGCCGGTCGATCTGGAACACGTCGACAGTAGGCGTCGTGTGGTCGGTCTTGTCGGTGGGTGTGCAGCAGCCGTCGGTGCAGGTCCCGCCGCTGCAGCATCCGTCGGCGGCGTCGTCTGCGCCGAGGCCGACGGGCCCGCAGCCGCAGTTCTCCCCGCGCCACGCCTCGCGGCCCTCCTTGGCCGCGACCGCAGCGATGATGAGGCCGGCGACGGGGTCGGCCCAGGACCAACCGAGGGTGGCGTTGAGGACCAGCCCGACGAGCAGCACGGCCGAAAGGTAGGTGCACAGCAGCGTCTGTGTGGAGTCCGCGACCACCGCGTTGGAGCCGAGAGCCCTGCCGGTGCGCCGCTGGGCCCAGGACAGGAAGGGCATGATGACCAGCGACGCCGCAGCCAACGCGATGCCGACCGTCGAGGTGTCGGGGTCGTGGTTGCTGAGCAGCGCACGGACTGACTCGAAGGTGACGTAGGCGGCGAGCGCGAAGAACGACAGCGCCATCAGGCGCAGGGCCTGTAGTTCGCGGGATTCGGGCAGGCGGTGGCGGAACTGCCACAAGATGATGAGCCCGCTGGAGACCTCGACGATCGAGTCCAGACCGAACCCAACGAGCGCGACTGATCCCGCGACGAGCCCCGCCGTGATGGCGACAACGGCCTCGATCCCGTTGTAGGCCACCGACGCTCCGGCCAGTAGTTGCGCCCGGCGGCCTAGACGGCTGCGGTCCTCGGGGGAGAGGTCTGCTGCGCGGGAGCGGGCGGTGTCGGGCGAGCTCATCGGGCGTCCTTGGTGTCGTCGGGGGAGAGGAGGCTGTCGGTGCCGTAGTTCGGGCAGAGCGTCACTGCCTCACCTGTGGCGGCGAGTAGCCGTTCGGCGGCGACCCACAGGTCCGTCAGCGCCTCCGCGTGGTTGAGCGTGTACACGGTGGCGCGGCCCTCGGGCCGGGACGTGACCAAGCCGCAGTCGCGCAAGCACGCGAGATGCTTGGAGACCGTCGACTGGGCCAACGCGAGGTGAGCGGTCAGGTCCACCACCCGGTGCTCGCCCAAGGCGAGGTGGCGCAGGATCGCGATCCGGGACGGGTCGCTGAACCCGTGGAAGAGGCACGCTGCCGCAGCGAGTCCGTCGACCGCTTGCTCGTTGCGCGGTGATTGACCGCTCGGGATCTCTGTCATCGCCATATGGCGATGGTTTCGCATGAGTTGCCGTTCGTCAAGACAGCCTGCCGATGGCGTTGGCCGCACTGCTCGACGTCGATGGCGTGCTCTGCCAGCGCGCGCGACCGGCAGCTTGGCCAGATAGTGCGTCCTCAGGCGTCTGGGGCAGCCCCGCTGTCCGCCATCCGGCCGCGTACCTCGGCCCGCTTGCGCGCCAGCTCAGTGAGCCGGTCCGATGCGGCCTGCTGCTGGCGCATCGCCGCTTGGCAGGTGGAGTGACCCGCGCCATCGGCTCGGCGAGCGTGGCTCCGTGGCGAACGGCCTCGGTGAGAGCGCCGTGCAGCAGATCGTGGAAGCGCAGATCCTCGCGTCCGGCGACGCGACGAGCGCCGCGCGGGACTCGACAAGTCTCCACTTACTCTCCAGAAACCATCGCCAAACCTCCCGAAATGACCCCATGTAATCTGGACCAGCAAGTTGCACAAGCCCTTGAAATCACGAGGGAACCCGCAAGAACTCCGGAGTCAGGGGCCCTGGAAAAGTGGGCCGGATCCCTACAGGGGGTCGCAGGTTCAAATCCTGTCAGCCCGACCGAGTGAAACAGGGCTCTGATCTGCAAAACTGCAGGTCAGAGCCCTGTTGTCGTTGTAGGCGCCTGCGCCAGTTGACTCCATGCAGCCCCACGTTCGGGGTCAGAATGGTGAGAACTCTTGCACCCCAAGAAGCTGACTTCACAAGGTGACCATGTCGACGGGGGCGGGCCATCGCTTGATCAGGACGAACTCGAGCAGGCCGAGCACGGCCGCCCGGAGCCACCACACGCCTGTGGGCAGCTTTCGACGCAACGCCGGCAGGACGAGTCCGGCCGGCAGCGCGCGGATCAGCGGTTCGGCGGTCAGCTCGCGCTGGGTTCGTCCGGGGCCACGCCCTCCGCGGCGGCTGCGAGCCGCTTCGAGATGTCGGTGAGGACCCGGGTCATGACGAGGCGCAGGAGGGCGCCGGTGAAGGGGTACTTGGTGGTGAACTGGGAGCGCCAGTCGATCAACGTGCCGCCCTCGACGGCAGTCAGGGTGACGTCGGCGCGGTACGTCTTGAAGGGCAGGGTTCCGACATAGTCGTACGAGAACCGCCTGTCCTCCTCGAACGCGAGAACGTTCTCGGTGGAGGTGAGCCGGCCGATGCGGATACGTCGTACCGCGCCGAGGCCGTGCGGAGCGGGGTTGCCTTCGCGGTCGTAGCCGACCTCGTCGAATCCGGCCCATCGTGTCCACGAGGGCCCATCGGCGAGGAGCGTCCAGACCTGGCTGGGGGTGGCCCTCGACTCTGCTGTCACGTGCACGGACTTCCGGCTCATCGGCGTCTCCTTCTCGGTGTGTGTGGGGGTGGTGCGTGTCGGTGTCGTGTCTTGCTGCTCGCCGGGGGTCGCAGTCCTGCGAGTCGATCGGTCAGCGGTCGGTCACGTTCGGGCGGTCGAGGAGCCAGTAGGTCGCGCCCGTGCAGTCCCAGCAGCGCGATCCCCGCGACGGTCCGAGAGCCGCATGAAGACCAGGATCATCACGGCGGCCGGCACGAGGTACGCGCTCACCACCCAGACGTACCAGCGGTGGCCGCCCAGGTCCTCGACGATGGTGGGGAGCGCAGTCCCGACGATGGTCTGGTCGAGCATCGACAGCAGCAGTCCCGAGAGCACGGCGCACCACAGCAGGGCGGCGGCGTCGCGGGCCCAGTGTGGACAGCAGATCTCCATGCCCTGCGACGCTCACGACGCCCCGCCTGCGCCCGGGCGAAGCACCCGTGCGCTCCGATGGCCGCGATCTCCACGACTCTTCCTCTGCACCTGCTACCGCCGCGGGATCTTGATCTCGCGAAGGTCGACGACCGTGGTCCGCCGAGCCTGGACCTGGTAGCCGTGGGCGGCCAGCGCAGCGAGCGCCAGCGCACGTACGGACTCCTCCTGGGAATCCGGTGCGCCGCCGGCCTCGTTGGCCGGTACGGCGCACCGGAACGTGAAGACCGTCCCCGTGGGGTCGCACGTGAAGGTCCCCGCGCGGCTGAACGACATCAGGGCGACGTCGGAGCCGGCAAGGAGGTCGCGGCGCTGCTGGCTGGTCAGGTGGACGAACTTGCCGCTGATGGTCACCCGGAACTCGTCGCCGTTCATTCGGCGGAGGGCTTCGCTCGTGGGGCAGGTGCGCAGGCGGCAGCGACGACCTGCTCCGTCGAGACGACGGTCGCGAACTGGCCGTGGAGGTTCGTCGCGGTTGCTCGCGAGAGCTCGTCGGCCGTCATCGTGGCGCCATCAGGCCCGACCCGGTCGAAGGTGTGGGTGGCGTCGAGCGCGAACCAGACCTCGTACCCGATGTTGTCGCCCACGCGCGCCGTCGTCTCACAGCAGTGGTTGGTCGTGATGCCGGCGATCACGATGCCAGTTACGCCGCGCCCACGCAGCCAGGCGTCGAGGTCAGGGGTCCCGTGGAAGCTGGAATGCACCGTCTTCGTCACCACCAGGTCCGGGGAGTGCTCCTGGAGGTAGGGCTTCAGTGCGTTGCCCGGGTGCTGCGGGTGCAGTGTGCTCTTCGGGCTCGCGGACTCGTGACGTACGTACACGACCGGCCGGCCCGCAGCCACGAAGGTCGACACAAGTGTGGCGATGTTCTGGTCGCAGTGCGGATTGTTGCGCCGTCCCCAGGAGGGGGCGTCGAACCCGGCCTGGGCGTCGATCACGACGAGGGCCGTGGAGTCGGGGAGCCGGACCGTGGTGGGGGTGCTCATCATGAGGCGTCCTCCGACTCCTCGAAGACGGTGATCTGGAGTCCGGCTGGCGCGTTCAGTCGTGCGTTGCGAGACCGCCAGGGTGTGACCGTCGGTGGTGCGACGAGCTCGGCGCCGGCTCGGACCAGCTCCTCGGTGGTGGTGGTCGCATCCGCGACTTCGAACGCCACCCTCACGTGCGGGCTCACTCGGCGCCCGACCTCGACCCGGTCGATCATGTCCACCTGGGCATGGTTGGAGAGCTCGAGTGTGGCGCGTCCTACGTCGAGGATCGTGACGTGCTCGCCCGCGGCCGAGTGGACCTGGAGCTCCTCGGCCGCACCCAAGGCGTCTCGATAGAAGGCGAGGGCCTCGTCATAGTCGTCAGCCTCGACGACGACTCGCATCTGGAGGACCTTGTGTTGTGGTGATCGGGTGGTTGCCATCGGTGTGCTCCTGTCTGGTGGAGGGTGGTCACAGGACCGTGCGGGCGTCTTCGTCGCTCGGTATCTCGGTCGCCTCACCGCTGACAGCGATGCCGTCCTGACCAGGCCGCAGCTCGACCGTCAGCTCACTCGGTGTGCCGAGGTCATGCCCCTGGTAGATGGTGAGCCTGGCGGGGGGTCGGCTGTGGCCGATCTGGCGCAGGTAACCGCCGAATGCTGCGGCCGCAGCGCCGGTCGCCGGGTCCTCCACGACGCCACCGGGTGGGAAGGGGTTGCGCGCGTGGAAGACGACGTCGGATTCTGCCCAGAACACGTTCACCGTCGTCCATGACGCGCCTTCCATCACTCGGGCGAGTGCCGGGTAGTCGTAGGTCATGGCGGCCAGCGTGTCTCGCGAGCCGACCCCCAGCATGAGGTGGTGGTTCCCAGCGAAACCGACGTGCGCAGGGAACTCTGGGTCGAGGTCCTGGACGGTCCACCCGAAGGCGTCCAGGGCAGGCTCCAGCTCGGCCGGGGTGGCAGCGCGGCTGCTGGCGGGGGGCGAGGTCAGCGTCGCACCTGTGTGGCCTCCGGCCGTCCAGGTGCTGATGACCACTGGTCCCACGTGCGTGGAGAGGTGGAGCTCCCCGGGACCGTGCCTGTCGGCCGCAGCAGCAGCGGATGCGACGGTGGCGTGGCCGCAGAACGCGACCTCGGCCAAGGGGCTGAAGTACCTGACCCGTGCCGCGTGGATGCCGCTCGTGGGGACGTGCCCGTCGCCGGGCCGGGGGTCGGCGGGGGAGTCCTCGGGGAACAGGAAGGCGGTCTCCGAGTACCCGACGACCTGGGCGACCCGAAGCATCTCAGCATCGGTGAGCCCGTGGGCGTCCAGGACGACGCCCGCCGGGTTCCCCCCACGTCCCTGGTACGTGAAGGCGCTGTAGTGCAGCACGTGTGCGGTCATCGTTCGTTCCTCTCGTTCAGGTGCGCGCTGTCCCGGTTCTTCATCGCCACGAGAGCGAGGAGGCCGAAGGCGAGGGTGACCAGGTAGCGGATCCAGTCGTAGTCGGCGTCGAGCAGCTCGCCCGACGCGTTGAAGGTGGCGTGCAGCAGTGCAAGGGCCAGGATGGAGCGCCTGCCCCACGTGTCGAAGGCGCCGAGGAGGAGCCGGAGCCCGACCCCAGCGACCACGAGGCCGGCGAGGTTCTCTCCCAGGGCGGCAGCATCGTCGGCGTCGTAGAAGGCGAGCGGGAGGTGGATGCCCACGAACAGGACGGCCGTGACGAGGCTTCCGCGCAGGTATCCCCATCGCGCCATGGTCCGCCGCTGCACGAAGCCGGCCCAGACCATCTCCTCCCATAGATTCACGATCAGCAAGGAGGCAGCCACGTTCCCCAGCGCGAGCGAGACGACGAACCCCACGTCGAGGCCGGCCTGCTGGTCGAAGGCCCGAGCGGCCAACCATGTGCCAGCCGGGATGAGCAGCAGTGCCGGGATCAGCAGGATCCGGGGCCGGGGGAGGCGGAAGCAGTCGCGGAATAGCTGGCGGCCATCCACTCCGGGGTCGCGCCTCACCAGGAGGACGGTCGGCAGGACCAGGCCGAAGACCAGGGTGCCCAGGACGAACGGCTCGACGGGGAGGTCGACGAACAAGGGGATGGACAGGAGCACCCAGCCGACGGGAAGGGCGATGGCAACGAACGCTTTCAGTGGGGCGAGGTCGTCGGCCTCCCGAGCGGCGACGGATGTTGTGCGGTTCATGTCTCTCATGCTGTGCGTGCCTCCTTGGGTCCCCGTTGGTCTGCTGTTGCGGCCCTGCCTGCCCGGGCCGTTCGGAGGTCCGGGCGGCTCGCACCTGGCCGCCTCATGACGCGAGCGCGGGGGACGCGCGACTCGGGTTCTCCGGCCTGGGTCGGCGGTCCTCGGCGGAGCGGCCTGGTGGGTGGACCCTGTCCTCAGGCTCTGTCCAAAACCTGTCTGGGCTCTTTCGCCTCAGTGGCTCCGCGCGCGATGGACCCGCGTACCGGAAGGATCACGGGGGCCTGCTGCACGAACGGGCGACAGTGTGACCTGACCTACCCGTGCAGCAGACCCGCCCGACCGAAGAATCGCCCCTGGCCTGCGGAAACGCAGGTCAGAGGCGATTGTGCACTGAGACCCATTGGACTCGTCATCTGTCCGACGTAGCGTGTCGGTATGAAGCCGAACCGCAAGCGCATCGCTCTGATCGCAGCGAGCGCGGCCGTGGTCACCGCGGGCACCGTGGGCGCCGCCGCAGCGGTGTCCGGTGACGACGACGCGAAGGACAGCCCGATCCCAGCCTCAGAGCTGGAGAAGGCCGAGAGGGCAGCACTCGCCGAGACCGGTGAAGGCACTGTCACCGAGACCGAGGTCGACGACGAGGAGAGCAAGTACGAGGTCGAGGTCACCCTCGACGACGGCAGCCAGGTCGACGTGCAGCTCGACGAGGAGTTCCAGGTCGTCGGCACCGAAGACGAGTCCGGCGCGGACGACGACTGACGCGAGGCGACCCCGGTGCGTGCCATCGCAGTCCTGGCCGCCACCTGTTGTGTTTCCATGCCAGCGGCTGTGGCGGAGGGGACCAGCTGCCGCAGTCGGACGAACCGGTTGAGCTCGATCCCGCGGACTTCACCGCGGACGTGACCAACCCGTGGTTCCCGCTCGAGCCGGGAACCCGCTGGACCTACCGGGAGACCACCGAGGACGGCGAGGTCGTCGAGGTGGTCGTCACCGCCACCTCAGCGACCCGCCGTATCGCCAACGGCATCACCGCCCGCGTGGTGCGTGACACCGTCACCCTCGACGACGAGATCATCGAGGACACCCTGGACTGGTACGCCCAGGACGCGGCCGGCACCGTCTGGTACCTCGGGGAGGACACCGCCGAGCTCGAGGACGGCAAGATCACCACCCGGGAGGGGTCGTTCGAGGCCGAGGACAACGGCGAGGTTCTCGCTCTCGGTCAGCGGGCCAGCGTGCCTGCCGGCGAGTACGACGACCTGGTGATGACCGCCGACACCACCCCGCTCGAACCCGACGTGCTGGAGCACAAGTACTACGCACGAGGTGTCGGGGTGGTGCTCACGATCGACAAGGAGGCCGGTGGTCGCGAGGAGCTCCTGTCGGTGACGCAGATCCCGCCGGCGCAGGCGCGCCGCGCCGGCCACGCGGCGCTCGGGCAGGGCTATTGAACGAGTCTCTGGGAAGCGGGAGACCGGTGCCGATGGTCTCCCACGGAGGATGCGTGGTCACCGACTTCTCCCGGATCCACAACTTTGTGGGTCCGGGAGTCGTCCTTTTGGAGACAGGACCGGACCGCGTGCACCGTGGGCCGGTCGACGTGCTTCGTCCGCGCCCGTGTCCACGGGTCGGTGGACGGGGCCGCAACACCACGTCGTCACCGACGGTGGCGGCCAGGAAGGCTGTATCTGTGTCGAGGTTGTTCGTCCTGCTCATCGCCCTGTGCCTCGCCCTGGGCACCCACGTCGCGGAGGTGCCCGCCGCGACGGCGGTCGCGCCCCCCGCGTCCGGGGGAGTGATGGCATCCGTCCAGACGGCTGCGAAGGTCACGGCCACGGACCGCAAGCGGTGGAAGGCGCCGCAGGGACCGTTCTTCAACGACCCTCGCCGCAAGAAGGGCTGGTTCCGGATCGAGCGCAAGGTCATCGACACCATCGAGCACACCCGCAGGGGGTCGACGATCCGGATCGCGGTCTACTCGTTCGACCGGATGCCGGTCGCCCGGGCGCTCATCGCCGCGCACCGGCGGGGCGTCAAGGTGCAGATGATCCTCAACGACCACCAGTACACGAGGGCGATGCGGGCGGTCCGCAAGGAGGTCGGCGCCAAGCGTGGCCGCTCCAGCTTCATCTACCGCTGCAAGGCCGGGTGCCGGAGCAAGCAGAACCAGTACAACAACATGCACACGAAGTTCTACTCGTTCTCCCAGGCCGGCAGGTCCAAGGACGTCCTGGCCGTGGGGTCGGCCAACCTGATGCTCAACGCCGACATCCACCAGTGGAACGACCTCTACTTCACCTCCGGGGACCATGAGCTGTTCCGCCAGTTCGTCCGACTGTTCAACGACATGCGCAAGGACCACGACACGCGACAGCCGCCCCAGTTCTTCTGCGGCACGCCGGCCAACGGCGTGGCGTGCGACGACTCCGTCGACAAGCACACGGTCTGGGCCTACCCCAAGCCGTCGGGCCCGAAGAACGACCTCGTGCTCGACCTGCTGGGCAAGGTCCAGTGCCTCACCCCCGACGGCTCCGGCGGACAGACGCGGAGCCGCATCGCGGTGTCGATGCACACCATGCGTGGCAACCGCGGTGACTACCTGGCCTCCGCGATCAGGCAGAAGTGGGCCGAGGGCTGCAAGGTGCGCCTGATGTACGGCCTGATCGGGTTCCACACCAAGCGGATCATCGGTGCCCCGACGTCGCGCGGGCGGATCCCCCTGCGCTCGACCGGTCTCGACTACAACCCGGACGACGACTACGACCTCAACAAGGACGGCAAGGACGACCTGATCCTGACGTACTACAGCCACCAGAAGTACGTCGCGATCCAGGGCAACTACAACGGCAACCCCGACACGCACATGGTCGTCACGGGGTCCGCCAACTGGGCGAGCCTCAGTCCCGGCAACGACGAGCTCCGGATGACCATCCGCGGCAAGAAGCTGACCCGGAAGTACGTCAGGAACTTCGACTACCAGTGGCAGAACAAGCGCAACTCGCGCAACGCCTACACCACGACGTACGTGAACTTCCGCGTCGCGCGCACTGTGGTCGACGCGGACGGTGAGCCCCGCACGGTCTGGCGCACGGTCCGGCGGCCGGTCGTCACGATCGAACCGGACCCCTACCGCCCGGGGCCGTACTGGGAGAACGACTGATCCGGTCCAGACCACTCGAGATATCTCGGACCAGCCCGTAACAGGCGGCTGCCGGGTGACGCTGAGGAATTGAGCGGCCGCGTCGTCCGCCGAGCCCAGCACCGCCCACCCGTGCCTCGACCTCCCGCCGGGGTACGGATCCCCCCAGTGGCGGTGGGACGGCTCGAACACGACGCACCAACAGCGGCGCGGCCCCCGGGTCGCGCCGCTGCTGTGTCGGGGGCTGCCCCTACGCCAGGGTGCTCGGGTCGGTGTTGGCGCCGCACACCACGACTGCCACGCGCTCGCCCTCGGCCGGGACGTAGGCGCCCGACAGCAGCGCGGCCATCGCTGTCGCCGCACCGTGCTCGGACGCGATCCGGTGCTCGGCCCACAGGTGAGCACGCGCGGCGACGATGTCGTCCTCGCCCACCAGGACCGGGACCGGCGGCTCGGCCAAGGCAGCGGCGTGGGCGAGGTCCCCGATGCGACGCGCGCCGAGCGAGTCCGCCGCGACCCCTGACACGTCCACGTCGACCGGGCGCCCCGCTGCCATCGCGCGGTGGAGCGTCGGGATGAGCTCCGGCTCGACGGCGACGACCCGTGCCCGGCCCCTCGCGGCTGCGGCCACCCCGGCGTACAGGCCGCCGCCCCCGACGGACACGACGATGGTGTCGATGCGGGGCTCGTCGTCGAGCACCTCCTCGGCCAGCGTGCCGGCTCCCGCCGCGACCTCGGGCTGGTCGTAGGCGTGCGCGAACGCGGCTCCCCGCTCGTGCGCGAACGCGACGGCGGCCTCCTGGGCCTCGGCGAACTCCGCGCCGACCCGCCGCACCTCAGCGCCGTAGCGTCGGATGCGTTCGACCTTCACCTCGGGCGCGGTCTCCGGCACGAAGACGGTGGCCCGTACGCCCAGCTCCCGCGCCACGAACGCCTGCGCGAGGCCGGCGTTGCCGCCCGAGGCCACCACGATGCCGGCAGCTCCCAGCTCGCCGCGCTCGCGGGCTGCCAGCTGCCGGTTGAAGGCACCGCGCGTCTTGAAGACACCGCAGTGCTGCAGGTGCTCGCACTTGAGCCACACCCGGTCACGGTCGGAGGGCGCGAGCAGGGGAGTGCGCCGTACGTGTCCGGCGATCCTGTCGCGGGCAGTCAGGACGTCGTCGCGGGTGATGATCACCGCGCCAGTATCCGAGACTCGCCCGCGGCGCCGTCGCCTGCTCCCCGATGACCGGCGCCCGGCCGCCGGTGAGCTCAGCGCGGCTCACGGACGGCCGGACCACCGGGATACCCCCTGGTCGCCGGTGAGTCCCCTGATCCCATCGGCAGCCACGACCGTGCCAACGCGGGTTGACCGCCCCCGGACCGGCTCGTTGCAGTTGTGTGACAAAACACCCCCCGGGTGTGCCGTCGGCTCGCGGGTTCGCCAACGATGGCGGCATGACTGCTGTGACACGGCTCCTCGTGCTGGAGGACGACGCCGGTCTGCGCACCTCGCTGCGCCTCGTCCTGGAGAACGAGGGGTACGAGGTCCTGGAGTCCGCGGACGCCGAGCACGCCCTCACGCTCGTCGACCAGCAGAGCGGCATCGACCTGATGCTCGTGGACCTGATGCTGACCGGGATGGACGGGTTCTCGTTCATCCGGCGAGCGCGACCGCTGTCGCAGGCGCCGATCGTGGTGGTGAGCGCCCGCGACGCCGTGACCGACATCGTGGCGGCCCTCGAGGCGGGGGCCGACGACTACGTCACCAAGCCCTTCGTGGTGGAGGAGGTGCAGGCGCGCCTCCGGGCACTGCTGCGTCGTCCCGCGCTCGCCGGTGACGCGCCCGCTCCCACGTCCGCGGACCGCGTGGTGCTCGACAGCCGGACCGGACCGCTGGTCTTCGACCGTGCCGGGGCGATCCTCGCCCGGGGGGACGCGGAGATCCACCTGACCAGCACCGAGTTCCGTCTGCTCTGCGTGCTCGCCGACCACCCGGGACAGGTGCTCAGCCGTACCGCGTTGCTGGAGCACGTCTGGGAGCACGGCTACTTCGGTGACGAGCGGATCGTGGACGTCCACGTGCGGCGGCTGCGCAAGAAGCTCGAGCTGGACCCGGCAGCGCCGCAGACGCTGGTCACGGTGCGCGGCCTGGGGTACCGGCTGGACGTCAGGTGATCCGGCCGCAGGTCGACGTCGGGCTCCGTACGTCGGTCGTCGTCGCGTTCGCGGTCGGGGCACTCGTGCTCTCGACGGCGCTCGCGCTGGGCACGTACTTCTCGGCGCGGCACTACCTCGTCGAGCAACGCGAGCGGACGGCCCTGCGGCAGGCCTACACCGACGCGGCCCTCGTGCGGGACAACCTGCTCACCTCGGGTGCCCAGGTGAGCGAGGTGCTGGGCGCCATCGCGCAACCGGTCGGCACGACCCTGATCGTGGAACGGGGCGGTCGGCGCTACTCGTCCTCGCTGGACCCCGAGGGGGAAGACGCGACCGGTCCGTTCCGTGAGGCGGTGCTCGACGGGTCGGTGGTGGTGGGCTGGAGCGATGCCACCACCCCGCACTCGGTCGTGGTGGGAGTTCCGCTCCCCGCGGTCGACGCGGTGTACTACGAGGTCGCCGTCGCCGAGGAGCTCGATGCGACGCTGACGACGCTGCAGGTCGCCCTCGCCATCTGCGCTGCGCTGACGACCATCGGGGGTGCCCTCCTGGGCCGCGCCGCCAGTCGCCGGGTGCTGGCCCCGCTCGACCAGGTGACGACCGTCGCGGTGCGCGTCTCCGCCGGTGACCTCGACGCGCGGCTGCCGCCGACGAGCGACCCGGACCTCGCGGCGTTGGTCGGCGCCTTCAACCACATGGTCGAGGCGCTTCGTGAGCGGATCGAGCACGACGCGCGGTTCGCGGCCGACGTCAGCCACGAGCTGCGCACGCCGGTGACGACCCTGACCACGAGCCTCAGCCTGCTCCAGTCCTCCCAGGGACTGCCGCCGGCGTCGCGCGAGGCCGTTGACCTGATGGCAGCCGAGCTCGACAGGTTCACGCGCGCCCTGCGGGACCTGTTGCTGCTGGGACGACTGGACGCCGCGGTCGCCGACAGCGACCCGGTGACGATCGAGATCGGCGACGCCGTGACCCAGGCGCTGCGCGCATGCGGCAAGGCGCCCGGTCTCCTCGCCGCGGGCGAGGCCGCGCGGACACCGGTCACGGTCGTCCGGCCCACCCTTGTCGGCGCACTGGTGAACCTGATCGCCAACGCCGACATGCACGGGGGCGGACTGACCGGCGTGCGCGTGGTCGGTCGCGGCCGGTTCGTCGACGTCCTCGTCGAGGACCAGGGTCCGGGTGTCGCGGAGGCCGACCGCGAGCGCGTCTTCGAGCGTTTCGCCCGCGCCGGAGGACGCAAGCCGGGCAGCGGGAGCGGGCTCGGTCTGAGCATCGTCGAGCGAGGCGTCCGCAACCAGGGGGGCAGCGTGTGGTGCACGTCGGGACGGGACGTGGGGGCCTGCTTCGTGGTGCGCCTGCCTGTCGCCGAGGAGGTCGTGGCGTGACGAACCGGTCGAGGCACCGATGGCGCCTCGCCGTCGCGGCGACGGCGGCCGGTCTCGCCGCCTCCGGCTGCGGCCTGCCCGACGGCGGCGTGACCAGGGTCGACGACGAGGACGTGCCCTACCGGTTGCTGGCGCCCGCCGACCGGTCCGCGGAGTCCCCGTCTCCCACTGGCAGCACGCGTCCCTCGGGCGCCCTCGTCTTCTGGGTCGATGCCGACGACCGTCTGGTGCCGTCGGAGGCGTCGATCTCGTGCAACGAGCCGGCCGGTGCGCAGGTGGCGTACGTCCTGGACCTCTTGTCGTCCGGTCCGACGGACGACGTGCGGACGGAGGGGTGGTCGAGCGCCTGGGTGCCGCCCGCCGACCTGTCCCTCGACGCGATCGAGGGGTCGACGGCCGTGATCTCCGTGGACGCCACGGCGCAGACAAGCGCCGACCGGCTGCCACTGGCGATCGGGCAGGTCACCCTCTCCGTCACGACTGCAACGGGAGTGTCGCAGGTGCTCTACACGGACGGGGAGGGCGAACCGCTCGCGGTGCCGCTCCCGGGGGGTGCCTTCACCGATGCACCGGTCCGACGGACCGACTACGCGAGGCTGGCCGACGGTGCCGTTGCGACCGGCCGTGAGCGCTGGCCCGGCTGCCCGTAGGCCGGCCGGGTTCCCAGGGCGGTCACGTCGCGGTCGTGTCGACCACGAACCACTGCACGGACTCGGTCGCGCGCAGCCGCGACCCCCACCCCTGGGCGGCGACGTCGAAGACCATCGCAGCCGGGCTCGTGTGGGCGGAACGGCGCCCGGGTCGACCGGCGACCGTTCCGGAAGACGAGCATCCCCGGGAACGGACGTCGAGGATGATCCGATCGGGGTCGAGCCACCTGAGTCCGACGGCGACGCGACGCGGGTCGCGCTCGAGCGCCACTCGCGTCGCGGCCTGGACGAGGACGACGAGGCGGTCGGCTGCCTGACCCGGCACGGCCCGGTCCCGGCACCACGCCCGCACGAGGTCGCGGGCGGCGGTGGTCGCCGCGGGGTTCCCCAGGAAGTGGAACCGGGTGGTCCCCGGAGCATCAGGGGCCTCGTCCGCCTCGCCGGACACGGCCACTGCGCGCGGTTCGTCGCTCATGCGGGCACGTGCCGCGGCTGAAGGGGAGCAGGACGTGGTGGGGTCGAGCCCGGTAGTGGCTGGAGGTGGCCGCCCGGACCCCGGTCGGACCCGGACGTGAGGACCCCGCTGCGCCACAAAGGGTCCACCCCGCGGCGCGGGGGCCGGGTCACCACGACGCGCACCCCGCGCTCGAGGCAGGCGCCGTGGAGCCACAGCAGCAGGCCCACTGTCTCCGAAGACAGGCGTCGCGGTCGCCCCAGGTCGACGACGAGCGCCGACGGACCGTGCTGCAGCAGGTCACGCACGCGAGCGCGGTGCCGGGCCGCGGCTCGGCCGTCGCACAGCCCTCGGAGCACCAGACGGGCGTCCCGCTCGACGGCCTCGTGGCTGACGGGTGCGAGAGGTGGTCCTGAGCGGTCCGACATGGTCCACCACGTTCCCCGCGGTGCGTGGCAGCGGCTGGTCCGTCGTGTTGCAGTCGTGTGACGGCGTTCGGACGACCTTCCGGCACCTCGGTCCCGACCCTTGTCCGGGGCCGGCGGGCGTGACGTGATGGAAGTGGGCCCGCTGCCCGTGCCGTGGGTCCGGAAACCGTCCACCACACGCAGGAGGACCTGTGATCGCCATCTCCGAGGAAGCACTGTCCGTCATCGCCCGCGTCACCGGGCACCAGATGCTCGACCGCGGCTCGGGGGTGCGCATCGCCCGACCGACCGGCGGCCGGGGCGGGCTCGAGGTGCACGCGGTCAACCACCCGGGTTCGGACGATCGCGTGGTGGAGCGTGAGGGAGCCCGCCTCTACCTGAGCCCCGAGGCCGCGAGGCGTGTCGCCGGGTGCGAGCTCGACGCCCGCACCGCGCCGGGGGACCGGGTGCAGTTCGTCCTCAAGCGCTGAGGTCGCCCTGCGCCCTGGTCACGCCGGAGCCTCGCTCAACCTCGCGACGAGGGTGCGCGGGCGACGCCGCCGGTGGGTCCCGGGAGCGGACCGAACTGCTGGTTGCAGGTCCAGCCGGCGCACGTCACGAGCTCGAGGCGACGTCGCTCGAGCGCCGCCCGGACCTCCGCGTAGGCCGGGTCGTCGACCACGTTGTCCAGCTCGTCGGGGTCCAGGAGCCGGTCGTAGAGGAACGCGTCGGTCCCGTCGCTGCCGTAGAGGTAGCGCTCGGTGCGTACGCCGCGGTGCGACCAGCCGTCGCCGAGGGTCCGCCCGGTCTGGATCAGGGTGGTGTCGCGGAACGGCTGGACCTCGCCGCGCAGCGTGGGCGCGAGCGACAGGCCATCCACCTGCCACTGCGGGACGACGCCGGTCAGCGAAGCGAACGTGGCGGGCAGGTCGACGAGGGTGGCGGGCAGGTCGGAGGTGCTGCCGGGCGCGACGCCCGGTCCGCGCACGACGAGCGGCACCTGGAGCACCTCGTCGGTCAGCACGTCCTTGCCGACGAAGCGGTGCTCCCCGAGGGAGTAGCCGTTGTCGGATGTGAAGACGATGTAGGTCTCGTCGAGGACGCCCTGGTCGTCGAGGGTCTCCACCAGCGAGCCGACGGCCCGGTCGACGGCCTGGAGCGACT
The DNA here is from genome assembly GCF_059567905.1 of Nocardioides sp. BGA-UO-ETr-FS32. Taxonomy (NCBI): domain Bacteria; kingdom Bacillati; phylum Actinomycetota; class Actinomycetes; order Propionibacteriales; family Nocardioidaceae; genus Nocardioides; species Nocardioides sp. BGA-UO-ETr-FS32. The sequence goes on along the minus strand of NZ_JCAQOX010000006.1, from coordinate 71,983 downwards.
GGAGCCGGGCGGTGTTCTCGGCCGTCACGTCGGCCCGCGACACCTGCCTGCGGTTGCGCAGGTAGCTGGGCTGGTCGGAGACGTCCGCCTCGTTGAACGCCGGGTCGTCGAAGGCCGCGGGACGCTCGCCGAGGAAGAGCTCCCGGTCCTGCGGCAGGGCAGGGGCATTCCCGCGACCGCCCTCGGGTGAGATGCGGTAGTGCGGAGCGAGGTGCCAGGCATAGACGACGAACGGGTCGCCGCTGCGGGCGAAGTCGCGGACCGCGCGGTTGGTGTGGTCCTCGATGACCGAGGTGACGTAGCTGTCGGTGTAGCGGCGCGGGTCGCCGTCGCCGGTCATCGAGAAGTCCACGTAGTCGTAGACCCCGCGCATCAACGCGTCCCAGCGGGTCCAGCCGGCGGGGCGGACGTCGTGGGGCCCGTAGCCGTTGAGGAACTTGCCGACGAAGGCCGTCTGGTAGCCGCTGTCGCGGAACCAGGCGCTGGCCTCGTCGGCGGGGTCGAGCGCCGCGAAGCCGCCGTGCTCGCCCCGGTTGTGCTGCACGCCGTTGTTCTGGGCGTACTGCCCGGTGGCGAGCTGGGCGCGCGCGGGACAGCACAGCGGGTGGGGCGAGATCGCGTCGGTGAACTCCATGCCCTGGTCGGCCAGCAGGCGTCGCGTGATCGGCATGTGGTCGAGGTCGTCGTCGCGCATGTCGTCGGTGAGGACGAAGACGAGGTTGGGACGCGACCGTGCGTCCCCCGGGGTGGCTGAGGGCGACTGGGTGCCCTGCACCATCCGCACCACCCCCGTGCCGCTGGAGTCACCCGTGGTGCTGACCGTGGCGAGGGTGGCGACGAGTACGACGAGGAGGGCAGCCGTGATCGACTGTGCCCACGTTCGCATCATGCCCCTCGCCGAGACCCTGAGGGTCCTGTCGTCCGCCCCTGTGTGGGCGCAACAGTAGGGCTGGTCGGGCCCGCTCCCCAAAGCGACACGACGACTGGGGCCGAGATGGTCCCAGCCGTTAGCCTGTGGTCTCGCCGAGACCCCGGCACGACCCGCACGAAGGAGCCTGCAGCACCCGCCATGGACGAGAGTCAAAGTCCCCGCACGACCGCACCGGGCACCGGGTGCGCGTCGTGACCCCCTTCCTGCTCCTGCTCGCCTCCCTGGCCCTCGTGGCGGCCTGCGGCCTCTTCGTCGCCGCGGAGTTCTCCTTCGTCACCGTCGACCGGCCGAGCGTCGAGCGTGCCGCCGCTGACGGCGACGAGGGCGCCCGCGGCGTCCAGCTCGCGCTCCGGTCGCTGTCGACCCAGCTCTCCGGAGCGCAGGTCGGCATCACCGTCACCAACCTGGCGATCGGCTTCCTCGCCGAGCCGGCGATCGCCGACCTCATCCGCGAACCGCTGGCGTCGACCGGCATCCCCGACGGGGCGGTCTCGCCGCTCGCGCTGACGCTCGGCCTGGTCCTCGGCACGGTCGTCACCATGATCTTCGGTGAGATGGTGCCCAAGAACATCGCGATCGCCCGGCCGCTGGCGACCGCCCGGGCCACCCAGGGCTTCATGCGCGGCTTCACCGCCATGACCAGCCGCCCGATCCGGGTGCTCAACGGCTCGGCCAACGCGATCGTGCGGCGCTTGGGCATCGAGCCCCAGGAGGAGCTGCGGTCGGCGCGCAGCAGCCAGGAGCTCGCCTCCCTCGTCCAGCGCTCGGCCGACCAGGGCACCCTGGACGCCGACACCGCCGAGCTCGTCGAGCGCTCGGTCGAGTTCGGCAGCCGCACCGCCGGCGAGATCATGACCCCGCGTGTACGCACCACGACGGTGGAGGAGGGCGAGCGGGTCTCCGCGGTCATCGACCTGGCCCGCCAGACCGGGCACTCCCGGTTCCCCGTGCTCGACGCCGAGGACACCGTCGTCGGCACCGTGCACGTCAAGCACGCGGTCGCCGTACCCGTGCACGAGCGCTCGACCACCCGCATCAAGCACGTGATGGTCAAGCCCGTCGTCGTGCCCGACAGCCTGCGGCTCGACCCGCTCCTCGCCCTGCTGCGCCAGGACGGCTTCCAGATGGCCGTCGTGCTCGACGAGTACGGCGGCCACGCCGGCATCGTGACGCTCGAGGACGTCGTGGAGGAGATCGTCGGTGACATCTCCGACGAGCACGACCGCCTCGGCGCCCGGATCCGGCAGCGCCGCGACGGCAGCTGGACCCTCTCCGGCCTCCTGCGCCCCGACGAGGTGGAGGACGTCACCGAGGTCGAGCTGCCTGACCACGAGGACTACGACACCGTCGGCGGTCTCGTGATGCGCGAGCTCGGCAAGATCCCCGAGCCCGGTGACCGCATCGAGCTCCCGGTGCCTGACCGGACCGACCCCCACGAGCCGCGCGAGCGCCTGGTGACGCTGACCGTCCAGCGGATGGACGGACTGCGCATCGACCGGCTCGACCTGCGCGTCGTCGCGGCGGAGTCGGAGTCCGGGTCCGGATCCGGTTCCGAGGGGGGACGTCGATGAACAGCGACCTCTTCGGCGTCGGCCTGGCCGTCGTGCTGCTCGCCCTCAACGCATTCTTCGTCGGCGCCGAGTTCGCGCTGCTCGCGGCTCGTCGCAGCCAGATCGAGCCGCGCGCCCAGGAGGGCTCGCGAGCCGCGCGTACGACGCTGCGCGCGATGGAGAACGTCTCGCTCGTCATGGCGGGCGCCCAGCTGGGCATCACGGTGTGCTCGCTGGGCCTCGGTGCGATCGGCGAGCCCGCGGTGGCCCACCTGCTCGAGCCGGTGTTCCACGCCGCCCGCCTCCCGGACGACCTGCTGCACCCGGTCTCGTTCGTGGTGGCGATGTCGATCGTGGTCTACCTCCACGTCGTCCTCGGCGAGATGGTCCCCAAGAACATCGCCCTCGCGGGTGCCGACCGGGTCGCCATGGTCCTGAGCCCGCCGATGATGGTGATCGTCACCGTCCTCCGGCCGGTGATCGGCGGCATGAACATGGTCGCCAACGGGGTCCTCCGGCTCCTGCGCATCGAGCCGAAGGACGAGGTCCACTCCAGCTTCACCCGCGAGGAGGTCGCCGCGCTCGTCGAGGAGTCCCGCGGCGAGGGGCTGATCGAGGCCGACGAGTACGACCGGCTCGCCGGCGCGCTCGGGTTCACGGAGAAGTCGGTGTCGTCGATCCTGATGACCCCGGGCACCCTCGCCACGGTCGCGCCCGGCTCGACCGTCGCGGACGTCGAGGCCGTGTGCGCCGCGACCGGCTTCAGCCGGTTCCCGGTGGCCGGCGCCGACGGCTCCCTCCTGGGCTACCTCCACATCAAGGACGCCCTCGAGTCCGACGACGACAAGCGATCGCGGGTCATCGAGGACAAGTGGATCCGCCCGTTCGCGTCGGTCCACCCCGACGACCTGCTGCACGAGGCGCTGGAGAGCCTCCAGGTCAAGGGCGCCCACATGGCCCGCGTGGTGGAGCGCGACGGGACCGTCGTCGGCCTGATCGCCCTCGAGGACGTCCTCGAGGAGCTCGTCGGGGAGATCCGCGACGCAGCGCACCACGACGTGTCCGGCGCCGACGCGCACTGAGCGCTGGATAGGGTCTGAGCGTGTCCGAGGAAGCGTCCCGCGTCTGGACCGTGCCCAACATCGTCAGTGTGGTGCGGCTGGCCGGCGTGCCCTTGTTCCTCTGGCTGGTGCTCGGGCCCGAGGCGGACGCGATCGCGCTCGTCGTGCTGATGGTCGCCGGCTTCACCGACTTCCTCGACGGCTGGCTCGCCCGGCGCCTCGACCAGTACTCCAGGCTCGGCGAGATCCTCGACCCGGTGGCCGACCGGCTCTACATCCTGGCGGTGGTCATCGGGCTCTTCCTGCGCGACATCATCCCGTGGTGGGTGGCCCTGGCCCTCCCGCTGCGCGACCTCTTCCTCTGGGGGCTGGTGCCGATCCTGCGCACCCGTGGCTTCTCCGCACTGCCGGTGCACTTCCTCGGCAAGGCCGCCACCTTCAACCTGCTCTACGCCTTCCCGCTGCTGCTGCTCGGCGAGGGCGACGGTGTCGTGGCCACGCTCGCGCGCAACTTCGGCTGGGCCTTCGCGTGGTGGGGGATCGGCCTGTACTGGTGGGCCGGCGTCCTCTACGCGTGGCAGGTGCGCACGCTGCTGCGGGAGACCCCGCGGCGTACGTCGACGGCGAGCGACCATGGATGAGCAGCAGGGGGCGACGCAGGCACCCGAGCGCCCGCTGCCCGCGCACGTCACCACGCCGCTGCTGACCCTCATCACGGCGCGGTCGATGGACGAGGACTACGCCCACGTCGCGCAGAAGCGCGCGGCGTCGGGTGACGTACGCCCTCGAGCCGTCCGCCCGCACTGGGCCAGCGTGCTGGCCGTCGCCGCGCTCGGAGTGATGACGGCGGTGGTCGCCGCCCAGACCGACCGGCAGGCTCCCGTCGACGAGCTGAGTCGCGCCGCCCTGATCGAGCAGATCGACAGCCGCAGCGACGACCTGCAGTCGCTGCAGGCCGAGGTGGGGGACCTGACCCGCTCCAACGCAGCCGTCGCCAGCCGCAACACCACGATCCAGGGCCAGCTCGACGACATCGGGTCGCGGGTGCAGCGGGCCGAGTTCCTCACCGGCTACTCCGTCGTCAACGGCCCGGGCGTGCGGATCACGGTCGACAGCGCGCCCGATGCGGGCGTGGACAGCGAGGTCGTCGACGAGGACCTCGCCACGCTCGTGGACGGGTTGTGGGAGGCCGGTGCGGAAGCGATCGCGATCAACGACCAGAGGCTCAACGCGCTCGGCGGGATCCGCAACACCAACCGGGCGATCCACGTCAACGGCCGGCCCGTCAACGCTCCCTACACCGTGTCCGTGATCGGCGACCCCCGCACGCTCCAGGCGCGGCTGCTGCAGACCAGCCAGGGCCAGGAGTGGTTCGCGCTCGTCAACGGGCTGGACTTTGTCTACACCCCGCAGAATGTCGACGACATCCGCCTGCCGGCTGCACCCGAGCGCATCCTTCGTGATGTGATCGAGCTCAACGCCGACCCCGACAGCGGACCGGATGGAGAGGGGAGCTCGCCGTGATCGCCGCCCTTGGCCTGCTCCTCGGCATCATCGCCGGCCTCGTGTTCGCCCCCGACGTGCCGCTCAGCCTGCAGAACTACCTGCCCATCGCGGTCGTCGCCGCGCTCGACGCCGTGTTCGGCGGCCTGCGCGCCTACCTCGACGGGATCTTCGACGACAAGGTCTTCGTCGTCTCGTTCGTCAGCAACGTCGTCGTCGCCGCCGCGATCGTCTACCTCGGCGACCAGCTCGGCGTCGGATCGCAGCTGAGCACCGGCGTGATCGTCGTGCTCGGCATCCGGATCTTCTCCAACGTCGCAGCGATCCGCAGGCACGTGTTCCATGCGTGACGACGAGCCCGGCACGCCCGACGCGCCCGACCGGCCGCGGCCCTCGCTCGTACCCTCGCGCCGGCAGGCGGTCGTCGCGGTGCTGCTGGCCGTCCTCGGCTTCGCCTTCGTGGTCCAGGTGCGCGACACCAAGGCCAACGACACCTACGCCGGCCTCCGCGAGAGCGAGCTGATCGAGGTGCTCGACGGCCTCACCGGCACCGCGGAGCGGGCGCGACGCGAGGTCGACCGCCTCGAGAGCCGCCGTGACGAGCTGCGCGACGAGAACCAGGCCCGAGCGGCCGCACTCGACGAGGCCGAGCAGCGGGTGCGGACCCTCAACATCATCGCCGGCCTGGTGCCGGTGACCGGCCCCGGGCTGCGGGTGACCATCACCGAGAGCACCGGGCGGGTCGCCGTCGGCTCGTTGCTCGACACCGTCCAGGAGCTGCGCACCGCGGGCGCCGAGGCGATGGAGTTCAACGACGAGGTGAGGCTCGGTGCCGACAGCTCCTTCGAGAACGCGGTCGGCGGCATCGAGCTCGACGACCAGCTGCTCGAGCCGCCCTACGTCCTCGACGTGATCGGCGACCCGCACATCCTGCGTACGGCGCTCAGCTTCTCCACCGGCCCGATCGAGACCCTCGAGGGCCTCGACGGAGCCACCGTGACCGTCGAGGAGCTCGAGGCCGTCGAGATCACGAGCGTCCGCGAGGCCGTCCGACCTGAGTATGCGGAGTTCGGCACCGGCCAGTAGCCTGCCGGGCAGCCCGATCCACCCGATCCACCCGATCCACCCGATCCACCCCGGTCCACCTGATCCAGCCCACACACCCAAGGAGCCCACGTGTATCCGGAGAACCTCAAGTACACCAGCGAGCACGAGTGGGTGCGTACGCCCGGGGACACCGACGGCTCGGTGCGGATCGGGATCACCGACTTCGCGCAGGACGCGCTCGGCGACATCGTGTACGTCTCGCTCCCGCAGGTCGGGGACCAGGTGACGGCAGGGGAGACGTGCGGCGAGCTGGAGTCGACGAAGTCGGTCAGTGACATCTACGCGCCGGTGACCGGCGAGGTCGTGGCCACCAACCCGGCCCTCGACTCGACGCCCGAGCTCGTCAACAGCGACCCCTACGAGGCAGGCTGGCTCTTCGAGGTCAGCGTGTCCGACGCCGCCCAGGTCGACGGCCTGATGGACGCCGCCGCCTACCAGGCCGGCCTGGCCGGCTGACCAGCACCCGATCACTGCCGGATCGCCCGCCGTGTCCATGGCGGGACTGGTAGGTTCGGGACAACCGTCAACCTCAACCCTCGCCTGAGGGTTCAGCGTCGATCCGTCGAGGAGTTCCCCATGCCGTTCTGCACCGCCTGTGGCAAGCAGAACCCTGACGATGCCCGCTTCTGTGCCCAGTGCGGCACCAGGCTGCTCGGCGGGGAGGACACGGGCGCGAGCCCGGTCGAGCCAAGCCAGGTCGAGTCCACCGCGACGATCACGTTCGGGGCTCCCGATCAGCGTGAGTCGTCCGACCGGCAGCTCAGCCCGGTCGACGCCGCAGCCGTCGACGCGCTCCCGGCCGGTCACGCGCTGCTGGTGGTGCAGCGCGGCCCGAGCGCCGGCAGCCGCTTCCTGCTCGACACCGAGGTCGTGGGCGCGGGGCGCCACCCGGACAGCGAGATCTTCCTCGACGACGTGACCGTCTCGCGTCGGCACGCAGAGTTCCGCCGGTCCGGCAACGGCTACAGCGTCAGCGACGTCGGCAGCCTCAACGGCACCTATGTCAACCGCGACCGGATCGACTCCGTCGAGCTCAACGACGGAGACGAGGTCCAGATCGGCAAGTACCGCCTCGTCTTCTTCTCCTCCCACCCGGACCACTGATCCGTGAGTGCCTCGACGTCCGCGGGCTCGAGTCGCGGCGCCCGCTACAACATCGGGCAGGTCCTCGACCAGCTCCGCTCCGACTTCCCGGGCGTGACCATCCCCAAGATCCGGTTCCTCGAGGAGCAGGGCCTGGTCAAGCCCGAGCGGACGGCCGCGGGCTATCGCAAGTTCTCCGGCGACGACGTCGAGCGGCTGCGCTACATCCTGCTGATGCAGCGTGACCACTACCTGCCGCTCAAGGTGATCGGTGACCACCTCGACGCCATCGACCGCGGCCTCGAGCCGCCGGCGATCGAGTCGGTCGTACCGACAGTGCCCAAGGTGGCGCTGAGCTCCGACGGGCTGCCCAGCCCCGAGTCGTTCCGTCGCTCCAGCGACCTGCGCCTCTCGCGACGCGAGCTGATCAAGGTGGCCGACATCTCCGAGGACCTGCTCGCCCAGCTCGAGCAGTACGGGCTCGTCGCCGCACGCACGGGCACGGGTCACTTCGACAGCGACGCCCTGGTCGTCGCCCAGACCGCGCGCGAGCTCGCCGACTTCGGGTTCGAGCCCCGCCACCTCCGCGCCTTCAAGACCGCCGCGGACCGTGAGGTCGGTCTGGTGCAGCAGGTGGTGGCGCCGCTCGCCCGCGGTCGCGACGCGGCCGCACGCGGTCGGGCCGAGGACGCGACCTCCGAGATCGCGGCCCTGTCGGTGCGTCTGCACGCCACGCTCGTGAAGGTCGGCCTCGACCGCGGCTGACTGCCGTCGGCCGGCGGCGTGTCGGACGTACGGCCTGTCGGACAGGACGAACCCCGGTCGTGTCGGCGTACGCCGGCTGGGCCGGGGCCCGGGGCGGGCCTTCCTCCTGTCCGACAGGCCGCGGCGCGTCGGACGTACGGAACCCTCCCGGGGTGCCGACCGGGACCGTGACGGGACGACGGCCCGCGGAGTTCTGGTCGTCCGACAGGCCTCGGGATGGCGGCGGACGGCCCAGCATCGGCCGGTCCAGGTGGGTGCCCCGCACAGTCAGGACACGTGAGTAGTCTGGAGGCATGCGCGAAATGGACGTCGTCGGAGTCCGCGTCGAGATGCCCTCCAACCAGCCGATCGTGCTCCTGCGCGAGGTGACGGGGGAGCGCTACCTGCCGATCTGGATCGGTGCCGTCGAAGCCACGGCCATCGCTTTCGCCCAGCAGGGCGTCACGCCGCCGCGCCCGCTGACGCACGACCTGATGCGCGACGTGCTGGAGGCCACGGGCCAGCGGCTCGAGGAGGTGCGGATCGTCGACATGCAGGACGGCGTGTTCTTCGCGCAGCTCGCGTTCGACGGCGGTGCCGAGGTCGGGGCCCGGCCCTCGGACTCGATCGCCCTGGCTCTGCGCACGGGCAGCCGCATCGTGTGCGCCGAGTCGGTGCTCGAGGAGGCCGGTCTCGCGGTCCCGGCCGAGCAGGAGGACGAGGTCGAGCGGTTCCGCGAGTTCCTCGACCACGTCTCGCCCGACGACTTCGAGGCGCACTGAACGCCTGGCACCGGTCGGCGTCGACGGCACTCCGGCCCCACCAGCAACAGTGACCCTCAACCTGAGGTTGAGGGTTGCGACACGCCGTGGCGTGGATGGACAACCCGCACCGTCGGGCTTACCTTGAACTGTCTCTGTTGTAACTCCACCGCTGTGGTTGTCGGTCCTCCGGCCGCTCGGCGGGTCCTTCCCCCAGGAGTTACCGCTCAGCGGAGGAACTGACCTGGAGGGTCGCAGTGGCTAGCAACGAGAACGAACACGGCGCAGACGCCGCCCGAGTGAAGGCTGCGACCGAGGCCGCCGACCTCGCCGAGGAGCAGGGGCTGCTCTTCGCCGACGACGTCTCGCCGCTGCCGAGCGACACCGGCTACCGCGGGCCGACGGCCTGCAACGCGGCCGGCATCACCTACCGCCAGCTGGACTACTGGGCCCGTACGGGCCTGGTCGAGCCCAGCGTGCGCGGCGCCGCCGGCTCGGGCTCGCAGCGGCTCTACTCCTTCCGCGACATCCTGATCCTCAAGGTCGTCAAGCGGCTGCTCGACGCGGGCATCTCGCTGCAGCAGATCCGCACCGCGACCGCCCACCTGCGCGAGCGCGGCACCGACGACCTCACGCGCGTGACGCTGATGAGCGACGGCGCCTCGGTCTACGAGTGCACCAGCAACGACGAGGTCATCGACCTGCTCCAGGGTGGCCAGGGCGTCTTCGGCATCGCCATCGGCGGAGTCTGGCGCGAGATCGAGGGCACGCTCGCGGAGCTCCCCTCCGAGCGGACCGCCGAGGAGCCGGCCGCCACCCTCCCGGGTGACGAGCTCGCCGCCCGGCGTGCGGCCCGCCAGACCGGCTGAGCACGCGCACGCACCGCACGATCCTCCGACGACGCCGCCCGGACACCGGGCGGCGTCGCCCATTTCCTGTGTCTCTTTCCCCCACCTTCGGCATGGGCGCCCGGACGGCGGGGGCTAGACTCGACGACGCCGACATCCCATGCGGGAGAGTCACGGCGACCGGTCACCTGGCCGGGAGGCCGTGCGCCGAAGGGGCAATTCCTCCCCGGAACCTCTCAGGCACCCGGACCGCAACGGGTTGGCACTCTGGAGGTCACCGGACCGACAGAGGGGGAGGTCACGTGACGCGACCTCAGGGAGCCCCCCGTGCCCGACGCCAGCCCGACCCCCACCTCGACGGACACCACCCCGACGGACACCGCCTCGACCGGTGTCACCAGCACCGACGGCCTGGGTGAGTTCGTCGCCCGCCACATCGGACCGGACGACGCCGAGGTCGCGCGCATGCTGGAGGCGGTCGGCCACGACTCGCTCGAGTCGCTCATGTCCGCCGCGGTCCCCGGCGGGATCCGTACGGCTGCCGGGCTCGACCTGCCCGACCCGTTGGACGAGGAGGCCACCGCTCGCGCGCTGCGTACGCTCGCCTCGCAGAACCGTCCAGCCGAGGCGATGATCGGCCTGGGCTACCACGCCACCATCACCCCGCCCGTGATCCGCCGCAACGTGCTCGAGGACCCGTCCTGGTACACCGCGTACACGCCCTACCAGCCGGAGATCTCGCAGGGCCGCCTCGAGGCGCTGCTCAACTTCCAGACCGTCGTCGCCGACCTCACCGGCCTGCCGACCGCCAACGCGTCCCTCCTCGACGAGGGGACCGCTGCCGCCGAGGCGATGACGCTCGTACGCCGGGCCCAGCGCAACGCCAGCGGACCGTTCGTGGTCGACGCCGACGCCCTCCCGCAGACCATCGACGTGATCCGCACCCGCGCCGAGGGGATGGGCATCGAGGTCGTCGTGGCGGACCTGCGCGACGGGCTGCCTGACGGCGAGCTGTGCGGCGTGCTGGTGCAGTACCCCGGCGCCTCGGGTGCCGTCCTCGACCCGCGGCCGGTCATCGACGCCGTCCACGAGCGCGGCGGCCTCGCGGTCGTCGCCGCCGACATCCTGTCCCTCGCGCTCCTCGAGGCGCCGGGCACCCTCGGCGCCGACGTCGTGGTCGGGTCGTCCCAGCGCTTCGGCGTGCCCCTGTTCTACGGCGGCCCGCACGCCGGCTTCATGTCGGTGGCCGCCGGCCTCGAGCGGCACCTGCCCGGACGTCTCGTGGGAGTCTCCGTCGACGCGGAGGGCCGCCCGGCCTACCGGCTGGCCCTGCAGACGCGCGAGCAGCACATCCGCCGCGACAAGGCGACCTCCAACATCTGCACCGCGCAGGTGCTTCTGGCCGTCGTGGCGTCGATGTACGCCGTCTACCACGGTCCCGAGGGACTGCGCCGGATCGCGCGACGCACCCACGACCACGCCAACCGGATCGCCGCGTCGCTGCGGGCCGGGGGAGTGGAGGTCGTCAACGACACCTGGTTCGACACCCTGACCGTGGCGGTGCCCGGCCGTGCGGGCGAGGTGGTCGCCGCCGCGCGCCAGGTCGGGCTGCACCTGCGCCTGATCGACGCCGACCACGTCGGGCTCTCCACGTCGGAGCGCACCAGCCACTCCACGGTCGCCGCCGTCCTCCGGGCGTTCGGTGTGGCTCCGGCCGCCGACGAGACCTCGGGGCTGCCCGACGAACTGCACCGCACCACCGACTTCCTCACCCACGAGGTCTTCAACTCCCACCGCAGCGAGACCCAGATGCTGCGCTACCTGCACCGGCTGTCCTCGCGCGACTACGCGCTCGACCGCGGGATGATCCCGCTCGGCTCGTGCACGATGAAGCTCAACGCGACGACGGAGATGGAGCCGATCAGCCTGCCCGGCTTCGCCGACCTGCACCCCTTCGCGCCCGCCCAGGACGCCACCGGCTACCGCGAGCTCGTCGACGACGTCGAGGCGTGGCTGGCGGAGGTCACCGGCTACGACAAGGTCTCCGTGCAGCCCAACGCCGGCTCGCAGGGTGAGCTCGCCGGGCTGCTGGCCATCCGGGGCTACCACGCTGCCGACCGGTCTGCCGACGGCGGTGAACCGATCCGTGACGTCTGCCTGATCCCGTCCTCGGCCCACGGCACCAACGCGGCCTCGGCGGTGATGGCCGGGATGAAGGTGGTCGTGGTCAAGGCCTCCGACGACGGCTCGGTCGACCTCGACGACCTGCGCGCCAAGTGCGGCCAGCATGCCGACACGCTGGCCGCGATCATGGTGACCTATCCGTCGACCCACGGGGCCTACGAGGACACCATCACCGACCTCTGCAAGATCGTCCACGACCACGGCGGCCAGGTCTACGTCGACGGTGCCAACCTCAACGCGCTGCTCGGCTATGCCAAGCCGGGCGAGTTCGGTGGCGACGTCTCCCACCTCAACCTGCACAAGACCTTCTGCATCCCCCACGGCGGCGGCGGTCCCGGCGTGGGTCCCGTGGCCGTACGCACCCACCTCGCGCCGTACCTCCCCTCGCACGGGTGGCACCCCGAGGCCGACAAGCGCGAGGGGATCGGACCCATCAGCGCGGCTCCGTACGGCTCGGCCGGCATCCTGCCGATCACCTGGGCCTACATCCGGATGATGGGCGCCGAGGGCCTGACCCGCGCGACGGCCGTGGCGGTGCTGTCGGCCAACTACATCGCGCACCGGCTCGGCGATCACTTCCCGGTGCTCTACCGCGGCCGTGGCGACCTCGTCGCCCACGAGTGCATCCTCGACCTCCGCGGGATCACCAAGGCCAGCGGCGTCACCGTCGACGACGTCGCCAAGCGTCTGGTCGACCACGGCTTCCACGCGCCGACCATGTCGTTCCCGGTCGCGGGGACGCTGATGGTCGAGCCGACCGAGTCCGAGGACCTCGCCGAGATCGACCGGTTCTGCGACGCGATGATCGCCATCCGCGAGGAGATCGCGTGGGTCGAGGCGGGGGAGTGGACCCCGGAGGACTCGCCCCTGCGCCACGCACCCCACACCGCCCGCGCGCTCGTCGGTGAGTGGGACCGGCCCTACTCGCGGGAGGTGGGTGTCTTCCCGCGCGGCATCGACCCCGACAAGTACTGGCCCCCCGTGGCGCGGATCGACCAGGCGTACGGCGACCGCAACCTGGTCTGCGCGTGCCCGCCGCCCGAGGCGTTCGCCCAGGACTGAACCGGCCCTGGCCCGCTCGGGGTGCTCTAGGGTCGCTGCCGTGAGTGACCAGCGTCAGCGACTGCTGGACGTCGCCCAGGCCGAGGGCCGGCTGACGTCCGTGGTCGGTGCCGTCTTCGACCGCTACGGCGCGGTGTGGGCCGGCGGCGCGGGCCAGGCGCCGGGGCTCGACGGCCAGTACCGCATCGGCTCGATCACCAAGACGATGACGGCCGCGCTGGTGATGCAGGCCCGCGACGCCGGCCTGCTCGACCTCGACGACCCGCTGTCGGCCCACCTTGGCGACGTCGGCTACGGCGAGGCGAGCATCCGCGACGCCCTGGCGCACTCCTCGGGCATGCAGAGCGAACCCCGCGGACCCTGGTGGGAGCGCACCCGCGGCGGGGACTTCGCAGCCCTGGCGCGGGCCAACGACGGCAGCGGACGCGTCGCCGGCGCAGGGGAGTGGTTCCACTACTCCAACCTCGGCTACGGCCTGCTCGGCGAGGTGGTCGCCCGTCGTCTCGGAGCGCCGTGGCGACACCTCGTCGCCGAGCGCCTGCTGCAGCCGCTCGGGATGCGCGCCACGTCCTACCTGCCCCGTCCGGGCGCGCAGCCGGGGTGGAGCGTCGACCACTTCACCGGGATCCGGGTCCACGAGCCGCTGACCGACACCGGTGCGATGGCGCCCGCGGGTCAGCTCTGGTCGACGCTGGCAGACCTGGTCACCTGGGGACAGGTCCTCGGCGGGGCGCGGCCCGACGTGCTGTCACCGGACTCCCTGGAGGAGATGCAGCGGCCGGTGACGCCCGACTACGGCCTCGGCCTGATGCTCGGGATGCACCCCGGCGGCCGGCTGGTCGGCCACAACGGATCGATGCCCGGGTTCCTCGCGGCCCTGCACGTCGACCCCGGCAGCGGGATCGGTGCCGCCGTGCTCACCAACGCCACCACCGGGATCAACCCGCGTGACCTCGCCGTGTCCCTGATCGAGGGCGACCCCGACGCCGACGACTCCCGGCCCGCACCCTGGCGGCCCACGGTCGTGCTGCCGCCCGAGGCGTACGGGGTGCCCGGCCTGTGGTTCTGGGGCAACACGGCGTACGACGTGCGCTGGCACAACGAGGGGCTCGAGCTGCGAGCCATGGCGCGGGGCAACGTGGTGACCGACCGTTTCGAGGTCGTCGACGGCGGCCTGGTCGGCACGCTGGGCTACCACCGCGGCGAGCGACTGCAGGTCGTGCGCCGGCCCGACGGCTCGGTGCACCACCTCGAGTGCGCGACCTTCGTCTACACGCGCACGCCGTACGACCCGGACGTCGACATCCCCGGCGGGCACCCCCGCTGACCGCTAGGGTTGCCGCCGTCGGCCCGACGGGAGGGCGCCGACGACGTGCGGGCGGACCCGCCCCGCACCTTGGACCCGAGGGATGGGATTCGGCATGGGACTCTTCCAGGCAGTCAGCGGCGCCGTCGGTGGGACGCTCGCGGACCAGTGGCTCGACTTCTTCGGCGTGCCGGACGGGCTCCCCGCCACCGCCGCGCTGTTCCCGGCGGTCCGCAAGGGCGAGAACGCCGGCCGCGGCGCCAACGATCGCGCCTCGGAGGGTGTGATCACCAACGGCTCCAAGATCGTCGTGCCGGAGGGTTACGGGCTGGTCCTGATCGAGGACGGCGCCTTCACCGGATTCGCCGCCCAGCCCGGCGGCTACGTGTGGGACTCCGACGAGGCCGCGTCGCAGTCGGTCTTCACCGGCGGCGGGCTCGTCGACGCGATCATCAAGCAGAGCTGGGAGCGCTTCAAGTTCGGCGGCCGGCCCGGGTCGCAGCAGACCGCGGTCTTCGTCGCGCTCAAGGAGCTGCCCAACAACAAGTTCGGCACCCAGTCGGAGATCTACTGGGACGACGCGTTCCTCAACACGCAGGTCGGCGCGATCACCCGCGGCACCTACACCCTCAAGATCACCGACCCGCTGACCTTCATCCGCAACTTCGTGTCCGCGGGCGTGATCAGCGGCAAGGGCGTCTTCGACTTCACCGACCTCGACAACCCGGCCGGCGAGCAGCTGTTCAACGAGGTCGTCGGGTCGTTGGCGCCCGCGTTCTCGATGTACACCAACGATCCCGCCAAGGGGAACCGGATCAGCCGGCTCCAGCAGGACTCCGTCGGGTTCGCCCAGTCGCTGTCGGCGGCGGTGGAGGAGAACTACCGCTGGCGTACCGACCGCGGGCTCGAGATCGCCAAGACGGCCATCATCTCCATCGAGTACGACGAGAACACCCGCGAGCTGTTGAAGAACGTCCAGCGCGCCGACGCCCTCTCGGGCAACCGCGGCAACTCCAACCTCCAGGCGTCGGTCGCCGCCGGCATCGAGGCGGCCGGTGAGAACGCCGGTCCCGGCGGGCTGGTCGGGATGGGCATGGCCACGGGCGGGATGGGGCTCGGCGGGCTCCAGCAGCCGACCCAGCCTGCAGCGGCCCCGGCCGCCCCGGCGGCACCCGCTCCCGCCGCTCCCGCCGCCGAGGACCCGGTCGCGGTGCTCAAGCGCGCCAAGGAGATGCTGGACGCCGGGTTGATCACCCAGGAGGACTACGACGCTGCGAAGGCCAAGGCGCTGGGCCTCTGAGGGCGCTGGGCTCTGAGAGGACGTCTCGGATGACACAGGACGCCACCCCGCCGCGCGAGCCGCGTGAGTCGCCGTTCGACGGTCCGCCGCTGTCGCTGGAGGAAGAGCTCGCGGCCGCGCGCGCCGAGCCCGAGGCCGGCCCCGACATCGACACCGTCAACGAGTCGCTGTCCGACGGTCTCAACCGCTGCCCGAAGTGCGGCTCCACCGACGTACGGCTGCGCGGGTCGACCGAGATGCTGGTCTGCCTGTTCTGCCGCCACCAGTGGCAGGAGGCGCGCGTCGAGGAGGAGCTCGGGCTCGGCGTGGGGATCGACGACCTCGAGGGGACCGTCGTGGCAGGCGGTGCCGAGGAGATCTCCAGCGACGACGACGTGATCACGATGACGTGCGGCGGGTGCGGCGCCGACGTCGTGGTCGACACCGCCCACGCGATGAACGCCCGGTGCCACTGGTGCCGGCACACCCTCAACGTCAACCAGCGCACGCCCAACGGCGCGGTGCCCGACGCGGTGCTGCCGTTCCGGCTGACCCGCGACGAGGCGGTGGAGAAGATCCGCGCGTTCGCATCGAAGCGGCGCCTCTTCGCCCACCCGCGGTTCAAGAAGGAATTCGTCCCGGAGAACGTGCTGGGCGTCTACCTGCCCTACCTCGTGATCGACGCCCGCGCGGAGGCGGCGTACGTCGGGCAGGGCGAGGTGCAGACGCGCCGGTGGACGGAGAAGCAGGGCGACAACTCGGTCACCTACTACGCCGCCGACGTCTACCGGGTCGACCGCTCAGTCGCCTTCACCGTCGACGACCTGACGGTCGAGGGTGCCGCGGACCGCGCGGACTTCGGCTCGGGCACGACCAACAACATCGTGAACACGGTCCTGCCGTTCGACACCAAGAACGCCGTGAAGTGGAACTCCAGCTACCTCGTCGGGTTCACCAGCGAGAAGCGGGACCTCGACGTGTCCGAGCTGCAGCCCGTCCTGGAGGACCAGCTGCTCTCGATCGGTCGCGCCCAGGTCCACGACACGCTGGGCGAGTTCGACCGGGGGGTGCGCTGGGAGGCCGAGAAGGTCGACGTCGGCGGCTCGCGGTGGGTCTCGATGTACCTGCCCGTGTGGCTCTACTCCTACTACCAGGAGAACACCCGCATGCTGCACTACATCGCGGTCAACGCCCGCACGGGGGAGACGATGGGCAGCGTCCCGGTCTCCCAGCCGCGCCTGATCGCCGCGGCCCTGACCGTCGGAACGGTGCTCGAGGGCATCGCCGGCGCGATCCTGGTGGCGACGGCATGATCGACGCGATCGTCTGGGCCACCTCCGGCGACGAGGCCCCGCTGTGGCTCCTCGCCGCGGGTCCTGCCGGCGCGGTCGCGACCTACTGGTCGCTGTACCGCTACTACCGCAACACCGACAAGTCCCACGCCTACGAGCGCGACACCCTGATCTCGGCGCAACCCGTGCAGGGGCACCGCGAGAAGGTGCGCCACATCTCCAGGACGCGCGACTCCGACATCGACGGCGACAACAGCGGCGACTACCGCGTACGCGTGCAGCGCCTGCAGTGACGACCGCTCAGGCCCCAGCTCCGACCCCGTTCACACGCCCTGCGAGACGCTCGACATGTTGAAGTCGGGGATCCGGAGCGCGGGCGTGGCAGTGCGTGAGAAGTAGTCGTCGCCCCACTCGCGGCTGAAGCTCGGCACCGTGTCCGTGGCGGCGCTGAAGCGGTTGAGCAGGTCGATCGGGCTCTCGTTCCAGCGGAAGTTGTTGGCGGCGCCGACGATCTCGCCGTCCTCGACGAGGTAGACGCCGTCGCGGGTGAGACCGGTCAGGAGCATGGACTGCGGGTCGACCTCGCGGATATACCACAGGCAGGTGAGCAGCAGGCCGCGCTGCGTCCCGGCGACCATGTCGTCGACGGTGCCGGCGCCGTCGCCGACCTCGAGGACCAGGTTGTCGATCATCGGGGTGACCGGCTGGCCGGTCATCCGGGCCGAGTGCCGGGTCTGGATGAGCCCGGTGAGGAGGCCGTCTCGGATCCAGTCGGTGCGCTCGAGCGGGAGACCGTTGTCGAAGACGGAGTCGGTGTTGTCCGAGGCCCCGGTGACCACGAAGGGCGCGCACTCTAGTCCGGCGTAGGCGGGGTCGGAGAACAGGCTCACGCCGGGCGCGGCGACCTTGTCGCCGATCCGGGTGCCGCCGCCACGGCGGCTGTAGACGGACTCGCCCTCGTGCGCGACGCGGGCGCCGGCGCCCCAGTAGGCGTCGATCATCAGGTCGGCGACCGAGGAGGGAGGCAGGATCGTGTCGTAGCGACCCGCCGGGAGGTCGACCCGCCGCTCGGCCCAGCCCAGCCGCTGCTTCACGGTGGCAGCCATCGCGGCGGCATCGACGTCGCGGAAGTCGCGCGTCGCCCCGCCCGTCCACGCGCTGCGTGTCAGGGCGTCGTCCTTGCCGGTGCACGCGTAGTGGCCGGTGGGCTGGACGTGACGCAGCCGCAGCCCGCGACTGGAGCCGAGGTAGGTCGTGGTCACGTCGTGGTTGACGAAGCCGTAGAGCAGTCGCCGCTCGGCGGTGGCCTCGGCGAAGGCATCGCCGAGCGCTGGCGCGAAGGCGTCGTAGACGCCGATGTCGGTGGTCTCCGGCTCCACGTCCCAGTCGGACGAGGCCACGTCTGCCACGAGCTCGGCCGCGTCCTCGGCGGGCGATGCGGCGCGTGCGGCGGCGTCCGCGGCCTCGACGAGGGCGGTCACCTGCTCGGTCGTCGAGGCACTGCCCGACACCGACCCGGTCGCCGTCCCGCCGTCGACCGCGACGAAGCTGACCACGGTCACCGAGACCTCGGTCATGACGCCGTTGGTGGTGAGGGTGTTGTTGGCCCAGCGCAGGTTCGCGCTGGTCACGTCGCGGACGATGGCGATGCAGTCGTCGGCGGTGGAGGTCGCCAGCGCGTGCTCGACGAGCTGCTGGGCCGTGGTGCGCAGGGTGGTCGTCATCAGCGGCCTGCCTCGTCGATGGTGTTGAGGATGTTGACGCCCCGGAAGAGCGCTGTCGGGCAGCCGTGGCTGACAGCCGCGACCTGGCCCGGCTGGGCCTTGCCGCAGTTGAACGCGCCGCCGAGCAGCCAGGTGTCCTGCCCGCCGACGGCCTCCATCGACCCCCAGAAGTCGGTCGTGGTCGCCTGGTAGGCGACGTCGCGCAGCATGCCGTCCAGCTTGCCGTCGGTGATCTTGTAGAACCGCTGGCCTGTGAACTGGAAGTTGAACCTCTGCATGTCGATCGACCACGACTTGTCGCCCACGACGTAGATGCCGCGCTCGACCCTCGAGATCAGGTCGTCGGTGCTGAGCCCCTCGGCGCCGGGCACCAGCGACACGTTGGCCATCCGCTGGATCGGGATGTGGCCGGGGGAGTCGGCGTACGCGCAGCCGTTGGAGCGGCCCTGCCCCGAGTCGAGCCCCGAGAGCTCGGGCTTGAGGTGAGCCATGGCGCGGTCGAGCTGGTAGCCGACCAGGACGCCGTCGCGCACGATGTCCCAGGCCTGGGTCTGCACGCCCTCGTCGTCGTAGCCCACCGTGGCCAGGCCGTGCTCCTGGGTGCGGTCGCCCCGGACGTTCATCACCGGAGAGCCGTACTGGAGCGTGCCGAGCTTGTCGTAGGTCGCGAACGACGTGCCGGCGTAGTTGGCCTCGTAGCCCAGCGCACGGTCGAGCTCGGTCGCGTGACCGATGGACTCGTGGATGGTGAGCCAGAGGTTGGAGGGGTGGACGACGAGGTCGTACGTCCCCGCCTCGACGCTGGGCGCCCGGAGCTTCTCCGCGAGGAGCTCCGGCACCTCCGCGAGCTCGGCGTCCCAGTCCCAGTGGCCGTCGGTGAGGTACTCCCAACCGCGGCCGACGGGCGGCGCGATGGACGCCATGGAGTCGAAGATCCCGGTCTCCGCGTCCTCGCCGGTGGCCTCGAAGCCCGGTTGGAGGCGTACGCGCTGCTGGGTCGTGCGGGTGCCGGAGAGGTCGGCGTAGTACTTGTTCTCCTGGACCTGCTGGAGGAACGCCGTGGCGTGCGCGACGGCGGCACCGGAGCGGAGGCGCTCGGTCCAGTCGACGAGGAGCGCGGACTTGTCGCGGGTGGGCACGTCGAGCGGGTTGACGTCGTAGCCGGAGACCCAGGTGACGTCGTCGTGGACGGGCTCGGGCGCGAGCTCGACGGGCGTGGTGGTCATCGCGGCGGCCACCCTGGCGACGGCGACAGCCGTCTCGGCCACGCGCCGGGCCTCGTCGTCGGTGAGCACCACGCCGGAGGCGAACCCCCATGCGCCCTCGTGGACGACGCGGACCGCGAAACCGAGGTCCTCGGCGTCGCTGGCGGTCTGGAGCACGCCGTCGCGGGCGCCGAGGTACTGGTAGCGGTTGCGCTCGAAGCGGAAGTCCGCGTGGCTGGCACCGAGCTCCTGGGCCCGGGAGAGGGCCACCTCGCCGAGCCGGCGGTGCGGCAGGTCGCTGAAGGTCGGGTCGAGCCCGGGCGCACTCATGGGCACGAACCTAGCCGAGCGTGCACGCGGCGTACGCACGACCTCCCGGGCGTGCGCGCGCCACGGCCGACTAGGCGAGGGAGAGGGTCGTGTGGCTGCCGGTGCGGCCCCGGTGCACCCGCAGCTGGGTGGGGATGCGGGTCTGGAGCTCGGGGACGTGGCTGACCACGCCGACGACCCGACCGCCGTCGCGGAGGGTGTCGAGGGTGTCCATGACGCCTTCGAGGGTCTCGGCGTCGAGCGAGCCGAATCCCTCGTCGACGAACAGGGTCTCGAGGTCGGTGCCGCCGGCCTCGTCGGTGATCACGTCGGCGAGCCCGAGGGCGAGCGCGAGGGACACGACGAACGTCTCGCCGCCCGACAGCGTGGCCGGGTCGCGGTTGTCGCCGGTCCAGTCGTCGCGCACGAGCAGGCTCAGCCCGCCGCGCGTCTCTCCGGCGCCGCGCCGGCCGGTGTGGACGAGCGAGTAGCGCTGGTCGCTCATCGTCGACAGCCGGAGGTTGGCGGCGTCGACGACCTGGCCGAGGCGGTGTGCGAGGACGTAGGCGGACAGGCGCATCTGGAGGCGGTTGTCGGCGTGCTTGCCCTCGACCATCGCTGCCACGTCGGTGACGAGGTCGAGCTCGGTGAGGACCGGCTGCCAGGCGGCGAGCGCCGACGTCATCTCCTCGGAGAGGCCGCGGAGCCGACGACCGCGGTCGCGCAGACCCATGTCGCGGTGGCGCGCCGCGGCGGCCTGCTCCTTGGCGCGGTGGTGGGCGAGGGCGAGCGCCTCGAGGTCGGGCGGTTGCGCGCTGGCAGAGCGGACGAGGTCGTCGTCGGCCAGCAGCTCGCTCACCCGGGCGACCTCGCGCTCGTGGCGCTCGATGGCCTGGACCAGGGCGGCGAGCTCGTCCTCGCCCAGCCAGGCCGCCGCCGCGGCGGCCGAGGAGTCGAAGCCGGCCGTCGCAGCCACCTCGTCGGCCGCAGCCTGGGTGCTGGTCGCGGTGGCGCGGGCGCGCAGGAGGTCGGCGGTGAGGTCGGCGTGGCGCTGGGCGAGTGCCTCGACCTGCTGGTGGTGTGCGGTGAGGGCGTCGAGGTCAGCGCCGTCGGCGCCGTCCACCCCGGCGGGGACGACGGCGGCGATCTGGTCGCGCAGGTCGTCGAGCCTCGACGCGAGCACGGCCGCCTCGGTGTCGTGGCGCGCGAGCGCGGCCGACAGCGCCTCGCGCTCGCGGACCAGGCCGTCCTGCTCCGCCTCGAGCTCGGCGACCCGGGCGGCGTGTGCCTCGACCGTGGCGCCGACGGTCCGTGCGCGGTCGAGGCGTGCGAGGACGTCCTCCTCCTCGACGAGGAGGCGCTCGACGGGCTCGCCGGACTCCGCGAGAGCCGCGGCGAGACGGGTCTCGAGCCCGCGGACCTGCTGGGCATGGGCCTCGACGACCACCTCGAGGTCGTCGACCTCACGGCGCGCCTCACGCTCGGTCGCGTCGTCGGGCGCGCCGGGCGCGGGGGAGGCGGGGGAGGGGTGCTCGGCGGAGCCGCACACCGGACAGCACGCCCCGACGGCGAGCTTGACGGCGATCTCGGCGGCCATCCCGTCGAGCCGTTGCTCACGGATCTCGACGAGCGCCTCCCTGGCCAGCAACCGCGCCGAGGTCGCCTCGGCGAGCGCCTTCTCGGCGGAGACCAGCTGCGAGGTCAGGGTCTCGGCAGTGCGCGCGGCACGGACCCGGCCGTGCAGCACGTCGAGGTCGCGCTCGAGGGTGTCGGTCGCCGCGAGGGCCTCGCGGGCGGCCTCGAGGACCGGTGCGAGGTCGGTGAGCTCGTGGGGCACGGCAGCCGCGCGGGCGTCGACCCGCCGCAGCTCGACGTCGGTCGCCTCCCGAGCCCGTGTCGTACGGGCAAGCTGCCGGTGCAGGTCGAGGGCTTGTCGCTGGAGCGGCCGGACCCTGGCGATGTCGGTGAGGGCGCGGGTGGCCGTGCGCCCGAGCTCGGCGACGGCCTGGGCGTCCAGCGGGGGGTCGTCGAGCAGGTCGACCAGGGTCGCGAGCGCCGCCGAGCAGTCGCGCTCGAGCCCGGCCACGTCGGCGCGGGACTGGGCGGCCAGCTCGTGCAACGACAGCACCGCGGTGGCCCGCTGGGCCTTGTCGGCACGGCGCTTGCGGCTCGCGTGCTCCTGCGCGGCAGCCTCGACGGCCGCCCATGCACGGCGGGCAGCCGCATGGGTGGCGCGCAGCCCGGCGAGCTCGATCCCGGCGGCACTCGCCTCCGCCGCCGCGACCTCCGCGGCCGCTGCCGCCTCGACGACGACGGCCTGCTCGACCGATGCGGCCACCGCGGACTCCGTGAGCCCGGTGAGCCATGCGTCGAGCGAGCCCGGGTCGGCCGACCAGTCCTCGGGGGCGACGTCCCCGCCGACCTCGCTGATGCGGCTGACGAGGTCGGCGACGGTGGCGCGGTGCTCCTCGGACGTCCGACGGAGCTCGACGCGACGATCGCGCAGCCACCGCTCGGTGCGGTCGAACCGGCCTGTCTGGAACACCTGCTGGAGCAAGGCGTGGCGCTCCTCGGAGCGGGCCCGGAGGAAGGCCTGGAACCGGCCCTGCGGGAGCATCGCCACCTGGCAGAACTGCGGCAGCGTCATCCCGACCAGGCGGGTCACGAGATGGCCGGTCTCGTCGAGGCGGGTGCTGAGCGGCTGCCAGGCGCCCTCGTCGGCCTCGGCGGAATCGCCGTCGGTGACTCCCGCCCGGTGCTCGGAGATCACCACGCGAGCCTGCTCGGTGGTGGTGCCGGTGCCGCGCTTCTTGGGACGGACCCACGCCGGCGAGCGGTCGATCCGGAACCGGCGGCCCGACAGGGTCACCTCGAGCACGACCCGCGGGACGACGTCGGGCCCGGCGTGGTCGGAGCGCAGGCGCTTGGCCACGGCGCGGTCGCCGGGGACGTCGCCGTAGAGGGCGAAGCACACCGCGTCGAGGACGCTGGACTTCCCGGCGCCCGTCGGCCCGCTCAGGAGGAAGAGCCCGGCGTCGGACAGGGTGTCGAAGTCGATGGAGACCGGGTCGGCGAAGGGACCGAAGCCGACGATCTCGAGGTGGTGCAGCCTCATGCCGCACCATCCGGACGTCCGGTCGCGGCCCCGGCGCGGACGGCGACGTCCTGCTCGGGGTCGTGGCAGCAGGCGTCGATGGCCTGGAGGAGGAGCGCCGACTCGGCCTTGGTCGCCTTCGACCCACGGACGTGGCGGACGAAGTCGAGGGCGATCGCGTGGTCGCTGGTGCCGGCCGCAGGACGGGCGGGGACCTGACCCTCGCCGGCCACGCTCGGGAACTGCAGGACGAGGGTGTGGGGGAAGCGGCGGCGCAGCTGCTCCATCGCGCGGGCCGGTCGGCGGCTGTCGGTGAGGGTGACCTGCACCCAGTCGTCCTCGTGCTCGGTGAGGGAGGCGTCGGAGAGCAGGCCCTTGAGGGTGCCGGTGAGTCGGGTGAGGCGCCGGGGGACCGGTGCGTCGACCCAGCTGGCCGAGCCGAAGCCCGTGGCATCGAGGTCGACCAGCCACGACCCCTTGACGTGGTCGGCCTCGGAGAAGGAATAGGCCAGGGGGGAGCCGGAGTAGCGCAGGCCGTCGGCCAGGACGTGGCGCCCGTGGAGATGGCCGAGCGCGGTGTAGTCGATGCCGTCGAAGACGCTGGTCGCGACGCGCGAGACCCCGCCGACGCTGATGTCGCGCTCGGACTCCGACGGCGTCGCGCCGGCGACGAAGGCGTGGGCGAGCACCACCGAGCGGGTCGACGCGGGACGGGCGGCGAGGTCCGTACGCACCCGGGTCATGGCCTCCGACAGTGCCGCCTCGTGACTGCGTGCACCCAGTGCCCACGGTCCGAGGAGCGCGGACGGGTCGAGGTAGGGGAGGGCGTGGATCGCGACGTCGCCGTGGCGGTCGGAGAGCACCACGGGGGTGCCCACCGAGGTGGGGTCGGTCCGCACGAAGACGCCCGCGGCGTCCATCAGGCGCGAGCCGAAGCCGAGGCGCTGGGCGCTGTCGTGGTTGCCGCTGCTGACGACGACCTGGGCGCGGGAGGCGGCCAGTCGCGCGAAGGTCTCGTCGGCGAGCGCGACGGCGTCGACGTGGGGGAGCGCGCGGTCGTAGACGTCGCCCGAGACCACGACGACGTCGACCTCCTCCGCGGCGACGACCTCGAGGAGGTGGTCGACGAACGCGGCCTGGTGGCCGAGCAGGTCCTCGCGGTGGAAGGACCTCCCCAGGTGCCAGTCGGAAGTGTGGAGGATGCGCACACTGCGACCGTAGATCGCGGCACCGACAGCGCCGGGCCACCACGCCGCGGGGAGCGCATCAAGCCCCGGTCGATCCTCGCCCCGGGCTCAGGTGTAGCTCACCGAACGACCCGCCGAGGTGAAGCCCCAGAGGTCGATGCCCGCCTCGACGGCGAGCCGCGCGGCGAGGCTGGTCGGCGCCCCGACCGCGACGATCGATCCGATGCCGCTCGCCGCGGCCTTCTGCACCAGCTCGAAGCCGACCCGGCCGCTCAGCACGAGGCACGCCGCCGCGGGCGACTCGCCCGCCAGCACCCGGGCACCGACCACCTTGTCGACGGCGTTGTGGCGTCCGACGTCCTCGCGCACGACGAGGATCGTCCCGTCGGCGTCGGCCAACCCGGCTGCGTGGACGCCGCCGGTCCGCGCGAAGAGGACCTGGCGCTCGCGCAGTGCTTCCGGCAGGCGGCGTACGACCTCCGCGTCGGGGCGCGTGCCCGACCACGGGGGAGCGGTGCGGGTGGCGAGCGCGTCGGCGACGCTGTCCTTGCCGCACACACCGCAGGCGGAGGACCCCGCTGACGCGGCGACGTGCCGGTGGGGCAGGTCCGTGCCGGCGGCGAGGGACACCGTGACGACGTTGAGCTCCTGGTCGGGCGTCAGGTCGGCGTCGGTGCAGTAGGCGACCTGCGTCACTGCGCCGGGTGCGGCGAGTCCCTCGTTGACCAGCCATCCCGCGGCAAGCTCGAAGTCGTGTCCCGGCGTGCGCATCGTGACCCACGCCCGACGCGGGTCGAGCCCACCGGCCCGGACGCGGATCTCCAGCGGCTCCTCGGTGACGAGCCGGTCCTCGCGGACCACCTCGGCGTCGACGGTGTGCTCGACGACGCGGGTGCGGACCGAGGGTCCGGGCCGTCGTGCTCGTTGCATCGTCACGCGTCGACCCTAGCCCTCGGGGCCACGCGACTGGTGGCCGAGATCACCCCGTCGCTGATGCATGGGGCGCGGCTCGCGCTCCGTAGAATGTAAGAGCCGCAAAGGAGCGGCTACCTCTTACATCATCTGCTCGCCACGTGAGGGCCGGACGCCCTCGGAAGGACTGACCTCCATGAACCCGCAGCTGCACCTCGCCATCAGCCTCGTTGACGCGCGAGCACGGTCGACCGAGGACCGGGCGCTCCTGCGCGACGTGGAGATCGCCCGCCGCGAGGAGCGGCGCGCCCGTCGCGCGTCGCGTCGCGCCACCCGCTGACCCTCGCAGGGGCCCGGGCCGCGTACGGCTCTGGCAGGGTGGTCGTCATGACGGACGACACCCACGACGAGAACCTCCGCAGCGTCGAGATCGCCCGGATCGGGCCCGCCCGGTTCAAGGCGACCAACGCCCGCGGCGGGGAGACCTTCTTCGGCACCGGGGGAGAGGACCCCGACTTCACGCCGGTCGAGCTGCTGTTGGCCGCCATCGCGGGCTGCAGCGCGCTCGACGTGGAGGCCATCACCCACAAGCGCACGTCGAGCACGACGTTCGACGTGCACGCGGAGGGACGCAAGGTCCGCGACGAGCACGGCAACCACATGACCGGTCTGCGGGTCTCGTTCGACGTCGACTTCCCCGAGGGGCCCGACGGCGATGCCGCCCGCGCCCGTCTCCAGGCGGCCGTCGAGATGTCGCGCGACCGCCTGTGCACCGTCTCGCGGACGGTGCAGCTGGGGGAGGACGTCGTGTACGAGCCGGTCAGCCGATCGTGACCTGCTCGATGGTGACGTCCTTGTTGGGCGTACCGCCGCCGGCGGGGTGGGCGTTGTCGTTGCCCTCCGCCGCGATGGCGTCGATGACCTCGAGGCCGGCCTCGTCGATCGTGCCGAACACGGTGTAGCTCGGCGGGAACTGCGAGTCGCGGAACACCAGGAAGAACTGCGAGCCGTTGGTGTCGGGACCGGCGTTGGCCATCGCGAGCGTGCCGGCTGGGTAGGTCTCGTCACCGCTGAGCTCGTCGGCGAAGGAGTAGCCCGCGCCGCCCGAGCCGGTGCCGGTCGGGTCGCCGCACTGGAGGATGCCGAAGCCCTCCTGGTCCCCGATGCGCGGGCACGGGGTGTCGTCGTAGAAGCCCTGCTCGGCCAGCGAGGCGAACGAGTTCACGGTGCACGGCGTCGTGGCGGCGTCGAGGGTGATGCCGATGTCGCCGAAGTTGGTGGTGATGGTCGCCGGGATCGTGCCCTCGGCCGTGGCCTCGGTGTCGGGTGCGTCGACCTCCCGGGCCGGCTCCTGGCCGTCCTCGGGGTACTCGCAAGTGGTGGTCTCGCCCGCCGCCGCCGAGTCCTCCGACGACTCGGAGGAGGGGTCCGTCGCGGTGTCCGAGCCGTCGGACTCGTTGCCGCAGGCGGACAGGGCGAGGACGGACAGGCAGGCGGCCACAGTGGCGAGTCGCTTCAGCATGCCGGTGATGGTAGCCAGCGCCCAGTCACATCTCCTCGTGGGTGTCGGGGTCGCCGCCGAACAGACGCCCGTCGGGCTCGGCGAGCCCGGACACGGCGGCCATCTCGGCGTCGGTGAGCTCGAAGCCGAAGACGTCGAGGTTCTGCCTCTGCCGCTCGGCGTCCGCCGACTTGGGGATGGGCAGCGAGCCGAGCTGCACGTGCCAGCGCAGGATGACCTGGCCGGGGGAGACCCCGTGCGCGTCGGCGGCTGCTGTGACGGCGTCCTCGTCGAGCGGTGCCCGCCGCTTGCCCATCGGGCTCCAGGCCTCCGTGCGGATGCCGAGGCGCTCGTGCACCCGGCGCAGCTCCTCCTGCGGGAACCGGGGGTGCAGCTCGACCTGGTTGACGGCGGGCACGACGCCGGTGTCGTCGATGATCCGGGTGAGGTGCTCCTCGGTGAAGTTGGAGACACCGATCGAGCGCACGAGCCCGTCCTTCTGGAGCTGCACGAGCGCGCGCCACGCCTCGACGTACCTGCCCTGGCTCGGGTTGGGCCAGTGGATGAGGTGCAGGTCGGTCTGCTCGACGCCCAGCCGCTGCAGCGACTCGCGGACGGACGCGATGGCGTCGTCGTACGCGTGGTGCCGGCCGGGGATCTTGCTGGCGACGAGGACCTCCTCGCGAGGGAGCCCGGAGCGACGGATCGCCTCGCCGACCTCGAACTCGTTCTCGTAGTTCACCGCGGTGTCGATGAGCCGGTAGCCGGCCTCCAGCGCGGACACGATCGCGCCCGTGCCGGCCTCGCCGCGCAGGGGATAGGTGCCGAAGCCGATGGCGGGGATGGTCGTGCCGTCGTTGAGGGCGTACGTCGGGATGTCAGCCATGGGTCCAACGTACGGTGAGGTCCATGCCGCGGTTCGTGCTCCATGACCACCGCAAGCCTCGCCCGCACTTCGACCTGCGGCTCGAGGAGGACGGTGTGCTGCGCAGCTGGGCGGTGCCCAAGGGCCTGCCGGACGACCCGGCGCGCGACAGGCTCGCGGTGGCCGTCGACGACCACGACCTCGACCACGTCGACTTCGAGGACGAGCACAAGACCGTCGCCGACACCGGGACCTGGGAGGAACACGACCGCAACGAGCGCCGACTCGTCTTCTCGCTCCACGGTCGCACCGGCGTACGTCGCTATGCGCTGATCGACACCGGGAACGGGCAGTGGTTGCTGCACCTCACCAAGGACCAGCCGCAGGGGACCGGTGGGTGAAGAGACTCGGGAGCCCGGGCTCTGTTTAGTGACATAATGTCAGTTATCGGCGATAAAAGGACGGGAGTAGAAGTGGATGCGACTACTCCCGTTCCTCGAGTCTGAACACGTTTCTGCAGGTCAACCCGGCCATCGTTGCTCAGCGGCCTCCCACGCTCCGTGCTGAAACTTGCCGGATCCGCGCAGGTCGCCGTAGGTTTCCTGCATTAGATGCAGGTTTCCACGACTGAGGTGCGTTCATGCAAGGTGTTCCGGGCTTTGTCCCTCGGGTCCTCCGAGATGCCGAGGTCGGCCTCTTCCGAGCCGACGAACGGGTGTTCGAGGCGNCGTCCCGACTGGCACAGACACACCCACCTTCAGCGCCGCCTCGGCCGAGGTGATGCCAGTCGCGATCAACCGCCAGAACTGCCGTTGCACGGCCCGCGATGGATCAGGCCGCCCGGGTGAGCGCATCGGCGGCCGAAGCGCTCTGTCAGCACGCCACTGCCGACGCGCACCCTCGGGAACATCGCTGGTCTTCTTGCTCCAGTCCGCCGTCGCCATCTGTGAACACCTCCGACATCAGGGGGTGTTGCGACGACCAGTTGAATCCGCCCTGTGACCCGCGGTCGGTGTGGACCACGCAGCCGGCCACATCACCGCCTTCGATGCGGCGGCGAGCGACGGCGTTGTTCAGCGCAGTGACCGCCAACCGAGACTTCATCCGTGAGTCGATCGAGTACCCGACGATCCGGTTGGAGTAGACGTCCTTGATCGCGCAGACGTAGAGCTTGCCTTCCCCGGTCCAGTGCTCGGTGATGTCGCTCAGCCAGAGCTCGTTCGGGCCCCCGGCCTTGAACTCGTGGCGGGTCACGCCGTGCTTGTCGACGACGGCGCACAGGTCGTCGTGGACCGGCGGTCCGGGCTTCTTGCCGTTGCTGCCTCGCTTCTTGCCGTGCGAGGACCACCAACCCAGCTCCGAGCAGATCCGCCAGGCCGTCCGCTCGGCCATCGACTCGCCAGCCTCCTGCGCTTCGTCGACCAGGAATCGGTAGCCGAACTCAGGGTCGTCGCGGTGAGCATCGAACAGGGCGTTGGCGCGGTACGCCTCGGTCAGTTCGGCGTCGGTGACCGGGTTCGCAAGCCAGCGGTAGTAGGGCTGGCGGGCGAGGCTGAGCACCCGGCACGTCACCGCCACGGGCACCCGCAGCGGGGCGTCCTTGGCAGCCAGCTCACGGACGAGCGGGTACATCATTTTCCCGGCAGGTTGGCCTGCGACAGATAGGCGGCCGCGCGACGCAGGACCTCGTTCTCCTGCTCGAGGAGCTTGATCCGCTTGTTCGCCTCACGCAGCGCATCGGATTCAGTCGCCGGGCTCGTGCGACCTGATGATGGTGACGAGTTCCGCTCGTCGATCGACAGCCACCGCTTCAGACACGACGGCGAGATGCCGAAGTCCTTCGCGACCTGGGCCATCGAGGCATCCGAGTCCTGGTAGACCCGGATCACGTCCTCGCGGAACTCCTTGGGGAACGCCTTCGGCATGGTGAACATCCTTCCAGCGCCGACACATCGACGCAGATTCAGATGTCACCTATCCGTGCAGCAGTCCCAAATGATGTCGCTAAGCACGAAGACGATTCGTCGTCGCATCAGCGACGGCTCGATCCCGGCCTACCGATGCAGACGCCGCAACATCCGAATCCGCCTGGACGAGTTGGAGACAGCCTTCCGAAAGCTCGCCGCTACCCGCCACTGATGGACCGTTGGTGGACACGTAGTGGACACGCGCGGCAGATCGACACAGCCCCCTGATCCTGCATTCCCGGAGGTCAGGGGCTGCTTGTGACTCGGTGGGCGATACTGGGTTCAAAGGAGTGATCCAGGATCGCTAGTCAGTCGGTCCGGTCATCCAGCCGTCGCGGAGCAAGCGACTCCAAGATCTCAGCGGTAACTGGATTCACGCGTTCGTCGGGTTCGATGTAGTGGGCCCGAGTGATGTCGGACGAGGTGTGGCCGAGCATTTCGGCGGCGAGGTCCGCTCCCCCGGCCCGGTCGACGACCGTTGCGACGGTCCGCCGGAACGAGTGCGGGGTGACGCCACCGATGCCGGCTTCCTCGAGGATTGCACGCAGACGCCGTCGCACGTTGTTCGTGGTCAGTGGGGTGCGGTTGCGGCTGAAGAAGACCAGGTGCTCTGGATCCTCGTTGGCGATCACGACCAGACGTTGCCGCAACACCTCGGCGGTGAAGGTGGGGATCGAGATGGTGCGCCGTGACTTGGAGGTCTTCGGATGATCCTGGCGATAGGTGGGCTTGCCTTTCGGAGAGATCACGGTGCCGCAGATCCGCACGGTGGGGGGCGAGCATGTGACGTCGACGTCGCGTTTCCGGATTGCCAACACTTCGCCGATACGCGCCGAGGTTCCCAACATGACTTCGATGATCGCTTCGAGCTGGCCATCAGGCTTGGGGCCGGAGAGCCCCTGTCCGCGACGCCATCTCCGGACCGCTTGTCGGATGGCTTCGACCTGGGTGATGGTCAGCGCCATGACTGTCGGGGGCGGTGGCCGCAGCCGGGCTGTCCCGACGACCGGGTTGCGCGGGATGGCTTCGTACCGCAGGGCCAGCCCCAGCGCGAGGTTGAGCACGACCTTGGAGTGCTTCGCTCGGCTGTAGCTGATCTTGGCTTGTGCTTTCAGGAAGCGATCGATCTTGCTGATCGACATCTCTCGAAGCGTGTGGTGCTCGAAGGCCGGCAGCACCAAGGTACGCATGTCGCGCTCGTACAGCTCGCGGGTGCTGGCAGAGATGCGGTCCTCGAGCTCGATGTCTTCGAGCCACACCTCGACGAGCTTGGCGAAGGTCGAGTCGGGTGAGAGCTCGCCCGTCCCCGCTGCGTAGTGCCCACGGTGGGCGATCTTCTCTTTCAGGTTCCTCTCGGCGGCCTTGGGCGTGGGCCCGGTGGCTTCGACGGGGCGCAGTTGTCCGTCGTCGTCGCGGAACCGGGTTCGTGCCCGCACGCTGCCATTCGGATTCGTCCGGAAGTCGATCTGACCGAACGTGCCGATCGGGGTACGCGGCCTAGCCACGGTTCGCTACCGATCCCCCGGCCCATGACCCGGTGAGGTCTCGCGATGATGTGCGATCCAGTCGCGTACATCGCTGACGGCGAACTTCAGCGAACGCCCCACCCGGATGGCGCACGGGCCTTTGCCCGCCACCCGCCAGTCGTAGATCGTGGTGACGGGCACGCCAAGGTACTCGGCGAGCTCTTCGATGTTCATCAGCGGCTCCAGGCCGCGTTCGGTAGTGGTGTCGGTGCTCATACCGATGAGGTGGGTAGAGCGTTCCGAGACGACCGGGGCGGTCCGTGACTGGTCCGTGGTCGTCACCGTGATCGGGCCAGCGAGGGCCACGCGAGCGGGGTTTGTGGAGGGTTTCTGGAGAGCGGTTCAAATCTTCGAGTCTTTCCTGAACGGAAACCCGCGACTCTCCGAGACCGGAACCCGGCTCTGACCAGCATGATTGCTGGTCAGAGCCGGATTCAATCGGTCGGGCTGACAGGATTTGAACCTGCGACCCCTTGTACTGGTGATCCGCCCGACTGATTCTTGCGCTCGGCTGCGAATTGTTGTCCTGACCTGCGGAAACGCTTGGGGCGTTCCTGCCCTACTGACTCGAGGCATGCCCAGGTTTGCTGTCTTGGGACCGAATAAACGGGGAATAAGTGCGGCACTATCCGAGGAGGCTACCTGAGCCCTCGGCCCACACCACCCGGCGACACGAACGCCAGGCGGAGCAGATAGCCACATGCGTTACCCGTGCGCCAGCCGGGAACATTGTCGTCGACGCTTACTTCAGGCCAATGGCGGGTCCGCCTCCACGGCACGCCAAAAGTGGGCTCCCTCCTCGTCGCCTCCCTCAGCGAGAAGCGTCACGATGCTGAAGGGAATCGTGTTCTCTTCGTGGTGCCACATGATCCTGCCCCAATGCCTGGCTCCCCCCAGATCGCCTTGCTCGTATAGGCAGAAGGTCAACTCGAACATGGATTGCCAGTCGCCAGCCTCGGCACCCTGCCGCCACCAATGGCGAGCGTCGTAAGGGTCTCCGCGACTGTGACTCACCTTCCCCAAGGTGGCATAGGCGCCAGGCTCACCGGCTTCGAGTGCCTTCATCGCCCACTGGCTCGCGCCTTCATGGTCGCCTGCCTGTTCCAAAGCCACGCCGAGGATGCTCATCGAGCCAATGTGCCCCCCTCGCGCAGCCTCCTCCCACCAGCGCTGAGCCTCTTCCATGTTCGCCCGGCCGTGATGAGCGCTACCCAGGAAGAACATCGCGTCTAGATGGCCAGCCTCGGCGGCTCGAACGTAATGGTGTTCGGCCTCCTCGTGCATCCCCAGCTCCGCAAGAAGCCGACCCAAATTGAAGTCGCTCGAGACGTTTCCGGCTGAAGCGGCTCGGGCGTTCCAAATGCGAGCCTCTTCGACGAAGCCCTCCTCCTTGCATGCTATTGCGAGACTGTGCATTGCTTGTATGTGCCCGTCCTCGGCGGCGCCTTGGAGATGGCGTCGCGCGCCGGAGAAGTCGCCCGTTTCCTTGAGCCGAATGCCCAGGATGTGCATGCTGTCCAGATCCCCCGCATCGGCCGCCCTCTGGTACCAAGCCAGAGACGACTCGGCGTCATCTAGTTCCCCGTACGTCTTGCCGAGGCTGAACATGGCGTCGACCATGCCCGCGTCGGCGGCACACTCAAGCCAATGGCGTGCGCCAGCAAGATCGCTTCGCTCACTCAGCACGAGCCCAAGGTTGTGCATGGCTTCCGCACCTCCGGCGCCCGCCGCACGCTCGAGCCATGACTGCATGGTCTCTCGATCGCCAGCCTCGCCCAGCATGGTGGCCAGGTTGTTCATGGAACCTGGGTCCCCCGCGTCAGCGCCCATGCGGTACCAGAGCAGTGCGCCTTCTTGATCTCCTTGCTCGGAAAGAAGCAGTGCCAGATTGAACATTGAGCCCAAGTCGCCTTCATCGGCAGCACGCCCCCACCAGATCGTGGCCTGGTCGTGGTCGCCTGCCTCGTAGGCGGCCAGTCCCGCATAGAAGTGGCCTTCCGGTGTGAGGGGTGCGCCGTGGAGGTGGTCGGGAGTCCAGGGGTGGGGGTGGAGTTTGGGGGTGAGGGCGTCGAGGAGTTGGTAGCGGTCGGGGGTGCGGGTGAGTTGGAGGATGGCGTGGGGTGACCGGGGTCCGAGTCCGGTGGTGGCCCAGTCGAGGGCTTGTTGGTAGCGCTCGGGGTTCCAGATCTGGTTGGGGCTGATCTGGGAGTGGTGCCATTCGGCGAGGTCTTCGAGCTCGTGGGGTTCGGCGCCGGTGGGGTAGAGGTGGTGGGCGTCGATCGCGGTGGTGATTAGGACGGCCTGGTAGCCGCCTGCAGTGAGGCCCTCGCGGGCTCGTTTGGTGAGTTGGTCGACCGCGGCGAGGGCTTCGGGGAGCCGGTCATAGCGGAACCCGTGTGTCTGCTCGGCGTGGGGGCTGGTCTGCGCGATCTCGGTGGCGGCGGTGATCTCGTCGGTGTCCAGGGCGGGTTCGTAGTCGATGCGGGCGGCCTGGAGGAGCTCGACAAGGCCGTGGGTGGCGCCGATAGCGGCCGCGTGGGCGTGGTCGCTGGTGTGGTCGTGGACAGCGTGGGCGTAAGCGCTCAGGTCGGCCTCGTGGAGGGTGGCGGCCACGGTGGCGTGGCTGGTGAGCCGGCGTAGGCGGGGTTCGGTGAGACCGTCGGCGGGGTGGGTGCCGAGCTTTTGGTGGTCGTCGATGTCCACGACCAGGTTCGCGGGGAGCTCACCCTTGGTGGCGTGGGTATCCAGGGCGGCGATCAAGGCCGGGATCAGGCCGGGGGCGGTGTTGGCCCACCACACGGTCCGCCCGGCCAGATCGGGGTGCTGCAGAGCCTGGTACAGGCTGCGGGTCTTGCCGGCCTTGGGTGGCCCGACGACTACGACCAACCCCTTCCCGGGGCCGCGGTCGGGGTCGGTGAGCACGGCGAGCAGGTCGGTGTCGGAGGTCCGGGCCGCGTAGGGCGGCAGATCGCCGTCGAAGAACCACGACCCCAGCCCCAGCGCGACCGGGTCCAGCTCACCGGCCCGACACGGATCCCCACCCACCAACCAGCCCGCGAGATTTGCTGAGCGCTTCTGCTTCCCGGCCGTCTGCGCGGTGTCGCGGCCGACCCGGCGGGCCCCCTCGTGCCGGATTGCAGCCAGCCGCTCGACCACCTCCCCGAACGAGGTCCACGCCCCGACCGTGTGCGGTGCAGTCGGCACCAAGTCCTCCACCCCGGCGACCAGCGCGGCGCGCACCACTGGTTCGGCGGGCACACCAGCGCGGTCGTACCAGGCCTTGAACTTCGCCGAGGCGCCCGAGTTCCACTTCTCGGTCGTCGCCACCCAGGCCGCCCGATCACGTCCCGCAGCCGCCGCGGCCGCATTGTTCCCCGCCCGCTCAGCACGCGCGATCTGGGCGTCCAGACGCTGCTTGCGCAGGTCCCGGACCCGCAACGTCACCCGAGCCTTGTTCCCCGCTGCCGACTCAGCCGCGGCCAACCACGACCGGTACGCCGACTCCAGCTCCACCCTCGAGCCATCAGCCGGCGGTACCGCGGACCCCGCAGCCCGCCCTCCAGCCATCCCCTACCCCGATCGCCACCGGACACCGACACCAACATCCTGCGCCCCATCATCACCGAACACCCGCCACACCGAACACCGAACTGGCCGAAGACCCCTCCCCCGTTCGGCGCCTTCCATGAACCAACAACCCCGGGAAACCACCCGGCCACACAGGAAGGCACCGACATGTCCGACTACCCGATCACCCCCAGCACCAACGGGACCCACACCCCCAATGCTCTCGCAAGCACGCTCGATGGGCCCCTGGCCGCCCCGCGCCCGAGCAGCACGTTCTCCCGCGCTACGGTGCCGTGGCCGCATATCCTGACCTCGCTGCTGTTCATCGGCCCGATCCCCTTCACGAAGATCATTACGGTGCTCGCCCTGGTCGCCGAGGCCAACCGTCACCACTCGAGCACGCGGTCCTCCGACCGCTTGACCGACCTCGAGGCGTCCGTCCGTGCTCCGGTCGAGACCCGGGCCCAGCGCCGCCTCGACCGTCAGGTGGGCGGCCCCGTCGAGAAGCTGGTCGCCGCGATCAAGCCGCTGCACGCCCTGGTCAAGGTGATCGACGAGCAGCTCTCCTTTCTCCCGTCCACCCCGATCATCGGCAACACCGGTGAGCAGCTCAGCCCCGTCGAGGCCGAGGAGCTCCACGACGACCTGCGCGAGCAGATCGCCTCCGCCACCCGCCAGAACTTCAAGAAGCACCTGATCAACCGGCGCCGCCGGGTCAAGGAGATCGGGCTGCTCATGCTCGACTTCCCCGTCTTCCTCTTCGCCTTGATCGGCATCCTCAACGTCAACCTTCGCCTCGTCGGCACCGAGACCACGATGACCATCCGGCTGGCGATCGCCGCCACATTCGCCCTCCTCGGCACCTTGCTCCTCGCGGTCGTCATGCGCACCATGGGCCGTCGCCACCGCGACCACAAGGGTCCCAGCTCTAGCATCGAGGCCGACCCCCAGACCAAGCCCCGGATCCGCCTCGAGCTCGGCGGCCTTATCGCTGTCGTCGCCGCCGCGGCCCTGGTCATGGGCACCCGGATCTACCTCGAGGGCCACAACGCCCAGGCCCCCCAGGTCATGGTCATCGCCCTGGCCAGCATGTTCGCCCTGCTGATCGCGTTCTCCGCCTACCTCAACTACACCGCCGAGTACGACCACGGCTCCGCCCAGACCGACCAGCTCCAGCACCTCGCCTTCCAGCTCCAGTACCGCGCCAACCTCACGAACCAGCTCACCAACGCCCGCAGCGTCACCCTCCAGGACGCCCACCTCAAGACCGACAAGTTGATCCGGCTCACCACGAAGGCCCGCACCGACGCCGAGCACCGCGTCACCGGCAGCCACAACGACAAGGCCATCCGCATCGCCCGCAGCTACCACGGCCACAACGGGACCCACAGCCAGCTCCCCGCCCTGGCCCTCGACTACACCGCCCTGGCGCTCGCCGCCGCCCAGGCCGTCGAGCTCAACACCACCCAGCACCACCTGGAGAACGCGGCGCACACCGGCCCCACCACCACCGCCAACAACCTCGACGTCACCCTCTAGGAGACCAGGCCATGAACATCACGAACCTGACCGACAAGGCCAAGCGCGGCCTCGCGGTTGTCGGCATCGCCAGCAACATCGCGACCATCCCCCTGACCAAGGAGACCACCGCCAGCCTCACCAAGCAGTACACCCAGTACGCCAAGGACGTCCGCCTCCCCGAGACTGCCCGCCAGCGCACCCGCCAGATCACCAAGACCCAGCACCCCATCCCCGTCGTCGACAAGCGCACCACCAAGCGCCTTCAGAAGAAGTAGTAGACGCCCGCGCAGAGCGCCCGCGTCGCTCGGATACTCCGAGCGACGCGGGCGTGTTCGGTGTACCGAGGAGAGACGCGCCACCACCAGTGCTTCAGCCGGGGCATCGTCGGGCGCCTGGATCAGCTTACTCGGGTGCAACCGGACGGAGCGATGTTCGTTCTCCCCGCGATCGCAAGTACCAACGGGCCGCTTTATCGATGCCAACACATGACGCAAATGAATGGCGGGACACGCCTCGCCTTGGGCGAAGCCACTCGCCCTACTTGAGCGCTCCCGGAAACCATTCAGCGGCGCTGACGACACACCCCACGGAGATCCATTCTCGGCGAGAGCGTGCACCTTCGCTGAAACCTGTTGCTGGGGCCGGTTGCGGGCTTTGGCCGAAAACCCGGACGCTGCCGCCGGCATGCACAATAAAGCTCGTGCCCTCGGCAATGACCTTCGACAACTTTTCGCAAACCTGCTCAAGCGTTGCAGAATCGATGAACTCGGAGAGCATGGCGCCATCCATGCGCTCCACATCCTCATGAACCAGCCGATAACGAATGAGAACTGGGGGGAAGATAAGGTCGCGTCGCTCGGGAAGTATGCGATACAGGTTTCGCCGGCCTTCCTCACTGCCATCGTCCGCGGCTAATTGAAACCAATGACGCGCCGCGACAAGGTCGCCACGCGCTTCGTGGAGACGGCCCAGAGCGTTCCAGGCGTTAACTCGGTCGAAGAACATCGGTAGGGCATACCGCACGCTCGCGCAGTCGGTGTCGATCGCTCGGCGAAACCACTGAACAGCCCCGTGGGTGTCGCCCAACTGTTCAAGAGCCCTCCCAAGGTGGCACATGGCCGAGGAACTGCCGAGGACGGCCGCGCGCTCAAACCAGTAGCGGGAACCGTCCAAGTCCCCACGGCTCTCTAGACGTTTCCCGAACATGTCCATTGCGTCCGGGTGGCCCCCCTGCGCCGCCAAGCCCAGCCATTGGAATTCCTGGTCACTATTTGACGGCAGCGTGAGAGCCCAGTCGAGCATGGCGTCGATGTCGCCGGCCTCGGCTCGCCGTCTTTTCTGCAGTCGGTAATCGATGGCCTCGAGAAACCAGCCAATACCCGACACTCCATGGTCGATGGCGCGTGCGATCCAGACCCGTGCCTGCTCCGGCTGCGATGAGGATAAAAATACGCCCGCACTTGCTTCCGCCGGAGCTGTGAGGGGTGCGCCGTGGAGGTGGTCGGGAGTCCAGGGGTGGGGGTGGAGTTTGGGGGTGAGGGCGTCGAGGAGTTGGTAGCGGTCGGGGGTGCGGGTGAGTTGGAGGATGGCGTGGGGTGACCGGGGTCCGAGTCCGGTGGTGGCCCAGTCGAGGGCTTGTTGGTAGCGCTCGGGGTTCCAGATCTGGTTGGGGCTGATCTGGGAGTGGTGCCATTCGGCGAGGTCTTCGAGCTCGTGGGGTTCGGCGCCGGTGGGGTAGAGGTGGTGGGCGTCGATCGCGGTGGTGATTAGGACGGCCTGGTAGCCGCCTGCAGTGAGGCCCTCGCGGGCTCGTTTGGTGAGTTGGTCGACCGCGGCGAGGGCTTCGGGGAGCCGGTCATAGCGGAACCCGTGTGTCTGCTCGGCGTGGGGGCTGGTCTGCGCGATCTCGGTGGCGGCGGTGATCTCGTCGGTGTCCAGGGCGGGTTCGTAGTCGATGCGGGCGGCCTGGAGGAGCTCGACAAGGCCGTGGGTGGCGCCGATAGCGGCCGCGTGGGCGTGGTCGCTGGTGTGGTCGTGGACAGCGTGGGCGTAAGCGCTCAGGTCGGCCTCGTGGAGGGTGGCGGCCACGGTGGCGTGGCTGGTGAGCCGGCGTAGGCGGGGTTCGGTGAGACCGTCGGCGGGGTGGGTGCCGAGCTTTTGGAGGTCGTCGATGACCACGACCAGGTTCGCGGGGAGCTCACCCTTGGTGGCGTGGGTATCCAGGGCGGCGATCAAGGCCGGGATCAGGCCGGGGGCGGTGTTGGCCCACCACACGGTCCGCCCGGCCAGATCGGGGTGCTGCAGAGCCTGGTACAGGCTGCGGGTCTTGCCGGCCTTGGGTGGCCCGACGACTACGACCAACCCCTTCCCGGGGCCGCGGTCGGGGTCGGTGAGCACGGCGAGCAGGTCGGTGTCGGAGGTCCGGGCCGCGTAGGGCGGCAGATCGCCGTCGAAGAACCACGACCCCAGCCCCAGCGCGACCGGGTCCAGCTCACCGGCCCGACACGGATCCCCACCCACCAACCAGCCCGCGAGATTTGCTGAGCGCTTCTGCTTCCCGGCCGTCTGCGCGGTGTCGCGGCCGACCCGGCGGGCCCCCTCGTGCCGGATTGCAGCCAGCCGCTCGACCACCTCCCCGAACGAGGTCCACGCCCCGACCGTGTGCGGTGCAGTCGGCACCAAGTCCTCCACCCCGGCGACCAGCGCGGCGCGCACCACTGGTTCGGCGGGCACACCAGCGCGGTCGTACCAGGCCTTGAACTTCGCCGAGGCGCCCGAGTTCCACTTCTCGGTCGTCGCCACCCAGGCCGCCCGATCACGTCCCGCAGCCGCCGCGGCCGCATTGTTCCCCGCCCGCTCAGCACGCGCGATCTGGGCGTCCAGACGCTGCTTGCGCAGGTCCCGGACCCGCAACGTCACCCGAGCCTTGTTCCCCGCTGCCGACTCAGCCGCGGCCAACCACGACCGGTACGCCGACTCCAGCTCCACCCTCGAGCCATCAGCCGGCGGTACCGCGGACCCCGCAGCCCGCCCTCCAGCCATCCCCTACCCCGATCGCCACCGGACACCGACACCAACATCCTGCGCCCCATCATCACCGAACACCCGCCACACCGAACACCGAACTGGCCGAAGACCCCTCCCCCGTTCGGCGCCTTCCATGAACCAACAACCCCGGGAAACCACCCGGCCACACAGGAAGGCACCGACATGAAGAAGGACATCAAGAAGCTCCTCAAGGAGCTGGCGCGCCAGGGCTTCACCGTCCGCACCACCCGCCGCGGCCACCACCTCGTCTCCCGCGACGGTGTGGTGGTCGGCGCGCTCCCCGGCACCCCCAGCGACTGGCGCGCCCTCAAGAACGCCGTCGCCACCTTGCGCCGCGCCGGCTTCACGACCGCCTGACAACCACGATCAAACTGAACGAAAGGCACCAGAGATGCTCGTCGACCATGACGCCCCGACCACCGCCGTCCCCCACCGCCGCATCGTCGGCCGCGACAAGCTGAATGCACTCCTCGGCACGGCCATGCTGCTCGCCCTCACCACGACCATGCTCACCGCCTGTGAGAAGCCGAAGCCCCCGGCCGCCCTCACCCTCGCCATCAACGCGGCCAGCTCCGAGCCCGCCCCGTCTATCGCCTCGGTCACGGACCTCCTCGTTCCGCACGCCCTCGACGCGCTCTACCCCAAGGACGGAGCCATCCAGATTGTCACCCAGGGCTCTCCCGAGCCAGTTGTTTTCGATCTCACGCCCATGCGCGGCAAGGAGGTCGAGGCCGAGCCCACCAAGGCCGAGGCCCTTGTCGAGGAGCACCTGTCGTCCCTTGAGGAGACGATCAGCACCGCAGCAGCCACCACCGCGGGCCTCGACACCTTCGCCGTCTACGACCACGCCCTCCAGGAGACCCCCGACGGTGGGACCG
Organism: Nocardioides sp. BGA-UO-ETr-FS32; assembly: GCF_059567905.1. Classification (NCBI taxonomy): domain Bacteria; kingdom Bacillati; phylum Actinomycetota; class Actinomycetes; order Propionibacteriales; family Nocardioidaceae; genus Nocardioides; species Nocardioides sp. BGA-UO-ETr-FS32. Next base: position 31,968 of record NZ_JCAQOX010000006.1, on the reverse strand, counting down.
TGATCATGCTGGGCAGCGGCATGAGCACCGTGGACCCCGTCGACCTCACCCACGCCGGGGACTGGATGCTGAACCCCAAGGCGTTCGTCACCGCAATCAACGCCAGGGACATCCCGGTCGCCACCGGGCGTCACATCGTCTGGGTCGGCCTCGGCTACGCCAACCCCTCAAGTCGCCAGCCCACCGCTGGTCCCGCCGCACGCACCGCCCTGCGCATCATCTGGGCCGGCATCTGCCGGCGCAGCAAGGCCGCCAGCTGCACCATCCTCGACGGCCCCGCCGGCACCCGGCCCACCACCGCCGACAACGACGTGCCTCTCGTGAAGCTCGACGCGATCAAGACCCACTGCGTGGGAACCACCACAATTTCGACCGACATCGCCTTCCAGCCCGACAGCTCGACCCTGCTCCCCGCCGCCGACAAGCAGCTGCGCCCCCTGGCCCGGGCCCTGAACTCGTGCCCCGCCGACCGGGTCATCAATGCCATCGGCCACGCCGCCGAGGTCCCCGGCGGCGGCGACGGCAACGCCCTGTCCTACGACCGTGCCGCCGCCGTCCTGGACCGCCTCCGCGCGCTCGGCGCGCCCCACCAGGTCATCGGCACCGCCACCGGCCTCGGCAGCACCATCGACCAGCCCGTCGACAACACCCCCAATGGCATCTACAACGAGCGCCTCGCCCGCCTCAACCGCGTTGTCGAGCTCATGGCTAGCACTCGGCCCTAGCCACTCGAATCGATGCTGTCCTAGTGCCTTCACCGGTGCGGGACAGCATCGAAGCCTCCGGCCAGCGCGCCGAGATGATCGTTAGGGCAATTACCACCTGCTTCGACCCAGGACTCTACGGAAGGTCTCGCGGCCTCGGGCAGACGTTGTCCGGCGCCAGCGTGGTGCGATTCGCGCACCCCCCCCGGCCGCTGAAGGCGGCTGGACAGGGACGGGGTTATGGACCACGCGCGCCGCGCAGACCCGTGGCCACCCGCCCGAAAGCCATGTCTCTGCCGCGGCGAGACTTCGCGTCACCACTTCAAGTCTCGGCGGGATTTGAACCGCAATCCTCTGGCTAAGAAATCAAGCCACAGCAAACTGGATCACGGCAGATCACGCGAGCCGCTCGCAACCAAGGTGTTCTCGACTCCCCACGAACTTCTCGGCGCGGCGAGCGCTGCGCCTCCATGGCGTCACTTCACCCGGGGGTTCTCCACAGGTAGGCCGGTTTCCGCTGCACACCTTCAGTTGCGAGGACAAACCTGTTCTCGTCACGACGAAGGAGCACATCATGAGCACGACGGTCGAAAACACCGTGGAGGGCGGCATCCTCACCATCGACCAGGCAGCGGCGTACCTCTCGATCCCGAAGGCGACGCTGTACACCTGGCGGACCCGGCGTGCGGGCTTCGGGCCACGAGCCGTGAAGCTCGGGGGCTGCCTGCGCTACCGCCGTTCCGATCTGGACACCTGGGTCGCCGAACACCTGGAGAGCTTCGACGACACCCCGGCCATCCCGGAACAGCGAGCGGGAGACGGCGTTTCGCTGTCCCGAGCGAGCCGGCCGCGTTGAAGGGAGGTGCGAGATGGGACGCGGACGTCCGCCGACATCGCTGGGCACCTGGGGAACGATCCGAACGACGCGGGTCCGCGAGGGTGTGTACAGGGCGCGCACCCGGATCCGGGACAGGGACGGCGTGACCCGCGAGGTCACGGCCACAGGCACAACGATCGCTGCCGCGGAGCGTGCGTTGCGAGAGAAGCTCGTCGACCGGGCGACGCCGACGCAACAGGCGATCACCGCCGACACCACTATCGCGGCCCTCGCCGCCCTGTGGCTCACGTTCCTGCGTGACGAGGGCCGGATCGAAGCCACCACCGTCAACGAGTACGAGCGCGTGCTCGACAAGGTCGTCATCCCGGAACTGGGTGGCCTCCGACTTCGGGAGGTGACGACCAGTCGACTGGATCTGTTCCTCGTCCGACTCCGGGCGACAAGCGTGAGCCGTCAACGGAAGACGAAGGTCGTGATGGGCGCGATGTTGGGGATGGCTGTGCGTCACGACGCGCTCGCCGTGAACCCGGTCCAGCAGACGTCACGCATCCACCGCGAAAGGTCCGAGACTCGATCGCTGACCCTTGAGGACCTCACCATCGTCCGCGAGGCTCTCCGCGCGTGGACGGCCAAGCAACGGCCCGGACCAAAGGCGACCAGCGACATGGCCGACATCATCGACCTGATGCTGGCCACCGGCGCGCGGATCGGTGAGATCCTTGCGGTGCGCTGGGTCGACGTCGCACTCGACGCCACCCGTCCGAACCTCACCATCAACGGAACGATCAAGACCGAGCCGGGCAGGGGCACGTACCGCAAGGCAAGCCCGAAGTCGGACGCCAGCGTGAGGACGGTCGTCCTTCCGGACTTCGCCATCGCAGTGCTCAAGCGCCGTCAGGCGGCAGCGCGAGAGAACCCGAACGACGCGGTGTTCCCGACACGCAACGGCACCTGGCAACAGGTCAACAACGTCGAACGCCGCTGGCGCCAGATTCGCAAGGATACCGGCCTTGACTGGGTCACGCCCCACACATTCCGCAAGACCGTAGCGACGCTCATCTCTGAGCGGGTCGACGCCGAGACCGCCTCTCAGCAGCTCGGCCACTCCTCCCCCGCCATCACCCGTGAGTTCTACATCTCGAAGCCAGCGATCGCCGCCGACGTCGCGCACGTCCTGGACGAGTTGGCCGAGGCAGATGCGGAGGGCGGTCTGAATACTTCGGGAATAAGTGGGGAATAGCGCCTTCGGGTTCAAATGAAGAACCGGCTCCGACCCAGCGTTTCCGCAGGTCAGAGCCGGTTCACCTTGTCGGGCTGACAGGATTTGAACCTGCGACCCCTTGACCCCCAGTCAAGTGCGCTACCAAGCTGCGCCACAGCCCGAATGCCTCCGGCACGAGGCCTGCGAAGCGAGTGGAACACTACCGCAGCCCCTCCGCGTGCGCGGAATCGACCCGCCCACCTGATCTGGTCCGTAGTCCGAGTGGGCCATTTGAGTCGATTCCCGCCCGCGCCCCCGCTCCCTGCCCTGAGGATGAACCGTCAACCTGTGGGGGGTTCACATGTCATCCATGCTTCAACGTGCGGGCATGGCGGTCGCCGCGGCCGCCGCCGCACTGGCACTCGCCGCGCCGTCGGCCCACGCTGCCCCGGAGGTCACGGTGCGCGAGGAGAGCCGGCAGCTGGAGGCGATCGAGCTCGCGCGTCAGGTGGCCGAGCGCCAGCAACGGCTAGCGGCCCTGAACCGCCGGGCCGACGCACGCGACCGCGCCCTGGTCGGGCGCAAGCAGCTGCTCGCCAGGTACGGCTACACGGGCGACCCGGAGAAGGTGCGCGTCGTGCTGCCGATGGCGTCGTACGACATCTCGGCGGGCTTCGGCCTGACGGGCCCGCTGTGGGAGGCCGAGCACGGCGGCCAGGACTTCAGCGCCGGCGCCGGCGAGCCGCTCGTCGCCGTCGCGGGCGGCGTGGTCACCGAGGTGGCGTACGCCGGCCCGTACGGCCTGCGCACGATCCTCGAGCTCCCGGACGGCACCGAGGTCTGGTACTGCCACCAGACGGACGCCACGGTGGCGATCGGCCAGCAGGTCGAGGTCGCGGACGTCATCGGGAGCGTGGGCTCGACCGGCAACTCCACCGGCCCGCACCTGCACCTCGAGGTCCGACCCGCCGGCGGCAGCCCCGTCGACCCGATGGACTGGCTGCGCGCCGCGGGCCTCGCCCCCTGACGATCACGCCTCGACGTTCACCGCTTGCGCTTCTCGCGCGGCTTCTGGTTGATCACGATCGGCGTGCCGACGAAGCCGAACTCCTCCCGCAGGCGCCGCTCGATGAACCGCTCGTATGCCGCGTCGAGCTTGCCGCTGGTGAAGAGCACGAAGGTCGGCGGCGCGGTCGAGGGCTGCGTGGCGAACAGGATCTTCGGCTGCTTGCCGCTGCGCACCGGGTGCGGGTGCTCGGCGACGAGGCGCCCGAGGAACGTGTTGAGCGCACCGGTGCCGATGCGGGTCTCCCAGCCCTCGAGCGCCTTGTCGATCGCCGGCACAAGCCGGTCGACGTGCCAGCCGGTGCGGGCGGTGAAGTTGATCCGCGGAGCCCACTTGAGCTGCACGAGGTCGCGCTCGATCTCGCGCTCGAGGTAGTAGCGGCGCTCCTCGTCGACGAGGTCCCACTTGTTGAACGCGATGACCATCGCCCGGCCTGCGTCGCGGATCGTCTGGATGATGCGCATGTCCTGCTCGGAGACGGTCTCGCTGGCGTCGAGCACGAGCACGGCGACCTCGGCGCGGTCGATCGCGGTCGTGGTGCGCAGCGACGCGTAGTACTCGTGGCCGGACGCCTGGTTGACCCGCTTGCGGATACCGGCGGTGTCGATGAAGCGCCAGGTGCGGTCCCCCAGCGTGATCAGCTCGTCGACGGGGTCGACGGTCGTGCCGGCGGCGTTGTCGACGACGACCCGGTCCTCCTTGGCCAGCATGTTGAGCAGCGAGGACTTGCCCACGTTGGGCTTGCCGACGATGGCGATGCGGCGCGGACCGCCGACCTCCTCGAAGGACTGCTCGGGGGTCTCCGGCAGGGCCGCGAGAATCGCGTCGAGCATGTCGCCCGAGCCGCGCCCGTGGAGCGCGGAGACCGGCCACGGCTCGCCGAGACCGAGGTTCCACAGGCCGTACGCCTCGGCCTCGGTGCGGGCGTCGTCGACCTTGTTGGCCGCGAGCACGACCGGCTTGCCCGACGCGCGCAGGATCCGTACGACCGCCTCGTCGGCGTCGGTGATGCCCACCGTCGCGTCGACCACGAAGAGCACCGCGTCGGCGAGCGAGACCGCCACCTCCGCCTGCCCGGCGATCCGCTCCGCGAGGCCGCGGGCGTCGGGGTCCCAGCCGCCGGTGTCGACCACGGTGAAGGCGCGCCCGCCCCAGTGGGCGTCGTAGGACACGCGGTCGCGCGTCACGCCCGGCCGGTCCTCCACGACGGCCTCGCGGCGACCGATGATCCGGTTGACGAGGGTGGACTTGCCGACGTTGGGCCTGCCCACGACCGCCAGGACCGGCGTCGGTCCGGCAGCGTCGGTCGAGTCGGTCGGGTCGACAGGCTCGACGCTCGTGGCGTCGTACTCACTCATGCGTGATCACAGCTCTCTGGATGGCTCGACGAGCCCGGTGTCGGGGTCGTCCTCGGATTGTCCCGCAGGAAGCGGCCCGGGCAAGGATCGGCGCGTGTCCGCGAGCGCAGCCGCGAGCTCGGACAGCATGTGCCCCCGGAGCAACACCGACGTGGCGGCGACGTGTTCCCGGGTGCGCGGCCACGGTTGCTGTGTCGTCCGCCACGGTCGACCGAACACGATCTCCACGGCGCCGCCGCGCTCGGGGAGGGCGTTGGACCCGCCACCGGGCGGGCGGGTGCCGATCATCGTGACCGGGACGACCGGGACACCGGTGACGAGGGCGAGGTACGCGGCCCCGTGGTGGAACCGGTGCAGCTCTCCGTCACCCCGGGTCCCCTCGGGGAAGATGCCGACCACTCCCCCGTCGCGGATGATCCGCAGGCACGTACGGATCGCGCCGGGGTCGGGGCGGAACCGGTCCAGCGGGATCTGCCCGGACGCGCGGAGGAACCCGCCGAGGGCACCGGCGAACATCTCCTGCTTGGTCAGCGCGTGGACGGGTCGCGGAGCGAGGACAGCGAGCAGCGGCCCGTCGATCAGACCGATGTGGTTGGCCGCCAGGACCACGCCGCCCGCTGTGGGCACCCGGTCGGCATGGTGCACCGCGACCGCCCAGCGACGCCGGACCAGCGCCGCTGACGGGGCCCGCAGCAGCTGCAGGAGGCGGGTCGGTGGGTGCCGATCGGCGCTGGCGGGGAGCTGGGCCCCGCTCACGCGTCCCGCGTCCCGGGGTCCCCGGTGGTGGGGGCCATGGCGACGATCTGGTCGATGACCTCGAGGAGCGTGAGGTGCGTGCTGTCGACGTGCACGGCACCGTCGGCCATCGTCAGCGGCGCGGTGGCGCGGCCGGAGTCGATCCGGTCGCGCTCGAGCAGCGACTGCTGCGTGCTCGCGACGTCGGTGGCTCCCTGCTCGGCCGCCCGCCGCTGGGCCCGGGCGTCGGGGTCGGCGCTGAGGTAGACCTTGACCTCGGCCTGCGGCCACACCACGGAGCCGATGTCGCGCCCCTCGACGACGATGCCGCCGTCGCCGATCACCTCGCGCTGCAGGTCGAGCAGCCGGGCCCGCACCTCGGGGACGGCGCTGACCGGGCTGACCGCGCCGTTGACCTCGTCGCTGCGGATCTCCACCGACACGTCGACGCCGTCGACTGTGATGGTGGGGTCGCGCGGGTCGGTGCCGGACTCGATCGCCGGGCGCCCCACCACGGCGGCGACCGCGGCCGCGTCGCGTACGTCGACGCCCTCGCGCAGCAGCCACCAGGTCATCGCCCGGAACATCGCGCCCGTGTCGAGGTAGCGCAGGCCGAGTCGCTCGGCAACCCCGCGCGAGGTGCTCGACTTCCCGGAGCCGGACGTACCGTCGACGGCGATGACGAGACGGTGCCTGTCGAAGGGGGTGCTGTCGGCGTGGGTCACGGGCGAGAAGATTACCGGTGAGTCGTCCACCCGCGGGATTCGAGAGCCGCGAGGAGCCGCTCGGCACTGCCGCGCTCCACGACCAGCTCGGTGAGGCCGACCGGCCGCCCGGGATCGTGGTCGATGTGCACGTCCTCGATGTTGACGCCGATCTCGCCGGCGTCGCCGAACAGGCGGGCCAGCTCGCCCGGGTGGTCGGGCACGGCGACGAACACCGAGCGGGTCGGCCGCGCAGGCCCGCCGTGCTTGCCGGGGATGGCGGCCGTGCCGGCGTTGCCGCGGGCGAGGATCTCGACGAGGTCGGGACCGGAGTCCGCCGCCACGGCGGTCATCAGGGCGTCGAGGTCGGCTCTGACCTCGGCCAGGAGGTCGAGAACGGCCTCGCTGTTCGCTTCGAGGATCTGCTGCCACAGCGCAGGGTCGCTGGCCGCGACCCGGGTCACGTCGCGCACGCCCTGACCGGACAGGGCGAGGTGCTCGACGGGCGCGGTGGCGAGCCGGCCGGCGACGAGGACGGCGGCGAGGTGGGGCAGGTGCGAGATCCGGGCCACCGCACGGTCGTGCTCGGCGGGCCCCATCCGCACCGGCGCGGCACCGCACTCGAGGACGAGCGACTCGACCAGACCGAGCGCGTGCTGGTCGGCCGCCCCGTGCGGCGTGACCGCCCATGGTCGGCCGTCGAAGAGAGCGGCGCTGGCGGCGAGCGGGCCGGAGCGCTCGCTGCCGGCCATCGGGTGCGACCCGACATAGCGGGCGAGGTCCGCGACGCCCACGCGTGCCGCCACGTCGGCGAGCGGGGCCGCCTTGACGCTGCCGACGTCGGTGACGACCGCGTCCGTGCGCCCGAGGGCATCAACGATCGCGTCGGCGATCCTCGCCGGTGGCACGGCCACCACGACGAGCTGGGGACGGTCCGCTTCGGTGGCGGCCCGCCCCGCCCCGAGGCCATGGGCCGTTCGGACGTTCTCCGCCGAGGTGTCGCGCAGCACGACCTCGATGCCGAGCCGCCTGCACACGAGGGCGACCGAGGTGCCGATGAGACCCGCGCCGACCACCTCGACCGGCCCGGTCAGGGCCGGCAGCGAGTCGTCAGTCATGGCTGGTGGTCCGGGTCAGGTCGCGCCGGAGGTTGGCGGCCCCGTGGAGGTAGACGTGCGTGACGTCCGAGCGCGGGAGGTCGGTCTCCACGTGCGCCATCAGGCGCACGACCCGCGGCATCGACCCCTCGATCTCCAGCTCGCGGGCGCACACCAGGGGGACGTCGGAGAAGCCGAGCTGTCGCGCGGCGTACGCCGGGAACTCGCTGGTGAGGTCGCTGGTCGCGGTGAAGATGATGGAGATGAAGTCGTCGACCTCGAGCCCGTTGGCCTCCATCACGTCGGTGACCAGCTCGGCCACCCGGTCCAGCATGTGCTCGCGGGTGTCCTCCTCGAGCTGGGTCGCGCCACGCACTGCTCTCACTGCCACGCGAAGAGCCTAGGCCAGCGCGGTGCCTCCTCCGCGGGGTGTCTCGCAGGCGGGGATCACCCGGGCGCGTAGCTCCCGAACGACCAGTGGTTGCCCTCCGGGTCGGTGACGCTGCCACCACGCCCGCCGTAGTCGTGGTCGACCATCGCCCGGACCACCGTCGCGCCCGCTGCCACAGCCTGCTCGAAGGCCGCGTCGGGGTCCTCGGTCACGAGGTACGCCGCCGCGGGGCCCGTCCCGCTGATGGCGCTGTCGTCACGGTCGGATCCGAACATGATCCCGCCCCCGGCCGGCCACACCCACTCGGCATGGACGACGACCGAGGGGTCCTGCTCGTCGCGGTGGGTCGCGTGCTCGGTGAAGCCGACGGCGCGCAGCCACGTCATCATCGCGTCGGCGTCGCGCACCGAGAACGTGTGCCACAGCCTGATGTCGGTCAGGTCGGTCATGGTTCCTCCTCGTCGTCGGGCCGGGCGGCCCGACTCACCCCCACTGTGCTGCGACACCAGCGCCGGTGGCTTGGACGATTGGGAACTCCCGCCGCACCCACTCGGTGGGGCTGCACCCGGCGAGCTCCGTCCACTCGCGGGCCAGGTGGGCCTGGTCGGCGTACCCCGACTCGGCGGCGACCGCCGCGACCGACGCGTCGCCGTCGAGCGCCGCCCGACGCATCCGCGCATGGGCGCCGGCGAAACGCGCGAGGCGCTGGTAGACCTTGGGCGGGACGCCGACCTCGTCCCGGACGAGGGTGTGCAGCCGTCGTCGGCTGTAGCCCACGTCGTCGGCCGCGGCCGCGACGGACGCTCCCCGGGTCAGCATCGCCAGGGCGCGGGCCACCTCCGGACGAGGTGCGGGCTGCCGGTGGCGGTGCAGCGCCCGCAGCAGGCACCGCTCGAGCTCGGCGAGGCGGGCATCCCACCCGGTGTGCCCGGCCAACCGGTCGGGCAGGTCGGCGAGGCCAGGGTCCACGTCGCCGACCCCGAGCAGCTGTCCGGCCAGGCTGCCTGCCGGCACACCCCAGAGCGCGCGGGCGCCGGCGGGCGTGAGGGAGAGCTGGATGCCGCACTGGCGCAGGCCGTGCTCCACGGCCGCGGGCGCGGTGTGCAGTCCGGAGACCGACGTCCACGCCGTCGTGCGGGTGTCCGGGGCTCCGCCCCACGAGACCGTCAGCGGCTCGTCGAGCGGGAGCACCCAGGTGAGCTCGGCCGACGGCATGCCGATGTCCACACCAGGCCCCGCGTGGTCGACGTCGTAGACCACCGTCGAGCGGACGTACGGCGCCAGTGCGGGGTGCACGACGGCCATGCCGCCACCGTACGCCGCCTCAGAGCTGCGCGCTGTCCATCAGCTCGCCCAGCTCGGCTACGGTGAGTTCGCGCATCTCCCCCGGCGCCAGCCGCGCCAGCGTGACCGGGCCGATCTGGGTCCGGGTGAGCCGGCGCACCGGGTGGCCGACGTGGTCGAGCAGCCGGCGGACGATGCGGTTGCGGCCCTCGTGGATCGTGAGCTCGACGATCGACCGGTTGCCGCCCTCGCGCCGCGGGTCGCCACCGATGACACGGGCGTGGGTCACGGTGACCGGGCCGTCGTCGAGGGTGACCCCCGCCAGCAGCTCGCGGATGGTGCGGACGTGCACCTCGCCCTCGACCTCGGCCACGTAGGTCTTGTCGACCTCGTGGGAGGGGTGGGCCAGGTGCTGGGCGAAGTCGCCGTCGTTGGTGAGGATGATCAGGCCCTCGGTGTCGGTGTCGAGCCGACCGACGTGGAAGAGCCGTTCGGGCCGGTCGGCGACGAGGTCGCCGAGCGTGCGTCGTCCCTCCGGGTCGGACATGGTCGACACGACGCCACGGGGCTTGTTGAGGACCAGGTAGGCCTTGTCGCTGATCGGCGGGAGCCGCTTGCCGTCGACGCGGACGACCGCCGTGCGCGGGTCGACCTTGGTGCCGAGACGGGTGACGACCTCGCCGTCCACCTCGACCAGCCCGTCGAGCATCAGCTCCTCGCACTTGCGGCGGCTGGCCACGCCCGACTGCGCCAGCAGCTTCTGGAGACGGATCAGGCCGTCCTCGTCGGTGTCGGGACGCTGCGAGGCGGGCTGGTCGTTGTCGGGTGCGTCGTGCGGCTTCATGCGATCCTCATGCGATCTCGGTCCCGCCGTCGGGCTCGGTGCCCGATCCCGAGTGCGGCGAGTGGTGCACGCCCGGCGTGGGAGCGGGGGTGGGAGCGGGTGCGGGAGCGGGTGTGGGCTCGGGGGTGGGCTCGGGGGTGGGCTCGGGCGCCGGCGCGTCGAGGCCGGCGACGCTGGCCAGCTCGTCCTCGAGGTCGTCCATGTCGGGCAGGTAGGGGGCGAGCTCGGGGAGCTCGTCGAGCGAGGTGATGCCGATGCGCTCGAGGAAGTAGGAGGTGGTGCGGTAGAGGTTCGCACCGCTCTGCTCGTCCTGCCCGGCCTCCTCCACGAGGCCGCGGGTCAGGAGCGTGCGCATGACGCCGTCGACGTTGACGCCACGGATCGCCGAGACGCGGGCACGCGACACGGGCTGCTTGTAGGCGACCACAGACAGCGTCTCGAGCGCCGCCTGCGTGAGCCGGGCCTGCTGGCCCTCGAGCACGAAGGACTCGACCACGCCGGCGAAGTCGGCGCGGGAGTAGAACCGCCAGCCGCCGGCGACCGCCCGCAGGTCGAAGCCGCGGCACTGGTCGGTGTACTCCGCGGCCAGCGCCACGAGGGCCGCCTCGACCTCCTCGACGGGATGGCCCACCACGGAGGCAAGCCGGACGGTGCCGACGGGTTCGTCGGAGACCATGAGGATCGCCTCCAGCGCCGGGCGCAGCTCGGCCACCGCCACGGCGAGGGTGTCCACCTCGCTCGGGTCGACGTCGGGCTGCTGGCTCACTGATCCTCCTCCGGCACGTCGGTTGCCACCGACGGCATGTCTGCATCATCGTCGTCGACGGGCGCGCCGTCGAACTCGTCGTGGATGTCCACGTCACCGTCCTCGGCGCCGGTCCAGCGCACGGTCAGCTCGCCCAGCGGCGTGACCTGGTCGAACGACACGGCACCCTCGCGGAACAGCTCGAGGAGCGAGAGGAACCGCGCGACCGTGGTGAGCCGGTCGGGCGAGTCCCCGCACAGGGCGCGGAAGGTCATCGTGCCGCTGCGGCGCAGTCGGTCGACGACGACCTGCGCCTGTTCGCGCACGCTGACCCTGGCGGCGTGGATGTGCTGGAGCGACACCTCGAGGACCGGCTTGGGCTCCATCGCCCGGGCCGCGAGCCGGGCGAAGTCGTCGAGCCCGATCCCGATGAGCACCTCCGGCAGGAGGGTGGCGAACCGCTCCTCGAGCCCGACGGCGCGCGGGTGGCGCCGGGACTCCGAGGCGAGACGCCCTTCGAGGACCGCCGCGACCAGTTTGAACGCGCGGTACTGCATGAGGCGGGCGAAGAGCAGGTCGCGGGCCTCGAGCAGCGCGAGGTCCTCCTCGTCCTCCACGTCGCCCTGCGGCAGCAGCCGTGCCGCCTTGAGGTCCAGCAGGGTGGCGGCCACCACGAGGAAGGAGGTGGTCTGCTCGAGGTCCCAGGAACCGCCGAGGTTCTTCACGTGCGCGATGAACTCGTCGGTGACCTGCGAGAGCGCCACCTCGGTGATGTCGAGCTTGTGCTTGGCGATCAGGCCGAGGAGCAGGTCGAAGGGACCCTCGAAGTTGTCCAGCCGTACGGCGAACGCCGGGGCCTCGCTCCCGGGCTCGAGCGCGCTCGACGCGGGATCCGAGGGGGCGTCCGAGGCAGGTCGCGCGGGGGCGTTCACTCGTCGAGCAGCCGCTGCACCAGGGCGCTGTCGGCCCCCTGGGCCTCGAGGTCGGCGAGCACCATGGCGAGGGCCTCGCGGACCAGGCGTCCGCGGTCGACGGCGAGGCCGTGCTCGCGGCGCAGCACGAGGCGGGCGTGCTCGATGTCGAGCAGCTCGTCGGAGGTGACGTACACCGTCATCTTCTCGTCGTGGCGGACCCGCCCGCTCGGCCGCTTCGGCCCGGCAGGCTCGGCGTCGTCGGCCACCGCGCGGACCCGGCGCGGACGCTCGCCCGCGTCGGTCCCGGTCGCATCGCCCGTCTCGGACGTCGGCCGGAACAGGTCGTCCGCGGCCGGCATGCTCACTCGGCGGGCCACCGGGTCAGCACCTCCCTCGCGAGCTGGCGGTAGTGCTCGGCGCCCGTGGACGACGAGGCGTAGGAGGTGATCGGCTCACCGGCGACCGTGGCGTCGGAGAACTTCACGGTGCGTCGGATGACGGTGTGGAACACGGTGTCGCCCCACGCCGAGACCAGGCGCTCCATCACCTCGCGGCTGTGGAGCGTGCGGCCGTCGAACATCGTCCCGAGCACGCCGTCGATCTCCAGCTTGGGGTTGAGCCGCTCGCGCACCTTGTCGATGGTCGTCTTGAGGAGAGCGACGCCCCGCAGCGCGAAGTACTCGCACTCGAGGGGGACGATGACGCCGTCGGAGGCCGTCAGCGCGTTGACCGTCAGCAGGCCCAGCGAGGGCTGGCAGTCGATCAGGATCACGTCGTAGTGCTCGAGCGCCGGCGCGAGGACCCGCTGCAGGGTCTGCTCCCGGGCGACCTCGTGCACGAGCTGCACCTCGGCCGCGGACAGGTCGATGTTGGAGGGCAGCAGGTCCATGCCCTCGATGCCGGAGGGCACCACGACCTCGTCGAGCGTGGTCTCCCGGTCCATCAGCAGGTTGTAGATGGTCGCGTCCATCTCGTGCGGGTTGAGGCCCAGGCCGACCGACAGCGAGCCCTGCGGGTCGAAGTCGACCAGCAGCACCCGGCGACCGAACTCGGCGAGCGACGCCCCGAGGTTGATCGTGGTGGTGGTCTTGCCGACGCCGCCCTTCTGGTTGCACATCGAGATCACCCGGGCGCCACCGTGCTGGGCGATCGGAGCCGGCTCGGGGAACACCGGCATCGGACGCCCGGTGGGGCCGAGGGGCTGCTCCTCCGTGGCGGTCGCGGCACGCGCCTCGGTGCGCGTCTCGAGGGGGCGTTCGAAGGGGATCGGCTGGGTCACGGGCTGCTCGTCTCGCGGGGTCGGGCCGGGCTGTGGGCTGTGGTGCGGCTGCGGAGGTCGCACGAGGGGCGGCATCTGCGAGGCACTGCTGCCCGTGTCGTGACCCGGGAATCCACCGCTCATGTCTGCTCCTCGTGCATCCGTCGTGCGTCGGCCTGGACCTCGATTGGACCACGCCGGAGGCCTCCGGCTTTGTCGACACGTCGACAGTTCCTGCACCAGTTCCAGGCCGGTCCGGGACGCGTCCCGGGCCGCACCGCGCGGGACTCTACGCCCCCCGCAGCACCGATCTCACAGCCCCGCCCTCACAGCCGCCGCATCGCTGCGGTCGCCAGCACCAGCTCGCCTGCCGCGTCGGTCGCGTCGCAGTCCACGACGGCCTCGATCACCCAGTCGTGGTGGTCCTCGGGGTCGTGGATCGTCTGGCGTACGTCGCGCACGCGGGCGGTGGTGCCGTCCTCGGCGCCCACGGGCTCACCCGTGCGCTCCTCCCCCACCACCAGCAGGTCGGGTCCGCGCGCGTCGCCGTCGGTCAGCACCCGGTCGTGATCCGCGTAGTAGTCCTCCAGCGCGGCGTCCCAGACGGATCGGCCGACGACGACCTGGCGCGGCGGGTCGGTGCGGTCGGCGGCGTTGCGCTCGAGGCGTACGAGCGTGTCGAGGTCGTCGCGGGAGACTGCGTCGACCCGCGCCCACATCGCGTTGCGCAGCATCACCCTGAAGGGGCGTTCCTGCCTGGACAGCGGGCGCGGAGGTGGTGGCGGCTCGTGGTGGGCGACGGCGCTCGACGCGTGGTCGGGGTCCGACAACGCCTCCCACTCGTCGAGCAGCGACGAGTCGGTCTGGCGCACCGTCTCCCCCAGCCACTCGATGACGTCCTCGACCTCGGGGGCGCGGTGCGCCTCGGGCACCGTCTGGCGCAGGGTGCGGTAGGCGTCGGTGAGGTAGCGCAGCACGAGGCCCTCGGAGCGGGCGAGCTGGTAGCGACCGACGAAGTCGGTGAACCCCATCCCGTTCTCCCACATCTCGCGCACGACGGACTTCGGCCCGAGGGCGTCGTCGGGCAGCCACGGATGGGTCTGGCGATAGGTCTCGTAGAGCGCCTCGAGGAGCTCACGCAGCGGCTGCGGCCAGGTGATCTCCTCCAGCAGCGCCATCCGCTCGTCGTACTCGAGGCCGTCGGCCTTCATCTCCGCGATCGCCTCGCCGCGGGCGGCGTGCTGCTGCGCCATGAGGATCTGGCGGGGGGCCTCGAGGACCGCCTCGACCACCGAGACGACGTCGAGGCCATAGGTCTCCGACTCGGGGTCGAGCACGTCGAAGGCCGCGAGCGCGAAGTGGGCCAGTGGCTGGTTGAGCGCGAAGTCGTCGGGCAGGTCGACCGTCAGCACGAAGCGTCGACCGTGCTCGTCGGGCTCGTCGAGGCGCGTGACGATGCCCGTGCGCACGAGCGAGCGCGAGAGCCGCAGAGCGCGACGCGCGAGACGGAGCTGGGCACGCCGGTCCTCGTGGTTGTCGGTGACCAGGCGGCGCATCACCGCGAACGCGTCCTCCTCGCGGGAGAACACGTTGATGAGCATGGCGTTGTCGACCTTCATCCGGCTGCTCAGCCGCTCCGGCACACCCGCGACCAGCTTGTCGAAGGTCTGCTCGGTCCACACGACCGTGCCCTCGGGTGGTTTCTTCAGCTGGGCCTTCGACTTCTTCTTGCCGGCCGCGACCCGCGCGGCCGACTTGGCCTTGGCCTGCTCGTTCTCGATGACGAACTCCGGCGCTTGGACGACGACGTAGCCGGCCGTGTCGTAGCCCGCCCGGCCGGCCCGGCCGGCGATCTGCTGGAACTCGCGCGTGCGGAGCACCCGCTGCCGGCTGCCGTCGAACTTCGCGAGCCCCGAGAACAGCACGGTGCGGATCGGCACGTTGATGCCGACGCCGAGGGTGTCGGTGCCGCAGATGACGCGCAGCAACCCGGACTGCGCGAGCGTCTCGACCAGCCGGCGGTACTTCGGCAGCATCCCGGCGTGGTGCACGCCGATGCCGTTGCGCACCAGTCGCGAGAGCGTCTTGCCGAAGCCGGCGCCGAAGCGGAAGGCGCCGATCCGCTCGGCGATCGCGTCCTTGTCGACCTTCTTGGGCGGGTGCCGCAACAGGTTGGTCGCGTGCTCGACCGCGGCCGCCTGCGTGAAGTGCACGACGTAGACGGGGTCCTGGCCCGTGGACACGAGCTCCTCGAGCGTGTCGTCCAGGGTCTCCATCGACCACCGGAAGCTGAGGGGTACGGGCCGCTCGGCGTCGTCGACGACGGCGGTGTCGCGGCCCGTGCGTCGTCGCAGGTCCTCCACGAAGAAGGAGACGTCGCCCAGCGTCGCGGACATCAGCAGGAACTGGGCGTCGACCAGCTCCAGGAGCGGCACCTGCCAGGCCCAGCCGCGGTCGTGCTCGGAGTAGAAGTGGAACTCGTCCATCACCACCAGCCCGACGTCGGCCGACCGGCCCTCGCGCAGCGCGATGTTGGCCAGCACCTCGGCGGTGCAGCAGATGATCGGGGCGTCCGGGTTCACCGCCGCGTCACCGGTCAGCATGCCGACGTTGTCGGCGCCGAAGACCTCGATGAGCGCGAAGAACTTCTCGCTCACCAGCGCCTTGATGGGCGCGGTGTAGAAGCTGACCTTGTCCTGGGCGAGTGCCGCGACATGGGCGCCGATCGCGACCAGCGACTTCCCGGAGCCGGTGGGCGTGGCCAGGATGACGTGGTTGCCGCCCAGCAGCTCGATGACCGCCTCGTCCTGGTGCGGGTAGAGCTCGAGGCCCTGGTCGGACACCCAGCCGGCGAAGGCGTCGTAGACCGCGTCCGGGTCGGCACCCGTCGGCACCCGGGTGTCGAGGCGCGCACGGTCCGGCATGGGTCGATCCAACCATCCTGCCGGAGTGGACGCGCAGGTGGACGGCGCGGGAGCGGCGGTCAGTCGCGGGCGCGGGGGTGGGCGGTCGCGAACACCTCGCGCAGGTTGTCGACGGTGACGAGCGTGTAGACCTGCGTCGTCGTCACCGACGCGTGGCCGAGCAGCTCCTGCACCACGCGTACGTCCGCCCCGCCGTCGAGCAGGTGCGTGGCGAACGAGTGCCGCAGCGTGTGCGGCGACACCGACGCCGTCACGCCGGCCCGCTCGGCCGCCTTGACGAGCACCGCCCACGCGCTCTGCCGCGACAGCCGCCCGCCCCGGGAGTTGAGGAACATCGCCGGCCCGCCGCGCCCGGCGCCGACCAGCTCCGGGCGCGCGCGGGTGAGGTAGGCGGCCACTGCGTCGCGGGCGTAGCCGCCCACCGGCACGAGTCGCTCCTTGCCGCCCTTGCCCCGCAGCAGCACGGTGCCGTCGACCTGGTCGATGTCGTCGACGTCGAGGCCGACGGCCTCGGAGATGCGGGCACCGGTGCCGTAGAGCAGCTCGAGGAGGGCGCGGTCGCGCAGCGCGAGCACCGTGTCGGGCGCCCCCGCGGCCTCGAGGATGGCCTCCACGTCGGACAGCGGGAGCGCCTTGGGCAGCCGCTTGGCCGGTGTGGGCGGCTTGACGGCCGCCGCCGGATCGGCCTGGGACAGCCCGTCGGACACCGCGAACTTGTGGAACCCCCGCACCGCCACGACGGTGCGTGCCGCCGACGTCGCGCTCAGCGGCGGGTGCGCCGGGCTCCCCTCCCGCAGGCTCACCAGGAACGCGGCCACCGTCGCCTCGGTGACCGCGTCCAGGTCGTCGATCCCCTGGCCGGCCAGGAACTCGTCGTAGCGGCCCAGGTCACGGGTGTAGGAGCTGAGCGTGTTGGCCGCGAGGCCGCGCTCGACCGCGAGGTGGTCGAGATACGTGCGCACGGCCCGGCGCAACGGAACCCCGGAGCTCACTCCAGGACGGTGTCGAGGTCCACCGACTCGATGCCCACCGCTGCGCCGACAGGGGCGTTGGTGAGCCGGCCGGCGTGGGTGTTGAGGCCGAGCGCGAGGCTGCGGTCGTCGCGCAGCGCCTGGGCCCAGCCCTTGTCTGCCAACGCCACCGCGTAGGGCAGCGTCGCGTTGGTCAGGGCGTACGTCGAGGTGTTGGGCACCGCGCCCGGCATGTTGGCCACGCAGTAGAACACCGAGTCGTGGACCTCGTAGGTCGGGTCGTCGTGGGTGGTGGCGTGGGAGTCCTCGAAGCAGCCGCCCTGGTCGATGGCGATGTCGACGAGGACCGAGCCGGGCTTCATCCGCGAGACCAGGTCGTTGCTGACCAGCTTGGGCGCGGCCGCTCCCGGGATGAGCACGGCGCCGATGACCATGTCGGCCTCCATCACCTGCTGCTCGATCGCGAGCTTGGAGGAGGCGAGGCCGTGGACGCGGTTGTTGTAGCGCCAGAACGACATCCGCAGCTTGTCGAGGTCGGTGTCGAGCAGGGTCACGTCGGCGCCCATGCCGAGCGCGATGTTGGCGGCGTTCTGGCCCGAGACGCCCGCGCCGATGATGACGACCTTCGCGTTGGCAACGCCGCCGACGCCGCCCATGAGGACACCGCGACCGCCATTGGCCTTCATCAGCGAGTACGCCCCGACCTGCGGCGCGAGGCAGCCCGCGACCTCCGACATCGGGTAGAGCAGCGGCAACCCGCCCGACGGCAGCTGCACCGTCTCGTACGCGATCGCGGTGACCCCGCGGGTCATCAGCTCCTCGGTCAGGGGCTTGTCGGCGGCGAGGTGGAGGTAGGTGAAGAGGGTCTGGCCCTCCCGCATCCGGGCGTACTCCTCGGCGACCGGCTCCTTGACCTTGAGGATCATGTCGGCGCTGCCCCACACGTCGTCGGCCGTGTCGAGCATCGTGGCGCCTGCGGCGACGTACTCCTCGTCGGGGATCTGCGATCCCACACCCGCGGACTTCTCGACCACGACCTCGTGACCGTGCTGGACCAGCTCGTGCACGCCGATGGGGGTCAGGGCCACGCGGTACTCGCGGTTCTTGACTTCCTTGGGTACGCCGACCTTCATGCCTTGCTCCTCAGGGTCCGGGTGGCCACGACGGTGTGGCTTGCCTCACAGCGGGAGCGAGACTACTCCCGGGACGCCTCACGGGGCGTCGAGGGCCCCACGCTGCTTGAGCACCGCATAGGCCAGCACGGCCTGGACCAGCGGACCCTGCCGCACCCGACCCTCGAGCACCGCGTCCAGCAGGTCGGCCATCGGCACCCAGAAGCGCTCCATCTCCGCCTCCTCGTGGCGCAGGTCGAAGTCGCCGCGCGAGGCGTGCGTCAGTCCTCGGGCCAGCAGGATCTCGTGCACCTCGTCGCTGATGCCGGCGCTCCCGTAGGTGCTGAGCAGGGGCCGCCACTCGCGCGCCTCGAGCTCGACCTCCTCACGCAGCTCGCGCCTGGCGGTCTCCACGGCGGGCTCGTCGCCCGCGTCGCGCAGGCCGGCGGGGAGCTCGACGAACTCGTGCCCGCTCGTGTGGCGGTACTGCCGCAGGCACATCACACGCTCGTCGTCGTCCACGGCGAGCACGACCACGGCGCCCGGGTGCTCGAGGCTGATCCGGGTGAACTCCTCCGGATGGCCCGGCCGGGTGATCCGGTCCTCGCGCAGCGCCACGACCCAGTCGTCACGGTGCAGGTCGCGGCTGGCGACCACCGGCCACGACATCGGCCGGTCGGCGAGCGGCTCGGCGGGAGATCCTCCGGTCTGGCCTGCATGCGGGGCGGACATGCCCAGACGCTAGCGCGACTGGACGGATTGAGTACGGTCGGGCCCATGACGTTGTCGAGCCTCACCAAGTCCGAAGCAGCGATCCGCTCCGACCTCCTCGAGGTCCAGCGCTACGACATCGCCGTGGACATGACCGGCCTGCTCGAGGGTGAGCGCTTCGCCTCGGTCAGCACCATCACCTTCACCTGCTCCGACCCGGGGGCCACGACGTTCGTCGACGTCGCCATGGACGTGCGGAGAGCGACCCTCAACGGCGAGGAGGTCGACGTCTCGCAGGCCGCCGACGGTCGCCTCCCCCTCCCCCCGCTCGCGGCCGCCAACGTCCTGGTCGTCGAGGCCGACACCACCAACACCGGTCGCGGCGAGGGCATCCTGCGCACCGTCGACCCCACCGACAAGCTCGTCTACGTCTGGACCAGCCTGGAGCCCGACGAGGCCCGCCGCGTCTGGGCCTGCTTCGACCAGCCCGACCTCAAGGCGCCGCACCGGTTCGTCGTCACCGCCCCGTCCTCGTGGGTGGTGACCTCCAACGGCGCCCCCGAGTCGGTCGCAGACGCCGAGACCGACGACGCCCGCGTCTGGACCTTCCCCGACACGCCACGCCTCTCGACGTACGTCGTGGTGGTCAACGCCGGCCCGTTCCACGAGGTGCGGCGCCGGCACGACGGCTACGACCTCGGCTTCTACTGCCGGCAGTCCCTCGTGCCGGTCCTCGAGCGCGACCTCGACGAGATGGTCACCCTG
The DNA here is from genome assembly GCF_059567905.1 of Nocardioides sp. BGA-UO-ETr-FS32. Lineage (NCBI taxonomy): Bacteria > Bacillati > Actinomycetota > Actinomycetes > Propionibacteriales > Nocardioidaceae > Nocardioides > Nocardioides sp. BGA-UO-ETr-FS32. The sequence goes on along the minus strand of NZ_JCAQOX010000006.1, from coordinate 12,346 downwards.
ACCCGGCAGGGCCTGGCGTTCTTCGGCGAGAAGTTCGGCTACCCGTTCCCCCAGGAGCGCTACGACCAGGTCTTCGTGCCCAACCTCGGCGGCGCCATGGAGAACTGGGGCTGCGTCACCTACGGCGACGGCCAGCTCTTCCGCACGCCCCCGACCCACGCCCAGCGAGCCGTCCGCGCGGAGTTCATCTTCCACGAGATGGCGCACATGTGGTTCGGCGACCTCGTGACGATGCAGTGGTGGGACGACCTCTGGCTCAACGAGGCCTTCGCGTCCTGGGCGGCCAACTGGGGCATGGCCGGCTCCAGCGAGTTCACCGAGCAGTGGGCGACCTTCCTGGCAGTGTCCAAGCGCACCGCCTACGAGATGGACATGAGCCCGGCCCGCCACCCGATCCGCAGTGACGTCCCCGACGTCTCAGCGGCGATGTCGAACTTCGACGCCATCACCTACGTCAAGGGGCAGAGCGTGCTGCACCAGCTCGTCGCCTTCATCGGCGAGGACGCGTTCGTCGAGGGGCTGCGCGACTACTTCAGGCGTTTCGCCTTCACCAACACGCGGCTCGACGACCTCATGGACTGCTACTCCCGCTCCTCCGGCCGCGACCTGTCGGCGTGGACCAAGGCCTGGCTCGACGAGGCGGGCACCGACGTCATCTCCCTCGTGGACGACGAGCTCGTCGTCGAGACGACCGATGACCAGGAGCCCCGGCCGCACCGCCTTGACATCGCCGTCTTCGACACCACCGGCGACGACCTGGTCCCGGTGGGTCGCTCGTCCCACGAGGTCGGCGGCCGGCGCACGCCGGTCGACCTCCCCGCCGGCGACCTGCGACTGGTCAACGCCGGCGACTACACCTTCGCGGCGGTGAAGCCCGACCCGGTGTCGCTCGCCCGGATGCTGGAGCGGGTGCAGCAGCTCGACGACCCGCTCGACCGCGCGCTGGTGGCCGCCACCGCCGGACAGCTGCTGCTGCTCGGCGACGTCGCGCCCCGCGACGTCTCGGCCGCGCTGAACCGCGCCCTCGGCTCCGAGACCAGCCCCGCCCTCACCGAGCCGTTCCTCTCGCAGGCGCTGCAGGTCGCCGACCGGTGGGCGCCCGCCTCGGAGTCCCCCGACCTCCTGCGGGGCCTCGCTGACGCGGCCGTACGCCTCGTGGACCTGCCCGACGCGCGACAGGCGGCCCTGCGCACCCTCGCCGCGTCCGCCTCGACCGACGCGCACTGGGCGACGCTGGAGACTGCCGCCGAGGACGCGACCGACCTCGACCTCGCGTGGCGGATGGCCGTACGCCGCTCGGAGCTCGGCGACTACGACGAGGACCGGGTCGCCCGGCTGCTCGAGTCCGACCCCGACCCCGACGCCGGCATGCGTCGGCTCGCGGTGCTGGCCGCCAACCCGAGCGTCGAGGCCAAGGAGGAGGTGTGGCGTGCCTTCTTCGTCGACTACGCCGTGCCCGCCAGCCGCGAGACGCTCGTCCTCGGGTCCACGTTCTGGCGACCCGGCCAGGCGGAGCTGCTGGCCCCGTTCGCCCATCGCTACCTCGAGGAGCTGCACACGCTCAAGGGCGGACTGCTCAACCAGGGCCTCACCATCCGCGCGATGTACCCGCTGGGTGCCGGCGACGCGGAGTTCCTCGCCGCCGCCGAGGCGGCCGCCGAGGACCACAGCCTGATGGCCTACGCCCGCAACCAGCTCCGCTCGAACTCGTTCGTGCTCAGCCGGATCCTCCAGGCCCGCCAGCTCTGAACGAGCGGGCACTTCGTGCCCGTCACGCGCGCTGAGCGGGCAATTCGTGCCCGTCTCGTCGTCCGCACGGGCACGAAGTGCCCGCTCGACGGTCCGCGCCGCTCAGACCTCGGAGTCCTCGTCCTTGCGGCGCAGCCCCGTCTCGTCGATCGGGAACCGCTCGGAGCGCTGCCGCTCGATGGCGGCGCCGACCAGACCCGCGAAGAGCGGGTGCGGTCGGGTCGGGCGCGAGCGCAGCTCGGGGTGCGCCTGCGTCGCGACGTAGTAGGGGTGCACGTCCGCGGGCAGCTCGACGAACTCCACCAGCCCCAGCTCGGGGTTGGTGCCGGAGAAGACCAGCCCGGCCTCGGCCAGGGTCTCGCGGTAGGCGTCGTTGAACTCGTAGCGGTGGCGGTGGCGCTCCTCCACCGTCGCCGATCCGTACGCCGCGCGGACCACGCTGCCCTCGAGGAGCTCGGCCTTCTGCAGGCCGAGACGCATCGTGCCGCCGAGGTCGCCGGCTCCCTCGACGAACTTCTTCTGCTCCTCGATCGTCGAGATGACCGGCTCGACGGTGTCGGGGTCGAACTCCGTCGACCCCGCCTTGGCGAGCCCGGCCACGTTGCGGGCGTACTCGATGACCATGCACTGCAGGCCCAGGCACAGGCCCAGTGTCGGGATGCCGTGGGTGCGGGTGTAGCGCAGCGCCCCCAGCTTGCCCTCGATGCCGCGTACGCCGAACCCACCCGGCACCAGCACCGCGTCGACGTCGTGGAGGTGCTTGGCTGCGCCCGCTTCGGTCTCGCACTCGTCGGAGGCGACCCAGCGGATGTTGACCTTGGCCTCGTGGGCGAAGCCGCCCGCGCGGAGTGCCTCGCTGACCGAGAGGTAGGCGTCGGGGAGGTCGATGTACTTGCCGACGAGCGCCACCGTGACTTCTTCCGAGGGGTGGTGCACCCGCCGCAGCAGGTCGTCCCAGGTGGTCCAGTCGACGTCGCGGAACGGCAGGTCGAGACGGCGCACGACGTAGGCGTCGAGACCCTCGCGGTGCAGCACCTTGGGGATGTCGTAGATCGACGGGGCGTCGGCGGCCGTCACGACCGCCTCGTCGTCGACGTCGCACATCAGCGCGATCTTGCGCTTGATGCCCTCGGGCAGCTCACGGTCGGCCCGGCAGACGATGGCGTCGGGCTGAATGCCGATCGAGCGCAGGGCGGCGACGGAGTGCTGCGTCGGCTTGGTCTTCAGCTCCCCCGACGGCCCGATGTAGGGCACGAGGGAGACGTGGATGAAGAAGCAGTTGTCGCGGCCGATCTCGTGACGCGTCTGGCGCGCGGCCTCCAGGAACGGCAGCGACTCGATGTCGCCGACCGTGCCGCCGACCTCGGTGATCACGACGTCGATGTCAGGGCCGCCCATCGCAAGGATGCGGTCCTTGATCTCGTTGGTGATGTGCGGGATCACCTGGACGGTGTCGCCGAGGTAGTCGCCGCGGCGCTCCTTGGCGATCACCGTGGAGTAGACCTGTCCGGTCGTCACGTTGGCGATCTGGTTGAGGTCGGTGTCGAGGAACCGCTCGTAGTGGCCGATGTCGAGATCGGTCTCGGCGCCGTCGTTGGTCACGAAGACCTCGCCGTGCTGGAACGGGTTCATCGTGCCCGGATCGACGTTGAGGTACGGATCCAGCTTCTGCATCGTGACGCGCAGTCCGCGCGCCTTCAGCAGGTTGCCCAGGCTGGAGGCGGTGAGCCCCTTGCCGAGGGAGGAGGCGACGCCTCCGGTCACGAATACGTGCTTGGTCGGCGTGCGGCTCTTCACGGGCTTCGATCCTACCCGAGTGGGACCGGTCCGTCCGCACCCGACGCACCGAACGCACCGCCCTTTGTCGCCAGCGAGCGTTGCAGTGTGATCATCGTCGCCACCCGCCCGGCCGTCGTGTCGATGCCGTCGAGGCTGGCAACGCCGGCCGCAGCGGGGTCGGCGCGGAAGCGCCCGAGCTGTCCGTCCCCACCGTCGGCGGTGGTGCCGGCGAGCACGACGCCCACCGACTGTGCCGCGAGGCCCTGGGCGAGTCCGGCGAGGATCGCGTCGGCCCCCTCGTCGCCGGCGTCGGTGCCGAGCACGAGCAGGACCAGCGGAGCCCGCCGCGCGACGTCGCCGGGCTTCTCCATCAACCCCGCGCCGCTGACGGCGTCGAGGATGGCACGCGCCTTGCCGTTGACGTCCTGGCCCTCGACCTCCTTGGTCGCCACGGCCAGTCCCAGCAGTTGCCCGATCCGGTCGTACGTCGAGGCCTCAGCTGCCACGTCGCCCTCGGCCTGCTGGGTCAACAGCTGGCTGCCGAGGGTGTCCACCAGCGACTTCTGGCCCGGGTCGACGAGGTCGTCACCGAGCTCGTAGCGAGCGCTGACCGTGCCGCCGGACGCCTCCACCTGCTCGGCGAGCGCCGCGACCACCTGCTCGTCGGCACCGGGCAGGGTCACGAGCGCGACCGAGCGCTCGGCCAGCCGGCCGCCCACGGCGCCCGGGCCGAGGGCCGCGACGAAGCTCTCGGTGTAGTCGGTGCGGGCCTGGTCCTCGACGGGAGCAGGCTCGGCGTCGTTGCCCGTGGCGGCGACGTTCTGGCCGACGTCGGACAGGGGGCCGCCGCCCAGGACGATGCCGGCCGCGAGGGCGAGGAAGACGGCGACGATGGTGAGCAGGTGGTGGCGCAGGGTGATCACGGGAGGATTCCTCGAACGTTGTCGATCAGGTCGGACGTCGTGCTCGTGACGCCCGGGGACAGGTCGTCGACCCACTGCTGGCCGACCGGCGTGACGCTGACCGCCGCGGCCAGCGTCAGCATCCCGGCGGCGAGCACGCCGGCGAGGTGCCGCGGCCGTACCGCTCCGTCGTAGAGCCGGGGCAGGGCCGCAGCGTCGACGAGGTCGGGACCGAGCTTGAGCCGGGTCAGGAAGGTGCTGGCCAGGCCGGTGCGGCGGCTGTCGAGGAACTCGTCGAGCGTGGCGTGCATGCCCACTCCCACGACGAGCGACGCCTCGCTGGCGGAGGCCAGCAGCAGCGCCGCGTCCTCGGTGGTCGCTGTGGTCTCGAAGCGGAGCGGGCGGATCCCGAGGCGCTCGAACGGCTCGGTGACGCTGCGGGGTGCACCCCGCTGGACGAGCACGACGACGTCGCGCGCCGCGCGCAGCACCGCGGCTGCAGGAAGGTCGTCGGAGGCGCCGGTCACCACGACGACGTCGGGGCTGTGCCCGGCGCTGACGAGCGCGTCGGCTCCGCGGTCCACACCGATCAGGATCGGCCGCTGCTCGCGCAGGAACGGCTTGATGCCGCGCAGCTCGGACTCCCAGCCGTGGGAGCGCACGGCCACCACGACCGCCCGTCCGGCCATCTCGGTCGCCGTCCGCGGCACGCCCTGGCCGTGCAGGAGCAGGTCCTCCTCGCGGCGGAGGAACTCGGTGCTGTTGTGGGTGAAGCTCTCCAGCTGCGCGACCAGGCCCGACCGCGCCTTGTCCATCTCGGTTCGCACCAGCTCGGCGGTGAGCTCGCGGGCGGGCGCGACGAGGGTCTCCCCGACGTAGACGTCGCCCCCGTCGATCCGCAGCGGGGCGCCGTCCTTGACGTGGTCGAAGACCGCTGGTCCGGCGTTGTCCACGACCGTCAGGCCGGCGTCGACGAGCAGCTCGGGACCGAGGTTGGGGTAGCGCCCCGAGATCATCGGACCGGCGTTCACCACGGCCACGACACCGGCGTCGACGAGTGCCTGGGCGGTGGCCCGGTCCATGTCGAGGTGGTCGAGCACGGCGACGTCGCCGTCGTGCAGGCGGCCGAATGCGCTGGCCGTGCGGCGGTGGACCCGGGCGGTGCCGTGCACACCGGGGAGGGTGGGGGCTGAGCGGGAGCGGACTGCGAACTTCATGACCGCGCCATGGTGTCAGCCGCGACCCTGCCCTTCGGGGAGGCACGCCCGCTCGGGCGCGGCGGCATCGAGCAGCTCGCGGGCGTGGGCGCGCGCGCTGTCGGAGTCCTCGACCCCGGCGAGCATCCGGGAGAGCTCGCGCTCGCGATCCCCCTCGGCCAGCGACACGAGGCCGGAGGTGGTGACCGACCCGTCGCTGGACTTGTGCACGACCACGTGCCGGTCGGCGTACGCCGCCACCTGGGGCAGGTGCGTCACCACGAGGACCTGCGAGGTGCGTGCGAGCGCCGCCAGCCGGCGCCCGACCTCGATGGCCGCCTTGCCGCCGACGCCGGCATCGACCTCGTCGAAGACGAAGGTGGGCACGGACCCGGTCTCGGCCAGCGACACCTCGAGCGCCAGCATCACGCGCGACAGCTCTCCGCCTGACGCCCCCTTGTGCAGCGGTCGGGCGTCGGCGCCGGAGTTGGCCGCGAGCAGGAACTCGACGTCGTCGACGCCGTGCGAGCTGGCCCGCACCCACCTCCCGTCGACCAGCAGCTGGGGCCCGGCCGGGATCTCGGGCGTCGGGGTCTCCTGTTGCGTGAGCGCGATGGTGACGCTCGCGTGCGGCATCGCGAGCGACGTGAGCTCGTCGCTCACCGCGGCACCGAGGCGCTCGGCAGCGTCGGTGCGCTGCGCAGTCAGCGTGGCCGCGTGGCGCCCAAGGTCGGCTCGGAGGCGGTCCCGCCGCTCCTCGAGCTCGCTGATCCGACCGCCTGTGTCCTCGAGGTCGAGCAGCCGCTTGGCACCGTCCTCGGCCCACGCCAGCACCTCGTCGATCGTCTCGCCGTACTTGCGCGTCAGCGCCGTCAGCGCCGCCCGGCGCTCCGAGACCGCGGCGAGCCGGGCGGGGTCGGTCTCGAGGGAGGCGGCGTAGGAGGCGACGTCGCCGGCCACGTCGACCAGGAGGTGGCCCAGCTCGGCCAGCCGGTCGGCCAGCTCGCCGGCGGTCGCGTCGTGGTCACGCACGCCCTCCAAGGCCTGGCGCGCAGCACTCGTGGTCGCCAGCGCGTCGGTGGCCCCGTCCTCGCTGGAGAGGGCCTCGCGGGCCGTCTCGGCCGCGGTGCGGAGGGTGTCGGCGAAACCGAGCCGGGTCTCCTCCGCGGCGAGCTCGGCGTCCTCGCCGGGCCTCGGGTCGACGGCCTCGACCTCCCCGAGGCCGAAGCGCAGCTGGTCGGCCTCGCGCGCCCGCTCGCGGGCGGAGCCGACGACCTCGGCGAGGGTGCGTTCGGTGGCTGCCAGTTGGGCCCACGACTCGGCGTAGGCCGCGAGGGTGGTCGCCAGCGCGTCGCCGCCGAACCGGTCGAGCGCGGCACGCTGCGCGCCGCCCCGGAGCAGGCGGTGCTGGTCGGACTGGCCGTGCACGGCCACCAGCGGCTCGGCGAGCTCGGCGAGCGTGGTCACCGGCACGGCCGCACCTCCGATCCAGGCGCGCGAGCGCCCCTGGGCAGCGACGTTGCGCGCCAGCACGACCAGGCCTTCCTCGACCACACCGCCGGTGTGCTCGACCGACTCCCTGAAGCCCGCCAGCGACCCGGTCGCGACGACGCCCTCGACCCTCGCCTGCTTGGCTCCGGAGCGTACGGCTCCCGGGTCGGCCCGGCCGCCGAGCAGGAGGCCGAGCGCGGTGACGACCATCGTCTTGCCCGCACCGGTCTCGCCGGTGATCACCGTCAGGCCGGGACCGAGCTCGAGGGTGGACGACTCGATGACGCCGAGCTGGCTGATCCGCAGCTCCTCAAGCATCCCTCTCACCCCCGTCGTGGTCGCCGCCGTCCCGGCGCCGACGCTCGGCGGCGCCACGCCAGCCCTCAACCGGCAGGTCGAACTTCGCGACCAGTCGGTCGGTGAAGGGCGCCTGGTGCAGGCGGACCAGGCGTACGGGGCGCGCGCCGCGCCGCACCTCGATGCGGGCGCCCGGCGGCAGGTCGACGGTGCGACGGCCGTCGCACCACAGGACGCCCGATCCCTCGGTGTTGGCGAGCACCTCGACGGCGAGCACCGAGGTCGGCGCGACCACCATCGGGCGTGCGAACAGGGCGTGGGCGCTCAGCGGCACCATCAGCAGGGCCTCCACCTCGGGCCACACCACCGGTCCCCCGGCGCTGAAGTTGTAGGCGGTGGAGCCCGTCGGCGTGGCGCACACGACGCCGTCGCAGCCCCAGCGGGAGAGGGGACGGCCGTCCACCTCGACGACCACCTCCAGCATCCGCTCGCGCGCGGCCTTCTCGACGCTCGCCTCGTTGAGCGCGAAGGTCGAGAACAGCACCTCCTTGCCCACCAGGACGCGTACGTCGAGGGTGAGGCGGTCCTCGGCGGTGTAGTTGCGCCGGACGATGGCGGTGATCGTGGACTCGACGTCCTCCTGCTCGGCCTCGGCGAGGAAGCCGACGTGACCGAGGTTGACCCCCAGCAGCGGCGTGCTCGTCTCGTGGGTGAGCTCGGCGGCCCGCAGGATCGAGCCGTCTCCCCCGATGACGAGCACCAGCTCGCAGCCCTCACCCGGCACGTGGTCAGGAAGGGTCGTCTCGACGCCGTCAGCCTCCGCCAGTCCCAGGTCGGCGGCCTCGTCGGCCAGCAGGCGTACGGCGATGCCGTGCGCGGTGAGGCTCTGCACGCACTCGCGCGCCACGTCGCGCACCTCCGCACGACCGGTGTGGGCTAGCACCAGGACTCGGCGCACGGGGCTCTCATCACTCACGGATCCACCCTCTCACCCGCCACCCCCATTGCCCGGGCGCGCTCCACCTCGGCGCGGATCTCGTCCGCGCCGATCGAGGCGGGGCCGTGGCGCAGGAGCAGGAAGAACTCGACGTTGCCCGACGGTCCGGGAAGCGGGCTCACGGTCACGGCGACCGCTCCCCAGCCGCGCTCCGCAGCCAGGTCCGCGATGGCGGTGACGGCTTCGGCCCGCAGTCCGAGGTCGCGGACCACGCCACCCTTGCCGACGCGGTCCTTGCCCACCTCGAACTGCGGCTTGACCATGAGCGCGAGCTCGCCGTCCTCACGGGTCACCGACAGGAGCGGGTCGAGCACCAGGGCCAGCGAGATGAAGGACAGGTCGCCGACGACGAGGTCGACCGGCTCGCCGACGACGTCGAGGGTGAGGTCCCGGATGTTGGTGCGGTCGTGGACCTGGACGCGCTCGTCGCTCTGCAGCGACCAGGCCAGCTGGCCGTAGCCGACGTCGACGGCGACGACCTCGCGCGCACCGGCGCGCAGCAGCACGTCGGTGAAGCCTCCCGTGGAGGCGCCCGCATCCAGGCAGCGCTTGCCGTCCACGGTGAGGCCGTGGTCGGCGAACGCCGCCAGCGCCCCGGCGAGCTTGTGGCCGCCGCGGGAGACGTAGTCCACGGTCGACGGGTCGTCCTTCACCACGATCGCGACGTCGGTCGTCACCCCGGTCGCCGGCTTCGTCGCCGGTGCCCCGGAGACTGTCACCCGGCCGGCGGCCACCAGCTCGCTGGCGTGCTCGCGCGAGCGGGCCAGGCCGCGCCGGACGAGCTCCTGGTCCAGGCGTAGTCGTCTGGGCGGCACGGTCGCTCAGGCGTCCCGGTCGTCGCCGGTCGGTCCGGGCTGGGCGTCGAGGGCGCGGCGCAGCTGGTCATGGGCGCGCTCGAACACCTGCACGTGCTGGTCCACCGGGGAGTCGGCGAGCGCCGCCACCTCGGCCAGCACCCGGTCCACTGCCTCGACACCGGTGGACTCGTGGTCGGCGGACACCTCGCTCATGGCCGCGAGCCTACTCGGCGCCGAGCTGTCGAACCGGTCCGGGCGGCGTCGTGTCGGAGACGTCGGCGACCTCGCCCGACTCGTCGAGGTGGCGCCAGCAGGCGGTGGCTGCCACCCGCCACCAGTCCGCGTCGGTGCCGTCCCCCGTCACCCGCAGGCGGCCGTCGACCACGCGTGCGGCCCAACCGCCGAGCTCGACATTCCCGGCGTCCTCCACCGGGACCGGGTGTGGTTCGAACAGCCCCTCCAACGTCGGTGAGATGTATGTGGGGCGGAGCTGCGCGGTCGCAGCCGCCAGCTCCTCGAGCCACGTCACCCCGGTGAGCACCAGCAGGGACGGCGCCGCGATCGCGTTCGCGCCCTCGATGTCGGTGTCCAGCCGGTCCCCGACCATGATCGGTCGGTCGCCACCGACGCGCAGGACCGTCTCCTCCATCAGCGGCTTCTCGGGCTTGCCGGCCACGAGGGCGTCGACGCCGGCGAATCCGGTGATCGTACGCACGAGGACGCCGTGTCCCGGGGCGAGCCCGTAGGGGGTCGGGATGGTCAGGTCCGCGTTGCTGGCGACGTAGGGCAGGCCGTCCCTGACGAGTGTCGAGACCCGCATGATGTCTCGCCACCTGACATCGGGGCCGTAGCCGCTCGCGACGGCCGCCACCCCGTCGGGCTCGTCCGTCGGCTCGAGGCCCGCCTCGAGGAGCGCCACCCGCAGTCCTTCCCCGCCGAGCAGCAGGATCCTGGCGCCTTCGCCGTGCGCCTCGGCCAGCAGTCGTGCGGCCGCCTGGGCGGAGGTGACGACGTCTGCGGGCTCGGCGTTGACTCCCACCCGGGTGAGCCTCTCGGCCACCTGGGCCGGCGTACGGGACGCGTTGTTCGTCACGAACGCGACGTGGCGCCCGGTCGCGCGTACGCGATCGACGTGCTGCGCGACGCCATCGATCGCCTCCGCCCCGACGTAGACCACGCCGTCGAGGTCGAACATGACCAGGTCGTGCGCCTCGACGAGCGGCGTCGTGGACTCCTCGAGCATGCTGAACCCCTCTCCGGATTGTGGCGGGCGCCCCCCTACGATGCTCCGATGGACTCCGCCACCATCGTGCCTCCCTACGTGGCGAAGCCCCTCGAGCTCATGCCGTTCAAGGCCGTCATGCTGTCGCCGGAACGCGTGGGCGACCCGGCCTCCGCGCGAGCGCTGGCGCGACCCTACCGTGACGTCGCCACCCGGCTGACGCAGTGGATCGAGCGTGGGCGTGCCAGCACCGACACCGCACCCGCGCTGTACCTGCACGAGTACACGTCAGGCGGATTGACGGTCCGCGGTCTCGTCGGGGCGCTCCGCGTCTCCGAGAGGGCCGCCGAGCCGACAGATCGGGCGGTGTGGCCCCACGAGGCGATCCATCCCGAGCAGGCGGGCGAGCTCGCGGACAGGATGTCGCAGATGTCGCTCAACCCGGCACCGATCCTCCTCGTCCACCACGGGCCGGACGCCCTCCGTGACGTCATCACCGACGTCGCCCGCGCCACGCCCGACTGGCGGTACTTCGACCGGACCGGGCAGCGTCAGCGGATCTGGGCCATCCGCGACCCGGACCTGATGCGCTCCATCGATGCGCTCCTGGCCACCTCCCGCTGCCTCATCGCCGACGGGCACCACCGGTACGCCGCGTACCTCCGCCTCCAGGAACAACACCCGGGTACGGCGTGGGACGCCGGTCTCGCGATGCTCGTCGACCAGCACGACACGCCCCTGTTCCTGGGAGCGATCCACCGGACGCTCCCAGGCGTCTCGCTGCCGACGCTGGCAGAGGCCGCCCGCGCCGCCGGCGCCGACGTCACCGAGCACGAGCGCCCGCGAGCGCTCGGCGCTCTCGACAGCACTCACCTCGTGCTGACCGACGGCACGACGTGGTACACGGTGGCCCCGAGCGACCTCGCACGCCAGGCGGCCGTGTCCTGGCTACACGAGCAGGTGCTCGGTCGACTGACCGTTCCCCCGCCGCGGGTGGAGTACCACCACAGCGTCGACGGCGCTCTCGCTGCGACGTCCTCCACCACCCCCGCGGTGCTGTTGCCGAGCCCGGACTTCGAACAGGTCCGCACCATCGTCGAATCGGGCGGACTCCTGCCCGAGAAGGCGACGTCGTTCCAGCCGAAGCCGAGCCTCGGGGTGCTCATGCGGCCGATGAACGACGAATGATCCGCGCCGACGATGCCTCCACCTCGACGCGCGACCGGGTAGCACCCCCAGCCTGGTAGAACCGGCACCGAACCGCTCCCACCACCTCGACGACATCCCCCGCCCGCCACGTGGCGATGCTGCGGCGGAGCCGCGGCGCCCACGCGGTGCACGGAACCGAGTCGACCCGCTGCGCGGACGTCGGGCCGCGCCCACCCGGTGACGCGCGAGGAACCGAGATGCGGAACGTCACGAGGGCGTCTCCACTCGGTAGCTCCACCACCGCCGGAGCTCCGCTCAGTCGGCCCAGAAGCCGCACCTCGTTGGCAACGACCTCCGCGTCGTCAGCACCGGCCGCACCCGGCGTCCTCTCTGGCGTCGCCCTCGTGGCCCGACTCTTCTTGGCGTGTGTCTTCACGATCTGTGTTTTCGTCACAGTGCACCTCCTGGGAGGAAGACTCCTCGACGGCACCGACTGCCGGCGCCGCGAAGCGACATGCCCTGTGGACGACGGCTCGAACCGGCGGCCTGTGGACGATTCGTGGCGGTCCACGGGCGGAAGGCCCGGGTGACGACTCCGTGGCGGGAACGCAAAAGTGGGGCCACCCGAAGGTGACCCCACTTTCACAATGTTTGTCCGGCGGCGTCCTACTCTCCCACAACCTCTCGGTTGCAGTACCATCGGCGCTGAAAGGCTTAACTTCCGGGTTCGGTATGGGACCGGGTGTTTCCCGTTTCGCTATGGCCGC
>NZ_JCAQOX010000005.1:0-63625 GCF_059567905.1 Nocardioides sp. BGA-UO-ETr-FS32 | reverse complement strand
CAGCACCGACGCCTACCTCCACGCCGACATGGCCATCAAGCAAGCAGCCCTCGACCGAACACGACCACAAGACGTGAAACCCGGGGCCTACCGCCCCGAGCCCGACATCCTCGCCTGGCTCACAGCCCTCTGACTATGCCGACCATCCCGCGCCGAACGCCCCACCACCACAGCCCGTCACGACGAACGTCGGCATAGTCCGGAGGTCGGCATAGGACATCACCCAGCACCGCACCAGAGAAGGGTGGCTCTACTGCGCCGCGGTGCTCGACGCCTACAGCCGCCGGATCGTCGGCTGGTCCATCGACTCCCGCCAGGACTCAACACTGGTGGTCAATGCCCTCGACATGGCCATCCGGAACCGCCGTCCTGAGCCGGGCGGGATCGTCCACGCTGATCACGGCACCCAAGCAGTTCACCTCGTGGGTGTTCGGCGAGAAGATCCGCTCCGCCGGCCTGCTGCCGTCCTTCGGCACAGTCGGCGACGGCCTGGACAACGCCATGATGGAGAGCTTCTGGTCCTCGATGCAGATCGAGCTTCTCAACCGCAAGAAGTGGAAGACCCGCGTCGAGCTGGCGAACGCGATCTTCGACTACATCGAGATCTTTCACAACCGCCAACGACGGCCACTCAGCGCTCGGCTATCGCACCCCCATCGAGTACGAACTACGCTCCGAAAACGAACCCATCCACGCTGTCAGTTAGCCACCGCGGATGGAGCCCAAACGGTAGGTCAGGTCAACCTGTCACCTGATCGTGCAGCAGACCCTCCCCCCGGCGCTATCAATCTGTCCTTCCCCGACAGTGGTCTAGGGCCGGGCACCGGCGGGCGTAGTCCGGTTCTTCATCAGTCGTGCCGTTCATCCCCAAGGGCGGCTGCGGGTTCTGCGGGACGCCCAAAGAATTGGCCCGCGCGCCGGCCGGCGCCGGGGGGGCCAGCGAAGGCTTGCGCCATTGACATCCACTCCGCCGCGACCGCGCCCTCGGCTGATACGTCAGTGTCACCAGGGTGACGCCTCTGCGTGACGACGAGACAGAAATCGAGTGCTGACCCGGTGACGCGGTTCTTCGCTCCCCGTTCACCCCATACCCACAACTCTCCAGAAGGGCCGGTGATCTCGACCCGGACAGGGACCGCAGGGATCGGTCGCCCGTGCGCCCGAAAGCTGTTCGGCAGGGTCCGAACTCCGATGTCCGCAATATGTCTGAGCCTATCGGTCGCGACCGTCTCCGCACCGAGCGCGTCGCGCACGTCCTGCCCATGTGCCCATGTCTCCATCAGCCGAGCAGTGACGAAGGAGAGCACGCTCATGGGTGGCCCGAACCAAGGAACCCGAGTCTGCCGATCGACTGCACGCAGTGAGTGCACCATCTGCACCCGCGCCTGAACGAAGCCGCCGAGCAGCTCAGGTACACCGATCGTCCGCCCGGGGATGTTCGCACGGTCCACGAAAGCGATCGGGTCCGGCTGTGACTGCGCGAGCAACTGGGTGAACGCGGCCCGGTCGGTGAGTGCGAGATAGGCAGCGTTGTCTGAGAACGTCAGGTGGCTCACCTGATCTCGAACCGTCCACCCTTCCGCGGGCGTCGCCTTCTCCCAGGCGACGACCGGCAGAGGCAGCAGCATGCTCATCAAGCAGCCTGTTTCGGCGGCGACATCACGTAGCAGCAGGTCGAGCTGCATGCCTTTGTCGTCGATACCACCGATGCTCGGACGGCCCGTGCTCATCGGCCCTGCCATTGCGGTGGGCGTTTCTCGCGGAACGCCCGTGGACCTTCCTGTGCATCAGCGCTCAGATAGACAGGCTCCCAGATCCGGTCCGCCTCATCGAGTGCGTCATGCCAACCACGATCTGCTGATGCGTACACCATCGCCTTCGATGCTGCGACGGAGAGCGGGGCATTGGCGGCGATCCGCTCAGCCAGCTCCTGAGCCGCCTCGCGTAGCTGTGCGGCAGGGACCACTTCGTTGACCAGCCCGACCTCCCGCGCCCTCACAGCGTCGATGGGATCGCCCGTCATAAGAAGCTGCATGGCCACGCGGGGTGGGATCAACCACGGCAAGGGAGCCGCCCACGGCGACCCGCGGCCGACTTTCGCCTCCGTCACCGCGAAGCGGGCGTTCTCGGCGGCGACTACCAGGTCGCACATCTGGGCCAGGAGGAAGCCACCTGCGTAGGCCACACCATTGACGGCCGCGATGGTGGGTTTGTCGACGGCAACGGTGCGGCCGAAGTATGGAATGAAGTCCGGCGGAGGCAGCCCCAGCCTCTGCTCGGCCATCTCCTTGAGGTCCCCCCCGGCGCAGAAGGCCGCGTCACCTGCGCCGGTGAGGATCATGACCTTCGCTTCAACGTCGGAGTTGAAACGGTCGACGGCCTCGAACAAGCCGGCGCGGATCGCGGAGTTGATGGCGTTTCGTGCGTCTGGGCGGTTCAGCGTCACCCAGGCGGCTCCGTTGACGACTTCGTAGGTGACAGCGTCATCGTGCAGGTTGGTCATCGTGAACCCCTAATAGGAACTGGGCAGGCCGAGACTGTGCCTGGCGACGTAGTTGAGAATCATTTCTCGGCTGATCGGCGCGGTCCGCATGAGTCTCATCGAGCCCCACAAGGTGGCCAACCCGTACTCTGTCGACAATCCGTTCCCGCCGTGGGTCTGGATGGCCTGGTCCAACGCTGCCATGCCCGCTTCGGCAGCCGCGAACTTCGCCATGTTGGCGGCCTCTCCGGCCAGGGGGTCTCCCTCGTCGTGCAGCCAGGCGGCCCGCTGCGTCATCAGTCGAGCAAGATCGGCGTTGATCTTCGCAAGCGCCAAGGGGTGCGCGACGCCCTGGTGGGTGCCGATCGGAACGCCCCACACCTGGCGCTCTCGGGCGTACTCCGCCGCCTTGGCCAGGGCATATCGAGCGATGCCGTTCCCCATAGCTGCCCCCATGATCCGCTCCGGGTTCAGGCCGTGGAAGACCTGGCGTAGACCATCGCCCTCCTCTCCGATCAGGCTCTCAGCAGGAAGGCGGACATCGTCGAAGAAGAGGGTGAACTGCTTGTCCGGTGCCGTCATCTCCACCGGAATGAGCGTCTTGGTGAGGCCGGCGGCATCGGTGGGTACCACCAGGAGGCTCAGCTTCCCGCGGCCCCTGTCGTCCGTGCCCGTTCGGGCGACGACGAGGATCGCGTCAGCCTCGTCCACACCGGAGATGTAGTACTTGGTGCCGGACAGCACGTAATCGGTACCGTCGCGACGGGCGACTGTCGAGATGTTGTGCGAGTTCGAGCCTGCGTCCGGTTCGGTGATGGCGAACGACATGATGGACTCGCCGGTGGCGAGACGTCGGAGCCATCGCTCTTTCTGATCCTCCGTGCCGAAAGTCTGGATCACCGAACCGCAGATCGCAGGAGACACCACCATCATGAGGAGGGGGCAGCCGGCAGCCGTCAGCTCCTCGGCCACGATCTGCAGCTCGTAAACGCCGGCGCCCCCGCCGCCGTACTCCTCCGCCAGATTCACCCCCAAGAAGCCCTGCTGTCCCGCAGCCTTCCAGAGCTCCGTACTCTTGGCTCCGGACTTCGAGGTTTCGACGAAGTACTCGTGACCGAACGACCGTCCAAGCTTCGCCACGGCCTCTCGGAGGGCGGTGTGCTCATCGGTTTCACGCAAGTCCATCTGGTGCTCCTTGTTGACATCGGTTAGTGGATGCAGAAAGCGCTCGTCTGCGGCGAGGCCGCCTAGTTCTCGTTCTCCTCGATCACCACGAGCACCTCGCCGTCATGCACTGCTGACCCCTGCTCAACCGTGACTTCGCGGACGACGCCCTGATGCGGACTCGTCATGGTGTGCTCCATCTTCATGGCCTCAAGGACCAACAGCGGTTCTCCTGCAGCGACGTCGTCGCCGACAGCAACGAGCACCCTCGCGACGGTGCCCGGCATCGGCGCCATGAGGGAGCCGCCGGGGGCGGCTGACGCCGTGGAGGGGAAGCGCGGTGTCCGGGTGAAGGAGGTGTGGCCGAGGCGGCCATCCACATGGACGGTCGGTGAGTCCCCATGACCGGAGATCTCGACGTGGAAGGTTTCGCGGAGACCGTCAACCTCGAGAACGACTCGTTGGGGCGTGAGCACACTGACGGCCAGCTCAGGTAGGTCGTCATCGTTGACGTGTGCGCGAACAGTTCCATGGTCCAGCACGTAGGCGACCCGGTACTGTTCTTCTCCGGCCTCGAAGCTGATGGTCTGCGGCTGCGAGCGGTTGTTCCGCCACCCGGCGGGGACGGTGCGCTGTACCGACGCCGCCGCCCGTTTGCGCTCAACCAGAGCCAGGGTCGCCACGACCGCATGCAGGCGCTGTGCGTCCGGTCCGGCCAGTGGTCGGCCCAGGTCGACGGCGGGGTGCCGGGTCAAGAATCCAGTGTCAGTGTGACCGGCCACGAACTCGGGATGCCGCAGGATGCGGACCAGGAGATCCCGGTTCGTGACCAAGCCATGGATGCGGGCGTTGGCGAGTGCCGCACTGAGCTTGCGTATCGCCTCCTGCCGGTCCGGCGCCCAGGCAATGACCTTGGCCACCATGGGGTCGTAGTACTGACTGACAGACGATCCGACTTCCACGCCACTGTCGATCCGGACCCCCGGAACCTGCCCGAGGTCGAAGGTGTCGAGCGTTCCGGTCTGTGGCAAGAACTGCTGCAGCGGGTCCTCGGCGTAGAGTCTTGCCTCGACCGCATGGCCGGTGATGACAGCGTTCGACACCTCGGCGGGAAGCGGTTCGTGTTGGGCGACCATGAGTTGCAGGCGGACCAGGTCGAGCCCGGTGACCAGCTCGGTGACCGGATGTTCGACCTGGAGCCGCGTGTTCATCTCGAGGAAGTAGTACTCACCTTGACCGTCCATCACGAACTCCACGGTCCCGGCACCCGCATAGCCAACGGCCTTGGCCGCCGCCACGGCGTCTCTGCCCAGCCGCTCGCGCAGGTCTTCATCTACCGCGGGCGACGGGCATTCCTCGATGATCTTCTGATATCTACGCTGGATCGAGCACTCGCGCTCGAACAAGTGCGCGACGGCGCCATACGTGTCGGCCAGCACCTGCACCTCCACGTGGCGAGGAGAGACCACGAGTCGTTCCAGGAACACGGTCGCGTCGCTGAAGGCAGCACCGGCCTCCCGCTTGGCGGCGGCGACGGCTTCGAGTAGGTCGCCGGGATCCAGCACCGTGCGCATGCCACGCCCCCCACCACCCGAGGACGCCTTGACCAGTAGGGGGTAGCCGAGGTCTTCAGCCGCCTGACGGACCGTGTACGTGTCCAGATCGGTCACGTCGGTCCATGGCAGCGTAGGGACGCCGACACTGGCCATGATTGCCTTGGCGGCGAGTTTGGACCCCATCGCCTCGATCGCGTCCGGCGGCGGACCTACGAACGTGAGTCCGTTCTCGGCGCAGAGACGGGCGAAGCCGGCGTTCTCGGACAGGAACCCGTAACCAGGATGAACGGCGTCGGCGTTCACCCTGAGGGCGGCATCCACCAGGAGATCCGGACGCAGGTAGGTCTCCGCCGGGCTCACCCCTGGCAGCCGTACGGCTACGTCCGCCTCGGCCACGTGGCGCGCGTCCATGTCGGCGTCGGAGTAGACGGCGGCCGTGCTGATGCCCATGTCGCGACAGGTACGGAAGATCCGTCGTGCGATTTCACCGCGATTCGCGACCAGGACCATGCTTATCGAAGACAAAGGTTCACATCCTGAATACGCCGTAGCCGCGCTGGCCACGAACTTCGTTGTTGTGGATCACGGACAGGCAGATGCCGAGGACAGTCCGCGTATCGCGCGGGTCGATGACGCCGTCGTCGTACACCCTCGAGCTGTTCGCCAGCGCAGTCTGCTCGCGCTCGATCTGCGACTGAACGGTCTCGCGCATGACGACGTCGGCAGCCTCGTCGAACGGGAGACCCCTGTCGACCGCTGATTCCCTCGCGACGATGGACATCACGCCCGCGAGTTGTTGAGGTCCCATGACGGCGGTCCTGGAGTTGACCCAGGAGAAGAGGAAACGCGGTCCGAAGGCTCGGCCAGCCATGCCGTAGTTACCCGCTCCGTAGGAGACTCCTATGTTGATGGTGAGATGCGGGACTCGACTATTGGTCACCGCGTTGATCATCTTGGCGCCGTCCTTGATGATCCCGGCTTGCTCGTAGGTCTTGCCGACCATGTATCCCGTGGTGTTCTGGAGGAACAGCAGTGGGGTGTCGATCTGGTTGGCGAGTTGAATGAACTGAGTCGCCTTCTCGGCCTCCTCGTTGAGAAGCACGCCTCTCGCGTTGGCCAGCACACCCAACGGGTATCCGTGGATGGACGCCCATCCCGTGACAAGCGAGGTGCCATAGAGCGGCTTGAACTCATCGAACCTGGAGCCGTCGACGGTCCGGGCGAGGACATCGCGTGGGTCGAACGGCACCTTGGGGTCCGAGGAGGGGATGCCGAGGAGCTGTTCGACCGGGTAGAGGGGCTCGTCGGGCGGCTCGCTAGGACTCGAGCCCAGCCTGCGCCAGTTCAGACGGCGCACGATCTCGCGACCGATGCGGATCGCGTCGAGTTCATCCTCGGCCAGATAGTCGGCGAGTCCGGAGGTCCGGGCATGCATCTCCGCGCCCCCGAGCGACTCGTCGTCCGACTCCTCGCCGGTGGCCATCTTCACCAGGGGCGGTCCCCCGAGGAAGACCTTGGATCTCCCGCGGACCATCACCACGTAGTCGGACATGCCCGGCATGTAGGCACCGCCAGCTGTCGCGTTGCCGAAGACGAGCGCGATCGTGGGTAGCCCGGCGGCGGAGTGATCCGTCAGGTCCCGGAACATCCGCCCGCCTGGAATGGCCACTTCGGCCTGCGTCGGCAGGTCGGCTCCGCCCGACTCCACGAGCGTGATGACCGGCAGCCGGTTCTCCTTCGCGATCTCCATGGCGCGGAAGACCTTCTTGAAGCTATGGGGGTTCAGGGTCCCTCCGCGCACGGTGGGGTCGTGGGCGATGAGCATGACCTCGACGTCCTCGATGACGCCGATGCCGGTGACCACGCTGGCGCCCACCGTGAACTCGGTGCCCCACGCCGCAAAGGGCATCAGCTCCAGGAACGGCGAGTCCTCATCCAACAGCCATTCGATGCGTTCGCGCGCGAGCATCTTCCCGCGAGCGCGTAGGCGCGCGACGGACTTCTCGCCTCCGCCGAGGAGTGTCGCCGAGCGAACCTCTGCGACCTCGTCGAGGCTCAACCGCATCTGGTCCAAGTTTTGCTGAAACTCGATGGAGGAGGTGTCTACTCGATCGGGCAGTACCTGCACGGTTCTCCCTTACTTCTCAGTACGTGTTCGGTCGAATGGGTCTGGTGAGATGCTCGACGAGCGGCCATCGGCAAGAACCCCAGTGAGAAGGATCCCCATGACGTCGTCCACCACGCGCTCCAAAGGGAACTCACCGCTGGGCTGGTACCACTGTGGAACCGAGTTGAGGCCTGCGAAAATGAACTTGACTACGGGACGCACAGGGACGTCCCGGAAATCTCCCGAGGCGATGCCCGACCTCAGGATGGAGGCGAGAACGTCCTCATACCGTCGTCGAGCCGCCGCCAGGTTCGCGGGCGCCGTCTTGGACATGAGCACGTCGCTGTTGTCGGCGAGAGCCTGGCCCTCTACGGTCGTGCAGACACGACTGACGTGTGTGTGCATGAACTCCCGCAGCCGTTCGGCAGGTTCGCCTTCGCTCACCTCGGCTGGTTGGGAGTCGACCGCAGCGATCAAGAGCTCGGCGAGCAGGTCGCTCTTGGACGATACGTAGTAGTACAGGCTGGCCTTCGACAACCCGACCTTGTCGCCGATCCTCTGCAGGCTCGCGTCGTGATAGCCGCGGATCGCGAACTCCTCGGCCGCCGCCTCGAGAATCTCCAAACGCCGCCGGGTCTGACGCAGTTCCCTGCGTCTCTTGGCCGGCGGTTCTGCGCCGGCCGCGTACTCCGGGGCCTCCGACGCGTGTGCATCGGCCTGCTCAGACATCGATCTCCATGAACAGGAGCGCCTCGCCCATGGCTTTGCCCTGAGCGTCCACCCGAAGCGAGGTCGTTCCTCCGCCGCCCAATGCGGAGGTCAGGATGAAATTGAGCGCCCCCAAGTTCGGCAGCTCGTACCGCTTCACCTCGCCGAGGCAGACTCCAGCGAAGTGATGGGCAACCCGTTCTGCGGTTACCTCCTTGACGAGCAAGGGGTAGTCCGAGCGGTCACGTGCAATGAGTCCTATGTTGACGGAGTCGCCTTTGTCCCCGGACCGTGCGTGCGCCACATCGATGAGTCTCATACGCCATCTCTCACAATCACTTGAGGGTCCACCACACTCTTGGGGACCAGGGTCGGCCAGTAGGCCATCACACGGCTCGGCCTCATCCGTCCCCCGGCCAGCAGACCGGTGAAGCCGGGCGGGCCCATCACCAGAGGGGCGATCTCGGCTGCGAACCTGCTCACGGTGTCTGCGTCGTCTGCCCAGATCGAGACCCGCAGGACGACCTCGGACTGGTCCGAGCCCGCCGGCGGAACTACCCGGCCGTGAACGGAGTTGTATCCGACGAGATCGGTGCGGATCGCTCGGAGGGGCAGGCCAAGGTCTTTCAGTCGGGTCCGCAGAACTGAGTCCGCCAGTTCAGCCTTGGCGATCGCGTCAGGCCACGCATACGTGATCATCGCGGCGCCCTGGAACCCGTCCGAGTAGGCCATGGACACCTTCAACGAGTCGGTCGGGGGCCGGCCCCGCGCGCCTGTGACTTCGACTCGGTCCGGGCCGACCTCCTGCACCTGAAGGGCGGTGAAGTCGGCCGTCACCTCGGGCGACAGGTACGTTGCTGGGTCACCGAGCTCGTACAGCAGTTGCTCGGTCACGGTAGCGGTGGTCACCGCGCCCCCGGTCCCCGGGTGCTTGGTGACGACGAAGGTGCCGTCGGCGCTCACCTCGACGATGGGGTACCCGACATGCGCGAGATCGTCCATGGTGCGCCATCCACCCTGGAAATTGCCGCCGCTGGCCTGGGCGCCACACTCGATCGTGTGCCCGGCCACCGTGCCCGCCGCAAGCAGGTTCCAGTCATCCCACTGCCAGCCGAACTCATGCACGAGCGGACCCAGAACCAATCCGGGATCCGTGCAGCGTCCGGTGATCACGACGTTCGCTCCATCGGCCAGAGCGCGTGCGATCGGTTCAGCGCCTAGATAGGCGTTGGCACTGGCGATGCGTTCTCTTACCTCGTCAAAGGACGTGCCGGTGTCCAGGTTCTGCAACGGCACGCCTTCACTCTCCAGGTCGTCCAGCTGCGCCATGATGTCATCGCCGGTGACGACGCCGACCCGCAGCCCGCTGATCCCTTTGCTCGCTGCGACATCGAGCAGAGCCTGGGCACAACCCTGGGGGTTGACTCCCCCGGCATTGGCAACCACCTTGATGTCTCGTTCTAGGCACTCCTGCATGATCTCCGACATGAGATCGACGAAATCCCGCGCGTACCCGGCATCGGGGTCACGCTCGTACTGCTTGCGCAGGACAGACATGGTGATCTCGGCCAGGTAGTCCAAGGTCAGGTAGTCGATGTCACCACCGCGTACCTGGGCCACTGGCGCAGCGGGACTGTCACCCCAGAAGGCCTGTCCGTTCGCAATCCTTACCGTGTTCAACTCAGCACTCCTTCTCGTCGACTGCTCTCCGGCTCAGGGTTGTGCAGGGTGTCGTAGAGCAGCATTCGAAGGGTGGTCACGATGTCGTCGACGCTGCACCCCCGCGATACGTCCGCAAATGGCCTCGCGAGGCCTTGCAGGAAGGCCCGTGCCCGTGCGCCGCCCAGTTGCTCCGCCACTTTGTAGGCAATGTTGGCCGAGTCGAGACTGGGGAAGACAAGAACATTGGCCGCGCCAGCCAGTGCGCCGCTCGCGTGCTTGCGCTCCGCCACAGCCGTGGAGACGGCTGCGTCGAACTGCAGTTCTCCGTCGACGGCCTCCTCGGGAAACCTCCGTCGGAAGAGAGTGACGGCGTCGCGGATGCGCTGGACGTGGGGGGACCCGGAACTGCCCCGCGTGGAGAAGGACAGAAAACCGATACGCGGCTCGGTCCTCATCAAGGCTCGCCAGGATCGGGCCGTGGCGGCCGCGATGTCGGCGAGCTGATCGACGGTGGGCATAGGGGTCACCACAGCATCCGCGAAGGCGAGCGTGCCTCCAGATCCGACGTCCGGTCGCTGAGTGTCGAGAAAGATCGCTCCACTGACGGTGGATCGTTCCGGCGCCAGCCCGATGCACGAGAGACCGGCACGGAGCATGTCCGCACTGGTGGTACGCGTTCCTCCGATGGCTGCGTCCATCCATCCGCACCGGACCAGCGTCGCACCCCAGGCAGCGGGGTTCGACAGCGTCGCGCTGCGAAGGTCGGTCGCCGGGCCCACCTGACGCTCGAAGTCGCGCACCAACTGTTCACGGACGGCGGGGTCGCTGACATCGAGCGTGTCGATTGCACCCACGTCGATGCCCTGGTCCCGGGAAGCACGCTGGATCTCCGACCGCTTCCCGAGGAGCACCGGTCGGCAGAGGCCGGTTTGCGTCGCGAGGGCCGCTGCTCGCAGCATCCGTGGCTCGTCACCTTCGATGAAGGCCACTCGCGACGACGACGAGACGTTCTCGATGTCTCTCCACGCGCCGGTACTCGTACCCGCGCTCGGAGCAAGTTCAGGCCGTGGGACCATAGCCTTTGAGGTCCATGGACTTCGTGTAGGCGTCCTGCAAGATGAACTTCTTCACCTTGCCGGCCGGCGTCAGCGGGTACTCGGTGACGAACTCGACGTATCGAGGAACCTTGAAGCTGGCAAGTTTTCCCCGACAGTAGTCGATGAGTTCGGCCTCCGTCGCCTCGTGATCTGCCTTCAACTGGACGACCGCGAGCCCGACCTCGCCGTACTTCTCGTCCGGGACGCCGACGAGATAGGCGTCCTGAACGGCCGGGTGGGTGCGCATGAATGCCTCGACCTCCGCGGGGGCGACGTTCTCGCCTCCCACGATGTACAAGTCCTTGAGGCGTCCGGTGACGTAGTAGAACCCATCCTCGTCGCACCTGACCATGTCGCCTGTGTGCAGCCAGCCGTCCTCGTCGAGAACCTGAGCGGTCTGTTCGGGCATCTTGTAGTAGCCCTGCATGACGTTGGGGCCCCGGGTGAGCAGCTCGCCGTCGACACCCGGGCCCACCTCTTCTCCAGTGTCCGGGCCGATGATCTTCGCCTCGCAACCTTTCGGGCGGCCCACCGATCCCACTCGCTGTTCGAAGGGGTCTTCCTTGCGCGAGATCGTGATCAGTGGGGAGCTCTCGGTCATGCCCAGACCGATGATGATCGTCATCCCGAAGGCCTTCTCGACAGACCGGCTGACCTCGACCGGGCACGGCGCGCCCGCCATGAACGCCATCTTCATGCTGCTGTAGTCGTACTCCTGGAGGCTGGGATCGTGCAACAGGGCGATGTAGATGGTCGGAACCCCACCGGTGTGCGTGCACTTCTCCTCGGCCAGGATGCGGAGGGCCAGTGCGGGCACGAACCTGTCCATGGAGATGAGGGTCGATCCCCGTTGAAGTGCACTCAGCAGGCCCAGGACACAACCACCATTGTGGAAGAACGGGATGGGAATGAGGTACCTGCTGTCATCGTCGAGCTCCAGAGACTCACTGAAGTGCAAGGAGTTCGTCAGGAGGTTGGCGTGTGACAAGAGGCACCCCTTCGGGTCCCCTGTGGTGCCGGAGGTGTACATGATCATCAGCGCGTCGTCGGGCTTGACGTCCGCCGTGATCCTGAACAGGTCCTCGTCGGTCATCGCTTGCCCGCCATCCACCAGGGCTTGGAGACTCCGGGCTCCCGGCAGGCCCGGTTCCTCCCCGACACACACCACGTCGCGCAGCATGGGGAACCGGTCGAACCTGTGTGCACCGCTGCTTTCCAACTCAGGGGCAAGGTTCCTCAGAGCCTGCTCGTAGTCGAGGTTGAGGAACCGGGGGGTGTACACCAGGACCGCCGCGTCCGACTGGCGCAGCAGGTATTCGAACTCGGCCTCCCGGTAGAAGGAGTTCGCCGGGACGAGAACGGCGCCGAGCATCGCGGTCGCATGCTGGAACAGGACCCACTCGGGTCCGTTCGGGAGCCACAGGGCTACGTGATCTCCGTGGCCGACACCTCGCGCGTTCAACCCCTTGGCGATGGCCAATGCCTGTTGGTAGAGCTCCTCGTAGGTCAGCCTCGTCACGCGCGTGCCGTCGTCCTGATAGCAGACGAGTGCTTCCTGCTCGGGATTGTGAACCCGCGCAACCGCCAGCCGGTCCGCCAGCGTTTCCCCGCCTGGCTCGTAGGTCGCAATGGGCAAGGCACTTTTCCTTCCGTAGTGGAGCTTTCGACGTCGGTTCCGATCCGACCGAGGGTGAGGCTGCAGCTCTTTCGAACGCTGGTCGATGAACCTACCGTCGGTCAGATCGCGAGGTCAACCCCCGGGGCGGTGAGTCGCCACGGGTGGTGAGTTCCCTCTCGTGGGGCCACGACCGCCTCGTGACCGAAGTCGCCGCTCCCGCGGCCGTACTCCTCGTCGAGGGGCGTGTTGCAGCAGCCCGGCGGCTCCGGCGTAGTCGGGAACCGCGTGCTCAGGAATGCGCCTCGGCAAGGGGCGGTCGTGCGGACCCGGGGGCGGCGGACGTAGACGCGCTTGTGCAGCCCTTACGCGGTCCTCGCTCCGAGGTAGACGGCCGTGGTGACGCGGAGCACGAGCTTGTCGTCCTGGTTGCCGAGTGCGCCTGCGAAGGTGACGCGGCCGCGATGCTTGTCGGGCTCGAAACGTACATCGTCGATCACGGTGTGCCCCGTGAGGACGTCCCCGGGGCGAACCGGGCGAAGGAACGCCACGTCACTCATGGTGGCGCCGGCGATGACGCGCCACGGCTGCGTGCGGCTGTCCACCCACAACCGTTGGTAGATCGAGAGGGTGTGCAGCCCGCTGGCGATGAGGCCGCCGAACTGGCTCTCGGCTGCCGCGCGCGCGGGATCGAGGTGGAAGAACTGCGGGTCCCACTGCGTCGCGAAGGCGATGATCTCGCTCTCGCAGACCGTGTGGGAGCCGAGCTGGATCACCTGGCCGGGCGTGAGATCCTCGGCGTGCACGATGTGGCTGTTGTCGTCGGCGGTCGCACCGACGTCCCGGCTCACAGTCCACCGATCCGGGCGACAGAACTCGCGGTGCCTGCGCGGATCATCGAGCTGCCATCCGCATGGACCCGTCGATACGGACGACCTCGCCGTTGAGCATGCGGTTCTCGATGATGTGGCAGACCAGGTCGGCGAACTCCATCGGGTCGCCCAGCCGCGCCGGGAACGGCACCTGCTGGGCGAGCGACTCGCGTGCCGCGTGGGGTAGTACCTCGAGCATCGGGGTGAGGAAGAGCCCGGGCGCGATGGCCATGACGCGGATCCCGTGGGTCGCGAGCTCGCGCGCCATGGGCAGCGTCATGCCGACGACGCCCGCCTTGGAGGCGGAGTACGCCGCTTGGCCGATCTGGCCGTCGTACGCCGCCCCGGAGGCGGTGTTGACGATCACTCCGCGCTCACCGTCAGGGCCGGCCTCGCCCTCGCTGAGCGCCTTGGCTGCCAGCCTGGCGACGTTGAAGGTGCCGGCGAGGTTGACCTGCAACACCTTGAGGAACACGTCGAGCGAGTGCGGCTCGCCCTTGGAGAGGACCTTGGCCGCTCCCGTGATCCCGGCGCAGCTGACGGCTCCGGCGAAGCCGCCCAGCTCCACCGCAGTGTCCACAGCGGCCTGGACCTGGGCCGAGTCGGTGACGTCGGTCGGCGCGAAGATGGCGCCTGCGGGCGCCTCGCCCTTCAGGTCGGCAGCGACTACGTTGGCGCCGCGCTCGAGAAGCGCCCGGGTGGTTGCCCGGCCCAGTCCAGAGGTGCCGCCGGAGACGAGGAAGGTGCGGTCGATGAAGTCCATGATCAGGACATCCTCGCCAGTTCGGCCGCCGCTCGGCGCATCTCGGCGACGGCCTGGTCCTCGTGGGTGGGTAGCGCCGCGGCGAGCTCGTGGACCCGTCGCCAGCGCTCGAGCGTCGAACCGTCACTACGCCCCGCCGCAGCCACAGCCGACCACGTGTCGGCGCATCGCAGCAGCGCGGTGCCGGCCGAGGCCACCTCAGCGCAGTCGGTGAGCCGCGCCACGTCGAAGCAGAACGCCGCCTGCAACCGGCGGAACAGGCCACCCCCGGTCCCGGCCTTCTCCACAAAGGCGTGGAGCGCGCGGAGCGTGCCATCGATTTCTGGTTCCGACATGACCGCCGGCCACCGGTCGACATCCTCGGCGAATGCCGCAACTCCACTGACTCCGGCGGCAGCAACAGCATCCGGCGGCAGCGCCGATGTGTCCGGGATGATCGCGGTCGCCGCTGCTTCCATGTTCTCGACCGAGGCCACGAGGGCCGAAGCCGCGGTCGGGCGCAGATCGGGCAGGATCTGGGGCCAGTTCACGAAGTACGTCGTGTGCCTCGTGGGCACGGGAAACGACCGCGACGCACGCGCCCGCGCAAGAGCGTCGTAGGGAACTTCTTGCACCTCGGCTCGGTCGTTGTCCACCACGAACGCCGTCTCGGTGTCGTCGTCGTAGCCGATCACCACGATGTCGTGCCGGCCCATTTGCAGGCGGACATTGAGGTAGGGCAGCTCGGCGATGTCGGCCCACAACAGGACGGGGCGGCCGTGCTGGAGTTCGCGGCGGACCCAGTACCAACCGATCCCGGGATCGTCGGTCCGACGCACCTCGACCTCTGCACCTAGCCTCGTAGGAAGGTCTATCTCGAATCCATCACTGCGTCCGACGAGGTAGACCGGCGGGGTGAGCCCGGACATCCGGAGATAGGTGAAGCCGAGGCCACCGGCCATCCCGAAGACCAGACCTTCGCTCGGCACCTCCGCCCAGCCCAGACCAGCCCACTCCACCAGATCCCTCAACGCTCCGGATCCGCAGTGCCCTGCCACCCGGTGCGGATAGTCCAGCAGGATCCGGCTCGGTTCTTGTGCGAGGTTGTTCTGAGTCGTCATGTCATCTCCTCCGGGCGGTTCTGGCGCTACTCGACCCGCGCGGCCGCCTGGCGGCGGAGCTCTGACCGGGCGAGCCCGTTCTTGTGGACCTCGTCCGGCCCGTCGGCGAATCGGAGCGTCCGAATCGAGGCGAACATCGAAGCGAGGGGGAAGTCCTGCGACAGGCCACCGGCCCCATGGACCTGGATCGCCTTGTCGAGGATCCACTCGACCGTGGCCGGGGTGGCCACCTTGATGGCTTGGATCTCGGCGTGGGAGCTCTTGACGCCGGCAGTGTCCATGAGCCACGCGGTCTTGAGCACCAGCAGCCGCAGCTGCTCCACCCGCACGCGCGCCTCGGCGATCCAGTCGCGGACCGTACCCTGTTCCGACAGCGGCTTGCCGAAGGCGACGCGGTCGTCCGCGCGGGCGCACATCAGCTCGATCGCGCGCTCGGCGACACCGACCGACCGCATGCAGTGGTGGATCCGGCCGGGCCCCAGGCGCTTCTGAGCGATCGTGAACCCATCGCCCTCATTGCCCACCAGGTTCCCGGCCGGCACTCTGACGTCGTCGAACGAGAGCTCGGCATGGCCGCCGTGCTGGTGGTCGTCGTAGCCCAGGACGGTCAGGCCCCGGTGGATGCCGAAGCCGGGTGTGTCCCGCTCGACGAGGATCATGGACTGCTGCCGGTGCCGCTCGGCGTCCGGGTCGGTCTTGCCCATCACGATGAAAATCTTTGCGTTGGGGTTCATCGCGCCCGTGATCCACCACTTCCGACCGTTGATCACGTAGTGGTCGCCGTCCCGGACAATGCTGGTCGCGATGTTGGTGGCGTCGGAGGAGGCGACCGAGGGCTCCGTCATCGCGAACGACGATCGGATCTCGCCGGCGAGCAGCGGCATCAGCCAGCGCTCCTTCTGCTCCTGGTTGGCACACATCGACAGAAGCTCCATGTTGCCGGTGTCCGGAGCGGCACAGTTCATCGCCGCCGGTGCTAGGTGTGGGCTGCGACCCGAGATCTCGGCCAGCACGGCGTACTGCACATTGGTGAGCCCGGCACCTTCGTCCCCGGGAAGGAACAGGTTCCACAATCCTCGCCTGCGGGCCTCGGCGCGCAGCTCGACCATGACCGGTGCCGAGTCCCACGCCCACCGGTTCTCGGCCTCCTCCAGCTGCTCGTCGAACACGGCCTCGGCCGGATATACGTGCGTCCGCATGAAATCCAGCAGCTCGTTCTGCAGCTCCTCCGTGCGCGAATCAAGCCCGAAATCCATCAGTTCTTCTCCTTGTGTGCGTTGGGGCCTGCGTCCATGAATGGCTCATTTTGCGAATTCTTGCGAGGCCATTTCATGTGTGAGGTCCTCCCGCAACGTAGAGGACCTGTCCTGACACAAAGCCGGCTCGCTCGCTGACGAAGAAGGACACGGCGTTCGCGATGTCGTCGGGCTGGCCCACACGGCCGACAGGGATCTCCTGGGCTGCGGCGGTCTTGAAGTCCTCGAACGGCATGCCGATCCGAGCCGCTGTCGCAGCGGTCATGTCGGTCTGGATGAACCCGGGCGCGATGGCGTTGGCAGTGACACCGAACTTCCCCAGTTCGAGGGCCAGGGTCTTGGTGAACCCCTGGATGCCCGCCTTGGCGGCGGAGTAGTTGACCTGCCCTCGGTTGCCCAGGGCGGATGTGCTGGACAGGTTGACGATGCGTCCCCAGCCGGCCTGGGTCATGAACCCCTGGGCGGCGCGAGCCATGAGGAACGAGCCGCGGAGATGCACGTTGGTCACGGCGTCCCACTCCTCAACGGTCATACGGAAGAGCAGGTTGTCGCGGATGATGCCGGCGTTGTTGACCAGGACGGTCGGCTCACCCAGGTGGGCGACGATCTGCTCGACGCCGTCCTGGACGGCTTTCTCGTCGCTGACGTCGACGCGGACCGCCAAGCCGCGACCGCCTGCCGCCTCTATCTCATCGACGACGGCCTGGCACGCCGACTGGTCGAGGTCGGCCACCGCGACAGCGAGTCCATCGGAGGCCAACCGGCGGGCGATGCTCGCTCCAATACCGCGAGCCGCACCGGTCACGATCGCTATCCGGTTCATGGTGGTGGCTGTGGTCATATGGCACCTTCTGTGACGTTGACGTTGACGGTGACGACGAAGATCTTCGAAGCACGGCTCGGACCGCGCCACGATGAGCAGCTGGAGCGAAGGGCGTCGGCTCTAGCGACGGTATCGTCCATCTCACGGGCGCCCGAGTGCTCGGCTGGCAAGCTCCAAGTACGGTTCCACCGCGTCCCCGGGCGAGTCGTGCGCCTGTCCAGGGTCGCCCGCGGCACGCATCCGGTGGTCGATGCCTGCGGAGACGACGGCGATCTTGTAGTAGGCCAACGCCATGTGGAAGTCCCAGTGGGCGAGGGTGACGCCGCCTGCGGCTTCGTACTGCGCAGCAAGGCTGGGCACGTCCGGCAGCCGCGGGCTCGACCATGCACCCGGGGCGCCGAGAATGAGGTCGAATCCCGGGTCGCGGTAGGCGCACATCATCGCCACGTCGGCGATCGGGTCGCCGAGGGTGGACAGCTCCCAGTCCACGACAGCCGCGACCCGCACCCGGTCGGCAGGGGAGTTGGCGCCCAGGTCCACAATGGTGTTGTCGATGCGGTAGTCGCCGTGAACGATGCTGGCGGCGTTCTGTTCGGGTACCGCGGCGGCGAGCCGACGGCCCACGTCACCTGCCAGCGCGTTCAGCCGATCGACTCCCACGATCTCCCACTGTCCGGACCAGCGCTTGAGTTGACGCTGAGCGTAGCCGCCTGGTCGACCGAGCCCTGACAGTCCCACGGCGTCGTAGTCGACGCGGTGCAGGGCGGCGAGCGTCTGCACCAAGTAATCGGCGACAGCGGAGACCGTCGCGTCGTCCAGTTCGTCCAACTGCTCGCGGGTCTGCACACACAGTCCCGGGACGAACTCCGCGATCGCGAAGGGTGCGCCGATGACGGACTCGTCCTCACACAGGGCCACCGTCGGCGCCACTGGGACGTCGGTATGCAGCAGGCTCGACGTGACGCGATACTCCCTCGCCATGTCATGAGCCGACGGCGTCCGGCCGGCGCGAGGTGGAGTGCGCATCACCCAGCGCCGGTTGCCATCGGTGAGAAAGTACGTCAGGTTGGAGCGTCCGCCGGTGATCAAACGGGCACTGAGTGGACCGGCCACCGGCTCACCGGCTCCCTCGATGATCCGCGCAATGGAAGCGAGCTCGGCACTCCTCAGGACCGTCGAAGTCGCACTCACGCGGCCCCCCGCTCTGCCGGCTCGCCGACCCAGCCGCCGTGCGGAGACACGCGCTCGCGGCGTCCGAGCGGGCAATGGAACGGGTCGAGCTCATCCGCGCTGCTCGGCGGTGCGGGGAGCCGCAGATCAACCATCTACTGACTCTTCCCAGCGTCTGATGCGTCGAACGGCAGATCGACCAGGTCCGCGAGCCGGCGCCGGTGCTCCCCCGGATGTCCGAATGCGAGCTGGTCGGTCTTCGCGCGCTTGAGGTAGAGGTGCACGGGATGCTCCCAGGTCATGCCGATGCCGCCGTGCAGCTGCAGCGCCTCCTCGGCAGCGGTGACGGCGAGATTGCCGCAGTAGGACGCGGCGATGGCGGTCGCTACCTCGCAATCGCTGTCGTCGGCCGCCAACGCGGCAGCGGCATAGCGGGCCACGGCCGTGCCCGACTCCACCCCGACATAAAGATCGGCGAGCCGGTGCTTGAGTGCCTGGAAGCTGCCGACCTGCCGTCCGAACTGGCGACGTTCGCGCAGGTAGTCGACCGTGCCGGCCAGACACCACGACGCGACACCGACCTGCTCCGATGCCAGCATCGCGGCACCCGCACGGAGCGCTGCGCGCACGCTGTCGGCGGCATCGCCCCGCACCCGTGTGCCCGGCGCCGCGTCGAGGCTGACGTCGGCGAGCTGCCGTGACATGTCCAAGGAGGCGACCGCCTGCACCGTCGCTGCGGCGACAGGCACGGCGTAGATCGCCAGCCCGTCGGGCTCCTCGACCGGGGCCAGCAGCACATCCGCTTCCAGCGCTCCGGCGACACTCGACACGGTTCCGGTGAGCGCCCCGTTGGTCGCGACCAGAGCGGGCAGCGGGCCCTCGGGCGCGGTGGTGAAGGGCACTGCGAGTGCCGCTGTGGTCGCACCGGCCGCCAGGTCGGCCACCACCTCGTGGCCCGACCCCGCGACGGCGATGGTCGCGACCACGGCGCTGGTGAGGAAGGGGACCGGTGCCACCGCCCGGCCCAGCTCTTCACAGACGACGGCGACGGCGCGCGCCGACGCACCGACGCCGCCCTCGGCCTCCGGTATGAGCAGCCCGGCGAGTCCGAGGTCCTGGGTGATCGCCTTCCACAGGGGATCGACGACCGTTCGGTCGCCGTCGTACATGGCGATCACTGCCGACGGATCCAGGCGGTCCTCGAGCAGGTCACGGATCGTACGCCGCAGGTCGTCCTCGACATCGGTGTACAGCAGGTTCAACTCGGTCACTTCACCAACTCCTTGAACGGGACATCGCGGTCGACGCGGGGCTCTGGCGGCAGTCCCAAAACGCGTTCGGCAACGATGTTGAGCAGGATCTCCGACGTGCCGCCCTCGATGGAGTTTCCCTTCGCTCGTAGGTAGCGGTACCCGGGACCGCGGCCGAGGAAGTCGACCTCGAGCGGCCGTCGCAACGTCCAGTCGTCGTACCGCAGGCCTACCTCGCCGAGCAGCTCGAGTTCCAGGCCGCTGAGCTGCTGAGCGAGCCGTGCGAAGGTCAGCTTCATCGCCGCGCCCTCCGGGCCGGGCTGACCCACTGCCAGTTTCTGGCGCAGTCGCTGGCCGGTCAGTCGAGCCGCCTCCGACTCGACCCAGAGCTCCATCAATCGGGCGTGCAGGTCGGGCCGCCGGCCGGGGTTGGCCCGCCAAGCCGCCGCGACGACTCCGACCATGCCGCTCTCTCGCGGCACGGGTCCCCCGCCGATGGCGAGGCGCTCGTTGTTGAGCGTGGCGTTGGCGACCTTCCATCCCTCGCCGACGGCGCCGAGACGCTGGGAGTCGGGGATCCGGACGCCGGTGAGGAACACCTCGTTGAACTCGGCTTCCCCGGTGATCTGGCGAAGCGGGCGCACCTCGATCCCGGGGTCGGTCATGTCGCAGATGAAGTAGGTCAGGCCCGCGTGCTTGGGCACGTCGGGATCGGTGCGTGCGAGCAGGATGGCGAGTTGGGCGTTCTGTGCTGACGAGGTCCACACCTTCTGGCCGTCGACCACCCAGTGGTCGCCGTCACGAACGGCTCTCGTGGCAACGGCCGCCAGGTCCGACCCGGCGCCGGGCTCACTGAACAGCTGGCACCAGATCTGCTCCCCGGTCCACAGCGGACGCAGGAACGTGTCGAGCTGGTCCTCGGTTCCGTAGGCCATCAGGGTCGGCGCTGCCATGCCGAGCCCGATCACGTTGATCCGCGGATGGTTGTCGGGGGCGCCCGCCTCGGCGAACCTGGCGTCCACCTGCTGCTGCAAGTCCGGCGCGAGGCCGAGTCCACCGCGACCTATCGGGAAATGGACCCACGCGAGGCCCGCGTCGAAGCGAGCGCGCAGGAACTCGACGCGGTCGGTGGTCACGGGGTCGTGCTCGGCCAAGAAGGTCGTGACCTTCTCGGACAGCTTGTCCGCGACATCGGTCTGGGTGTTCATCGCTCCTCCGGGTCATCAAGGTGGGAGTTCGGGACGTGGTAGGAAGGCACCGTCGTATCCGTGCACCGCTCGAGACGCTGCTGGGCGGCCAAGAGCTTGAGGTGGGCGTCGGTCTCCAGCACGGCAAGCATGGCGTTGAAGACGTCCAGGCTGGACAGAGCGAAGCCGCGGCGGGTCCACGGGATCTCCGCCGCGACCTCCGCCGCGGTGCGGCAGCCACCGGCGACCAGGTCCTCGCACACACGCAGCCGCTCGTCGTGGTGGGCCAGCAGTTCGTCGATGCGCTGGTGCGTACTGGTCGCTGCGGGCCCGTGCGCCGGTAGCAGCATCATGTCCGGCAGTGCGCGCACCTTGGCCAGCGAGCTCAGAAAGTCGCTCAACGGCAGCGGCGACGGCACGGGCTCGAAGCCGATCGACGGCGTGATGGTCGGCAGCACGTGATCGCCGGAGAACAGCAGGCCGGAGGCGGCATCGGCGAAGACGTAGTGACCGCGGGTGTGCCCCGGCGTGGCGAGGGCCGTTAGCGTGCGGCCACCGACGGCGATCTCACCATCGCCGTCCAGCCACTCGTCGGGTCCGTCCCACAGTCGGGTTTCGACGCTGTGGCCGGCCGATTCGGTGCGCCATCCTTCGGCCAACTTGGGCGCACCAGCCTCGATCAGCCGCCGATACTGCGAATCAACGACGCTCTTTCCCGAGTTGAAGTAGTCGATGGCGTCGCGGTCGCCGATGCCAAGCGACACGTGGGTGCCGAACTCCCGCCGTATGGTGACGGCTTGCGTGTAGTGGTCGCGGTGGGCGTGAGTGACGAGAAAGCGGGTGATGTCGCCGACCTCGTGGCCCAGTCCGTGCAGGCCCTCGTCGAGTGCGCGCCTGGACTCCTCCAGTGCCCAGCCGGCATCCACGCACACCGGACCGTCGGGAGTGCGGATGAGATAGACGTTGACCGCCCGGAGGGCGTCGTTGGGCAGTGGCAGCGGAATGCGGAAGACCTCCTCGGCAACCTGCTCTGCGGTCGGCTCGGTCCATGCTGGGGGGATACTCATGCGAGATCTCCCACTTCAGCTGTGCGGAGGCGGTATAACGGCGAACGCCTCATGCCTGCCAAATCTCGCGAGCGTCGACGAGTTGCGGGGTCTTTGCGTCGACCTCAGGGACTATCTCGATCTCGGCGCGCAACTTGATCTCGTCACGCAGGGTGCGCAGCAGGTCCCCCTGCTGTTCGTCGGAGAGGGGTTCGACGATCTCGAGCGTCAGCGTGTCCTGCCCCGCCACGCGTCTGATCACCAAACGTCCGACGCCCAGACCATGACGTTCCAGGGCAGCGCGGACATGGTGCTCGTAGACGAACATCCCCCTGACCTTCACACCGGGACCCACGCGGCCGAGGACGCCTGCGATGCGCGCCGACGTGCGGCCGCACTCGCACATCTCGGTACTGACGACCCGAGTCAGGTCTCCCGTGGTCAGCCGCAGGAAGGGGTAGGTGGGCGAGAAGGTCGTCACAGCCACCTGGCCGATCTCCCCTTCCGGAACCGTTTCGCCGGTGGCCGGGTCCAAGACCTCGATCACCTTGTCCTCGGTGAGGTGCATGCCGGCGCGGGCCTCGCACTCTCCGGCGAGATATCCGAGATCAGCGGTCCCGTAGAGTTGGGACACACGTCCTCCGCGCGACTCCAGCACCGCGCGCTCGTCCTCGGTGAGCTTCTCCGCTGCGACGCAGGCCGTCGTGAAGTGCCAGTCGGCACGTTCGACCAGCATCCGCAGGAACGACGGGGTACCCATATAGCCGGTGACGGGTAGGTCCTTGAGCAACCTGGCCTGCTGTTCAGTGTTGCCCGTGCCCGCCGGGACGACCACGCAGCCGAGCGACAGAGCACCCGATTCGAAGGCGTGGCCGGCCGGCGTGAGGTGGTAGGCGAACGTGTTCAGCACGATGTCACCGCGCGCGAACCCGCCCGCTCTCAGGCCCCGAGCGAAGCCGCCGATGTCGGTGGTGCCGAGCTGCGCGTCGTAGATGGGACCTGGCGACATGAAGACCCGCGAACTCGACGTCAGGTCTCCGATGAAGAACCCGCCGAAGGGCGGGTCCTCCGCCTGCAAGGCCACCAGATCGCTCTTCGCGACCGGCGTCAACCGGGTCAACACGTCCGGTGCGCCGAAGTCGGTCGGCGATACGTTCGACCCTTGCAGCCGCCGCCGCCACGCCGGCGACGCATCCCACAGGTTGGGCAGCAGCGCGGAGATCCGCCGCTGCTGGGCCTCGCTGCGCTCCTCCGGGCGACGGGTCTCGTCGGGATCGTGGACCGTTGAGAGGTCGTTCATCCCAGCCACCTCTTCCGGCGCCGATATGTCTTCACGTCTCGGTAGCTCTTGCGTTCGCCGACCCCGCTCAGGCCGAGGTAGAACTCCGCGACGTCCTGGTTCTGCCGGAGCTTGTCCGCAGGCCCTTCAAGCACGATCCGGCCGTCCTCGAGCACGTATCCATGATGGGCGATCTGCAGGGCGGCCTCGGCGTTCTGCTCGACGAGGACGACCGTCACCCCTTCTTCCCTGTTCAGCCGTTCCACGATCTCGAAGATCTCCGAGACCAGCACCGGCGCGAGCCCGAGGCTCGGCTCGTCGAGCAACATGACGCGAGGGTGCGCCATCAGCGCACGGCCGATGGCGAGCATCTGCTGCTCGCCTCCCGAAAGGAAGCCCGCCCGCTGGCTGCGGCGGTCGGCCAACCGAGGGAAGTAGGTGTAGATCATCTCCAGTTCGCTCCGGCTGCTGCGCATGGAACCCGCGGTGTATCCGCCCGCAAGCAGGTTCGCCTCGACACTCAGGTGCTCGAAGACACGACGTCCCTCGAGCACCTGCACGATGCCTTGACGCACGATGTAGTCG
The DNA here is from genome assembly GCF_059567905.1 of Nocardioides sp. BGA-UO-ETr-FS32. Taxonomy (NCBI): domain Bacteria; kingdom Bacillati; phylum Actinomycetota; class Actinomycetes; order Propionibacteriales; family Nocardioidaceae; genus Nocardioides; species Nocardioides sp. BGA-UO-ETr-FS32. The sequence continues at coordinate 39,903 of NZ_JCAQOX010000005.1, read as the reverse complement.
GGCGATCGTTCTCGAAGCGAGTTGTCCCCCCAGGTGATCCGGCCGCGGACCACCTCTCCGCGTTCGTGAGCAAGGAGGCCTGAGATCGCTCGCAGCGTCGTCGTCTTCCCCGCACCGTTGTTGCCCAGCAACGCCACGATCTGACCCGCCGGGACGGTGAGGGACACCCCCTTCAGAACGAGGGCGACACGGTTGTACACGACTTCGACGCCATCCAGCTTCAGCATCCTCAGGCCTCCTGTGCTCGCGTTACGTCAGCTGACGTCGGGCTCGTTGGTCACGGGGGGGCCGGTGACGCAGTCGCCAACCCGGTCCCAACTGCCGTCGCGGATCTCATAGATGTTCACGGCCCTATTGCCCGAGTGGTCCTTCTCGCTCATCGTGATCGGGCACGTGACGCCGTATCCCTCGTAGCCGTCGATGGACTCCAGCGCCTGCTTCATCACCTCGCCGGTCACCTCGCCGTCGTCGCCGACGATCTCGAGAGCCTGACGGATGCCCTCCTCGATCACCGTCGCGATGTAAAGGCCGTTGCCGTACAAGGAGTTCTCCTCGAGCACGGGGTTGGGGTCGGAGCCGCTCTCCTCCCAGTAGTCGCGCAGCATCTGCACGGCCTCAGGTTCGTCGGAGGGCAGCGTGGACATGGACGCGCCGAACTTGCCTTCCATGCACTCCGCTCCGGCGCCGTTGATCTCGTTCTGGGTGATGGCCCAGTGCCAGGCGCCAACCGGCAGGTCCGGAGCCTGGTCGCAGAGACCCTTGAGCAGCAGCACCGCCTGACCGAAGATGGCGGCGTGCAGCACGACGTCGGCGTCGAGAGCGACGGCGCCACGCACCTGGGCGTCGACGTCGGCGGCGGCGGCGGGGATGACCACCTCACCGGCGAACTCGGCGCCGAGGCTCTCGGTCGCGTTCTTCACTCCCTCGCAGTACTCACGGCCCGGCGGAGGCTCCCAGGCAACGCATCCGATGCTGATGTCGCTGCCCAGCTCGTCGACCCGCTGTTGCACTGTTGCCGTCGCCTGGTGTGCGTAGAGTGGACCGGCAGGGAAGGCGTAGGGGAACGCCTCGCCGTCGACCGTGTCGAGGTTTCCCTGGCCGGGGAACATGATCGGGATCTTGGACTGCTCCGACACCGGCGTCAGGGCGTCACTCAGGGCTGTGCCCTCGACCGCCACCATGACTGCGCCGGACTGCTGGAAACGGGCGAACGCCTCAAGTGCTGGGGGCACCTCGTACTTGGTCTCGATCTCCTCGATCTTCACCTTCCGGCCATTGATGCCGCCGTTGGCGTTGACCATCTCGAACCAGTCGTTCACCGCCTCGCCGACGCCCTCCCCCACGTTGGCGATCGCGCCCACGCGAGCTCCGGCGACACCGATCACGATGTCTTCACCCGAGCTTCCCTCGCTGCCCTCGCCGCCGCCGTCGTCCCCACACGCGGTGGCGAACAAGGCCAGCCCGAGTGCGAGCGAAACACCCTTCGTCATTCTTCGCTTCACAGCTTCTCCAATCATCGGTTCGATCGATAGTCCGAGACGTGTTCACACGCAGGCCGCCCATCAGTACGAGAAGGGCCACATTCGGAAGTAGTCCTTGACATTTCGGAACAACCCGTAGAGCCCACGAGGCTCGAGGACCAGGAAGAGCAGGATGGCGACACCGAAGAGCATGGTGAGCAGGTGCACCTCCACGCTCGCCGAGAGCTCGATGCCCACGGCCGGCAACAGGTCACGCAGCCAGATCGGCAGCATCGTGATGAAGGCGGCGCCGAGAATCGAACCCGGGATCGAGCCGAGGCCCCCGACGAGGATCATCGCCAGATACTGCACCGACAGCGCGAGGGTGAAGACCTCGGTCGAGACCAGGCCGGCGTTGTAGCCGTACAGCACCCCGGACAGTCCGGCGATGGCCGAGGAGATGAAGAAGGCCAGCAGCTTGTAGCGCAGCGGGGACACCGCGGAGCCGGCGGCCGCGATGTCCTGGTCACGGACCGCGATCATCGCGCGCCCGGAGCGCGATCGCATGAGATTCTCCACGAACATGACCACCAGTGCCAGGGCGATGAAGACCAGCAGGTACTTGCCCGTCGGCGTCGTGGTGTCGAGGGGCCCGACCTGGATGGGCTCGAAGATCACGATGCCTTGGAACCCGCCGGTGATCCAGGTCCAGGACGACAGGATCCACTGCACGATGTATTGGGCCGCCAGCGTCGCAATGGCCAGGTAGAGGCCCTTCACCCGCAGCGAGGCGAGCCCGAAGATCAGCGAGAACACGCCCGCGGCCACCATCGCCGTCGGAATGGCTACCCAGAACGGCGCATCCGCGCGTGAGACGAGCAGCCCGCTGGTGTAGGCGCCTACGGCGGCGAAGGCAGCGTGACCGAGCGATATCTGGCCCGCGTAGCCCACCAGCACGTTCAGACCGGTGGCGCCCACGGCAGCGATCCCGACCAGCGTCAAGACGACGAGCCAGTACGGCGAGGCGACCAGGGGAACGACCACGAAGGTGACTGCCAGGACCGCCAGGATCCAGACCCTTCGATACGGCGTTCCGTAGACAGCGATCTCCTCGGCGTACTTCTCGTGAAAACGACCGGTCTCCATGGCGATGAGTGCCACTGTCAAACCCTTTCGATCTCGGGCCTGCCGAACAGGCCGTAGGGACGAACGAACAGCACGAGAAGCAGCATGATCAGCGGCGCCACGGTGCTGAATCCAGCACCCAGGTCGTCATTGAGGTAGCCCGCGGAGAAACTTTCGACCAGGCCGACAACGATCCCGCCAATGACGGCGCCGACGATCGACTCAAGGCCACCGAGGATGACCACGGGGAAGATCAGCGCACCGAGCACGACCAGTCGGCTGTCCACACCCAGCAGTGAACCCCACACGTAACCGGCGAGTGCCGCGATCCCCCCGGCCATCGCCCAGGACACGGCATTGACCAGGCGGATGTTGATGCCCAGCGATTGGGCGGCAACCCGATCGTCGGAGACCGCCTGCATCGCGAGTCCGAGACGGCTGCGAGAGAAGAAGAAGCCGAACGCGCCAAGCAGCACCAGCACCATGATCGCGGACCAGAACGTGATCGTGGGAATGGAGATGCCGAACCATTCGTAGCGTCGCTGGTCGATCAAGCTCGGGATCGAGCGGAGACCGTCGCCCCAGATCATCGGCACCAGCCCGCGGATGATGGACCCCAGGGCGATGGTGGCCATCACCAGCGCGAGCATGGACTCGTTCTGCAGCGGTCGCAGCGCGAACCGTTCGATTCCTGCGCCCACCACCATCATCACCACGACGGTTGCCGGAACTCCCAACCAGAACGGAACGCCAACATCGGTGAGCAGCCACGACACCACGAACGCACCCAGGACGACCACCTCGCCCTGCGAGAAGTTGATGACTCCGCTGCCCTTGACGACCACGACGAAACCCAACGCAAGCAGCGCATAGAGCATCCCGGTGAACACGCCCGAGAACGTCAACTGCATGAACTCGCTCATCAGGCCCGCACCCCCTGCACGGATTCGACCGGGACATCGACCAACGTGAGCTGGGTATTGATGCGCGCCTTGCGGCCGTCACGGTACGTGACCTCGGCGTCGACATCGACCTCTGTGCGATCGGAGTAGAGCCCGTCGATGATGAAGGCGTAGTTCTGCTCCACCTGGGCGCGACGCACCTTTCGAGTACGCGTCATCTCAGCGTCGTCGGCATCAAGCTCCTTGTGGAGGATGGCCAATCGGGGCACCCGCATGAAGGTCGGCATCTCAGAGTTCACCCGCGCGGTCTCCTCCCGGATCAGCTCGATGACCTCCGGGCGCTGGGAGAGGTCGGTATAGGTCGTGTAAGGGATCCGTTGGTTCTCGGCCCACTTGCCGACCACTTCCCCGTCGATGTTGATCAACAGAACAGGGAAGTCACGCGCGTCGCCGAAACAGACTGCTTCTCGCACGTACGAGGAGAACTTCACCTTGTTCTCGATGAAGGTGGGGCTGAAACGCTCGTTCGAGGTCAACGTGGCCACGTTCTTGGAGCGGTCGACGACGACCAGGTGACCGTCGTCGTCCAGGTAGCCCTCATCACCCGAGCGCAGCACATCGCCGATGAATGCCTCGTCCGTGGCCGCCTGGTTCTTGTAGTAGCCCACGAAGACGCTCGCGGATCGGTGCGCGATCTCACGATTCTCCGTGATGACGATCTCGACGCCAGGTACCGGACGGCCCATCGTCTCGGGCTTCATCTTGTCCCAGTGAGTCGTGGTGATGCCGACCTCCGTCTGGCCGTAGACCTGCTTCAACGGGATGCCGAGGGAGTGGAAGTACTTCATGACATCGATGCCGAGCGCGGCGCCTCCGGAGTAGATCCGCTCCGCGCGGAGCAGACCCAGATGGTCCCGCAGCGGACGGAACACCAAGAACTCAGCCACGGCGAGCTGGATTCGAGTCCACCCGCCCGCCTTGTGTCCGCGGTACTCGCGTTCGGCGCGTCGCTGCCCCACCTTCATCCCCCAGTGGTAGATAGAGCGCTTCAACCAGGTGGCCTCCCCGATCCGGACCTCGATCCACGAGAGATAGTCCTCCCACATACGTGGTGAGCCGAGCAGCTGATGTGGCCCTATCTCTCGGATGTCGTTGCGCAGCGTTTCCGGCCCTTCGGCGAAGTTGAGCCGGTAACCCTCCATGATGTGGCCCGCGGTGGAGAAGTAGCGTTCGCCCGCCCACGCCAGCGGCAGGAACACCAGCCGTTCGTACTCAGGCTTCATCGGCTCTGCGAGGAAGAAGTTCTTCACGCCTGCGATGACATTGAGATGGGTCATCATCGCGCCCTTCGGCTCTCCCGTGGTCCCCGAGGTGTACATCAGGATCGCGATGTCGGAGTTCTTGCCACGCTCCACGCTCTCGCGATACTCGTGCGGATTCGCCTCGGCCCGTCGAGCACCCATGGCGAGAACCTCGTCGAAGGAGATCGCCACCTTGGAGTCATAGAGCGACATTCCCCGCCCATCGCAGTAGATGATGCGCCGGAGTCCAGGCAGCTCATGCTGCATCTCGAAGAGCTTGTCGGCCTGCTCCTGGTCGCGCACCACCACCACCGGACACTCCGCGTGCCCCACGATGAAGCCCACTTCCTCCGGAGATGACTCCGGATAGAGGACCACGCCGGCACCCTGCAGCGACTGAACAGCGAGGTCGGTGATCAGGTGCTGCGGCCAGTTGTCGCCGATGATCGCCACGTTCTCACCCGGTTCCAGGCCGAGTTCCAGCATGCCAAGAGCCAGGTGCTCGATGCGCTCGCCGTACTGTCGCCAGGTCATGGGCTTCCAGATGCCGCGATCCTTCACTCGGAGCGCGACGGCGTCCGGGGTGTCGACGAGACGCTGCAACAGCAGTTGCGGCATGGTCTGCTCGGGGTAGGTCACCGTCTCGGTCATCGGCCGGTCGCCTCCCCCGTCACGGCCCCAGCGGGCGCACCGATGTAGGCGGCGATCACCGCCGGGTCGGCCCTCACCTGCTCCGGCGGTCCTTGAGCGATGAACCGCCCGAAGTCGAGCACGGAGACCCGATCCGAAATGTCCATCACCACTCCCATGTCGTGCTCGATCAGGATCACGCTGATCGCCGATTCCTGACGCAGCTCGAGGATGTAGCGCGCCATGTCTTCCTTCTCCTCGACGTTCATGCCGGCCATCGGCTCGTCGAGGATCAACAGGCGAGGCTCCTGGGCGAGAGCGCGACCCAGATCGACACGCTTCTGCAGTCCGTAGGGCAGGAGGCCCACCGGCGTGTTCCGGATGTGGGGCATGTCGAGGAAGTCGACGATGTCTTCCACGGCCGCGCGCTGTCGCAGCTCCTCGCGCCTACTACGGCCATAGAAGATGCCGTTCGACAGAGCCCCGCCCTTGAGGTGGCGGTGCCTGCCCAGCATGAGGTTGTCGATGACGCTGAGGCCCTGGAAGAGTTCGATGTGTTGGAAGGTGCGCGCGACCCCGAGACCAGCGACGCGATGCGCGGGCAGCCCCGTGGTCTCTCGACCGAACAGAGAGATGTTTCCCTCCTGGGGCCGGTAGAAGCCGGTGACGCAGTTGACGAGCGAGCTCTTCCCGGCGCCGTTCGGCCCGATGAGCGCGGTGATCTCCCCGGCGGCCGCGCTCATCGACACATGCGAGAGAACAGTGAGCCCGCCGAAGTGAAGTGTCACTCCGGTGATCTCGAGCGTACTTTCCCGACTCGGGTCCACAATCAACTCCCAGGCTGTTTTTTGACTAATGAGTCAGTGATCGCAAGTATCGTGGCGGTCGTCACATTGCGCAAGGGTCTGGCGCCGATCACCGTGTGAGAGACGAACTGATCCGAAGCGTGCCGATGCTCCGGGGCCGGGCGCGTCCCTTCTAGCTCGCGGCAGACCTCGTCGGCGCGATCGATCGACTTCATCGACGAGCTAGAGATCGCTGTCGCCTCGTACAGCGACTGGTCCAGTCCACCCCTGGGCGCGCGGCGACAGTCGTACCGGCACCACCGCTCGTGCCCGTGGGTTCAGGGGCGACGCTGCCAGAATTACGCCCACATACCGGCCGATGCTCCCCACTTGGGCGAGCGACGCAGTTGCTGCGCGACGATCTTGCGCTGGACCTGGGTGGTGCCCCCGCCGATCATGAAGAGGCGCGCATCGCGGTACAGCCGTTCCACTTCGTACTCGCGGCAGTACCCGTAGCCACCGTGGATCTGGACGGCGTTGCTGGTCACCTCGTTCGCCAACCGGCCGGCGACGAGCTTGCCGATCGATCCTTCGGCGATCGACGGCCTGCCGGCGTCGGAGAGGGCGGCCGCGTGCCGGTACAGCAATCGACATTCCAGGAGTGCGGCGCCCATGTCAGCCAACATCTCGCCGACGGGTGCGAGGTCCGCGATCGGGCCACCGAAAGCCGTTCGCTGGCCCGCGTACGCCGAGGAGAGTTCCAGGGCGCGCTGCGCCATGCCGGCGGTCATGGCGGGAATGGCCAGGCGCTCGTAATCGAGCACATCCATCGCAACCTCCCAGCCCTCGCCGACCTCGCCCAGCCGGTCGGTGTCCTCGACCGGCACGTTGTCGAAGACCAGTTCGCACGTCGGGGACGACCGCAGCCCCATCTTCTCCAGGACGCCAGTTACACTGATCCCTGGAGCATCCATCGGGATGACGAAGGTAGTCAACGTCTCTTTGACCCCCGGGCCGCCGGTGCGGCACAGCAGGAGAACGGCGTCGGCGATGCTGGCGTTGGTGATGAACATCTTCGTGCCGCTGATCCGCCAACCGTCGCCATCACGGACCGCCTTCGTGGTGATGTTGGCGACGTCGGAGCCGGTGTCCGGCTCGGTCACGGCCCACGAGGTGATAACCTCCCCTGCCGCGATCTTGGGCAGCCAGCGTGACTTCTGCTCGTCGGTGCCGAACGACATCAGCGCCCGGGCGGTCAGGTAGGTCGGCATGGTCGACATGGCGAGGCCGGCGTTGTGGTAGGCGAAGGCGTCGACAGCCTCGTGCAGGGCCAGGCTGCTCGGGCCCGTGCCGCCGTACTCCGGCGAGATCACCGTTCCGTACAACCCGATGCGACCGACCTCCAGCAGCAGGGACCTGATCAGGTCCATGTCCTGGGGGTGCGCGTCCAACTCACTGCTACGGGGCAGCACCTTGTCTCGACCGAACTTGTGGATGACTGCAGACCAGTCGGACGTCGCCTCGTTGTGGGTATGGGTGGACATCTTTGTCTCCTGGGTTCTAGTTGTCCTGCGCGGTGAAGCGCAGCTCGGTCCACGACTCGCGGTCGAAGTAGGTCGCCGCCACCCGCATCCCGATGCTCACTGCCTCCGGCGGGCCTTCGATGCGAGCGGCGATCCTGGGCCCGTCCTCAAGGTCGACGACGGCGATGGCGAAGGGGAGGTCGGCCTCGAAAGCCGGGTGGAACGTGCGGTGCAGGACGATGAACGAGTACACCGTGCCGACTCCGGACAGCACCTGCTCCTCTCCCCCCGGTTGCCCGCAGTAGGGGCACGAATCGAGCGGAGGAAAGCGAACCTTGCCGCAAGCCGCGCACCCGGGCAACCGTACTTCGCGTTCGGCTAGTCCCTGCCAGTAAGCGGCGCTGTCGGGATCGACCTGGGGAGCTGGCGGTTGGGCGTACTCAGTGGGGTTGGACACGGATTCTCCTGGCTGATCAGCTGGGCTCAGCGCCCAGTGAATTGGGGGGTGCGCTTGGACTCGAACGCGTCGAGACCCTCGGGGGCGTCGGAACTGGTCAGGCAGTAACGGGCGGTGACCTCGCGCTCCAGGCGCATGCCGCCGGGTATTCCCGTGCCTTCCCAGTACGCGGAGTTGAGGACCTGCTTCGCGTTGCGTACGGCCAGCGGCGACTTGGCCGCCACCTGCTCGGCGAATCGGAGACCAGCCGCCACCAGGTCGTCGTCCTCGACGACCTGCGAGACCAGGCCCCACTCCAACGCCTCCTGTGGCTTGAGCATGCGACCGGTGAAGATCAGCTCTCGCGCCCGGGCGGGTCCGACGGCGCGCGGCAGCAGGGTGAGGACCCCTCCGCCCCCCATCTGACCGAACGGGAGGTGGGCGTCACCGATCCGCGCGGACGCCGAGGCGAGCGCCAGGTCGCACGAGAGAACCAGCTCGATACCTCCGGCGACCGCTATCCCGTTGACTAGGGCGATGTAGGGCTTGGGGTACTGGCTGATAGCGGCGAACGTCTCATGGATGTCGGCCAAGAACTGCGGAAAGTCCTGGGGGTCGCGCTGGAGCTGTTGGTACTTCTTCATGTCGCCCCCAGCGCTGAACGCGCGTCCGGCGCCGGTGACCGCCACGACGCGGACCTCGTCGTCGTGTCCGAGCTCGTCGAAGGTGGTTCTCAGGTGCCTGACGGTGTCCCAGTCGAGCGGGTTCATCTCATCGGGGCGGTTGAGGGTCACCAACGCCATCGCTCCGGGCCCGGAACTCAACGCCATCCGTTCCACGAGCAAGGTGGACGTCCGGGTGGTTTCCGAGTGCGTTGCTGTCACTGCTGGCTCCTTCGGTCTGTCGCATCGCATCGTCGATGCTGCGTGCGTCCGCCCTAGCGCGGCCGTCCTGCTGCAGCTAGAGTCTCAACCTGTCGGTCGAACGTCAACCCTATGGTCGTATTAGGAAGGATCGCGCGTGACGCAACCGCTGCACTTCGGGGTAGGGATCAACAACTTCGGGTCGCCCCTGCGAACTGCGAGCGATGTGATCGGCTCTGCAGTGTTCGCCGAGGAGCTCGGGTACTCGTCGGTGTGGTTCGGCGACCACTTGAGCTTCCACGTCCCGGTGTACGAGTGTCTGTCGATGATGGCGGCCACCGCGGTCGTCACCCGCAAGGTGACGGTCGCGTCGGGCGTTCTGCTCGGCGTGCTCCGGCATCCCGCATGGGTCGCCAAGTCCGTATCCACCATCGATGCACTCAGCGAAGGGCGGGTACTCGTCGGTCTCGGCGTGGGGGGAGAGAATCGAGCGGAGTTCGAGCTGGCCGGCGTACCGTTGGCAGAGCGTGGCCGCAGGACCACCGAACTGATGAGGTCGCTGCGCGAGATGTGGCTCGCTGACAACCCGCATGGCCTCCAGCCCCCTCCGGTGCAGAGCCGGATCCCGCTGTGGCACGGCGGACGAGCGGACGCCGCACTCGCCCGCACGGCTCGGTTCGGCGATGGCTGGCTGGGGGCTTTCGTGACGCCGGAGCGCTATGCCGAGCGGTGGTCGGCACTGGGCTCGCTGGCGGCCGACGCCGGTCGCGCGCCGGAAGAGTTGACCCCCGGCCTGCACGTCTACATCCGCGTGGACGACGATGCCGACCGCGCGTGGCGCGAGGCCAGCGCCTTCATCGGCGACGTCTACGCCATAGACCCTGAGCCCATGCGCCGCTACTGCATAGCCGGCAACGCCGATCAGTGCGCTGAGGAGATCGCTGCCTTCGTCGAGGCTGGCGTCACCCACGTGATCTGTCGGATCGCCGGAAGCGACCTGGAAGACCAGATGGCCCGGATCATGGAGGTGGCCGCGCGGGTCCGCGCACGGTTCGAGCCGGCCGTGACAACTGAGGAGATGGCATGAACCGACGCAGCAAGGTGATCGACGTTGCTTCCGCGGCAGACCTGGTGAGTGACGGCGACCTGGTGGCGATCGGCGGCATCCACGCGCACGCGGCGCCCATGCCGATCATCCGCGAGCTCGCGCGCGCTGGACGGCGCAACCTCCGGCTGCTGCCGAACGTGTCGGCCGGGCTCCCCGTGGAGGTTCTCATCGCCGCCGGGACCGTTGCCGAGGTCTACACGGCATACGTCGGGCTGGAGGACTTCGGGCTGGCGCCCGCGTTTCGCGCGGCCGCCGAGAGCTCCACGATCGTCGTGCACGACGTCGACGAGCCGTTCACGATCTATGGGCTCAAGGCGGCGGCGGCGAACCTCCCGTTCATGCCACTACCGCGCGGCCACGGGGCCACCGGCACGCGCTCGTTGTCACCGGAGCTCTTCCGCACCGTGGTGGACCCCTACTCCGGCAACGAGCACGTCGCCATTCCTGCCATGCGACCGGACGTCGGCATCGTGCACGCTCCGCGCTGCGACCGCTTCGGCAACGTCTTCTTCGACGGTCCGATCTATCAGGACGACCTGATCCTGCGGGCGTCGAGGACCGCGATCGTGGTCACGGACGAGATCGTGCCCGACGACTACGCCGCGTCCGGCCGGCACAAGGAGGTCACCGTTCCGAGCTTCATGGTCTCGGCCGTGGTCGCTCTCCCCTTCGCTGCGCATCCCACCTCCTCGGCGGGTCACTACGGGCGCGACGAGCGGATGCTGGAGGAGTACGTGCGCTCGCCGGAACAGTGGATGGCGCGCTACGTGAGCGAAGCACATGATCACCACCAGTACTTGGAGCGCGTGGGAGTGGAGCGCCTCGTCGGCACGCTGCGTGTCGACTACCAGGCGCGCGCGGACAGGAGCCAGGCATGACCGAGACGTGTACGACCAGCGAGTTGATGGCCGTCACCTTGGCGCGCGGTTTGCGCAACGAGGAGTGGGGTGCCTGTGGCGCCAACTCGCAGATTCCGATGGCGGCCTTCCAGCTCGCCCGCCTGATGCACGCCCCCGACCTCAGCTGGCTCAGCGGCGGCGGCGGTGCGATCAACTCGGCGGCGCCACTGGTGAAGTCGACTGCCGACCCGGTGACCCTCGACAGCGCGGAGCACTCCTTTCGGCTCGAGGACATCGTCGACTTCGAGCTCGGTGGATGGCGCAAGGCGCCCACCGTGGGGATCTTCGGCGGCATGCAGGTCGACCGCCATGGGAACGTGAACATGGTCGGTATCGGACGTGACTACCCGAAGCTACGGGTCCGCGGTCCAGGAACGGTCGGGTTGGTCTTCGCGGCCTACTTCACGCGCACCATGATCTTCGTGCAGCGCCACGACGCGCGGATCTTCGTCGACGAGGTGGACCATGTCAGCGCACCCGGGCGCACGGCGGCGCGTCGAGAGTTCTGCGACCCGCATTCCGACGGCCCCCAACTGGTGGTGACTCCGCTGGCGGTCTTGGACTTCGGCGATGACGACACGCTCCGGATCAAGTCGGTGCATCCTGGGCACACCCCCGACGAGGTCCGTGAACGCACGGGGTTCGACCTGCCGTCGTCGACACCCGGCGAGGTTCCGCTGACGCCGTCGCCGACCGACGAGGAACTCACTATGCTCCGCGAACGGGTGGATCCCGGCGGTGTGCTGCGACGCCTGCGCCTGGACTGAGGCGAACGACCTTCTTGCGCAGCGGTCGGCGGCCCGTTCGGGCCGCCGGCCGCTGTCGCGGATCACCGTGCCAGCGCCCCGGCACGGGCCACCCACTACACCTTCAGGCCGAGGCTTCGACCGATCAGCATCTGCTGGACCTCGGATGCACCTTCACCGATGGTCATCACCCGGGCGTCTCCATAGAGTCGCGTCACCGTCGAATCCATCATGAAACCCGCTCCACCATGCAGCTGCGTGGCGTCGTAGGCCACCTTGTTGCAGATCTCGGACGCGACCATCTTACACATCGCCGCCTCCTGCTCGTAGGGGTGGCCATGGTCCATCTTCCAACAGGCGTCGTAGGTGATCGACCGGGCAGCTGCGGTTGCCGCAGCCATCCGAGCGACCTTGAATCCGACGGCCTGGTGGTCGCCGAGTCGCTGGTTGAACGATTCACGCGTCTTGACGAAATCCAGCGTGGCGTCGAGGCACCCCTGGGCGATACCGACCGAGGCCGAGGCGATCGGAAGTCGGGCCCAGGTGAGGAAGCCGAGCGCCTCACGGTATCCGCGACCAACTTCGCCCAGGAGGGCATCTGGCCCCAGGCGGACGTCGTCGAAGTACAACGGGTGCGTGTCGGAGGTACGCCAACCGATCTTGTCGTAGGCGGGACCGACCTCGACTCCCGGCGTATCCAGAGGGACCAGGAATGCCGACACCTCGGGGCGACCGGGCCGGCCGGGACCGGTGGCGGCGAAGAGGATCACGTACTTCGATCGCGGCGTGCCCGGGTTGGTGATGAAGGCCTTCGATCCGTTCAGGCGCCACCCGTCGCCGTCCCTCACGGCGGCGGTACGGATGTTGCCGGCGTCGGAGCCACCGCTGGGCTCGGTGAGACCGAAGGAGATGAAGATCTCCCCACGCGCCGCCCGGGGAAGGATCTCCTTCTTCTGGTCGTCGTTGGCGAGCCGTTCGAACAGCGCGCAGGCGATGCCTTGTACGTGCGCGCTGGCACCGACCCCTCCGTCGACCCGAGAGATCTCCTCGACGGCGAGGCAGAACGAGGTGATGTCGGACCCGGAGCCGCCGTACTCCTCGCTCACGCGTAGCCCGAAGACGCCCAACTCCCCCAACCCGTCGACGATCGATTCGTCGAACACGGCGTCGATGCTCCGCTGCGCGACGGTGGGCGCGAGCACGCTGGTGGTGAAGTCGCGCAGCACGGTTCGCCACGAGCGGTGGTCGTCGGTGAAGCACCAGGGGATGTCGAGCTCGATCCCCTGCTGTGAACTGTCGGGCATGGTCACTCCTTCATGAATCAGTCGGCTAGGGCCCAATGGAAGTCGGTGACGAGCCCAGAACGCTCGTCCCCGAAAACGGCAGTGACGGCGGCACCGATGTGCATCCGCTCCAGCGCCACGTGGTAGTCACTCAGATCTATCCCCAGGAGGAGGTTTCCGATGGCTGTGTCCGCGCCTTCGGGGCGCGCGTAGACCAGGGCGTACGGCGGCTCCGGATAGCCCGGAAAACTCGTGTACCCGATGGTCGCGGCCTCGATGACGGCGCGAGGCCCCACGTCCGGCCAGTCGTCGGAGGTGGGGACGAAGCATTCCTCGCAGAAATCACGGGGAGGCACTCGGATCCGGCCGCAGGAAGGACACGGTGACGCCGTCAACACGCCACGATCCCGCACGGTGGTGAGGAACCGGCTCGCCGCCGGTCCCGCCGCGTGCCGGAAATCGAGGTGCCAGGCCCCCGGGATCACCACATGACTGGTCAGGGCGTCGCTCATGGTCAGCTCCTCTTCACGAAGCCATCGAGTTGCTCGCGGACGTTCGGACTCGTGGTGATGTGGTCGAGAAAGAGCTCTCGTTCACGCGACATGGCGGCTGCTGGCGGCTCATCCTCGGCGCAGCGGGCCATCTCCCGGACCGCGGTCATCGCGACTCTGTCCCGTGAGGCGAGCCGGTTGACGACGCGGTCGAGCTCGGACGCGAATTCTTCCGGCGGCACCGCCAGCGCGGCCAGGCCCCATGCTCGAGCCTGGTCGCCCGAGATCATCTCCCCGCTCTGCAGGAGCCAACGGGCGTATGCCCGAGGCAGGGCACGGACCAGCCGGACCGAGCCGCCGGCACCGGGCAAAAGAGCGTGCTCCAGGTGCCGGTCCCCGATGCGGGCTTCGGTGGAGGCAAGCACCACGTCGCACGCCAGCAGCATCTCGCAGCCGCCGGCGACCGCGTACCCTTCGACGGCCGCCAGACTCGCGAACGGGCCCGCTTCGATCGCATCGAGGACCTCGCTCAGCCGTGTCACGTAGGCCTCCAGTCCCTTCCGGTCGCCGATCAGGCCACGCACGAGGTCGAGGTCGGCGCCTGCGCAGAAGTGCCCGCCGGATCCACGAACGACCAGCACCGACGCGTCTGCACGCGCCATTTCGACTGCGCGCTCGAGCCCCTCGATGATGCCGAAGTCGATGCAGTTGCGCACGTCGGGCCGGTCCAGCCGCGCATGCACGACGCCACCGACGCGATCGATGAGTACCTGTCCTACCCGGGTCACGAGTCCTCCCCTCGAAGTACGGCTACGCCCGCGAACTGGATCGAGCCGCCAGCACCGGTCACAACGGCGGTGCGACACCCGTCAACCTGATGATCCCCGGCGCGCCCGCGGACCTGGAGCGCCCCTTCGGCGAACCGTACGAGGGCGCTGACACTGATGGGAGCCGCGCAGAGCACGCCGCCCGAGGGGCACACAGGGATCTCGCCGCCGCGATCGAACCGGCCCTTCTCCGCATCGGCGATGCCCTGGCCCGGTTCCGAGAACCCGAGCGCCTCGACGGCGATCGGCTCCATCGTGGCGAAGGGGATGTAAGGCTCCGCGACGTCGATCTGACGAGCCGGGTCGGTGATGCCCGCCTGGGCGTAGGCGTCCGCCGCGGCACGCGAGAGCTCGAGGAACGAGCCGTGATCGTTGTCACCGGCGGCACCCATCTTGTCGCCCAGGAAATAGGTGTTGGAGCGGGCCGCGAAACCGTCGATCCACGCCACCGGTCGGGCCATCGTGGCTGCGCACTCGGCCGAAACCATCACCACGGCGGCGCCGCCTGAGGTCTGGGGACAGGCCATGTCGCGCCGGATCGGTGCGAACAGCAGTGGGCTGGAGAGCACCTCGTCGGGGGTGACGGGCTTCCGCAGCTGCGCTAAGGAGTTGAGTGCTCCGTTGTTTCGCAACCTCGAGGCGACCTGTGCCCATGCCTCCTCTCCCCGGCGCAAGCCGATGCTATGGCGATGGAGATAACGCTGGGCCTGTAGCGCGGACATCGAAATTGTGTTCAACGGCAGTCGGGCCTCGTAGGCCGGATCCCAGATGAGGTTGAGGACATGCTGTGCCGACTGTTGGGAGTCGCCCATCTTGTCGGCCCCGACCACCAGAGCGCATTGGGACTCTCCGGCAGCGATGGCCCACCAGGCCATCTGCACCGCAGACGTGCCAGTGGCTCCACCGGTCTGCACCCTCACCACTCGCTTTCCGCGAGCGGCGAGCACGTCGACGAGCTCCTGCTCGGGATGTCCGATGCCGTACAGGGCGTCCGGGCCTTGCGAAAGCACCACCAGATCGACGTCGGCCATGCTCACATCTGCGTCGACCAAGGCAGCGACGGAGGCATCACGAATGAGTCCGAAGAGGTCGGTGTCGGGTCGGCGAGTGCGCATCGGCGTCATTCCGACTCCCACGACGCCGGGTCTGGTGAGGCTCATAACGGCGCCGCCAGCACGGTGAGCGAGTGCCCCTGTCCGGCCCGACCGTACGAACAGTGCGCAAGTGCGCTCACAGCCCCGCGCTCGACTGCCTCGGCGGCGCACACGATCCGTTCGAGTCCGGCAGCATAACCGGCGTTGCGGCGGAACAGCCCGCCTGAGGGCTGCAGGTGCGGCAACCCGCCCTCGATGACGGCGTCGGCGACCTCGCTCGGCTGCCCCAGACCGAGCGCGCTGGCGGCCATCACCAGACGGAACACCGTCCGGTCGGTGGTCTCGATGACCTCGGCATGGGCGGGGTCGCTACCGGTGCGCGCCAGTATCCGCTGCCGCAGCCTGCCCACCGGGTCTGGATGCTGCTCGAGAGGCAGCGCGCTGTCGGTGGCGAAGTCGACAGCCTTGATCTCCACGCGCGCCCCGTCGGCCGAGACCAGCACCGCCACTGCGGCCCCGTCGACGGGGGCGACGTGCGCCGCCCTGAGCGGGGTGAACCAGAGCCGGTCGTCGTCGGCTTTGTCGGGGGCCAGGAACGCCGTGAGGGAGTCGAAGCGGTCGGCGCTGAGTCCGTGGGCTTCCAGCCAGCGAGTGACCGCCAGGGCCTCGGCCGCCAGCGGGTGCGCGCCGACGGGTCTGGAGAACACCGGCTCGGGGTCGGGCGAGACGGCATTGAGGGGATCGGACTCTGCGGGGCTGTGCCAGGAGACGACGAGTACCGCTCGGTCGGCTCCCGAGGAGACGCGCCAAACCGCCGAGGCGAGTGCGACGCTCGGATCGTCGACGACCTTCGTCTCGTCTCTGAGATAACCCCCCGCCGGCCCGGCCATGTGCATCGACGAGATCAGCCGGCCGTCCCAGGCGTCGGAGCCGGCGAGCACCACGCCGGTGACGTCGGCTCTGCTCAGACCTGCGTGGTTCAGGGCGGCCCGCGCCGCGAGGTGGACTCCGAGCGGCACGTCGAGACGCTCCGGCCCACTTCCGCACGCCGCGACCGCCCAGCCGGCGAGCCCCACCACTGTCACGCCGCCCCTCCGGGGGCGAGGAGCTCCATGATGGCTTCGACGTTGCCCTGCAGCTGCGCCGCATCCAAACCGAAACTCGGGGAGTAGAGCAACGTCTGCTCGTACAGTCCGTCGAACCGCTCGTGCAGCTGCTGGGGGACCTCGTCCGGGGTGCCGGCCACCGCGAACAACTCCACTACGTCGTCGGGAACGGCGGCGATCATGGCGTCGATGTCGCGTCGCGACCACGCTGCGCGAGCATCCGCCGCCATCGACTCGAGGCCGTGCACGGCGAACGCGGGCAGATAGGTGCGCACGACGGCGTAGAAGCCGATCTGCGCCTTCGCCCAACGCAGCGCCACGTCGGGATCCTCGTTGATGCTGCAGATGACGTAGCCCGCGATGGGCACCGAGCGGCTTCGGTCAGCGCGAGCTGCGCCGTCGTCGAGGGCCGGACGCACGACGTCCTCCACGTAGCGGCGACTAAAGATCGGATGCCCGACCAGACCGTCGGCCACAGAGCCGGCTGCCCGGACCATCCGCGGGTTGACGCCGGCAAGGTAGACGGGAATGTCGGCTCGCAAGGGCGGGCGCACCGCCGCAGTGGGGGTCAGGGCGAGATGATAGAAATCCCCGTCGTGTGACACGCCGGTGTCGTCCATCGACCACAGTCGGCGCAGCAGCGGAACCAGCTCCTCCACCCTCCGCGCCGGAGCCGTCGGATCGCTGCCGTGCCAATCCCGCTGCATCGTGCGCGTGCCGGTCCCCAGCCCCAGGATCAGGCGCCCCCGGCTGAGCTCATCGAGGTCACGCGCTTCGGCGGACAGCACGAGCGGCGAGCGCCCGACCGCGTAGGCGATCGCGCTGCCGAGGACCACACGAGAGGAGACCATCGACATGGCCGCCAGGGATACGGTCGCCGTGCGCTCGTAGAACTCGGTCGTCCAGACCGAGTCGAAGCCGGCGGCCTCGGCGCGACGGGTCACGTCCTGGACCAGGTCCAGGTCGCCCCCGAGCAGCACCAGGCCTCTGCTGAGCGCTGGGGACGGAGTCGGCACCGATGTGTCTGCCACGGAGAACCGTCATACTCCGACGGTGCTGGTGGGCACGAGGCCGCGTACGAGTTCCTGGAGGACTTCGCTGGCCTCGCGCGCCATCTGCGGGACGAAGGTGGCCGCGTCGACGACGTCCTGGATCCCGCTCGCGACCTGTCCGGCCGCGACCAGGCCCTTCTCGAAGTCGCCGGTGGACTGGGCGAGCTGCAGCGCGTGGTCCTTCCACTCGGTCAGCTCGTCGATCGTCATCTCTCCGTTGGCGACGATCTCCAGCAAGCGGTCAGTGGCGGCGGTGCGAAGGCCGCGCGCCGGACCGTACACGCCAGGGAACACGACGTCGTCGCCCTCTCGCGCGTCGACGATGAACTGCGCGACCGACGGGTGCCAATCGGTGTTGTCGGCCGAGGCGATGAACCGCGTGCCCATAGCGACGCCCGACGCACCGAGGGCCAGTGCGGCGGCCAGGGTGCGCCCGTCACGGGCACCGCCCGACAGGAGGACGGGCACCGACACCGCCGCCGTGACGTTCGGCAGCAACACGAAGGTGTGCACGGGAGAGTGGTGCGTATGGCCGCCCATCTCGTATCCGGAGGCGATGATGACATCGGCCCCTGCCTCCTCGGCCTTGATCGCCTGGCGCGTGCTGCCCACCTTGTGCTGGTGGATCAGGCCCGCGTCCTTGATCCGCGATGCGAAAGCCCCCGGGAAGCCGGCGCTCGTGGTGAGCACCTTCAACTGCTGACCCACCTTGCTGTCGGCTTCACGGGCCGCGATCACGGCGTTGATGTAGGCCTCCGTGATCGGCAGGACCTTGCCGTTGTCGTCAGCGCCGACAGGGACATTGACCGCGAACGGCTTGTCGGTGAGCTCGGCGCACGCGGAGATGTGGCTACGCATGATCGCTGCGCCCTCGCTCGGTTCCTGCGACATGCCCGGCATGCTGATGGTGCCCATACCGCCGGCGTTGCTCACAGCCGCGGCCAAGGCCACGGTCTTGAAGGGGCCCATCCCCTCTTGGATGATCGGGTGCTCGATGCCCACGAGCTCGGTGTAACGGGTAGGGAGAACAGACATTTCGGCTCCTTGAGAAGGTCAGAGGTCTAGCGGTCGGCAGTGAGGATCAGAGCCGATCCGTCGTTGAGGGCGCCGGAGGTGACCACGGCAACCTCGTGACGAGGCGCCTGGCGCTCGCCACATCGGCCCTGCACCTGAAGCACGGCCTCGGTGATCGTGTTCATCCCGTGCAGGTATCCCTCGGCGAGCAACCCGCCGTGGGTGTTCATCGGCAGTGAGCCGTCGATCGCTGTCGCGCCCGAGCGGATGAACTCGCCCGCTCCCCCACGCTCCGCGAGACCGAGCCCCTCGATGGTCATCAGCACCGTGCTGGTGAAGCAGTCATAGATCTCGGCGACGTCGACGTCGCCTGGACCTATCCCCGCTCGCCCGAACAACTCGTCGCGCAGCAGGTAGCCGTAGTTGTGGGTGAAGTCGTCGGTCAGCAGCTGGTCGCCGATGTCGAGGCCAGGACGAGGTCCGGCCGCGTACGCACCCGAAGCGACCCGGACCGGGGGGTGGGCGAGGTCGCGGGCCCGGTCGAGTGTGGTCACGAGGAGCGCGCACGCCCCGTCGACCTCGGTGGTGCAGTCGGCGGCACGGAACGGGTCGGCGATCCACGGGCTGTTGAGGTAGGCATCCATGTCGAGGGGCTTGCGCAGGATCGCACGGTCGTTCAACTCCGCGTAGGCGCGCTGGGCGATGGCTACCGCCGCCAGATCCGCCTCAGTCGCGCCGACCTCGTGCATGTAACGACGTGCCCACATGGCGATGTACATCAGGTAGGCGTTGTAACCGATGGGGTAGCGGAACTGCGCAGCGCCACCGGCGAAGGCGCCGCTGCCGACCCGGATTCCGGAGCGGCCGTTGAGCGCGCGGAAGACCAGGACCGCCTCCGCCTGTCCGGTCGCCACGGCGGTGGCGGCCTGATAGGTGATGATGCTCGGCGACTGACCGCCCTGTTGGAAGTCCAGCACGTAGCGCAGTTGCGGCAGCGCCAGCGCCGTGGCGACCGCCTCGCAACTGACCGAATCGTTGAGCACCGAGAAGCTCGCCACGC
This sequence comes from Nocardioides sp. BGA-UO-ETr-FS32, assembly GCF_059567905.1. NCBI lineage: Bacteria > Bacillati > Actinomycetota > Actinomycetes > Propionibacteriales > Nocardioidaceae > Nocardioides > Nocardioides sp. BGA-UO-ETr-FS32. The sequence continues at coordinate 20,198 of NZ_JCAQOX010000005.1, read as the reverse complement.
CGTCTACGTCGTCCTTGGACATGCCGGCGTCAGCCAACGCGTTCCGGGTGGCTTCGGCAGCCAACGACAAGACGGTGCGGCCCGAGTTGCGGGACAGCGATGTGTACCCGACTCCGGCGATGGCCACCTCACGCATGCGCGTTCCTCTCTTACGTACTCTATTGATTGGTAAATGTTCAACCGAAGAGATAGTTTATGTCCTAACGGTCGAGTTGTCTACGCTCAGCGGCCGTTCGTCCCGGGTTCTCGCCAAGGCAGCGCTCCCAGCGGCACCGGCGCCGCTCCTGGCCGCACCACCACCGCGCTGCCGCCGGCCCCGTCCGAGACCAGTCGCGCGCGGACGGGCTCGCGAACCGCATCTGCTCGCGCCGCGGCGAGGACCGCCGCCGCCTCCGCGTGCTGCTCGCACAGTGACAGGTGATAGCGGGTCGGCGGCAGCAGGCGCGGCGTCCACTCCTCGCTGTGCAGGACCTCGGCCGGGCGGACCCAGGCGGAGTCGACGGCCTCGCCCTGGTCGTGCTCCGAGATCTGTCCCACCGGCGTGGCGGCGTAGTAGAAGGAGGTGTCGAACCGGCGCGGTGCGCCTTCGGGAGTGATCCACCGGTCGTGGTAGACGAGGGACGCGGGATCCACACGCAGCGCCAACTGATCGAACGCCTCGGCGAGCGAGGATCCACTCGCGAGCGCCGCACGCACGGCGCGGGCGTGATCGACGCTCGCAGGAGCGCCGCTGCTGTCGAGGGCCAGCAGGATCAGCGCCTCCTCGCACGTTTCCCGCACCCCGGCGACGAAGACGTCGTCGACGACACCCGCGACCTGTCCGACTCCTTGCGCGGGCGCCACCGCCCGGTCGCGCTCGTCCACCCGCGACCGACCGATCAGCGGCACGCGCCGATCGCTGTCGTCGACGCTGCCTCCCGGGAAGACGAACCGGTCTGGCGCGAACGCCGCCTTCGACGTCCTGCGCAGCAGGAGCACTTCGACGCCTTCGTCGCCGTCGCGGACGACGACCACGCTAGCCGCTCTGCGCGGGTTCACGATCCCACCTTCACTACCCACCATGCCCAGTCTCCCATCCACGTAGACGGATATCGACTTATCGGTCGAAGGATTGTAGAGTCTCGCACAACCCGAAGACAGCCGTGCGAGAGATCGCGCACAGTGAAGGAGTACCCCTGTGAACGAGGTCGTGATTGTCGATGGTGTCCGCAGCCCGATGGGCAGGCGGGGAGGCGGTTTGGCCGGAGTGCATGCGGTGGACCTGTTGGCCCATGTGCTCGGCGCGCTCGTCGACCGCACGGGGATCGACGCGGCGACAGTCGACGACGTGATCGGCGGCTGCGTTGGGCAGGTCGGCGAACAGTCCACCAACGTCACTCGCAACGCGTGGCTGGCGGCGGGGCTTCCCGTATCGGTGCCGGCGGTCACCGTCGATCGCCAGTGTGGCTCGAGCCAGCAGGCGCTGCACTTCGCCGCCCAAGGGATCGCCTCCGGCAGCTACGACGTTGCCGTCGCGTGTGGCGTGGAGTCGATGAGCCGGATTCCGATCGGCTCCGCTGCCACCTTCCAGGGCTCTCCATACAGCGAACAGCTGCTGGCAGCGCATTCCTTGGTCTCGCAGGGCGAGTCGGCCGAGCGGATCGCGGAGAAGTGGGGGTTCTCCCGCTCAGAGCTGGACACGCTGGCTGTGCGTTCCCACCGCACCGCCATCGCGGCACGGGAGGCAGGAGTCTTCGCGCGCGAGATCGCTCCCGTCCAGGTGGGCGAGACACTGATGGACCAAGACGAGGGGATCCGTGAACCCGACCTTGCCAGGATCGCCTCGCTGAAGCCGGTCTTCAGAGAAGACGGCGTGATCACCGCGGCGACCTCCTCCCAGATCACCGACGGCGCTGCCGCGCTGCTGCTGATGAGTGGCGAGCGGGCGCGCGAGCTGGGCCTGACCCCACGTGCGCGGATGGTCTCGATGGCGCTGGCCGGTGACGACCCGGTGATGATGCTGACGGCTCCGGCCCCGGCCACCCGCAAGGCTCTCGACCGAGCCGGCCTCGTGGTGGACGACCTCGACGCGGTCGAGATCAACGAGGCGTTCGCGAGCGTGGTGCTGGCTTGGCGGGACGAACTGGACATCTCCGAACAGTGGTACGACGAGCATGTCAACGTGCATGGCGGGGCGATGGCCCTGGGCCATCCCCTCGGCGGTTCGGGCGCCCGCCTGATGGTCAGCCTGATGTCGGTGCTCGACGAACGTGGCGGTCGCTACGGGCTGCAGACCATGTGCGAGGGTGGCGGTCAGGCCAACGCGACGCTGATCGAGCGCTGGGGCGCCGAGCGATGACAGACACCTTCGTCGCGGGCACCGGCATCGCCGTCTTCGACCGCTCCCCCGATACCCGGTCCGCCGACCAGGTCGAGCACGCCGTCCGTGCCGCCCTCGAGGACGCGGCTATCGGACTGGATCAGATCGACGCCGTCTACGTCGGCAACGCTGCCAGCGGCCTGCTCACCGGGCAGGAGATGATTCGCGGTCAGGTGCTGCTGCGCCAGTTCGACCTGAGCGGTGTGCCCATCGTCAACTGCGAGAACGCCTGCGCGAGCGGCTCCACGGCGCTCCACCTCGCGGACACCGCGCTGCGCGCCGGCAGGGCCGGGACCGTGCTGGTCGTCGGAGCCGAGAAGATGGCCAGCGAGGACAAGCAACGCCCGATGATCGCCTTGGCCGCAGCGGTGGACCAAGAGCGGCTGTTGGAGGAGTCGCCCGAAGTCCGAGGCAGCGGCTCGCTGTTCATGGACATCTATGCGCAGTTGGCACGTGACTATATGAGCGACCACGAGGGCCGCCCTGAGGACTTCGCCGCGCTGGTCGTGAAGAACAGGCGTCACGCCTCCCACAACCCGGTCGCCCAGTTCACGGCTCCCATCACCGTCGAGGAGGTTCTCGAGGCCAGGCTGATCAACGACCCGCTCACCCTGCCGATGTGCTCGCCCATCGGCAACGGCGCGGCAGCGCTCGTCCTCACCGTCGAGCCCGCCCGCGAAGCCACGGCGGTGCGGCTGCTCGCCTCCAGTCTGGTCTCCGGTCGAGGACGGCACTCCGAGCCGGCCGTCGCCCATGCGGCGCGGTTGGCCTTTGACCAGTCGGGGGTCTCACCCGGGGACGTGAACCTGGCCGAGGTGCACGACGCCACCGCGCCTGCCGAGCTCATCGCGCTGGAGGAGCTGGGCCTGCTCGCCCCGGGGGAGGGTGTCTTCGCGGTGCGCAAGGGACGGCTGAGCGTGGGAGGCGACCTGCCCACGAATCCCAGCGGAGGCCTGGTCTGCAAGGGCCACCCGGTGGGTGCCACCGGCGTGGCGCAGGTGGTCGAGGTGGCCGACCAGCTCAGGGGTCGGGCCGGTGGGCGCCAGGTCGAGGGTGCCCGGATCGGGATCACGGAGAACGCCGGTGGTTGGCTGGGCGGCGACGTCGCGGCGGCCACAGTGCACATCCTGGGACGGTGAGCGGTGAGCGACGCCGCCCGGCCGGGCGCCCACGGGATCGCGTTCGAGCGCTCCCCCCGCACCACCCGGTACCTCGACCCGTCCCAGAACTGGGCGCCTGCTCAGATCACCAGCGAGATCCGACGTGACCCGTTGCTGGGCACCACCGGTCGGCTCGCCCACTTCGTGGGATTCAGACCTCAACCGGAGGACTTCGCAGAGCTTGCCGAGACCACCCGCGAGATCTGCCCCTTCTGTCCCGAGCGCCTGAAGGTCGTGACCCCGCAGCTTCCTCCCGATGTCTTCGCCGAGGGACGTCTGAGCCGGGGGGAAGCGACCCTGGTCCCGAACCTGTCCCCCTACGACGCCTTCAGCGCGGTGACGGTGATCTGCGCCCAGCACTTCGTCTCGATCGATGCGTGGTCCCCTGACGTCCTGCGCAACGCCATCAGTCTTGCCGGCGACTATGCGAAGGCGGTACGCGAGGCCGGGAATGACTTCCCTTTCACGTTGCTGAGCTGGAACTACATGCCGCCCGCTGCGTCGACCCAGATCCATCCCCATCTGCAGGTGATCGTCACCGACGAGCCGGGAGAGAACGTCAAAAGGCGGATCCGCGCGCAGCGAGAGTACTTCGAGCGTTGGGGACGCCCCTACTTCGACGACCTGGTCGAGACCGAGCGTGCCCTGGGCGAGCGATGGGTGTACGACAGCGAGCACCTAACGGTGCTAACCGACTTCGTATCACTCTCGGCGCTGTCGGACGTGCGCATCGTCTTCTCGGACCATCAGGTGCTCGACACCCTTGACGACGCGGCCCTGGCGGACTTCTCCACGGTCACCGCCCGGCTGCTGAGTGCACTCGGGGAGACCGGCATCTCGAGCTTCAACATGTCCTTCTTCCCGGCCACCCTGGATGCCGCCGACGGCGGGCGGCTGCACGCGGTCCTTACACCACGGCTGTCCTTCTCCCCCGCACTGCACGCGAACGACATCGGCGCGCTGAACCTGCAACTGGGCGAGCCCTATATGGCTCGTAGCCCGGAGGACCTCGCCGCCTCGCTGCGGCCCGCGTTCAACCAGGCATCCCCGGACGCCCCTTAAAGAGGATCATGATGGACTTCGCCGAATCCGAACTGCACCGCGACATTCGCGCTTCGGTGCGCGCCATCGCTGAGAAGTACGGTCATGCCTACTACCAGCGCACCGCCGCCGAGGGGTCGCACAGTGATGAACTGTGGAACGAGGTCGCAGCGGCGGGGTTCATCGGAGTGAACCTTCCCGAGGAGTACGGCGGCGGCGGGCTCGGGATCAGCGAGCTGGCGGTCGTCGGCGAGGAGCTGGCCGCTCACGGCTGTCCGCTGCTACTGCTGGTCGTGTCGCCCGCGATCTGCGGCACGGTGATCTCTGCCTACGGCACCTCCGAGCAGAAGCAGCGTTGGCTGCCCGACCTGTGCTCGGGGTCGGCCAAGATGGCCTTCGCGATCACCGAACCCGAAGCCGGGAGCAACAGCCACCAGCTCGCCACCCGGGCCAGCCGTGACGGCGAGGAGTGGGTGCTCAACGGCACCAAGCACTACATCTCAGGCGTGGACGAGAGCCGTGAGATCCTGGTCGTGGCCCGCACGGGGCGCACCGCCTCCGGTCGCGGACGGCTGAGCCTCTTCGTCGTTCCCACGGACGCGGCGGGGCTGAGCATGCACCCGATCCCGATGCAGGTCAACGCCCCGGAGAAGCAGTTCACCCTCACCTTCGAGGAGGTGCGGTTGTCCGCCGACCGCTTGCTGGGCGAGGAGGGCGAGGGGCTGCGGCAGATCTTCGTCGGACTCAACCCCGAGCGCATCATGACAGCCGCCCACGCCTGCGGACTGGCTCGCTATGCGCTGGACAAGGCCGCCCGCTATGCGCAGGAGCGGGTGGTGTGGGGCGTGCCCATCGGGGCACACCAAGGCGTGGCGCACCCGCTCGCGGAGGCCTCGATCCACCGCGACCTGGCGTGGCTGATGACCCAGAAGGCGGCCTGGCAGGTTGACGCAGGCACTGATCCACGAGAGACGGGAGTCGCCGCCAACAGCGCGAAGTTCGCCGCGGCGGATGCCGCCGGGGAGGCACTGGACCGCGCGATCCAGGTGCACGGCGGCCACGGCCTGTCCACAGAGTTCGGCCTGGCGGACCTCTGGGGTTTCGTGCGCCTCCACAAGACGGCGCCGGTGAGCCGCGAGATGGTGCTCAACCACGTTGCGCAGCAGGTGCTCCACCTGCCGAGGTCGTACTGATGTGGCAGGCAGCGCTGCCGGTGCTGACCGGGATCCGGGTCCTCGACCTCAGCCTGCAACTGCCGGGACCGTACGCGACCCGACTGCTGGCCGACATGGGTGCCGACGTGCACCGGATAGAGCCGCCGGGCGGTGACCCGGCACGTGCCTTCCCCTCCCTCTACACCGAGGTCAACGTCGGCAAGATGGTGGAGGAGGTGGATCTCAAGTCAGACGCCGGTCTTGACCGCGTCCTCGACCTCGCATGTGACTGCGATGTGTTGGTCGAAGGCTTTCGACCTGGAGTTCTCGCACGGCTGGGCCTGGGCTACGAGGCGGTGGCGCAGACGAACCCAGGAGTGATCTACTGCTCGATCTCTGGATACGGCCAGGTCGGCGAGCGTTCCGACAAGCCCGGTCATGACCTCACCTACCATGCCGACGCCGGCACGCTCGCCCAGGACGGACCCTCCTCCTCAAGCGTGCCACCGCTCCCCATCGCCGACCTGGCCTCCGGGCTGATGGCGGCCACGACGATCAGCGCCGCGCTGGTCGGTCGCGCCACCAGTGGCGAGGGCGCCCACCTCGACGTGAGTATGGCCGACGTGATGGCCTCCTGGACCTTCCCCGTGGCCCTGTCCCGCGCGGCTGGGGAGGTGGACCTGTTCGGTTCCACGCCGCACTACGGCGTCTTCGACACCGCCGACGGGCACCGCATCGCGCTCGGGATCGTGCACGAGCAGCACTTCTGGGAGCGGTTCTGTGACGAGTTCGGCCTCGCCGACGAACGCAGCTCCACCTTCGAAGGACGCCAACAAGACCACCAGCGCCTGCGACTCCGGTTGGAGACGCTCTTCGCCGGCCTTCCAGCCGCAGACGTCATCGCCCGAACGACGCGCGTCGACGTGCCCGCTGCCATGGTGCTCCGCCCGGAGGACGTGCTCGACAGCGCTCCCTTTCAGCATCGAGGACTCATCCGCAACAGCGGATTCGGAGCCAGATACGCTCACCCCGTGCGTTTCACAACTGCCACCGCCGCTGCGTCCCTCGAGAGAGACTCGTCCACCACAGGAGCGACAACATGAGCGGTCCGGCAACCAAGCCCGATGACGAACAGCAGCCCCTGAGCCGAGTCGCCCGCAAGCGAAGCCAGCGCATCGATGCGATCTTGAATGTCGCCGCCCAAGTGGTGGCCGAACACGGCTACCACAACACCTCCCTGGAAATGGTCGCCGACCGGGTCGATCTCACCAAGGCATCGCTGTACCACTACTTCGACAGCAAGGACGATCTCTTCAGCGCCTGCTTCCAGGCGGTCGCGGAGAAGACCATCGCTCGTCTCGCGGCCGTCGCCGACGCGGCGCCGACACCTCTGGACGCGTTGCGCGACCTCATCCTCGAGCAGCTTGAGATCGTCGTGCACGACGACCCCAACATGGCGCGCCTGTTCCTGCAGCACCAGGATTGGCCGGAGTCGATGCGCGAGAAGCATCGCCACTGGCGCAGCCTCCACGAAGACGTCTTCGTCACGGTCGTCGAGAAGGGCGTGGCGTCGGGTCAACTGCATCCGCGCGATCCGCGCGTCGCCCTGCATTGCTTGCACGGCTCGATCAACTTCGTCCCGATCTGGTTCCGTTCGCGGTCGCCGGCCGAGGACAAGAAGGCTCTGTCTCTCGTCACCGAAAGCATCCTCGACATATTCCGATAGCAGCGCGAAAGGCCCTCCTCTATGACCCTCGACCAGTTGTTTGGCCTCGCTGGCCGCACCGCCCTCGTCACCGGAGCAACGCGTGGGATCGGCGAGGCGATGGCCCAGGCGCTCGATGCCGCCGGCGCCCGGGTGATCCTTGCCGGCCGCGACCGGCAACGCCTCGACCAGGTGGCCTCGACCCTCCAACACGACCCCGTCGTTTTCACCGCCGATCTGCAGGACCCCGACGGGCCGAGGAGCCTCGCGCGCGAAGCCCTGGGCTCTGCCGACGCGGTCGACATCCTCATCAACAACGCGGGCGGATCCTGGAACCAGGCACTCAGTGACGTGGACGACGAGAGCTGGGCCCGCACGATCCAGACCAACCTCACCGCTGCCTTCGCGCTCACGCGCGAACTGGCTCCGACGATGGCCGAGCGTGGCTGGGGTCGGGTGGTGAACGTGGCCAGCGTCATAGGCCTGGTAGGCGACACCCACTCCAGTGCCTATGCGGCCAGCAAGGGTGGAATGATCGCCATGACCCGCTCATTGGCCGCTGAGCTCGGCCGCCGGGGGGTCACGGTCAACACCCTGTGCCCGGGATGGGTGGAGACCGACCTCGTCAGCGACCTGCACTCCGACGAGCGGTTCCAGCAGCGCGTCGTGCGGCGTACCCCAGTCCGGCGCTGGGGGGTGCCCGCCGACATGGCCGCCGCCGCGGTCTTCCTGTCCGGCCCCGGATCGGCGTTCATGACCGGACAGACCGTCGTAGTCGACGGCGGCCTCTCAGCGACCTGGTGAGGCAGACCACCCCCTAAACGCCGGAAGGGCTCAGCGGCCCACTGCTTGCTCTCCTCCGCCGTACTGCTGAGGAGCACCGTCTTGAGCACCTTGCCAGTGACGGTGCGGGGCAACTCCGCCACGAACTCGATGCGGGTGGGGCACTTGACGTGGGCGAGCCGGTCCCGGGTGTACGCGATGAGCTCCTCGGCAGTCGCCTCGGCGCCCTCCTGGAGCTTCACCGTGGCCACTGGCGTCTCGCCTCGTTCGACTCCAAGGAGGCCCCCTTCTTCCGGCGGGCGAGGCGTGCGCCCGCATCGAGGCCGCGAACCGGTCCCTTCTGCGGGCCGTGACCCGGCCTCCCGGATCCTGCGTGCTGGACTCCCAGAAGGTGGATCGGCGCGACCTGTCCTGCTTGATGTACACCTCCGGAGCCGCAGAACGATCCAAGGGAGCGATGCTGACCCACGACAACCACCGTGGAACGTCGTGTACGTCCTGCTGCCCGCGTTCGACCCGGTCCAGACGCCGGACGCGATGTTACGGATGCCCGGGAGGGACTTTCGTGGGCTGCGACTGGAGATCCGCGAGTCCTTCCTCCGGCGCGCCATGGTGGAGTCCTACGCCCACCTGTGGCAGGACCCGGTCGAGGGGTTGGACGAGGCGGGGGTCGTCGACGTCCTTACTCGGTTGTGAGCCGGGCGACCGGCCTGGCGCCGCGAGCCTGGCCAGGCGGAGACCGAGCGGGCACGGCGGCCACCGAGGCGCTCCACGAGTAAGCGGCGCACAGTGCCCAGTCAGCGCTGCTCCCAGCGCCACGGAGTCTCGCGACTCCGCGCCACCCGTCCCCTGCTCTCCAGCAGGACCAGGTGCGCCAGGGTCTCCGCGATGGCCGCTCGGCGCATGAACCCGGAGATCTCTGGCCAGGGGCGCGACCAGGTCAGCGACGCGGTGAGCTCCCAGGTCGTCGGTGCCGTGGTGAGGGCGGCGTGAATCTCCTCCAGCCGTGCGTCGTGGTGGCCCAGCAGCGCCGACACGCGCGCCGCGAGGCCGGCGAAGCGGTACTCGTGCGCGGGCAGCACCTCGTCCAACTCGTGGTCCAGTCCGCCGACGCGTGCCAGGGAGTCGACGAAGTCGGCAAGCGGGTTGCCGCTCGACTGCGCGTGCACCCCGATGTTGGGCGTGATGCGAGGAAGGACGTGGTCCCCGGAGAAGAGGACGCGACGCTGGTGCTCGTGGAAGCACAGGTGGCCGGGCGAGTGGCCGGGCGTGTGGACAGCTCGCAGATCCCAGCCGGGCAACGGCAGCCGGTCGCCGTCTCGGATGAGGCGGTCGGGCTCGGTCTGGCGGACGTAGGCCGCGATCGGCAGAGAAGCGCGCGACAGGGTCTGCAACTCGTCGTCGGGTATCCCGCACTTCCGCAACAGCCTGGCCATGTCGTCGAGCAGGTCGGTCATCCCCGCCCCGTACCGGGCGGGAAGCAGGGCCGCGTCGTCGGGGTGGAGTCCCACCCAGGCACCCGATGCCTCGCGGATCCGCCCAGCCAGGCCGTAGTGGTCGGGATGGATGTGCGTCACCATCACGCCGCGGACGTCGCCGATGGCGTGCCCGGCCGTCGCCAACCCGTCAGTCAAGGCCTGCCACGCCTCATCGGTGTCCCACCCGGCGTCGATGAGCGCCAGCCCGTCGTCCAACTCGAGTGAGTAGACCAGGACGTAGCGCAGCGGGTTGTCTGGAATGGGGACGGGGATCGACCACAGCCCGGGCTGCACCTGTTCCACCGGGGGCAGTAGCTTCTCCGCCCACGCCCGCTTCTGCTCGGTGCCGGTGACCCGAAACGGGCGGGCCGTCTCGGCGTTCACAGACCGATCCTCTTGCTGATGACTTCGTTCATGATCTCGTTCGTCCCACCGCCGATGCCCAGGATCCGCGCGTCCCGGTAGTGCCGCTCGACCTCGGACTCGCGCATGTAGCCCATGCCGCCGAAGATCTGCACGGCCTCGTTCACCACGAAGTCGCACGCGTAGACGGCCGTGTTCTTCGCCATCGACACCTCGGTGACGACATCCTCGCCGGCGAGGTACCGCTGCGCGACCGCCCGGGTGTAGCACCGCGCGACGTCGACCTGGCGGGCCATCTCGGCGAGCTTGTGCCGGATGACCTGGCGCGAGGACAGCGGCCGCCCGAACGTCTCCCGGTCGCGCGCCCACCCGACCGCCAGATCCAAGGCTCGGGCCGCGGTGGCGTAGGCCTGGACGGCGAGGCCGATCCGCTCGTTCTGGAACTGTTGCATGATCTGCACGAAGCCGGAGTTCTCCGCGCCCACGAGGTTCGCGGCCGGGACCCGGACGTCCGCGAAGGACAGTTCGGCGGTGTCGCTGCAGCGCCAGCCCATCTTGTCCAGCCGGCGGGACACGGTGAACCCGGGCGTGGCCTTGTCGATGACCAGCAGGGAGACCCCGGAGTGGCTGGGTCCGCCGGTGCGCACCGCGGCGGTGACGAAGTCGGCGCGGACGCCGCTGGTGATGAAGGTCTTCGCACCGTTGACGACGTACTCGTCTGCGTCGAGGACCGCCCGGGTGCGGATGTTGGCGACGTCGGAACCCCCGCCCGGCTCGGACACCGCCAGCGATCCGATCAGCTCCCCGGCAAGCGTGGGGCGGACATAGCGCTCGACCAACTCGGGGCCGCCGTTGGCGGCGATGTGCGGAAGCGCGATGCCCTGGGTGAACAGCGAGGCACACACACCGGTGGATCCGCCGCCGTTCAGGATCTCCTCGGTGATGATCGCGGAGTCGATTGCGTCGCCGCCGCTGCCGCCGACCTCCTCGGCGAACCCGACGCCGAGGAGACCGACGTCGGCGGTCTTACGGTGCAGATCGCGCGGCAGCTCGCCGGACTGTTCCCACTCGTCCATGTGCGGTGCGATCTCCCGGGCGACGAAGTCGCGCGCCAGCCGTCGCAGTGCCACCCTCTCGGGTGTGCGCCACGGGTCGCCGGTGGGTCTGGTGATATCGGCCTGCGTCACAGTCGTCCTCCTCCGCTCGGTGCGTCCGCCGCAGTGAGCCAAGCCGGCGGGCGCTTGTCCAACCGTGCGGCGATGCCCTCCCTCGCCTCGTCCGACGCGAACCTCTCGGCGGAGAGCGCAGCCATCCGCCGGAAGTCCTCCTGCAGGTCCGGGCCGGGGAGGTCTCGCAGCAACTGCTCGGTGATGGCCAGTGCCTGGGGGGCACCCTTGCTCAGCTGCCCGGCCAGCGTGTCGACCGTCAGGTCCAGCTCGTCGTCGTGGACCGCGCGATCCAGGAGGCCGACGTCGCGGGCACGCAGCCCGTCGAAGTTCTCTCCGGTCAGGAACAGCTCTCGGGCGGCGCGGCGGTCCATCCGGCGCAGGCAGGCTACGGCGATGACGGCCGGGGCGACGCCGATGCGGACCTCGCTGAACATGAACGTCGCGCCGGCCAGTCCGACCGTGAGGTCACACGCCGCGATCAGGCCCATCCCGCCCGCGCGCGCAGCTCCGTTGACCCGCGCGACGACAGGCGCGGGGCCCTCGTAGATCAGCGTCAGGATGTCCGGCAGGCCGACCGCCGATGGCGCCGCGCCCGTCCGCTGCTCCTTGAGGTCGGCACCGGAGCAGAACACGGTGCCGGTTGCCGTCAGCACGACCACTCGCGTCCGTTCGTCGACGGTGACGAGCGCCAAGGCCGCGTGCAGCTGTTCGACCAGGGCGCGTGACAGAGCGTTGCGATTGTGCGGGGAGTCCATGGTCACCTCCGCGACCGGCCCGTGGTGGCGGACACGGACCAGCTCCTCATCAGCCACGGAAACGCTCCCTCAGCTCGTGCTTCTGGATCTTGCCGGTCGCCGTCTTGGGCAAGCCGGTCAGGACCTCGATGCGCTTCGGGACCTGGAAGCCCGCCAGTTGCTTGCGGCACAACGCTGTCAACCGATTTGAGAGAGCGCTCGGGTCGACGGCGGGGTCGACGGCGACGACGACCGCTGTCACGGCCTCGCCCCATCTGTCGTCGGGTACGCCGATGACTGCGACCTCGGTGATCTCCGGGGAGCTGAGCAGCACCCGCTCCACCTCGACGGAGGAGACGTTCTCCCCGCCGGTCTTCACGATGTCCTTGAGCCGGTCGGAGAACCAGACCACCCCCTCCTCGTCGAGGTGCCCGATGTCGCCGCTGTGGAACCAGGCGTGGGCGAAGGCAGCGGTGTTCGCTTCGGGGTTGTTCCAGTAGCCGCTCATCACGTGTGGACCGCGGTAGACGATCTCCCCGGTCTCTCCCCGAGGCAGCAGGTCCCCACCCGGTCCCATCATCCGGGTGTCGACGGTCACGACCGAGGGACCCCACGAGGAGCTCTTGGTGTCCTGGTGCGCCGGCCACTGAAGCACCGTGGCCGGCACGCACTCCGTCTGCCCCGAGCCGAGCAGTACGTCGGCTTTGGGGAAGGCGGCGGCTATCTGACCGATCCGCTCCTGCGGCATCGGAGCCATGGCGTACATGCACAGCCGCACCGAGGACAGGTCTCGCTCGTCGAGCCTCGGTGTGGCCAGCACCGCGGCCCACATCATGGGCAGCAGCAGCAGGTGCGTGGCCCGGCTGCCCTCCACGATGTCCAGGTAGGCCTCAGGCTGAAAGCCAGGGGGCAGGATCGCGGTGCCGCCGGTGAGCAGCACAGGCAGCAGCAGCGTGTCCAGTGCCGTGGTGTGGAACAGCGGCAGCACGATCGGGGCCACGGAGAACTCGTGCCCGTGCCGGTGCCCCACCTGCAGCGCGCTGCTGAGTGCCGCCACGTGAACGGCGAGGTGGCTGGTCAGTACGCCCTTGGGACGGGCCGTCGTGCCCGAGGTGTAGAGGCAGTGCAAGGTGTCGCGGTCCTCGACCACCACCTGCAACGGGGTCGGGTCCGCGGCCACATCGTCCCAGCGCAACACGGTGCGCCCGGCCACCGAGTCCGACGTGTCCCCGGTGACGACCACGGTGGTGACCTGCGGCAGATCGGGGAGTATCTGTTCGAGGAGCGGAACGAATGCTGGGTCGGCGACCACAGCACGCACTCCTGCGTCGGCCAGGATCCACGCCACCTCGTCCGGCGGCAGCATCAGATTGACGGGCAGGGCGACGAGTGCGGACTTGGCACACCCGAAGAACGTGGCAACGAACCGCCACGAGTTGCCCAGAAGGAAGGCCACGGGCTCCTGGCGCTCGAGGCCGGTCTCGAGCATGCCCCGCCCGAAGGCCTCGGCGGCGGCATCGAGACGTGCATAGGTGATCTCCTCGCCGTCCTGCACGATGGCGGTGCGGTCGGGGAACTGGAATGCCGAGCGCGTGAGCATGTCGCCCACCGACAGTCTGGTCGCCAGGTTGAACGCGAGGGGATCGACCCCAGACAGATCAGGACGCATCGCTGTTCCCTTCCTCGGTGTCGGCGACGACGGCGAGCGTCGCGCCTGTCTCTACCTGCGCGCCGACGTGAACGTGCAGGGCCTGCACCACTCCGGCGACGGGCGCCACCACGGGGTGCTCCATCTTCATGGCCTCCAGGACCAGCACCAGCTGCCCGGCGTTGATTCGCTCGCCCTCGGTCACGGCCACCCGGCTTACTGTGCCCGGCATCGCAGCGGTGAGCGACCCGGGAGCCACCTTCGCCGTGGGTTCGGGGAAACGCGGCTGCTCGACCAGCGTCGTCGAGCCGTCCGGTCCGTCGACGAACGAACGGTCACCCTCGACGTGCACCTCGTACGTGGCGCGCAGCCCGTCGGCCTCGACCTCCAGTCTGACCCGGCCCGGCCGCAGGACGTCGGTGCCGAGCACCGTCAGCGGCACCGACGCCGCATCCAGGTCGGCGGTGATCCCGCTCCGGTCAAAGCTGTAGCGCACCGTGCCGGCGTCGAAGACCGTCGTGTGCGGCGCTGTCGGGTTGTTGCGCCAGCCCGATGGCAGGCCTGCGAGCGCCGGCGCGGCACTTCGCCGTAGAACGGCGCCGGCCAGCGCCGCCACGACGGCATGCCGGCGACGTCCCTCGTCATCGACCAGCGGTGCGGCGAGCACGTCGAGGCCGTGCCGATCCAGAAACCCGGTGTCGGTCTCGCCAGCGAGGAACGCCTCGCTGCGCAGGACGCGGACGAGGAGGTCACGGTTGGTCGTCAGTCCGTGAAGCCGTGCGCGTTGGAGTGCGCCCGCCAACGCCAGCGCTGCCGAGGTCCGGTCCGGCGCCCAGGCGATCAACTTGGCGAGCATCGGGTCGTAGTGCACCCCGACCTCGACGCCCGAAGCGACGCCGCTGTCCAGCCGAACTCCCGGTCCGGTCGGCAGCCGGAACTCGGTATCGGCGGGGACGTGGAAATCCTCGAGCCGCCCCGACTGGGGCAGCCAGTTGCGGGACGGGTCCTCGGCGTAGAGCCGTACCTCGATCGCGCAGCCGGTCAAGGTGGGCGTCAGTGCCTCCGCGGGCAGCGGGCGGCCCGCCGCGACGTCGAACTGCAACCGAACCAGGTCCAGCCCGGTGACGGCCTCGGTAACGGGGTGCTCCACCTGCAGACGGGTGTTGACCTCGAGGAAAAAGAAGTCGCCCCCGTCGTCGAGCAGGAACTCGACCGTGCCCGCACCGACGTAGTCGATGGCGCGCGCGGCGGCGACGGCCGCCTTCTGCAGCCGCTCACGCAGGTCCGGGTCGACCGCGGGGGACGGTGCCTCCTCGACCACCTTCTGGTGGCGGCGCTGGATGGAGCACTCGCGCTCGAAGAGCGCCACCGTGTGCCCGTGGCTGTCGCCGAAGATCTGAACCTCGACGTGCCGCGGCCGTTCGACCAGGCGCTCCAGGAACACGGTGCCGTTACCGAACGCGGACGCTGCCTCACGGCCGGCACCCGCGACAGCATCCGCGAGGTCGCTCGGGTCGCGTACCTCCCGCATGCCGCGACCGCCGCCACCGAAGGATGCCTTGACCAGGAGCGGGTAGCCGATGTCGGCAGCTGCCTTCTCCAGCTCCACCCCCACGAGGCCGGTGGCGTCCACGCTGGGCAGGGTCGGCACCCCGGCCCGCTGCATGAGCTCCTTGGCGGCAAGCTTGCTGCCCATGGCGTCGATGGCCTCGACGCTGGGGCCCACGAAGACCAGTCCCGCCGCCTGCACCGCCCGGGCGAAATCTGCGTTCTCGGACAGGAACCCGTAGCCCGGGTGGACGCAGTCCGCGCCGGCTCTCACCGCCGCGGCCACCACCAGGTCGGCATCCAGATAGGTCTCGGACGGGGTGTTGCCCGGTAGCCGGACGGCTACGTCGGCGTCGGCGACGTAGGGGGCGTCGGCGTCGGCGTCGGAGTACACCGCGACAGTGCGCAGCCCCATGGCCCGGGCGGTGGCGAACACTCGGCGGGCGATCTCGCCGCGGTTGGCCACCAGGACGCTTCTCAGTGTGCGTTGGTCGGTCACAGGCGGAACACCCCCCATCCGTCGTGCAGTCCACTGACAGGTGCGTTGTGAATCACCGACAGCGCCAGCCCGAGGACCGTGCGGGTGTCGCGCGGGTCGATGATCCCGTCGTCGTAGACCCGGCCGGAGAGGAAGAGCGCTACCGACTCGGCCTCGATCTGCTGCTCCACCGCGGCCCGCATCGCAGCCGCGGCCTCCTCGTCGTAGTCGCGGCCACGGGCCTGCGCGCTGGCTCTCCCGACGATATCGAGCACCCCTGCCAGCTGCGCCGCCCCCATCACCGCGCTCTTGGCATTGGGCCAGGCGAACAGGAAACGAGGATCGTAGGACCGCCCGCACATGCCGTAGTTCCCGGCGCCGTACGAGGCGCCGATGTTCATCGTCAGGTGCGGCACCGTGCTGTTGGAGACAGCGTTGATCATCTGCGAGCCGGCCTTGATGATGCCGTTCTGCTCGTACTCGGTGCCGACCATGTAGCCGGTCGTGTTCTGCAGGAACAGCAGCGGAGTGTCAACCTGGTTGGCCAGCTGGATGAACTGCGCGGCCTTCTGCGCGTCCTCCCGGAACAACACGCCACGGGCGTTGGCCAGCACGCCGATCGGATAGCCGTGGATGCTTGCCCACCCGGTGACCAACGACGTGCCGTAGAGCGGCTTATGCTCGTCGAAGCGGCTGCCATCGACCATCCGGGCCAACACGTCGCGGGGGTCCAGAGGCTGGCGCAGGTCCGCGGGGGCGAGGTCGAGCAGCTCCTCCGGGTCGCACATCGGTGGGTCGGCCGGCTGGGACGGGCCGGGCCCGGCCTTGCGCCAGTTGAGACTGCGTACGATCTGCCGCCCGAGCCGGATCGCGTCGAGCTCGTCGACGGCCAGGCGGTCGGCACTGCCGGAGGTGCGGGCGTGCATCGACGCTCCGCCGAGGGACTCGTCCTCGGCCTCCTCCCCGGTGGCCATCTTCACCAGCGGCGGCCCGGCGAGGAACACCTTGCTGCGGCCCTCGATCATCACGACATGGTCGCTCATGCCGGGCACGTAGGCGCCGCCGGCGGTGCTGTTGCCGAAGACCAGGGCGACGGTAGGAATGCCCTGCGAGGACAGTCGGGTCAGGTTGCGGAACGCGCGCCCGCCGGGGATGAAGATCTCCGACTGGGTGGGCAGGTCCGCCCCCCCGGACTCGACCAGGCTGATGAACGGCAGCCGGTTGGTCTCGGCGATCTCGTGCGCGCGCTGGGTCTTGCGGAAGGTGTAGGGGTTGCTCGTTCCTCCCCGCACCGTCGCGTCGTTTGCCGAGATCATCACTTCGACGCCTTCGACGACACCGATGCCGGTCACGACGCTCGCCCCCACGGGGAAGTCGGTGCCCCACGCCGCGTACGGCGACAGCTCGAGGAACGGGCTGTCCCGGTCCAGCAGCAGCTCGATGCGTTCGCGGACGGTGAGCTTGCCACGGGCCCGGTGGCGGGCCACGGCACTCTCGCCGCCCCCCAGGTTGGCCTGTGCGCGCAGCTCGCCCAGTTCGGCGAGGCGATCGAGGAGCGCGGTACGGTTCTCCGAGGCGCGGTCGGCGAGGATGGTCACGTTCTTGCTTCCGGTAGCAGGGACATCGGGACATCGACCAAGCGAGAACGTAGCCACTCCCCCACGGCCTTGGCCTGGGGATCGAACCGAGTGCTGGCGGCCACGCCCTCGCCGAGCAGGCCAGGCAGCTGGAAGATCAGCGCGCGGAACCCGGGCAGCCGTTCACGGGTCACCGGCAGGCCGGAGGCCTCGGGCAGCAGCTCACGCAGCCGCTCAGCGGTGAGGAAACTCGACAGCCAGGCGTAGCCCTCGTCGCTGCGGGCGTAGACGCCGAGGGTCGCGGCACCGCCCTTGTCGCCACTGCGGGCGCCGACGACGCACCCCAGCGGGACGCGCCGCGTGGGTCCAGCGGCCTCCGGGCCACCGCTGTGGCCCGCCGGCTCCACAGGCCCCGGCGACTCACCCTCCGGCGTCCTGCGCGGCTGCGGCCGCGTCGAAGGGACCCTCTCCGTGCCGCCGTCAGGCAGGCCGACCACGTGAGCGACGTCATCGACCCGCACCCATGCGGGCGCGTAGACGCCGTAGGCCGACGGGCTGGGCGGGGCGCCCGCGGCGAAGAAGCCTGGGACGGTGGCCAGGGCCAACTCGATCACGGGCACGGTGAACTCCTTGCCCACCTTGTTGCGGTCGGGGTCCTTCACGGTTACCTGCAGCACGGCGCTGGCCTCTTCCTCGGCCTCGGCGTCCGGGGAGTCCGTGCGCGCCAGGGTCACCCGCGCCTCGGCCACCTCCGCCAGCACGGGCGCCAACTGTCGACGCAGCAGATCGGCCTTGCGGTCGACGTCCAGCCCGGCCAGCGGCAGGGTCATGGCGTTGCGGAAGCCACCGAGACGGTTCGTCGCCACCTTCAGCCACTCTCCTGGCCGCAGGCCGCGTGCCCCGGTGACCTCGACGCGGTCGCGCGCGACCTGGCGCAACCGCAGGCCGTCGAACCGGGTGACGACGTCAGGTCCACCGTAGCGGCTGCCGGTGAGTTCGTAGAGCAGCTGCTCGGTGACCGTCTCGACGGTCACCGCTCCGCCGGTGCCGGGGTGCTTGCAGATGACCGCCGTGCCGTCCGCGGCGATCTCGGCGAGTGGGAAACCAATGTGGTCCAGGCAGCCGGGGTCAGCATCGAGCAGCTCGGCGAAGAAGCTGAAGTTTCCACCGGTCGCCTGCGTGCCGCATTCGAGCACGTGTCCGGCAACAGTGGCGCCGGCCAGCGCGTCAAGGTCGTCGGCGCTCCAGCCATGGTGCCAGGCGGCCGGGCCGACGACGAGGCTGGCATCGGTGATGCGTCCGGTGACGACGACGTCGGCACCGGCCTCCAATGCTCGCACGACTCCCCAGCAGCCGAGGTAGGCGTTGGCGGTCAGTACGTCAGGGAACTCCCCGTTCACCGGCACCAGGTCGCCGTCCGCCGGTGGCCGCTCGCCGACCCGCAGGCGGCCGGCAGAGCCCAGCTGGGCGAGCCGGGGCATCAGGTCGTCACCGCTGACGGTGGCGACCCGGACCGGGACCCCCAGCCGCGCGCCGAGCTCACCGACCGCGCCGGCCAAGCCCCGCGGGTTGAGCCCGCCGGCGTTGCTGACGATCCGCACCCCGCGGCTGAGTGCGTCAGCGAGGCAGTCCTCCAGCTGGGTCAGGAAGGACCGGGCATAGCCCGCGGCCGGGTCGGTGGAACGTTGGCGGCCGAGGATCAACATGGTGAGCTCGGCGAGGTAGTCACCGGTGAGGACGTCGACGTCCCCGCCGTCGAGCATTTCGCGCATCGCCGACATGCGATCGCCGTAGAAGCCGGAGACGTTGGCCACCCGCAGCGGCGTGCTCACCGCAGCGGCTCCCGCCCGGCCCCGGAGGGGTCTGCGAAGGCCTGAATGATCCCGGCACACTGCCAAGCCGCCGCCACACGCGTGGTAATCACCGAATCGTGTCGGCGCCGCCGTGGGGGGACCAGGAAGTACGAATCTTGCGGCGCACCACTGATGAGGTCCGCCGCCGCAATAAACGGGTCCCATGTCCAGGTCGGACCGCAGGGGCCGAGCAGTAACAGCCGCACCGGCGCTTCCGGCATCCCCCGCCGCCCCCATCCCTTGGGTAAGTTGTCGACCATGCAGTTGGGAAAAGCAGGCTAGTACCGATCGCCATGCGTGTCAACGCTCAAGATCAAGGTGCTGGTGGTTGTACCGACGAACCGACAGATGCAGTAGCCGAACGAAATTCGTGGCCGAGAAGCTCTTTCCCGGCCACGGTTCCCGCGGAACCCGTGAGCAGGTTCGATCAGCCAGGACCTGTGCCGGGACGCGGCCGGGGTAAGTGGTGACGGGTCAGGAACCCTGCCATGGGTCTCGATCCGAGCTGCCACGGGCCCTACCCCCGGATCTTGGACACGGGGTGTGATTACGCAGCGGTTGGCAGCGTAGCGGCCCGGCGGGCCTCGTAGGTGGACGGGGACAGGTAGCCGCACCAGGTGTGACGGCGCCGGGTGTTGTAGCGGACGAGCCACTTGAAGACCTGCCGGCGACAGGTCGGCTCGTCGCTCCAGCAGGCGGCGTCTTGGAGGACCTCGCGCTTCATCGTGGCGTTGAACGACTCCGCCAACGCGTTGTCGGCCGACGAGCCGACGGCGCCCATCGACTGGGTGACGCCGAGTCTCTTGCAGAGCTTGGCGTAGTCCTTCGAGCAGTAGACCGACCCGTGGTCGCTGTGGAAGATCGCGCCCTTGAGGCTGCCGCGGATCGCGGCAGCGGCCTTCAGCGCGTCCTCGACGAGCTCGGTGCGCATGTGGTCGGCGACCGCCCAGCCGGCGAGCCGACGTGAGTAGCAGTCGATGACGGTCGCCAGGTACAGGTTCGTCCCGTCGGCCAACGGCAGGTAGGTGATGTCCTATGCCGACCTCCGGACTATGCCGACGTTCGTCGTGACGGGCTGTGGTGGTGGGGCGTTCGGCGCGGGATGGTCGGCATAGTCAGAGGGCTGCGAGCCAGGCGAGGATGTCGGG
>NZ_JCAQOX010000004.1:0-98306 GCF_059567905.1 Nocardioides sp. BGA-UO-ETr-FS32 | reverse complement strand
CCGCCGTCGCCAACGAGCCCTCGGCAAGCTCACCCCAGTCGAGTTTGAGATGATCTACGCGACCGCAGCAGCGGCCTGACTACTACAAACCCCGAGTGTCAACCAGATCCGGGGCAGACCCAAGTTCCGGCGACCTTGGCTTCTAGTTCGTCGAAGGTGTGGGTTGCCAGACTCTCCGGCAAAACCAGGTCGCCGACACAGAGCTCCCACAATCCCAAGCCCACTTGGAGCAGCACAACACCGGCGAGGACCGTGTCGATGCTCTCGAAGAGGTAGACCAAGGGGTCCTCCCGTGGGCCAGTGCGAAGTTCACGGCTGCCATGAACTGGATGGCCTTCCGCCTGCTCAAGCGAAAATGGCCAGATACTGCGTCGATTCCAGGACGCGCCGCAGGGCTGGAGGTTGGTCATGCCTGGCGGCTGATCAGTGGGTGCGGATGTCTCGTGGGCCCTGGCGTTCCGTCTGCGGCGGGTGGGCTGTCCCCGGCGATCAGCAATGCGTGGGCCTTGCGTGAGCTTAACGCGTTCCGGGGGCGTGACGAACCTGCATGATCGCGCCCACGACGATGCCGGCGCCACCGCCCACCATGGTGACGGTGACGGAGGTGGGGTAGTCGCGAAGCGCGCCAAGGAGTAGCAGTGTTCCACCTGCTAGCGCCGTGACTGCTACTGCCGACGAGGCGTCGGTCGCGCGCAACCACATGGTGCCGATGATGGCGATGGTCGTTGCGGCGGAGACCCAATACCCAGCGGCGTTACCCACCGGATCGTTGGGGAACAGCCCCCACGAGGACCACAGCGCTCCCACTGCGCTCAGCAGGGTCAACAGCCATCCGATGTCTCGAGATGGTTCCAGTGGTGGGAAGTCCTCGCGTGCCGTGGACTGCCGTCGGGGGTCGGTGGGGTGACTGCCATCAGCTCCCGATCGGCTGACGCTCACGTGGCCTCCTGTTCGTGTGGCATGTCGGATGTAGGCGCACGTGTGTCGCACCTCGTGCGCTGCGTTCGTGACGGGCGAACACCGTTGCGGCCTCCATTCACCTGGACCTCAGGAGGGCGATTCCCCCGAACTCATGCAGCTGTGCGTCGTCGACGAAGGCGATGAGGTTGCCGGCTTGAATTGCGTGCTCGATGAGGTCGTCAATCAGGTCGTGGGACACAGGCCCCCCACCTTCTCCGGGCGGTCGAGGGTGGACGTAGCCCTGCTCGACGACAAGGGTGCCCGGGGTCCGGCTTGCCACGGCCGTCCAGCACTGGTCCAGCCCGGCCACTACCTGTTCGGGATCGTTGACGGCAGCCTCGCGCAGAGTCTCCAGAGTCTGCTGACCCCGTCGGTGCAGGTAGTCCTCCAGACACAATGCTGTCGCTGTGAACAGCTGGTCAGGTTTGTTGGCCGTGGGGCCGACGACGGCCCCCGCGAGCCGATGCAGCCACCGCGCACTGCTCCTCAGCTCGTTCACGAGCACCGCGTCGCCGGCCAGGACGAGCGGAGCCGGGCGCTCTGCTCGCAGGCCTGCCATCCAGGGGTCGATCCGGGCGAGCAGGTCGCTGCGGTCGTCGGCCTCGCGCTCCGCGCCGAGCCCGAGCCCCGACTCCGGGTAGGGCCTTTCGAGATTCGGCGAGGCCACCAGCCGCGCACTGCCTACGGGGAGACGCTCAATCGTGTCGAGCAGCGTGACGCGTGCGGCAACCCAGTACACGCGAGCTCCGAATTCGTCGACGCGTAGGACCAGGTGCGGTGGGGTCCGGTGCAGCGCCCGGAGCAGGTCACGGGTGGCGAAGGTGGACTCGACCACGACCTTCTGGTGGACCGCCACCGGAAGCGTCCAGGCTCGCGACACGCTGTGGCTGACGAAGAGCGCGAGAGCGTTCTGCGTGCTCGAGTCCTGGGCGATGCGGGCCTGTCGTCGCAGTTCGTACATCAACCGCTCGCGGTCGCCCAACGGTTGGTCGTCGAGGCGTCGCTCGGCGTCGAGGAGCAGGCCTTCGAGGCGTTCGCGGTCTGCGATCGCCATCCGTGCAGCCGGGGTCGTCGGCATCAGCACGGAGATGCAGGGGTAACCACCGGCCGCGGTCAAATGCGCGGCAGCCTCCGGTGTGAGGTCCCGGGGAATGGCTCGGCCGCCCCCGCCGACGTGGTCGGCATCCGTGGTGAGGGGCGAATCCTCCATATCGGGAGCGTGGACTGAGGCGCCGCGCCGGTCACTATGGATCATGATCCTTCTCCTTCCGGACCTTGCACTGCGGCGGTACGCCGCTCGCTGACCGTCATGGCGTCCGCCGGGCGAACCGGCGTGCCCTTCGAACGCGGCCCGCGGTGGGGTGGGTCCTGACGATGTCGATCCGCACGAGCGGGGTTCCCGGCCACAGCTGGGCAATCTCCCCTTCGCGGTCGGCGACGTCGAGTGTCATGCGTCGTTCCCACAGGAGGTGGAGGTCTGGGTCGCGCGAGACCGGGGAGTGGGGCACCGTCAGCACCAGGTGGGCTTCGTCGCCGACGGACACCCAGCGGTGGAGCTCATCGACGACGTCCCATGACAGTGGCATTCCTGCGTCGGCGCGCACGTGGGGCCTGCCCTCGCAGCGTCGATTCGCCCGATGGGCCGTCGTTTCAGCGGGGTGGGGCTCGGCCGGAGCCAGGAGTGTGTCGAGCGCACATTCGTTCGAGCGCGTGTGTCCAGGTCCTCCGATGCCGCGCCGCCATGCCCAAGCCCCCCAGGCCCCCCAGGCCCCCCTCAACGCGCTCGGCTCGTGTTCGAACCTCACCGTCACGCGACTCGCGTCGGGTCCCGCAACCCCCGCGAGGTCTTCGAGACGGTCGCGAAGGTTGCTGTCCGCCGTGGCAGTGCTGCGCCGTCGCACGAACGAGAGCAGTCTGCGGTGCGGGATCGTCAGGGTCACGTGCACGCAGCACCCTGCCTGGAGATGACGTACGACCTCGTCGAGATCCGTGCGCGACCAGGCACCCGAGACAGGGAGTCGCACGTGGGGGTGGAACGGGTCGCCGCTCTCGGGCATCGCAGCAACCGGCAGCCTGAGGAGCATCATGGACGCCTCCCCGCCGCGTCGACGTACGGGCCGTCGGAGCCACCCTCGGGCACGGACCCGTGGGACGAGTGTCGCCGGTTGCGACGTGCCGCTGCGCTCGCCTGCCCGCGCCTGACACCGCACCAGCCGAGCTCGCGCGCCGCCCAGAGGCCGAGCCAGAGAGCCAGTCCGAGGAGGATGAGTAGGTCGTCCATGCTGATCACCACCGTTGTCGTCGGTCCGGGCCTCGTTGCCCGGAATGGTGATCAGGAGTGGTCTCTCCCGTCCCGGTTATGGGACCCGGTCGCCGGGCCGATCAGTCGGGGTGACAGCCGTGGTGACGTGCGACCGGAGGTGGGGTACTCCCCAACCCTGATGTACGTAGATCGTATCACGAAGTTTTCTTCGCATGTCAAGGGGTGGCGGTGGTCTTGTTGACGAGGTCGACGAAGGCGCCGATGGTGACTCCGGACTCGAGGTCGTGGCGGAAGTGGGAGTCGCGGGTGACCCGGTACCGGTTGCGCCGACCCACCTTCTCCTTGTCCACGTAGCCGTGCTCGACCAGGTCCGCGACGATCTGCTGCACCGCCCTCTCGGTGATGCCGACGGCGTCGGCGATGTCGCGGGTCCGCGCGTCCGGGTCGCGCGCGAGGGCGACCAGGACGTGGCCGTGGTTGGAGAGGAAGGTCCAGTCGTCGCGGGTCATGACGAGCCATGGTACGCGATTCTGGTTTCGTATGTCCCGGGTCGTCCTCAGCCTTCTCGTCGACGCGTGCCCCAGCGGTGGCCGAGCTTGACGAGCTCCTCGACCAACAGCACGCACAGCGCCACTCCGATGCAGATTCCCCACTGCTCGGGTGTGAGGGCGACGGTGTCGAAGATCGCCTGGCCCCACGTCGTGTGCACGGCTGCGATGTGCAGCAGGGCCACCGTCGTCAGGGACACCCACAGCCACCGGTTGGTGAAGGTGTGCGGTGCGAACACGGTGACGTGCTCCGCGCGTGCGTTGAGCGCGTTGACGAGCTGGAAGAGCACGAAGGTGGTGAAGGCCATGGTCAGGCTGACGGCCTCGCCCCACTCCTCGCGGGCGAGGATGAGGACCGCGAGGGTGCCGATCGCCATCACCAGGCCCACGCGGGCCAGCCTGATCAGTCGCGCCGGGGAGAGGATCTGATCGCCGCTGCGTCGCGGGGGCTCGGACATGATCCCCGGCCGGGCCGGGTCCACGCCCAGCGCCATTGCGGGCGGGCCGTCCATGATGATGTTGACCCACAGGATCTGCACGGCCGTCAACGGGGCCGGCAGCCCCATCACCGAGGCGCCGAGGAAGGTCGAGATGGCGCCCATGTTGGTGGAGAGCTGGAAGCGCACGAACTTCACCACGTTGTCGTAGATCGAGCGACCCTCCTCGACGGCGCCGACGATGGTGGTGAAGTTGTCGTCGGTGAGGATGAGGTCGCCCGCCTCCTTGGTGACCTCGGTTCCCGTCAGACCCATGGCCACGCCGATGTGCGCCGAGCGCAGCGCCGCGGCGTCGTTGACGCCATCACCAGTCATGGCCACGACATGGCCCCGCGCGGTGAGCGCCTTCACGATGGCGACCTTGTGCTCGGGAGACACCCGGGCGAACACCGCCACCTCGTCGACGACGTCGGCCAGCTCCTCGGTCGACAGCTCGGAGAGCTCGGCGCCGGTCATCGCGCGGCCCTCGATGCCGAGCTCGCGGGCGATGGCGACGGCGGTCGCGACGTGGTCGCCGGTGATCATCTTCACCCCCACACCGGCCCGGTGGCACAGGGCCACCGCCGAGGTCGCCTCGGGCCGCGGTGGGTCGGCGATCCCGAGCAGGCCGAGCAGGGTCAGCGACGCAACGTCGGAGTGTGGCTCGGATGACGGTGACTCGACCAGGCGGGTGGCCACGGCCAGCACGCGCAGTCCGCGCTCGCCCATTGCCGCGATGGCGTCGTCGAGTCGCTCTCGGTCGGACGCGGTGAGCGCAACCTCCTCGCCGCCGAGCAGCCACGAGTCGCAACGCCGCAGCAGCACGTCGGCCGCGCCCTTGGCCAGCACGCGGGAAGCGGGACCCTCGTCGTGGTAGGTGACCATGTACTTGTAGTCGGCGTCGAAGGGGATCTCCGCCGATCGCGGCCACTCCTGACGGCGCGCCGTCACGTCGAGCCCCGCCTTGGCCGCCAGCACGACCAGCGCACCCTCGGTCGGGTCGCCGATGATGCCGGCGCTATCCCCATCCCCGTCGCCGTCCGCCTTGAGTTCGGCGTCGCTGCACAGGGCGAGTGCGTCGAGCAGCAGCGGCGGCAGGCTTGCTTGCGCGCCGTCGGAGTAGAGGATTTCGCCGTCGGTGTCGTATCCCTGGCCGTGGACCGTGAGCACGTTCTCGCCCACGCGTACCTCGCGGACCGTCATCTCGTTGAGGGTCAGGGTGCCGGTCTTGTCGCTGCAGATGACGGTGGCCGAGCCCAGTGTCTCGACCGAGGCCAGCCGCTTGACGATCGCGTTGCGGCCCGCCATCCGGTGCACGCCGAGCGCGAGCGTCAGCGCCAGTACGGCCGGCAGGCCCTCCGGGACGGTCGCCACCGCGAGCGCCACGGCTCGCAGGGCGATCTCGGAGGGGGCCTCGCCCCGCGCCAGGGCCAGCGCGACGTACACCGTCACGGCGACGAGCCCGATCACGGCCAGCCGCTTGCCCAGGGTGTCGAGCTGCCGCTGCAGGGGGGTCTGCGGCTCCTCGCCAGTGGCGAGCATCTCGGCGATGGCGCCGACGGAGGTCTCCATGCCGGTGGCGGTCACGACCGCTTCGGCCCGTCCGCGGGTGAGCGCGGTGTTCATGTGGACCATGCCGTCGCGATCTGCGAGGGGGGCGTCGTGTTCTACGGTCGAGTTGGCCCGTTTGGGGACGGGCTGGGACTCACCGGTCAGGGCCGATTCGTCGACCTCCACCGAGGAGGCGAGGATTAGGCGCGCGTCCGCGGGCACCCGGTCGCCCGCCTCGAGCAGGACGACGTCGCCGGGCACGAGGTCGCCGGCGTCGACGACGAGGGTTCGCCCGTCGCGCCGGATCCGCGCCGAGGGGCTCAGCATGTTGCGTAGCGCCTCGAGGCTCTTCTCGGCTCGCTGCTCTTGGAAGAACCCGATGCTGGCGTTGATGAGGAGCACCACGGCGATGACGATGGTGTCCTTGATCTCACCCACGAGGCCCGCGAGGACCGCGGCACCGATGAGCACCAGGATCAGGACGCTGCGGAACTGGTCGAGGAAGCGCAGCAGCACCGGTCGGCGTACGGGCTCGGCCAGCTGGTTGGGGCCGAACCGGTCGAGCCGTGTCCGGGCCTCCTCGCTGCTCAGGCCTTGGGCGGGGTCGACCTCCAGTGTCATGGCCACTTCCTCGGCGCTGGCGGCGTGCGGGTTGCTGAGTGGGGTGCTGTGCGGGGTGGTGCTGGGGACGGGTGCCGCGGTCATGGCTGGCTCCAGGTGGTGCTCTTGGCGGTGCTCTCGGTGCGCTCGGTGGTGGTGGTGGTGCGGTGGTGCTGGGCGACGTGGTCGGCCCCGACCCGGCCTAGCTCGTCGGGCTCGAAGTCGCCGAGCAGTTCCCAGCCCAGGTCCAGGGTCTGGGTGATGGTCCGCCGGGCCTCGCCCTGGCCGACGAACTCCTCCTCGAAGCGACGGGCGAACGCGAGGTAGCGGCGGTCCTCGGCCGTCAGGCCGCTCTCGCCGACGATCGAGACCAGGCGCCGTACCTCGACGCCGCGGGCGTAGCAGGCGTAGAGCTGGTCGGCCAGACCCCGGTGGTCGGCCCGCGTACGCCCCGCGCCGACGCCGGCGTTCATCAGCCGCGACAGCGACGGCAGGACGTCGAAGGGCGGGTCGACGCCGCGTCCGGCCATGTCGCGCGAGAGGACCACCTGTCCCTCGGTGATGTAGCCGGTGAGGTCCGGGATCGGGTGGGTGATGTCGCCGTCGGGCATGGTCAGCAGCGACAGCTGGGTCAAGGAGCCGGTCGAGCCGTGCACCCGTCCCGCCCGCTCGAAGAGGGAGGCCAGATCGGTGTACATGTAGCCGGGGTAGCCGCGCCGCCCCGGCATCTCCTCGCGGGCCGCGGCGATCTCGCGCAGCGCCTCGCAGTACGCGGTGATGTCGGTGAGGATCACCAGGACGTGCAGGTGCTTCTCGAAGGCGAGATACTCGGCCAGCGTCAGCGCCACCCGGGGGGTGAGCAACCGCTCGATGGTGGGGTCGTCGGCCAGGTTGAGCAACAGCACATTGCGGTGCCCTGATGCGCTGGTGGCGAACTGGTCCCGGAAGAAGTCGGCCTCGCGGCGCGTGACGCCCATCGCTGCGAAGACGACCACTACTCCCTCGGTCCCGTCGGCCTGGTTGTCGTGTCTGGCCTCGCCGGGCACCCGGGCCTGGATGGCGATCCGGGCGGCCACCTCAGCGGCGGGCAGCCCGGCCGCGGTGAAGACGGGCAGCTTCTGCCCACGGACCAGGGTGTTGAGGCCATCGATGGCCGAGAAGCCGGTCTCGATGAACTGGTCGGGGTGGATCCGCGCGACGGGGTTGAGCGGCAGCCCGTTCACCGGCCGGTACGCCTCGGCGGTGGGCTCCGGCCGGCCGTCCCGCGGACGCCCGGCACCGTCGAGGACGCGTCCCAGTACGTCGGTCCCGACGCCGGTGACCGCTGCGCGGAACCGCGCGCGCACGGCGACGTTGGCCCGGCCCATGCCCTCGGTGCCGCCGAGCACCTGAACCACCGCGCGGGAGCGGTCCACCTCGAGGACCTGGCCGTCGCGTTCCGTGCCGTCGTCGGTGACGACGGTGACGACGTCGCCGAACGCTACGGCCTCGGCGCCCTCGACCAGCAGCAGCGGCCCGGCCACCCGGCGTACGTCGCGCATCTCGATCGTGGGCAGGATGCCCACGGGTGCGACGGCGACGGCGTCCCGCGCGCGGGTGATCGTGTCCGCGGTGTCTTCCGGGCTGTCTTTGGAGCTGTCCAGCGTGGTCATCGCTGCTCCTCCTCGTCGGTGGTGAGTGCCGCGCGCTCCTCAGTAGCGCGCTCTTTGGTGGTGAGTGCGGCGTGCATGGTCGAGACGGCGTCGTCGAGGTGTCGCTCGAGCGTGTCGTCGACCGGCCAGCCACGTGCTGCGGCGACCGTGCGCAGGACGGGGTGGGCGACGACGTCGGCGACGGGTCGCCCGGCGGTGACCGCAGCGGTCATGGCCTCCTCGGCCGACTTGATCAGTCGCAGCATCGTGACCTGCTTGGCCGGCGGACAGCTGGCGTCGGCGGGGTCGAAGGAGTTCTGCTGCAGGTAGTCCTCGCGGAGCATGCGACCCACGCGCAGGGTGACTCGCTGGGGCGGCGCTACCGCCTCCACGCCCAGGAGGCTGACCACCTCCTGCAGGCTCCCTTCCTCCTGCAGCGTGCGGACGGCCCAGGCGCTGAGGCGCGACCAGTCCTCGGCGACGTGCTCGTCGAACCACTCGCCCAGCCGGTAGGTGGTGTAGCTGCGTGTCCAGTTGATCGACGGGAAGTGGCGGCTGCGGGCCAGGCTCGCATCGAGCGCCCAGAAGCATCCGGCCACGCGCAGGCTGTTCTGGGTGACCGGCTCGGAGAAGTCCCCGCCTGCGGGCGACACGGCGCCGACGACGGTGACCGACCCGCTACGCGGGGTGGAGCCGAGGCAGTCGACGAGCCCGGCGCGCTCATAGAAGGCCGCGAGGCGGGTGGCGAGGTAGGCGGGGTAGCCGTCCTCGGCCGGGATCTCGCCGAGACGACCCGACACCTCGCGCAGTGCCTCGCCCCAGCGGCTGGTGGAGTCGGCGAGCAGGACGGCGTGCAGGCCTTGGTCGCGGTAGTACTCGGCCATCGTGATGCCGAGGTAGACGCTGGCCTCCCGGGCCGCGACCGGCATGTTGGAGGTGTTGGCCACGAGCACGGTCCGCTCCATCAGGGGGCGACCGGTGCGCGGGTCAGAGAGCTGTGGGAACTCCTCGAGCACCTCGGTCAGCTCGTTGCCCCGCTCGCCGCAGCCGACGTAGACCACCACGTCGGCCTCGGCGTGCTTGGCGATCGCCTGCTCGAGCACCGTCTTGCCGGTGCCGAATCCGCCGGGGATGATGCCGGCACCGCCGAGGGCGATCGGGAAGAGGCTGTCGAGGACCCGCTGGCCGGTGAGCAGCGGGCGGTGCAGGGCCTGGTGTCCCCGCACGGGACGGGGCCTGCGGATCGGCCAGCGTTGCAGCATTTGCACGTCGTGGCCCTGGACGCGGGCGATGACCTCGTCGACGCGGTGCGACCCCTCCGCG
This sequence comes from Nocardioides sp. BGA-UO-ETr-FS32, assembly GCF_059567905.1. NCBI lineage: Bacteria > Bacillati > Actinomycetota > Actinomycetes > Propionibacteriales > Nocardioidaceae > Nocardioides > Nocardioides sp. BGA-UO-ETr-FS32. The sequence continues at coordinate 88,954 of NZ_JCAQOX010000004.1, read as the reverse complement.
ACGTGCTCCACCACGCCGCGGACGCCCGGCGGCACCAGGACGCGGTGGCGCAGCGCTGTGGTCTCCTGCACGGTCCCGAGCTCGTCGCCCGCCTCCACGCGGTCGCCCGCCACCACGGACGGCACGAACTCCCAGGTCCGGGAGCGGTCGAGGCCGGGCAGGTCGGCGCCGCGCGGGATGTAGATGCCGTGTTCGGCGTTCAGGGCGGCGAGCGGGCGCTGGGTGCCGTCGAACACGGTGCCGAGCAGCCCGGGGCCGAGTTCGATGGTCAGCGGTCCCCCGGTGCCGGTCACGGGGTCGCCGACGCGCAGCCCCGAGGTGTCCTCGAAGACCTGTACCGTGGCCAGGGCGCCGTCGAGGCGGATCACCTCCCCGGGCAGGTCCTGCGGGCCGACCTTGACCACGTCGTAGAGCCGGCACGCGGGTAGGCCAGCGACCTCGAGGACTGGGCCCGAGACCCGCACCACCGTCCCGACCTGGTCGCCGGAACCGGCCGGCGCGCCGCCGTGTGTCGTGCTCGGCATCGTGGTGGGTGTCGTGCTCATGGGTGGTCTCCTTCGGGGACGAAGCTGATCTCGTAGCCGACCGCTCGTCCGAGCAGTCGCTGGAGCTGGTCGTGGGGCTCGGTGTCCACGGCCGGGGCGTCGGGCGGGAGGCCGACCACGAGGACGTCGGTGCGCTCGGCCCAGGCATCGCGGGCGGCGAGTGGCAGTCGAGTCCACGCGTCGTGGTGCACCAAGACCACCGCGCGGCCGTCGCCGGGCAGGCGCACAGCTGTCTCGACAGCTCTGTTGACGGCGTCGGCTCCGATCTCCCCGTCCGGGCCGGGCTCGGGCACCACCGTCGCGGCGCCCGCGAGGCGGAAGCCCGCGTCGACGTCTCGCGGAGCCACCACGACGACCTCCGAGTCCACTTCTGAGTCCATCCGTGGCGCTGAGGGGGTAAGCGCGTTCGTCACGGGGTCCTCCGGTCCGCTCCGCCGGTGACGAGGATCAGTCCGGCTCGGCGGTGTCGGCGCGCGCGCTCCTCGAGCAGCAGCACGTAGCCCACCAGCGGGTCGGCGCTCTCGGCGTCGCCGCGGCGCAGCCGCGCGGCGGCGCCGGCGGTGGCCTCGTCGTGCAGGTCCCGGTCGACATGGCCGAGATCCCCGTGCAACTCGTACGCCGCTGCGGCGGCCCGCCAGCGTGGGTAGACGCCGAGAACGGGAGCCCAGCGGCCAGTGATCGCGTGCTCCAGGTCGCGGACGCCGAGGCGCCCGAGCGGCATCAGCCGGCCGGGGTCGACGTCCGACCGGGCCAGCGCGATGAGCAGGTTGCGCTGGTCCCGCTCGCGGGCGAGGAGGTCCGCGACGGGACGCGAACGCGGGTGGGCCGCGCGTTCGCCCCACTCGGCGTGCGCCGTGGCCGTCACTGCGAGCTCGAGCTCCTCGACGTCGCGGTGCAGCTCGAAGCGTGACCACAGCCGAGGCAGGGCCGCCGCCGTGATCGGCGTCGGCAGCCGCAGCCGTTCGAGGAGGGCCACGACGCCCGCCTCGTCCCGCGTGTGGGCGAGCTCGGCGGCCCGCTCGGGGGTGATGGCACCGACCGCGCGCACCCCCCGGAGCCGGTCTTCAGGCGGGAGGCCCGAGGCCGCGCCGCGCAGCAGCGCGAGGGCGTCGCGCAGGTCGTGTCGTCCCGTCAGCACCTGTGCCACCGCGCGTGCCTCGCCCACGAACAGCTGCGGCAGCCGACGCATCTCCTCGCTCTCCTCGCGATCACCCTGGCCTGCTCCGTCCGGGGTCAGGCGCGACATCCGGGCCCGCAGGGCCGTCGAGCCGGCGACGTACAGCGGTGCCGTCATCGCGGGTCCACCTCCGGGACCACTTCCGCGTCAGCTTTCGCGTCCGCTTCGGGGTCCACTTCCGGGTGCGGTTCGCACACCGCGTCGCGCAGCACCGGGCGCAGCAGCGGCCACGCCGCGTCAAGGCGTCCTTCGGCGGTGTTGTGCACCGCTCGCCCCTGGGCGTCGCGCAGCACGACGCCGACCCCCACGGGTCCAGTCTCCACGACGAGGCAGGGCCGGTGGCGGCGTACGGCGTCCAGGTGGGCCGGATCGACCGTGCAGGAGGTGGCCGAGGGCAGGAGAGCCATCGCCTCGTCGAGGAGGTCGAGCGTGGCCGCAGTCCCGTGGCCTGTGCCGACCAGTTCCTGCAGCTCCTTTCCGGCAGCCGTGCGCACCCGTTCGAGCTCGGCGTCGACCACCTCGCGAACGTGGGCGCGGGACGCGGCTGCCCCGGTGGAGCGGACGCGGAGCGCCTGGTCGCGGGCGGTCGACTCGGCTCGGGTGAGGATGCCGAGGCGGTCGCGCTCGGCCGCCTGGTGGGCTTCCCGGAGGATCTCGCGGGCGCGATGTTCGTCCCGGGCGAGCACGTCGGCCAGGTCGCGACGACCGTCGTGCTCCATGGTCTCGAGCAGCGCCTGGAGGGTCATGTCAGCCGCCCAGCAGGAGCACGATCATGGCCGCGACCGCGAAGCCCAGGATGACGAGCGTCTCGGGGATGGCCACGAGCAGGATGGCCCGACCGGCGAGCTCGGGCTTCTCGGCGATGGCTCCCATGGCCGCCGCGCCGATCCGCGCCTGGGCGTAGCCGGTGGCGAGGGCGGCGAGGCCGACGGCGAGTCCTGCTCCGAGGGCGATGAGTCCGGTTTCCATGTGTGTCACCTTTCGTGGGTGGCGTCGGCGATGCGGACGCCGTTGGTGGTGCCGTGCGGCGGGACGCCGACCGGGTCGAAGGTTGGGGTGAGGAGTGGGCCGAGCGGTCGGTCGCGGGGTGGGGTCAGGAGTGCGCGGGGGTTGAGGGCCCCGTGGGCGCCGAGGGGTTGGAAGGCCTGGCCCTCGCCGTCGTGGAACTTGCTGAAGAACTCGACGTAGTGCAGTCGCAGGGCCTGGACCATCGGGCTGAACGCCGCCAGACCCAGGTTGAGCAGGTGCAGCAGGACGGCGACGAACAGTCCGATGAGGAGGGGCAGCTCGGTGGCGAGCTCGTTGGCGACGTTGGCGAGGTAGACCGAGGCGAGTCCCACCGCGGCGACCCGGAGGTAGGACAAGACGTTGCCGACCGTGCCGATGAGCTCGAGTGGGCCGAGGAGGGCGCCGATGGGGCCGTGCACGGAGCTGGTGGCCACGAGTCCCACGACGGCGGGGACCAGCGCGGCGAGGGTGACCCACGAGGGGGCGTTCAGGATGGTGGCCGCGATGGCCGCGGTCGCGCCGAGCAGGACGGCCAGGGTGCCGCCCACCTCGAGGGTGCGGTGCCGGTCGCCACGGCGCAGCGCGGTCACCAGGCCGAGGGTCAGGCCGAGCACGATGTGGGACCAGCCGAGGGCGACGGCGAAGAGCAGGAGGGGCTCGAGGGCCTCGGGTCCGCCGCGGTAGAACCACAGCGCCGGCATCCCCCACATGTTGCCGAGGCTGCCGAGCGCCTCGCCGAACATCACGCCCCACAGCACCGCCCACGCACCGCCGGCGATCAGGACGCGGCCGGCGTCGTCCATCACCCCGCCTTCCACACCGCCGCGGTCGTGCGTGCGTGCCCGGTGGCGCAGCCACCAGCCGATGCCGGCGAGCGCGGCGCCGTAGACGACGTCGCCGACCATGACACCGAAGAGGAACGGCAAGAAGATCGCCATCAGTCCGGTCGGGTCCAGCCCGTTCGGGGAGGGCCAGGAGAGGAACCCGACCAGGCGGCGGTAGGGGGACCATGCGGCGCGTCCGGTCAGCTCCACCGGGGAGGGGCCGGGGACCTCGCCCGCCGGGGCGTCGACGACGGCCACGTCGGCGAGGCCGTCGCGGTCGAGCTGCTCGCGCACCTCGCGGCGACGGTCTGCCCGCACCCAGCAGCGCAGGAGGAAGGTGCGCTCGGAGAGCGCGGCGGCCGCGACCGCGGCGTCGCGTTCGGTCAGCACGAGCAGCGCACGCGCGGCGGCGCGCAGCCCGGGGGCCTCGCGGAGCCAGAGCGCGTCGAGGTCGGCGCGGACGGCGTCGAGGTCGGCCTGGAGGTCGACGAGCCGGGCGCGCATCCGCACGAGCGTGGTGTGCAGGGACAGGTGGGCGTAGTCCTCGGGTACCTCGACCCGGCTGATCTCATCCGCGCCCATGAGACCGAGGACCTCGGGCAGCCGGTCGCGGGCCACCACCAGGAGGCAGCCGCGGGCGCGGCCGGCGTCCGTACTGCGGAGCATGAACCCGTTGCCGGCGAGCTGCCGCAGCTGGGTCTCGAGCAGTCCGACCACGGCCCCGGCCGGGTCGTCGAGCACCAGCGCGGTCATCGCCAGTCCCAGCAGCTCGAGCTCGGCATCGGAGAGCGAGGTCAGCTCCGGCACGAGGGTCTCGAGCTGGGCGAGGACGTCCACGTAGCGCGCCAGCGCGTCGCGCTCCTCCTCCAGCGAGGCCTGGGCCCCGCGCAGGGACTCGACCTCGAGCTCGAGCGTCGCGATGTTGACGTCGGCGTCGCGCGGGTCCACCGGTGCGGCGTCCGCGCTCCGGCGTGGCGACTCGCGTGCCAACGAGGCATCTGACGGCGCCCACTCCAGCAGGCGTTGCACCCGGGCCAGCAGGTCCCGCCTGGCCATACGGTCCTCACCCTTGTTCGCAGCCGGGTCTGCAACCGGGTCCGCAGCCTTGTCCGCACTGCCGGTCGGCGCCCCGGATGGCGTCACCTCGGCGACCCCGGCTCGCTGGAGCGACTCGACCGTCTCGAGCAGCTGCTCGCGTCGGCCCAGGAGCTGGACGTGGTGCAGTCGGCGGATCATCGGCTCGCCTTCGGGGTCCGGTCGGCCCGCTGGGCCACGGTCGGGGCCACGGTCGGGGCCACGGGCGGGGTCACGGTCGGGGCGACGGTCAGGACGGCGGCGACGGTGGCGGCGACGAGCTCCTCCCGCAGGCGCACGGCCCGCTGCGTCACCTCGACGCCGATCCGCTGCTGTTCGGCCTCGTCGGCCTGTACCCATTCGCGTGCCTCCTGCAAGATACGCGCGGACAGGCGGTCGGCTTCCGCGGCGGCTTCCGCGGCGAACTCCCCCACGAGGAGCTCCGCCTGCTCCCGGGCCGCGACAACGCGGGCGTTGCTCTGCCGCGCCTCCTCGAGACGGGCCTCGATAAGCCGCTCTAGCTCGCGCACCTGGCGCATCGCGGCCGGATCCTGCATCTGCGTCATCGCCGTTCCTCCTCGTCGGGTCGCGGCACGGGAGGATGGTCCGGTGCCGGTCGGTCCTGCGGGACGCGACGTCGCTCCCGCGCCCGCTTCAGGCGGGAGTGCTCCTCACGCTCGCGCTCCTCGAGGACCGCGGTGATGTGGGCGGCCTCCTCCTCGAGTCCGGGGATGACGAGGTTCTCGAGCGCGTTGACCTGGCGCGTGGTGCGGGCCACTTCCTCGGTGAGCCGGCGCACCGTGGCCTCGAGGGCCACGAAGCGCAGGACGTGCTCGAGGTACCGCTCGTAGGCCTCCGCCGCCGCCTCGATCGACGGGGCCACCAGCACCGGTGCCGCGCCGCGCTCCTCGGCCGTCCGTCGCAGGTCGTTGGCCTGCACCGTCACGACCCGCACGCCGACCACCATGCGGTCCTCGCGCTCGGCGACGACGCCGTTGGCCGCACCCGACGCGACCGCCGCGACGGCGGCCGGGCCCTCGTCGGCGGTGCTCTCGTCGAGCAGCGCGCGAGCCTCCCGGGCGAGGACGGCGGCGGCCTCACGCTGGGCGGACACGTCTGCGTCGAGACGGTGCAACTCGCGCACCAGGGCCATCCGCTTGTCGACCAGAAGGTCACGGCCCTGGGCCGCGAAGGCGATCGCCGAGCGACGCCGCAGCAGCTCGGTCCGGGTCGCGGTCAGGGCCGTCATCGCCGCCACCCCGCAGGGCCGACCCGCCCGGGCGGACGGCGCCGATCCTTCAGCCGGTCACGAAGTAGCTGAGTATTCACGGAGAATGCCTCCCGACAGTGGTCGGAAGGTCTTCCCCGCCACACCCCGGGAGGTGTGGTCGGCCACCGGGTCGCAGGACGACCGGAGTGACGATGGCCGGTTGGTGGGGTACTCCCCTTCAAGGGTTTCTTACGCATCAGATTACGTGAATCGTGCTGCGGTGTCAAGGTTGGCACTAGCGCCGCAGGACCAGCGCAATCCGGTCATGGTTCGCGAGGTCGCCGTCGGCCACCAGCGCCAGCTGGCCGCCCATCAAGATCACCTGCTCCATCAGGTCGTCCACCAAGTCATGCACGTCGCCGGCCCCGGAGGCATCCCCGGAGGCGTTCCCTGAGGAGTTCGCAGGAGCCCCGCGTCCGGGTGCCGTCGTGCCTGGACTGATGAAGTTCTCCTCGACCAGCAGCATCGCGGGCAGGCGTCGCCCGAGGGCCCGCCAGCACTGCTCGATGCCCGAGGCCACGTCCGTGGGTCGATCCGACTCTGCCTGGCGCAGCAGCGCGAGTGCGTCGTCGCGTCGTGTCCGCAGGTACGCCTCGACGGACGTGATGCCGGCCAGGGCCAGGTCGAGGGCCGTGGCGCAGTCGCGGTCATCAACCCGCCCGGCGAGCCGCTCCAGATTGGCACTGAGGGAGCAGAACTCCTCGAGCAACCGCGGCGGACCCACCAGCACGAGCGGGCTCGGGTGGTCGGCCCGGTAGTCGCCCAGCATCCGGTCGACCTTGCGCAGGAACCTGGCCATCAGCTCCGTTCGGGCCTCGGCGGCGCCCGGCTGTCCGGCACCCGGCACCCGGATCGGCCGCCCCGAGCCAAACGGCTCGGACCGTCCCACTGGGCGCAGGCCGCCGTCCTCGGAGGCGTACAGGTGGGCGCACGTGGGGTGTAGCAGCAGCACGGCGTGGGGTGGCATGCGGTGCAGGGCCGCGATGAGCGGCCGAGTGGCGAAGGTGCTCTCCACCACCGCCCGGGCGGTCACCGACTGTGGCAGCCGGAACGAGCGGGCGACGGCCCGGTTCACGTAGATGCACAGCCCCAGGTCGGTCGGCTGGTCTCCCGCGCGGTCGACCTGCTCGGCCAGCTTGTCCAGCAGCGCGGACCGGTTCATCACGCCACGCTCGGCGAGCGTGTGTTCCACGTCTCGGACCAGGTCGTCCAACCTCGACCGGTCCTCCCTGGTCATGCGCGGGGACGGCTTCGTCGGCAGGAGGACCGAGATGCACGGAAAGCCGGAGGTGATCGCCAGGTCGGCGATGTCCCTGGTCCTCAGCGCCACCGGCGAACCGCCCGCCTTGGGACGCGTGCGGGGGCTCATCGCAGCACCTCGTCCTCGTCGGACGCGTGGGCCGGCGTCGCGTGGGGGGCGACGGTGGCCTGGTCACGAGTCGCGCGGAGACTGGCGATGACCGCAACGGCGATGCAGCTGGCGATCACGCCGAGGGAGAGCCAGATCGGAACCTTGTAGACGTCGAGGAGCAGCATCTTGATGCCGACGAAGACCAAGATCGCGGCGAGGCCGGCCTTGAGGTAGATGAAGCGGTCGATGAGATCGGCGAGCAGGAAGTACATCGCTCGAAGGCCCAGGATGGCGAAGGCGTTGCTGGTGAAGACCAGGAACGGGTCCTGGGTGACGGCGAAGATCGCGGGGATGGAGTCGACGGCGAAGATGATGTCAGTGGTCTCGACCATGATGAGGACGAAGAACAGCGGCGTGGCCACCCACTTGCCCGCCTGCTTCACCCAGAACTTCTGCCCGTGGTACTCCTCCGTCGAGGGGATCTTCCTCTTGGCCAGTGCCAGCAGCTTGTTGCGCGAGAGGTCCATCTGGTCGTCGCGGTGGCGGAACATCTTCCAGCCCGTGTATACGAGGAAGGCGCCGAAGAGGTAGAGGATCCAGGCGAAGTTCTCGATCAGGACCGCGCCACCGGCGATGAAGATCGCCCGGAAGACCAGTGCCCCGAGGACGCCGTAGAACAGGACCCGGTGCTGGTACTCCCGCGGCACGGCGAAGTAGGTGAAGATCAGCGCGAAGACGAAGACGTTGTCGACCGCCAGCGACTTCTCGATCAGGTACCCGGCGTAGTACTCGCCGCCGGCCTGGGCGCCGTAGGCCCACCAGACGATGCCGCCGAACGTCAGGCCGAGGCTGACCCAGACCGCGGACCAGGCGGCAGCCTCCTTGACACCGACGACGTGAGCGGTGCGGTGGGCGAACAGGTCGATCGCCAGCATCACGACGATGACGCCCAGCACCGCCGCCCAGGCCCAGAAGGGAACATCCATGACAGCTATACCTCCAGCGTGACCACTCGACCAACAGCCGAGCGTGACGTTGGAGGTCTCCCCCGCCGCCCGGTCCGTGGACCTGGCGACCGCCGCACCGGACCGGGCAGGGCCGGTCGAACTGTCGATGTCAGCGAGGGTGGGGTACTCCCCTCATGCGCTACAGTATTCACGAAGCACACTTCGGAAGTCAAGTCCCGCACACGAGGAGCGACCATGTCCGGCCAGCACCGCGAAGCATCTCCCGATCCGCTTGCTCCCGAGGTGGAAGCCTTTGGCTCCGAAACTGCGACGCGACAACCTGGTAGCAGCCGTGCTCCACCTCGCCCAGGCCGTCGCGGTCCTCGCCCTGGCCACCAGCTTCGCACTCCCGGTCACCGGGACCTACCTCGCCGGCCCACCCGGAACGACGCCGGAGGAGCAGGTCGTTCTCTTCGACGTCCCAACCGGTGCCGCGGTGGCAGCGTTCCTCCTGTTGTCCGCGCTGGCCCACGTCGTCGTCACCACCACCTGGGGGGCCGGCTACCGGGCCGACCTCGCCCGACGCCGCAACCGGGCTCGCTGGATCGAGTACTCCGTGTCCTCGTCGCTGATGATCGTGCTGATCGCCCAGCTAGTCGGGATCTCCGACGTCGCGGCCCTGCTGGCGCTGTTCGGCGTCAACGCCTCGATGATCCTGTTCGGGTGGCTCCAAGAGCACTACGAGGACCCGGGCTCGCGCGGCTGGCTGCCGTTCATCTTCGGGTGTGCCGCCGGGATCGTGCCGTGGCTCGCGATCACGGTCTACCTGGTGTCACCGCAGTCCACCTCCGGGGCCGAGCCGCCCGCCTTCGTCTACGGCATCTTCGTGTCGCTCTTCGCCTTCTTCAACGTCTTCGCCCTCAACCAATGGCTGCAGTACCGCGGCCTCGGACGGTGGCGCGACTACCTGTTCGGCGAACGGGTCTACATCCTGCTCAGCCTCGTCGCGAAGTCAGCGCTGTCCTGGCAGGTGTTCGCCGGCACCCTTGCCAGCTGACCTCACCACTGGAGCTCACCACTGGCTGCTGCCGCAGTTCGGAGCGTCGGCGAGTCGCCGTTCGACGTCGGCGCGGACCAGGACGTTGTACCCGCAGATCGTGCCGGCCGGCTCGTAGTGCTCCTCGATCATGGAGCGGAGTCGGCCGTCGTCATCGATGTCCCACGAGTTCACCCCGTTCAACACGACGAACCAGGTCGGCCGCGAGGGTCCGTCGAGCAGGCGCTCGAGGCGCTGCTGGTCCGGGTCGAGGGTCCGCATCGGCAGGCTCCACAGGTAGGGGTAGGGAGTGGGCAGGTCGGCCGCCTCCACGACCTGCGAGTTCCCGTACGCGACCACCATCGTGTCGCCCTCCTCGGCGGAGTCGGCCACCCACCCGCCGATGAGCTGGGGGTACCACAGCCGCGGCGAGACCTGGTAGGCGAGCGTGGTGGTGGCCACTGCCCCCAGCGACGCGACCGCCGCCCACAGCGCCAAGCCGCGCATCAGCCGCCGCTCGGCGCCACGGCCGGCGCTCACCAGACCCGCCGCGAGGCCCGCAGCGGGAGCCAACGCCTGCAGGTAGTCCAGCCAGTAGCTCCCCCCGACCACGATGCCGATCGCGCTCCACCCGAGCAGGGCGAGCAATGCCCACTGCTCGGCCGCGAGAGGGCGAGGCCGACGCAGCAACCCAACCAGCCAGGTCATCACGACAGGCACAGCCGCACTGGCCACGGCGGCGAGCACGAGGAGCCGAGCGCGCTCCATCGGTGCCGAGTGGTGGGACGCGGCCAGCACCTGTCCCGCCTCGACACGGAAGGCGATCACGTCCTCCCACATCACGTCCATCGCGACCCCCTTGAGGTGGGCCCACGCCGCCAGCGCTGCGACGACGACGACGGTGCCCGCACCGAAGCCGGCGGCCAGCGTGCCGAGCCGCGTCCGAGACCCCGGATGCCGCAGCGCCGAGACCGCGATCAGCACCCCGGCGAAGGCGAACGCGTCGACGAAGTTCTGCTTCGCCAACGGCGCAGCGGCAGCGAGCACACCGGCGACCAGCCCCCAGCCGACGGTCGTGCGGAGGTCACCGGCTCGCCAACCGTGCAGAATCGCGGCGATGCTACCCGTGACGAAGAGGAGCGCGAACATCACGCCGTCGGCCTGATCGGCCGCCAGCGCCGGGGAGCACATCAGAGCCGCCGTCACCACCGCTGCCCACCTCGCCGCGACCGGGCCGGCCAGCAGGCCGGCGGCGCGAGCGGTCGCCAGCACGATCGCCACGACCACCGGGATCGTGATGACCCGGATCGCCGCGTCGGTGTCCCACAGGGCCGCCAGGCGGAAGAACGCCATCAGCAACGGCGGCCGGTCGACGTGGAAGTCGCCGTAGATGAACTCGCCCTCGCCCGGCGCCCAGTGGCGCGCAGCATGCAGGTACCCACCCTCATCGGAACGAATCGGCTGGGCCACGAAGACCGAGCGAACCGCCACTACAGCCGCACAGGTCAGCCACAGGACACGCGTGGTGACGCGCTCGTCGTACGAACGACCGGGCCGATTCGCGGGACCGGGCGCTGCCGGGCGGTCCGCCAGCGCGGTGTCCATCACCCGGGCTCGGCTCCTGGTGAGCTCGCGCTCGCCGTCGCGGCTCGTTCGCCGGCACCCTGCTCCGCACGCCGTCGGAGCCGCAACACCACGTAGGCGTACGTCGCGAGGATGACCACCAGGTGGGTCGCGTACACGAAGGTCTGGGTGCCGTCGGGGAGCAGGATCCCGAAGACGTAGTGGTCGAGGAAGGAACCGGAGTACGGCGTGCCACCGGCGCGTTCGACCAGGTCCTTCTCGAGCACCGTCAGGGGACAGCTGCCCTGAGTGATGACGATGCCGACCCCCCACGACACCACGGCGAGGTGCGGGACGAACCACACCTGCGACACGAGGGCAAGCAGGGCGCCGAGCATCTGGAAGACCAGGAACGCCAGGTGCAGGAGGACGACGGCCCACGCCATCAGGGTCCAGGCCATCGCAGTACCCCTCTCGGCCCTCGCCCGCCAGTGACGCCAAGGATGACGGAGCCGCTCGCCGGGGCGGTCACATCCACCGCTGGCGGGGCGTCCGCGGTTTGCTCGCTACGACCATGCGTCGGACCGCACTGACGAGACGACCATCTGGAGAGGCGAACCAGGTTGGCCACGCCCCTTGGGTCCGACCGGAGATCTGAATCTTGAACATCATGGACGCCACCCGAATCTCGGCGAGCCGTTCCTACGTCTCGCTGCGGATGGTCTCTCCCGTCCCTGGCGGGACCGGGCTCCGGGAGCCGTTGGCACCGTGTTGACGAAGCCCGCCACGGGGATACTCCCCATTGCACGAACCAGTATTCATGCTTTCGTCATCGTTTTCAAGGGTTCGGCACGGAAGGATTCGACCTGAGGACGACTCGAAACCAGGGGTTGAGGATGGTGCGGCGGAATACGGACTGCTGCAAAGGGGTGCGCCGTGGATCGGCTTGACGGTGCCGCCGTGCGACGACGCACTTGCCACCGCATCATCGGCGAAAGGCCTTCAATGACCACAGGGGCCGCGAGAGCACTGAGCGGCGCCAGAAGCCTGCCAGCGTATCGGGCGGCTTGTCGTGGGTCGGAGAAATCTCATCATGCCAGCGGGACGTCGCTGCACGGACAGATCAAGTCGAGAGACGCGCGCCGGCCTCGGGACGCAGCCCACGCGCCAATCCAGGGGGTCACCGGTCGCCCCCATCCCAAGCGGCCTACCCCAAGCGACCTCGACGAGCACCCCCCGGCCGCTGCCGTTGCCAGCGGGCGCGGCCTGCCTGTGAGCGAGACTCGACCACCAGGACCGGCAGACGGGAGTGGCGAACCAACCACGACGAGACGCTGCCGAGCAGGCGTGTGGACAGTCCACGACCCCGGCGTCCCACCACGATCAGATCCATGCCCCGGTCCTCGGCAAACCACAGCAGGGCTTCACCAGGCGGACCGGCCAACACCGCGAAACCTACCTGGCCACCGACGCCGCGGACCCGTGCGGCTGACGACCTCAACCGATGCGTTGCGGCATCGATGTCTGCGTAGCTGGCATCCTCGGTCGCGTCGTGGCACACCACCTCCGCCAGCACGAGCAGTCCGAGATGAGACCCGAGGAGATCGTTCGCCCGGTCGAGAGCCGCTTGCGCCTCCACCGAGCCATCCAGACCGATTAGCACCCGGGGCCCGTCCGCGGCCTCAGCCTCCTGTCCGGGTGACGCCGGGCCCGGCACGACCAGACGGGGACGCCGTTCGACCCGCTCGAACGCGATCGGGACGAAGATCGGACCGAACGCCACCGCGATGACCGCCCACCTGGGGTCGTGTCCGCGACGAGCCATCCACAGCCCGACGGCGAGCCCGAAGAGCACCCAGCCCACGGCGACCATCAGAACTTCGTCTGTGCTCATGTCAGGTCCATCCCCGCCCAACACCAAGGACACGAGCAGACCACCGACGAGACCGGATCGCTCGCCAGCCGAGGACACGAAGGTCAACCATGCAGATCACCACCGTCGCAGTAGGCGCGGGCGCCGGCCGGGAACCGGATCAACGGGTCGAGCCGCCACCGGAGTGAAGCCCGAGCCGGGCACGTTCAACGCATCAGGAGCGTCTCATCCAGCGATGGACCCCCCAAGCCCACATGCGACAACGTTATCACGAACTCTGGTTCGTTCAAAATCGTGCCCTCCGTCCTGGCCGCCGAAAGGACTCGGCTGTCGTTACCCAACCTGACCCAGGTCAGCGATTGACGGCCAAGTCATCACGGCACTCCGCGAGCGTGGCTACGTCAGTTCCCGCGCTGGCCCACTCGCTCGTCGACCACCAACTCGCCCCTCACGGGCTGCACGACCTTCAGGGTGGAGATTCGAGCTCGTCCTGGGTGCTTGGTGTCCGAGGGGCTCTCGAGAGCCAGGCCGCCTCGGCGATGGCGATGCCGGCAATAGGCACGGTGAGCAGCTGTAGCACGATCGCGAGGCTGAGAGTGATCACCGAGGCCGGACTCGGGTCGAGGATCAGGACACCGAGCAACACACTGACCACGCCAAGTCCGGCGGCCTTCGCGGCCGCGTTGATTCGGGCGTATACGTCGGGCAGCCACAGCAGTCCTACCGCGGCGCTCGCGAACAGCGCGACGCCCACGAGCACCAGCACTCCAGCGGCCAGCTCCTGGGCACTCACGGCGAACGCCGATCGACCAGCCGCGCAAGCGCGACGGTGGTGAGAAATCCGGCCAGGGTTGCCACCATGACGAGGCTGTAGAGGGTCGGCTCGTCGAGTCGCGCCGCCAGGAGCGCCACGGCGGCGATGAGAACCGCGAAGCCAACGTCGGCCGCCAGTGCCCGGTCGGCGTCGGTGGGGCCGCGCACCATCCGCACCATGGCCGTGACGAGCGTGCCTGCGAGCACCAACAGCGCAAGGTCCAGCACCGAGCCCAGAGACGGCTCCACGCCACTCACCCTTCTTCCATTCCGTTGGGGGCCGTGCCGCCCCGCTCCAGCCGGCGGACGGCGTCAAGCAGCTCCGCCTCGAGCCGCGCCAGGTCTGCGCGAAATGCCGTCGTGTCGGAGGCGTGCATGCCGTGCACGATCAGCCGCGTGCGGTCAGGACTGAGGGAGACGGCCATAGTGCCGGGAGTCAGGGTGATCAAGCCCATGTAGGCGGCCACCTCTGCGTCGGTCCGGCACCGCAGCCGCACCTCGACCAGGGCCGGCGCGAGCCGGGGCCGGCCCGTCAGGATGGTCGCTGCGACCTGCACGTTGGCCTTCAGGTAGCGCCACCCGTAGACCACCACGAACAGAGCCATGCGGACAGGACGAGGAGCACGGGCCCCGGTCATGGCGAGGTCACCGCCTCGACATACGTTCCGACGTCGACCAGACCATCGGCCGCCCGCTCGCAGACAACGAGCAGCGGCTCCGCAGCGAGGCCGAGCGACACCGCCACCCCGGCCAGGACGACCGCGGGGGCCAGCAGCAGCGGCCGCGACGCGATCGCACCGGCCGGGGGCAGGATCGGACCAGAGCGCGACGCGACCACCATGATCGTTGCTTCGGTCGACGGGCCAGCACCCGGTCTCGTCACGGGCTGGGACTCGGGCTGGGGCTCGGGCTGGGTGAAGATGGCGTTCCACAACTTCAGCATCGAGACCAAGGTGAGCAGGCTGACGACCGCCACCGCTGCCACTGCGGCGTACTGGTGCTCGGCGACGGCTGCCTGCACGAGTTTCAGCTTGGCGACGAAGCCGGAGAGCGGCGGGACACCGACCAGTGCCAGTGCGGAGATCCCGAATGCCCCCGCGAGCACGGGTTCCGTGCGGCCGATTCCGCCCAAGAGACGCAGCTCGTCGGTGCCGTGGCGGACCTCGATGGCGCCGGCGCACATCAGTAGCGCTGCCTTGACCAGGACGTACTGGACGAGGAAGAAGATGCCGGCCGCCAACCCGGCGGTGGTGAACAACCCCAGGCCGAGCAGCATGTAGCCGATCTGGCTGACCATGTGAAAGGTCAACACAGATCGAACGGAGCGCTCCCCCAGTGCAGCGAGGACGCCGACCACCATGGTGAGCAGCCCGAGGACGAGGAAGATCCACAACCAGCGTCGGTCGCCGTCGAACACGACGGCATAGATCCGGAACAGCGCATAGACACCAACCTTGGTGAGAAGACCGGAGAAGAGTACGACCACGGCGGGGCCGGCTACGGCGTAGCTGCTCGGGAGCCAGCTGTGCAGGGGCACGATCGCGGCCTTGATCCCCAGGGCCAACAGCACCACTGCGGTCGCGAGCGCAGCCGCCGGGTTGCGGGCAGCACCTGCCAGCTCGCCGAGGTCGACGGTGCCTGTGACGCCGTAGAGCAGGCCGACGCCAGCCAGGAACAGGGTGGAGGCGAGCAGGTTGACGCTGACGTAGCGTTGTCCGGCCGCCAGCCGACGCCGCCCTCCGGATCGGATCAGGAGCACGTAGCTCGGAACCAGCATCACCTCGACGAACACGAACAACGAGAACAGGTCGCCGGTGAGCATCGCGCCGTACACACCGGTGGAGAGCACCAGGGCCAACGCGACGAAGTGGCCGTCGTCCTCGCCTGTCGCAGCCGCGAAAACGAGGCTCAGCAGCACCAGCAGCGACGTGACCGCCATCATGAGGGCGCCGAGGACATCGGCGACGAGCACGATCGCGATGCCGGACGGCCAGCCCCCGAGCCGCAGGGTCGCTATGTCCCCGTCGAGGGCGGAGGTCAGCAACACCATGGACGCCACCAGCACAACGACCGTGACGCCCCACCCGACCGCTCGAGCGATCCTTGGCGGGGCACCCGCCGAGCCCGCGCCGCGTCGGGACAGGAGCAGGACCATTCCGACGCCTGCCAAGGGAGCGAAGACCGGCAGCGCCAGCAGCATCGGGCTCATCGACCCGCGCTCGGTTCGTCCGTCTCGTCCATGTCATCTGCTGCGCTCACGTCCGGGTCTTCGACGGACTCCGCGCGCAGGATCGCCAGCAGATAGACGCTGACCCCGAACGTGATCACCACGGCGGTCAGGACGAAGGCCTGGGGCAGCGGGTCCGCCAAGGCGGCGGGGTCCCCGGCACCATCGCCGACGAAGGGCGCCCGGCGGCGATCGAGACCACCCGACGCCAGCAACAGCACGTTGACGCCATGGCCCAGGAGCACGAATCCGAGGATCACGCGCAGGAGCCCGGGCTGTGCGAGGAACCACACCCCGCCGGCCACCAGCAGGCCGACGATGATCGCCGCGGTCACGGGTGCACCCTTGACGACTCGGGCCGGTGGGTGCGCGCCGCGAAGCGGTCGAGGGCGGCCGTCAGCATACCGAGGACCATGAGCATGACACCGATGTCGAACAGCAGTGCCGAGCCGACACCGACCGCGTCCAGTCCGGGCAGCTTGAACGGCGCCAGCACAGCCTCGCCCTTGGCGCTCGCCAGCAGTCCGGTGCCGAGGGAGACCAAGATCCCACTCCCGACTAGCAGCTCAGGTCGCGACCACCTCGGTAGCCGTCCGTGTGCGATCTGGTGGGTCGCGGCCGCGGCGCCTGCGACGAGGGCGGCGATGAATCCTCCGCCGGGGGCGTCGTGGCCGACGTAGAGCAGGTAGGCAGCCACCAGCGCCGCGCCCGGCACGACCAGCCGTGCGCTCACTTGGAGGAACACCGATGCGGCGGCGCTGAGATGGTCGGCGTCGGCGGGTGGCTCCGGGGTGTGATCATCTGCGGCGGTGGAGCCGAGCAGAGCGAGCAGCCCGAGCGCGACCGCGCCGAGAACGACTGCCTCGCCAAGGGTGTCCATCGCCCGGAAGTCCACCAGGATGGTGTTGACCACGTTGGTGCCTCCGGTCGCCGCCTCGGCGTTGTCGAGAAAGAACGACGAGGCGGTTGACGGACCTCGCCGCCCGGTCAGGGCGTACGTCGCCGATGCGGCGGCGAGCCCGCAGGCGAGCGCGAGCAGCACCGACCACGGCACTCGCGGCCCGTCCCCGGTGGGCAACCGCGCCGGCAGCCGACGCAGCACCCAGACCACGACGACGGCGGTCAACACCTCGACCAGCACGAGAGTCAGCGCGACGTCCGGCGCGCCAGCGGTCACGAACAGGGCCGCCATCAGCAAGCCGACGAACCCGAGCGCAGCAACGGCCGCGAGGGTGTCACGGGCGACCACGGCGGCCGCGACGCCGAGAGCGAACAGGCCGACCACCACCCAGTCACCCACCGTGTCGGCGGGTCGCACCGGCGGGAGGTTGCGCAGCGTCACGAATCCGACTGCCGCGAGAAAAACGACGCCACCAAGGGGCCGGACAAGGTGGCTCATCGTCCCGCCCGCGCGGTCCGGCTGCCCGACCCGGTATCCGAACGCAATCAGTCCGGCGTGGGCCCGGTCGAACGCTGCCCCGGCGTCGGGAACCACGACCCGGTCGAGCAGTCGGTCCACCTGGTGTCGACGCAGGAAGAGCATCAGCCCAGAGCTGAATGCGATGACGGACATGACGATCTCAGGACTGAGTCCGTGCCAGAACTGGAACGCCCCCAATGGCTCGCCAGGCACGACATCGGCGCCGGCTCGTGCCACGAGCGGGTTCAGCAAGTCGATGCCGGCGCCCAGGACCAACCCGGCCAACGCCGCGATCGCCGCAGGGGCCAGGAACGCCGGCGACGGCTCGTAGAGGCCGGGTTGGTGAGTGCTGCCGCCGAAAGCGCCGTAGACGATGCGCAGCCCGTAGGCCGTGGTCAGCGCCGATGCGGCGACTGCGATCGAGCCGGCGACCAGCCCCGCCGCTGGGGCGAAGTCGGCCTGGAAGATTCCTTGGAAGAGGTATTCCTTGCTCACGAAGCCGAGCATCGGCACGATGCCGGCCATCGAGAGTCCGGCCAGCGCTGTCATCGTCGCGGTCACCGGCATCACCCGCCACAGCCCGGACAGCTCCCGGATGTCGCGACTACCTGCCTCCTTGTCGATGATTCCGACGAGCATGAACAACGTCGCCTTGAACAGCGCGTGGGCGATGGTGTGGAGCATAGCGGCGGCAAGAGCGATCGGGGTGCCGACGCCGATGGCGGCAACCAGCAGCCCGAGCTGGCTGACGGTCGAGTGGGCGAGGATGGCCTTCAGATCGTGCTGGCGCAGGGCCATGAAGGCGCCCCACAACGCCGAGGTCAATCCGATCGAGACCAGGAGCGCCGACCATGCGGGCACGCCCGAGAAGATGGGCGAGACCAGCATCAGCAGGTACACACCGGCCTTGACCATCGTCGCCGCATGCAGGAAGGCGCTGACCGGGGTCATCGCCACCATCGCACCGGGTAGCCAGAAATGCAGCGGCACCTGGGCCGACTTGGTAAACGCGGCGAACGCGATCAGGGCGCCGATCGGCAATGCCAGCGGTGACGCGAGGATCACCTCGCGGTCGGCCAGGATGTCGCTGATTGCCGTGCTCCCGGTGACCACGGTGAGGAGCACCACGGCTACCAGCAGGGCCAGACCGCCGGCTGCGGTGATCAGCAGAGCCCGCCGGGCCGGCCGGGTGGCCCGGCCCCCGGCCAGCCCGAGCAGCAGGAAGGAAC
Source organism: Nocardioides sp. BGA-UO-ETr-FS32 (assembly GCF_059567905.1). Taxonomy (NCBI): domain Bacteria; kingdom Bacillati; phylum Actinomycetota; class Actinomycetes; order Propionibacteriales; family Nocardioidaceae; genus Nocardioides; species Nocardioides sp. BGA-UO-ETr-FS32. The sequence continues at coordinate 70,597 of NZ_JCAQOX010000004.1, read as the reverse complement.
AGTAGGTGGTGGCCTCCCAGAACACGAAGAGGAGCACAACATCGGCGGCAAGCACCAGCCCCAGCATGGCGGCCGCGAACAGCGTGAGCAGTCCGTAGATGGCCCCATGGGGATCGTGCGAGCTCAAGTAGCGAGGGCAGTAGGCCATGATCAAGGCGCCTACGCCGAGCACCATCAACGCGAACAGCGACGAGAGTCCGTTGAGCCGCAGGGCGAACGAGACCCCCAACGACGGCAACCAGTCCATGGAGGTCTCGACCGTGCCCCCGTCAAGGATCTGCGGCACGTGGAACGCGATCAGGATCGCGACCCCCGCGAAACCAGCGGCGAACACGTAGCCGAGCTCCCGGCCCAAGCCCAAGCGGGCAAGGAGCGGAGCCAGGACGGCCAAGACCGTCAAGGCGCTCAGGGCGAGCAGCACGTCGGCCTCCTCGGGTCGTGACGCTCGTCGGACATCCGGAGCCTCAGGACGGCGCCAGCGGCTCGCGAGCCGCGCGACGCCGACCAATCTCGTAGGCCCCGAGGACGACCAAGGTGATCGCGACCAACGGCAAGGTGAACCAGATCATCACGGCCGTGAAGCCCCCGAGCGCGTCGTGCTCGGTGGCTGCCAGCACCACGTAAGCGGTGAACGCGGCGTACAACCCGACGAACAGCGCGCCCTCCCAACGGGCGATGGCCATCCCGGTGAAAGCCACGGGCAGCAGCGCGACCGCTGCGGCGATCATGAGCGGGATGTCGAGGGCCACGGCCGCGTCTGCGACCGGTACCCCGTCATCGGCCACCAAGGCGGCGACGCCCAGCACAGCAGCGATGTTGAAGATGTTGCTGCCGACGATGTTGCCGACCGCCAGGTCGCGCTCACCGCGTCGAACAGCAATGAGGGACGTCGCCAGCTCAGGGAGCGAGGTACCTACCGCAACCACCGTGAGCCCGACCACCAGGCCACTCACCCCAAACCCCTCAGCGATGCCGACCGCACCCTCGACCAGCAGCTGCGCTCCGACGACCAACAGCGCCACCCCGCCGAGCACCGCCAGGAGGAGCAGCCACACCGGTCGTTCCTTCTCGCCCACTGTTGACTCGCGGACATACGGCGCACTGCGTCGCCCCACAACGACCGACACCGCGGTGTAGACGACTATCACCGTGACCAGAAAGAACCCGTCAGCAAGGCTCAGGCGGCCGTCCAGCGACAGCAGCAACAAGCACATTGACACCCCGACCATCACCGGCACGTCCAGACGAATCAACTGTGCGCGCACCGTCAACGGTAGGAGCAGCGCGGAGGCACCCAGGATCAGTAGGACGTTCACGATGTTGCTGCCCACAACGTTGCCGACCGCCAGGTCGGGTTGCCCTTCCAAGACCGCGCCGACAGTGACGGCCATCTCTGGCGACGACGTGGAGAAGGCCACCACCGTCAACCCGATGACCAGCGAGGAGAGGCCGACACGAGCCGCGAGATCCGATGCCCCCCTCACCAGAAGCTCACCGCCACCGACCAAGATGACCAGCCCGATCGCCACAAGAGCGACGTCGACTGCGCTCACAGGCTGAGAGCAAGACTCTGAGCGCGCCCGGCCGCTGATAGGCAATGGCGGTCCGCGATCAGCGGCGCGGCAAGCTCTGTCCGGGTGCCGATGAGTACTGCCATCCTCGCAGGCAACTGGCGCTGCCTGACTGGCCGGATCGAAAAGGACATCGACACTGCTCCTGACGGTCTCGTAAGGTCCTCCCGACGTCGATCGGTCGAGGCGGAACACTGGGGCGGAGATGCAGGCCGGAATGATGATGGCACAGTGTTGAACTCACTTCCAATGCGTAGCAAATCACGCGAATCCTACCGCGCATGTCAAATGGACGTGAGCCAAGTTGCAATCCACGCCACCGCGTCGCCCGGGTCAATCGACCACTCGTAGCCCAGCCATCCTCGCCTCGAGGTACGTCGACCAACGCGGCGCTGCCGGCGTCGCATACCCACGCATGGAATGACCGCAGCGGGAACCGCTTACGGAAGTGGCGGGATGCGTGAGCGGCTGCGCTGAGTTCGGCTCGTCGGCGTCCCGCGAGGTATTCGGTTGTGGGACGCCGACGAGGTGGCGGTCAGCGTCGTGAGGAGGCGTCAGCGAGTTCTGCCTTCGCAGCGGTGCGTTGGCGCTCAATGGCGCGGTAGACGGTGGAGCGTCCGACGCCGAACAGCTCGGCTACCTCCAAGGTGCTGTACTCGCCGCTGTGCACCAGCGACACAAGGTGCGCCTCCTGCTTGCGGCTCAGCTTGGGCTGCTTGCCCTTGAGTCGACCCTTGGCCTTCGCGACCTTCATGCCCTCGACCGTGCGTAAGCGGATCAGGTCGGACTCGAACTCGGCGACCATGGCCAGGACGTTGAACAGCAGCCGTCCGACGGCGTCGGTCGGGTCGTAGACCGACCCGCCGAGCGAGAGGCTGATCTGCCGGGTGGTGAGCTCGTCGGCGATCGCGCGAGCGTCGGGCAGGGATCGGGCGAGACGGTCGAGCTTGGTGACAACCAAGGTGTCTCCCGCGCGGCAGGCGGCGAGCGCCTCGCGGAGTCCGGGGCGTTCGCGGTTGGTGCCGGTCAGGCCATGGTCGACATAGATCCGCTCGGCCTCGACACCCAGGCCTATTAGGCCGTCACGTTGTGCGGTGAGGTCTTGTTGATCGGTGGAGCATCGGGCGTACCCGACAAGTAGGGCGCTCATGGCGCACCTCCCAAAGGGGGTTGGCCCGGCCACGCCACGGGATGTGGTGGGCTCGGGCGTCGGGCCGAACCCGACCCCACCAGCGACTGCCCTTCGTGCCCGGTCCGCAAGTCCCGTGGCTTGCCCTGTTTCCGCCGATCCGCTTTTCGTAATACGATTATGGCTATGGTGAGCGAAGAGCAGATCCAGCAATGGGCGGACGAGGCCGAAGTTGGCTACGACGTCGAGGAGATGAAGCGCCGCGGACGCGGTCGGCCCGGACGTGGCGCCGAGCCGATGCAGGTCGTTGCAGTACGCCTCACAGCGGAGGAACTCGCTGCGGTCGACGCGATCGCCGAGCGCGAACACATCTCGAGATCCGAAGCAATTCGCAGGGCGCTCGCCGGCTCTGCGGCGTGAAGGTCCACGACAGCGCACTCAAACACGGAGTGCTTCCAGAGGACGCAGTTCAAGCAGCCGACTGGCCGCTCTGGGTCGAACCGATTGACGACGAGGACTGGCCGCACCGCGAACTACGGCTCGGCTTCGACACCCAGGCCCGCCTACTCGAGACCGTCGTCCTGATCTTTGAGAGCAGCGACGAGACGGTCATCCACGCCATGCCGGCCCGTAAGCAGTACTGGGATCTCCTTCCCTGACCTGGGCGTCTCACGTACCCACAAGCGGATCGCTATCCGGGACGGTGTAGCAGCCGACGGTGGCGGTCGGCCGCGAGGCCACGACGGCGTCGGGCAGCTGGTTCACGGCACGAGCATCGCCGACGCCGCCATACGAATCTGCCCGACCGGGCAGGGGGCAGCGGCTCAGGAGATCCGTCGACGGCCCCGGTGCTGGGTCGTCCCCGACGCACAAAGCGCGTCCGCGCCCGAAGACGACCCACGCACAGTGCGCAACCGCACTGCGGCTCCGTGGTGGTTCAGCGCTCGCCTGGCTCTGCGACTAGAGCTACGGCTCGCGTCCACGCTCCGCTGCCGCACTCAACCTTGATCGGGAACGCGAGGATGGTGGCCCCGATCGCAGGCACCGCCGTGAGGTTGGCCAGCTTCTCGATCTGCAGATAAGGCTGCTCGATGCCAGCGAAGTGCGCGGGCCACAGCGCCGCCGGATCGCGCCGCTGCTGCCACTCCGCGCCGATCAGCGGATATGGCCGGTCCAAGCTCCAGGCGTCGGTACCGATGGTCCGCACGCCACGCTCGAGCAGCGCCAGCACCGCTTCACGTCCCAGACCACACCCGGTCTCCCAGAACTTCTCATCACCCCAGAGCCGCTCCGCGCCCGTGTAGAACGCCACCACAGCGCCCGCCTGCAGATCGGGTGCGATGCCCGCAAGGCGCTCGACCACTTCGTCTCGGCCGATCAGGTGCCCGGTGGGCAGGTCCGACACGTCCACCACCACCAGGTCACCGACGCACCACGAGAGCGGCACACGGTCGATGGTGGCGGCAGGTGCACCGCCTGCTGTCGGCGCGTAGTGCCACGGCGCGTCCACATGGGTACCCGCGTGCGTGGACAGCCGGTGCAGCATCTCACCGGCGAAACCCCGTCCGCCTGGCAGAGCCCCACGTGGGATGCCGAACATGCCCTCCCACACCTCGGCGCCTTCCTCATGCGTCTGTGCCTCCAGCCACGGGGGTACCGGCTCGCTCGGCGACGGTCCGAGACGGTGTGTCAGGTCGACGAGGCGAACACGGTGGCCCAACAGAGAAATCAGCTCTTCCACCGGATCATCGTCCCAGCCCTACGCTCGCCTCGGGCTGCGCACCTGCTCGAGATCCTGGTTGCGCCACCTGCCCCGGCCGAGTCGCGTCACCAAGCGTTCGCGAAGAAGCACACTCACATGGCCGCGATCCGTGCATCTGGCGACGTGCGTCTTTATAGCCGCCATCGACGCGGTTGCCCGCCCTGTCAAAGTGGCCGCCATGGACGACGACCTCGATGAGCGACAAACCGTCGACGGCGTGGCTGTCCTCCCCACCACTGCCGATGCGGTGTCGGCATCCGTCGCCTGTGCTCGGGCATTGGGGCTGCCAGCCGACGATCCCAAGGTCATCGCCGAGGGCTACAGCGTTCGCGTACGACTCAGGCCCGCACCAGTAGTCACCCGCGTCGTGACCGTCGGGCGCGCACTGCGCCCACACCCCCTGCCCTGGCTCGAACGTGAAGTGCTCGTCGCCCAGTTCCTCGCCGCCTCGGGCGTACCTATCGTCGCCCCGTGGGAGGACCCGGGGCCCCACATCGCAGAGGGACTGGAAGTGTGCCTGTGGCACTGGACCGAACACGACTCCCGCGAAGTATCAGCCGCCGGCTTCGGCGCGATGCTGGGACCGTTGCACGACGCACTGGCCCGCTACCCCGGTGACCTGCCCACCCTGATCGGCCCTCTCACCGACATCTCCCCGGCGCTGGCGATCTCATCAGATCCGACCCTCCATCGCGCTGCCGCCGAGTTGGTCCCCTTGACCCGGTCCTGGCCGGCCCGTCCCCTGCATGGAGACGCCCACACAGGAAACGTGCTCATGACGCCGGACGGACCACTCTGGACCGACTTCGAGGACGTGTGTGTCGGGCCCGTGGAGTGGGACATGGCCTCGATGACGATCACAGACGACGCATTGGCCGCCTACCCCGGCCCATCGACCGGACCCGACTCTCCGACTGCCGTGACCTGCGCCGTCTGCAGGTCCTCGCCGGCCTCCTGGTCGGGAACCACGACGACCCTTCGCTCTACGAGACGCTGGTCGCGCACCTCGACCGACGCCTCCACGACTGATCCGGCCTGCGAGGGAGGGCCGACTGGTCGAAGCCTTCGCGGTACGACGGCCAGGCCGGGCTGCCGCTGCCGCGTGCCGAAGCGGCCGAGCCCTGCGACGACCGCAGGTACGAAGACGCGGGAGGCCGCCGCGCCCAGCTCATGTCAGCCGGGTGACGACCGGTTGCCGGTGAGGGATGGGCTCGCGGAGCGACCCGGTGCGGGATCGTCATGGGGCGCTCCGTTTCGGAGCATCGCAGACCGTTCGTGTTGTGCACCCCGCGCTCGCGCCACCAATGGTGCGGCGTCGGTGCGCAAGGTCGGCCTCGTGGGATGTCGTTTCCCGTCGGGTGGTAGGTCGTGACCAGAATCTGACCGTCGAGGACCTTGTGGTCGATGAGGTCGAGGTCGGTGGAGGCGATGTCGGTGAAGGCCCAACTCCCGACCCGCAGGTCCCGGGAACAAGGGGAAGGTGACCAGCAGCAGGTTGTCGACGAGGGATGCGTCGATCAGTTGGCGCACAAGCGTCGGACTGCCCACGGTGCGCAGTGGAGCCGACGACGTCTCCTTGAGTCGTTGGATTTCGCCTCTGAGGTCGTCGGCGACTCGTGCGGTGGGCCAATCGAGGTTGGTCAAACGTTCGGGAGAACACCACGGTCTCTCGGTTGACCATCTTTTCGTACTCATCGTCCTTGGCCTCGTCAGGACGCTCGTTCAACGTCTCGTAGGTCGTTCGTCCGGGGCAAGTCGCGGCTAGGACGCGGCGAGTTTCGCTGCTGCGATCACGCCAGTGAGCTGGGCATGCATGGCGTGGAGGTCATCGAGGCTCATGCCGAGACGTTGGACGACCTCGATGGGCACCTTGAGCGCTTGTTGCCGCAGCGACGTCCCCTTCGAGGTCAGCGTGACGGCCAGCGACCGCTCGTCTGCGGGGTCGCGCCGGCGGACGATGAGGTCTGCTGCCTCGAGGCGCTTGAGGAGACGAGACAGGGTGCCGGCATCGACATCGAGCAGGCGGCTCAAGTCGGTCACCGACAGCGGTTGCTCACCCCACAGCGCCAGCATCACCAGGTACTGCGGGTGGGTGAGCCCCAATGGTTCAAGGACCGGTCGGTACACCGAGATGACGGTTCGAGAGGCGACTGCCAGCGCGAAGCAGACCTGACGTTCCAGCGCCAGGGGGTCGAGGTCCTCAATGCGAGATGGATTGCATGCAGCTTCGGGCATACCCGTAGCCTACCAACCGTTGTTCTAACAAGGGATGTCCTACCAAGCATTGGAGAAGCATGAGCCGCGCTACCGCCCTGGTCACCCCCGACTGGCTCGAGCCGCGCCTCGGCGACGACGGCATCGTCGTCATCGAGGTCGACGAGGAGACCAACGCCTACGACGTCGACCACATCGCCGGCGCCATCGCGTTGAACTGGCGCACCGAACTGCAGCACCCGCACAGCCGCGACGTTATCGACCGGGTAGGCTTCGAGAAGCTCCTGAGCGACAAGGGTGTCGCCACCGACGACACCGTGGTCCTGTACGGCGGCAACAACAACTGGTTCGCCGCCTACGCGTACTGGTACTTCAAGCTCTACGGCCATTCCGACGTCAAGCTGCTCGACGGCGGCCGCAAGACCTGGGAGCTGCAGGGCCGACCCCTGGTCGCCGACGAGGTGACCCGACCGGCCACCCACTACGTCGCCCGCGACGCCGACCAGAGCCTGCGGGCCTACCGCGACGACGTGGTGGCGGCTCTCGGCACGGGTACCACCATCGTCGACGTGCGGTCCCCGCAGGAGTTCTCCGGTGAGATCCTCGCGCCGGCGCACATGCCCCAAGAGCAGCCACAGCGCCGAGGACGCGTCCCCGGCGCACTCAATGTCCCGTGGTCGCAGGCAGCCAACGACGACGGCACGTTCAAGTCCGACGACGAACTGCGGACCCTCTACGGCTCCGCCGGCGCCCCGCTGGACGGCACCGAGACGATCGTCTACTGCCGCATCGGCGAACGCAGCGCTCACACCTGGTTCGTCCTTCACGAGCTGCTCGAGCAGCCTGCGGTGCGCAACTACGACGGTTCCTGGGTCGAGTACGGCTCCCTCATCGGCGTACCGATCGAGATCTGATCGCCACCACCGACTACCCACTGGGAAGAAACCCCGCCATGAGCAGCTCCACCCCGCAAGAGTCGCGGCCCGCCAAGCGCCGCAGCCACCTCCTGGACCCCAATGCACCCCGTCCCGTCTACGACCCCGACGCCGAACGCAAGCTGATCCACGTACAGCAGTGGGTCATGTCTACGCTGGCCGTTATCACGTTCCTGCACCTGGCGGCCGGCTTCATCCTCGGCGCCTGGGCACTCGACGACCCGGGGCCGGGCGCCGTCATCGGCCTCAACGTCCTCGCCGGGATCGTCGGAGTCATCTCGATCGCAGCCGCGCGGGCGATCCACCACCGCCGCATCCTGTCGTGGTGGCTCCTCCTCGGTGCGCTCATCACGCCCCTAGGTGTACCCGGCCATGACGTTGGTTCCAGTTCCAACCCGTTGACGTGAAGAGAACCCCCGAGTGGGGTGTGGCTTGTCGAAGGTCACAACCACCCGGAGGTTCTCGTGTCCCACGCTAACGCCCGGCTGACCGTTCATGGTCGGCTGCTGATCGTCCAACGTCGCCAAGCCGGAATGCCCAAGGCCCACATCGCTGCCTCGATGGGCGTCTCACGCGGGTGCGTGAAGAAGTGGATCGACCGGTTCGACCAAGAAGGCCTGGTCGGACTGCACGACCGGTCCTCGCGCCCCCACCGGACACCTTCGAAGACCCCTGATGAGGTCGAGGACCAGATCCTCGAACTGCGCCGGGTCGAACGCCGCGGCCCGGACTGGATCGGTGCCGAGCTCGGCGTCCCAGCCCGCACGGTGTCGAGGATCCTCGCCCGCCATGACGTGCCCCGACTCGCAAGCCTGGACCCGATCACCGGCGAGGTGATCCGAGCCAGCAAGGTCACCGCGGTCCGCTACGAACGCGAGCGACCGGGCGAACTGGTGCACATGGACGTCAAGAAGCTCGGCCGGATCCCCGACGGCGGGGGCTGGAAGGCCCATGGCCGCGAGATGGGTCGCTCCCGCGAACGACGCGACACCCCGATCGGATTCGACTACGTCCACTCACTGGTCGACGACCACTCACGCCTCGCCTACTCCGAGGTCCTGCCCGACGAGAAAGGAACGACCTGCGCCGCGTTCCTCGACCGGGCGATCGACTACTTCGCAGGCCACGGCATCACTCACATCGAACAGCTGATGACCGACAACGCCTGGGCCTACCGCTACTCACTACGCGAGCTGTGTGCTGCCCGCGGCATCGACCAGATCTTCATCCGACCGCACTGCCCGTGGCAGAACGGGAAAGTCGAACGTCTCAACCGCACCCTGCTCACCGAGTGGGCCTACCGCCAGGTGTTCCTCACCAACGACGACCGAACCGCCGCCCTTGCACCCTGGCTCGAGCACTACAACACTCAACGACGCCACAGCGCACTCGCAGGACTCCCGCCCGTCAGCCGACTGCTACCAACCTGATGGCCGGGTACACCTAGGGCTGTGGCTGACCGGGTCCTGAACTCACGAGCCGTTGCTAGGGCGCGGCCCGCCGCGCCATGGACCCTTGATGAATCCCGCCGCCTCGGGCGGTCATAGAAAGTGAACCCCATCTTGGGAGGGTGGCGTGAGCATGGACTGGGTACCTCTTCACAGCGCTGGCGAGCCCCAGCTGGCGACTCAACCAAAGGCTTCTCGTCCTCTTGGCGCTTCGGGTGCGGAGGTCAACACATGCAGACGGTGAGCGGGGTACAGCACGCCGGCGAGGTGCTTGCCCTCTTCACCAGTGACGCCCCGAATGGGGTGCCGCCGGTGTCGGGCGAGCGCTCGGAATGTCGAAGTCTCATGCCCATCGGCTCCTCGCGACGCTGGCTGGGATCGGGCTCCTCGACAGGGTGAACTCGAGTGGCCGCTTCCGGTTGAGTTGGGTATGGCTCTCCTACGCATCTGCGGTGCTCGCCTCGGACCGGCTCGTGACCGCGGGGATGCCCGTCCTGCGCAGGCTGGACCAAAGCTTTGGGGCCGAGTCGATGATGGCCGTGTGGCGCGATGGTGCGGTCTTCGGCCTGCGGTCACGAGGCATGCGAATGGTGACCAGGATCGAGCTCAAGGACTGCCCGTTGGTGGGGTTGGTGCTGATGGCAGGCTTGACCGACGACGAGGTAGACGCAGTTGTGGCCTCAGAGCACGTCCGCAACGGATTGTTCGGCCGCGCAGATGTGCACTCCTGGGTGCGTCATGTCCGCTCCGGAGGGGTACTTACCAGGACCGCCGTGCAGGATGGCGGCGACTGGGTCTGCGCCGCCCCCGTCCTGGACGGCGGGCAGGTGGTCGCCGTCGTCGCTGCGTCATGGCCTGCAACATCCCTTGCATCGGACCACCTGGCCGCGCTGGCAGTGAAGAAGGCGGCGCTCAGCGTCACGTCGTCTCTCGGACGCGGCGCGAGCCGACCCAGAGTCGACCTCACGCCCCCGGGTCGGAACGGGAGATCGCCGTGCCATCAACTCGGGCCTCCCGACGCCCGGTAGACACGAACATGGTCGATGGTGAACGAGACCGGGAACACCACGTCGGCCGCGAGGGCGCCTCCGAAGTTGCCGCCGACGGCGAGGTTCGCCAGCAAGAAGAACGGGTGGTCGAAAACCCACTCATGGGGCGCGACATCGGTCGGGCGCGGACTCAATCGGCTGTTGCAACTCGATCGTGAGTGAGAGGTTGCGGCGCATGCCGGGAGTGAGGTTGACCGCGGATCAGCGGTTGGTGATTGAACGGGCGTACATGGCGGGGTTGCCGCAGGCCACGATCGCGGCGTTGGTGGACAAGCATCGGTCGACGATCTCAAGAGAGTTGCGTCGGGCTGGGTCGTTCGGCACTCGGTCGCCTCGTGGTCACACGGCCCGCGGTCGCGGTCGGGGGTATCGCGTGAAGTACAGCGCGAAGTGGTCCCAGGGCGAGGCCGCACGCAAGGCCCGCCGGCCCAAGCCTCGGCGCCTGGACCATGCGCCGCTGCGGGCGAAGGTTTGGGAGTTGCTGCGGGCGGACTGGTCGCCGGAGCAGATCGCAGCGATGCTGCCGGTGTTGTTCCCACGCGATCTGAGGATGCGGGTGTCGCACGAGACGATCTACCAGTCGTTGTTCGTCCAGACCAAGGGCGAGCTCAAACGCGAGCTGACCGCGCACCTTCGCACCCAGCGGCAGCGCCGCAAGGCCCAGACCGGTGGCGCGAAGCGGATCACGCTCGGGATCACTGATGACATCCGGATCTCGGCACGCCCGGCTGAGGTCGAGGACCGGGCGGTGCCTGGTCACTGGGAGGGTGACCTGCTTCTCGGCGGCACCGGCAAGGGCGCGGTCCTCACGCTGGTCGAACGCTCATCCAGGTTCGTGCTCCTCGCACCGCTGCCCGGCCAACACCGTGCGGATCAGGCTCGGTGGACGTTGAACGAGATGATCGCGACCCTGCCGCTGGAGCTGCGCAAGTCGATCACCTGGGACCGCGGCAGCGAGATGGCCCAACACGCGCGTTTCACCATCGAGTCCGGCGTCCCGATCTACTTCTGCGACCCGCAGTCACCATGGCAGCGCGGCACCAACGAGAACACCTATTGGTACAAGATGGCGGGGCCGGAGGTGCCTTCGACGGGAGTCGCTCTGGTGCGGGCCGTCGGGTGACTCGGAGAACGCGTGCCGACAGGCTTTCCGTTGATATGTCCACGGCGGCCCGGTGGGCGAGAGCCCTCACCGGGAGTGACTTGATAGAAGCTTGCTGAGCCGTCAACTCGCAATAGGTGTGTCCCTCGGTCAGGGCCCTCGCTCGCTGTCCCGTCGTCCGCACAGTACGAGTGAAGGGACATCTCGATGGTGACAGTGGGTATCGACCCGCACAAGCATGTGCATGTGGCGGTGGCGGTGGATGCCGCCGGCAGACAGGTCGGCAAGCCGCTGACCTTGAAGAATGGCCCGCACATCGTCGCTGGGCTGCTGACCTGGGTCCGCTCGATCAGCGACGACCCGTCGGTGACCTGGGCGATCGAAGATGGCCATGGATTTGCCCGTCGGCTGGCTGACGGACTGCTCCTGGCGGGGCAGGAGGTCGTCTGGGTCCCAACTCGCCTCATGCTGGCTCACCGCAAGTTGCACGCCGCCACCGGCGCGAAGTCTGACCCCGTTGATGCCGCGGCGGCGGCGTATGCGGCGATCGCGACTCCGGAGCTGGATCGACACCGCATCGATGAGCGCGTCCGCGAGTTGCGGGTGCTCGTGGACCATCGTGCCGATCTGGTGAAGCGACGCACCATGGTGATCAACCAGCTCAAGGCTCAATTGCACCTGTGGCTAGATCACACCCCACACGACCTCACCAGGGCCAAGACGGTGGCGGCGGTGACGGCATTGATCACCGACGCGTCGCTTCGCTCGCACGTCCTTCAGACGTTGCACGACATGCTCGCCGAGGTTGCAGCCCTCAACCATCGGGTCCGCGACCTGGACTTCACGATCAAGGAATTGGTGAGTCCGCTGGCTCCCAACTTGTTGGAGATCACCGGGATCAGCCACACTTCCGCCGCCGTGCTGATCGCCGAGATCGGCGACATCACTCGCTTCGCCAGCTCCGCCAAACTTGCCCGCTACACCGGCTGCGCCCCGATCCCCGTCTACTCCTCAGACATGGAACGCCACCGCCTGCATCGAGGAGGTAATCGCCGGCTCAACAGCGTCCTCTACACCGCCGCCATCGTGCAGAAACGATGGGACCCGGGCCGCACAGCAACTGCTGGCCCGTCACGAGTCGGCCAAGGGCAGCCGCGGTGCTCGTCGCATCCTTCAACGACACCTGGTTGACGTCGTCCATCGGGCGATGCTCGCCGACCGGGAGAGATGGACACACCAAGTCGCTAGGTACCAACAGGCGGCTTGACATAGAAGCATCAACGGCCTGCTGCGTCAGTACTGGCCCAAGGGCTCGGACCTGCGTCGCCTCACGATGGCCGAGTGCGACCAGGTCGCCCTTCAGCTCAACACCAGACCCCGGAAGACCCTCGAATGGCAGACTCCCGGACAGGCGCTCAACCAGAGGCTCGTTGCAACAGCCGGTTGAACTCGCGGGTGAAGCTTGATGAAATACTGCGCCGTCGACCGCCCAGACGATCTTCTGCGGTGACCACTCCACCGTGAACTCGTGTCAGTCCTCGGCCACGGGGCGGCCGATGTCGAGGAAGCCGTTGAACGACTCCCCACCTGCGTAGCCGGGGCCGTGAATCGTCCCGAAAACTTGGTCCGGCTCCCGACCGACGAACTCCATGATGTCGATTTCGCCAGTCTGGGGCCACCCGACCTCACCGAAGTCGGCGCCGAGCATCCACAGTGCCGGCCACGAGCCGGACCCAGCGGGCACTTTGACTCGGGACTCGATACGCCCGTAGGTGAACTCCTGCTTGCCCGCTGTGATCAGCCGCGCCGAGGTGACGGTGCACGGGCCGTACCAGCATTTCAGGTCGGTCGTGGCCGGGTCGACCTCTCGCGCCGTGATGACCAGGTGGCCCTCCCCGTCGAGGGCGGCGTTGTCTGCGCTGTCGGTGTAGTACTGCAACTCCTCATTGCCCCACCCGCTACCGCCGATCTCGTGGCTCCAATACTCACCATTGGGCGGCGTGCCAGCGTCCCCCTCGAAGTCGTCACTCCACAACAGGGTCCACGGGTCCTGGGCCGAGCCGGAAGTTGAGGCCGAGCCGGAAGTTGGGTCGGGCTCGTCTTCAGTCGTGGCGTGCACAACAAGTGAGCTCACCAGAGCCACCAGCACCGCCAGGAACTGCCACAGTCGGCGCGCACGGGTGCCACGACCTAGAGCAGGTCGTGGCACCCGTGAGCCGAGTGTGTCTAACCGGCACTCGGGCCAACGCCGCCACCGGGCGACGACGCGCTCATGGCAAGTTCGCTGCCCTCACTGCACGAACCACCCGGAAGTCGCACCCTGCCCTCGAGGCGGATGTCTGCCGAGGACGCCCCGACCGACAGGTTCACCGGTCCGGCAGGCATAATCCAGCGGCCGTCGTCGGTATCCCAATAGGCGAGCGACTTGCAGGCCAGCTCAACGGTGACCCGCTTTCGCGACTGTCGCTGAATGTCGACCCGCGCCCAACCTGCCAGCTGGGTCACCGGCGTCCCGACACGTCCAGGCAACCCGCCCGCATACACCTGTGCCACTTCCACGCCTCGGCGCTGCCCTTGATTCCGGACAGTGAAACTGGCCCTGACCGTGCCGTCCTCGACAGCGAGCGCGAGATTGCGGTAGCGGTAGCTGGTGTACGAAAGGCCGTAGCCGAACGGGAAGAGCGGCGTTGCTCCCGCAGCCGCGTACCCGCGGTATCCGACGTCGACGCCTTCGGTCAGTTCAACGTCCCGGGTCTCCGGGAACAACAGTGAGTTCCGGATCCCCAACTCGTCCGTCGCCTGGGTCTCCGTAGCGGGATCCCGCACCGGCGCGTTCCGCGAGCCGATCGACATCCGAAGAACCTGATGGGCAACCACGGGCGCAACCCCGGCGTCGCGCTCACGCAGCCTGGGTACCCGCTGGGTGGTGGCGGAACCACTACCGTAATCTGCGACCTGGATGCGGGGGGAGTTCCTGGAGTCCCACGGCGGCCCGGGTGGCACCGTGCGCATTGCGCGGGCGGCCCGACCCCGTGAGGAACATGGCTGACGTGCGAGGAGACGTTCAGCGAAACCGCGGCGTCCTCATGACAGGCCCGGGTACGCGGCCCTGCCTTCTGGGCGGTTGGCGGATGTGTGACCGGCGAGGCGGCTCCGTGGATCCTCGTTCATCTTCGGGTGCCACCATCACGCCTTGTGATCGAGTTCGATGAGGGTCCGACCCATGAGCAGGTGCATGAGCTCTTCCAGGAGACCACGGTCTTGCTGACAATGCTGAGTCATCCTGTGCTGGGCGACGAGGCCGATGGGGTGCAGCAGGCCGAGCAGACCTATGCACTGTCCCCTCCGTACGCGCTCGTCGTTCTGGCCAGCATCGGAGCCGGGAGGTTCTGGCGCATGGCTCGCGTCGACGACACTGATCGCGATCTGCCGGCGCAAGAGCGGTTCCCGCGCGACGTGCTCCAGACCGTTCCGAGTGAGGGGAGGCCGGATCTGCTTCTCCTTGCGATCGACTTGGTCGAGGAGGTTGCGCGGGGTGGGCGCGCGCGACTGTTCGTCGATCAGCTACTCGTCGACGGAGCACGGGCCTCCCGGCGGCTGTTGGCCGTGGTGCACGAGCTGGAATGGCTGGCAGCACACGCCGATCCCAGCGTCAAGAGCCTTGCCGAGCTCGTGGCGGTGGAGGCGGCGACGGCAGAGCAGGACTGGTATGCACATCAGCAGGGCGGCTAGCGACAGCGTCTCGCGGGTGCCGAGGCGACGTCGAGCGTCGACAAGGTGTCGCGACTCTGCGTCATGACTGGGAGCAGTCGAGGTCTCGTGTACGAGGGCGCGGCGGGCGAATGGACGGCGAACACAGTGGAGGTCAGTGAAGTGACGCGGCCCGAACCGGAGAGCCTCTTCAGCCTGGGCTTCTGGCTAGCGTGCGAGCGTGAGGCAGCTCGGATCGTGCGCACCATGACCGACGTGGATGACGGGCAGGTCGGACGACACGCAACCGCGCCCGCGCAGTCGGCCCGACCACCGGTTGCGTGCTGGCCGCGCACGGCTGCTCGACGCGCTGGGGGGCGCGGCAGCTTGATTGCGACACCTGAGATGCTGGTCAGGGAAGGTGAGGCGCGGAATGCACCGATCAAACATCCGTCATCACGAGGGCGCGGCATGAGGAGTATCTCGGTACAGGAGTTCGACGGCACGGTCGTCCTCGAAGTCGACGGCGTGCTCGACATCGTCACCGGTCATGACCTGCGACGGCTTGTCGCCGAGAGTGGGGGACCCTCGTGCCGGTCGGTGGTCCTCGACCTGACCCGGGTGGGCGCGGTTGACGGGGACGGCGTTGCGGCCTTGCAGTGGTGTTCCGACTGGGCGGTCCAGCAGCGTAAGGTCCTGCGATGGTCCGGCTGCAGTGGCCCCACGCGGGCTGCCCTTGCCCAGCGCCCGCGCTTGCCCTGACGAGACGCGACAACACCGGTCACACCTCTCACCGGGGCGCAGCCGCTCAGGGACACCTGCGCCCAGGCGTCGTGGAACTCGCGGACGGCTGCCGCGGCCCGCGCCTCCTCCAGCATGTGCAGCCGACCGTAGGTGAAGCCGTTGAGACCCTCGACGTGTGCACGCGCACCGTGGTCAGGCAAGACCCGGCGTGACATCACCGTGCCCTGGAACTGGCCGGAGGTTCGGGATTCGCCGTCTTCGAGAAGCCTCACAGCCGGGCGCGTGCCGGATGCCAGTTGGCGCCCGCTTTGAAGGGTCCGGCGACGACGCTTTGAACACCACCGCGACTCGGTCGCGCAGCGCGTCAGTCTGGGTTTGACGGGACTCGGTCGGCTACGACCCGACTACCGCTGGCTCGGTCGACCTAGATAGGCGCGCTCCGTCCCGCAAACGCACCGTCGGCAGACGAAATCTGGGCACCTCGTCGTGGAGAACGGTCAACGTCCCGATGAGGTGTCGCATGCGGGACCGTCGGTCCTAAGCGGATGGGCAATCGGGACGGTGCAGCTTCGGCCACCGCAGTTACGCGAGCCGTCACCGTTGGTGCTTCAACTCTTGGGGGCGGAGTCGGGTGAGGTTCCTGACGTGCGGTCCGCCTGCGAAAACGGTCGCGCGGAGGGCTGCACGGTGCCTCAAGCAAGATCGAAAAAGTGCGCAAGCGCTTTGACCACGGTCTCGAGCGAGTCGGAGTCGACGTGGTCCACGCCCACTCGGTCGGCTCCAACGGGGGTGATGTATTGGCGCAATCTGTTTGTTAGTTCGTCGGGCTCGGGCATAGAGTCAGGATCGATTTTGATCACGACGATCCCCCGGTCCGCCACGTTGGACAAAACTCGGGATGGGCACCGAAGCGACGCGCCACGGAATCGTCATTCGGAGGAGTGACCAGTAGGGGGTCGTCACGCGGGACGTGACCGCACCCGGCTCCCCGAGAGGGCAGGGTGAGGGACCGAATGCGGTGGTCCGCACTTTGGGTAGCCGCCCAGCGCGGCCCTCACGCCGACGTGCCGCCCGCCTCGCGCGGTGGGGCGGGCTGCACTGTGGTCCCGGCGCGTGGGGGTTGTGCCGGGGATGGGGGCGTGCACCACAGTAGTTGAGGTGCTCGAGGTTCGTCACGTCTGGGCTGGGGTGGGCTCCTCCGAGGGCTGCTGCCTTGAACCGCAGCGTGGGCTCGTTCAGCGCCTCTTCCTGTTGATCGTGAGTGCGTGGATGCAGGTGAGCGCGGCCTTGGTGTCGACCATCCCCTCACCGGAGTGGATGTCGAACCCGGGGGTCATCATGTCGACCGCTGCCGAGAGCAGGCACTGCTTGGCCTGTGCGGGAGTCGCTGCGGGGTTCGCCTCGAGCATGAGTGCTAGGACGCCGGCGACGTGGGGCGACGACATCGAGGTCCCGGAGATACAGAAGTAGCCCGGCTGCTGGATCTCGGCGCACTCGGTGAGGGGGGCCAGCACGGAAGGCGAGAGGGCGGCCATGATGGTGTCGCCCGGGGCCACAACGTCGATTTGGGGTCCGGTGCCGTCGGCTGCGCCGCGGCTGGAGAAGTCGGTGATCTGCTGGCCCGCCACACACCCTGAGGAGTCGACGGACTTGCAGGCGGCGCCGACGAGGACGGCTCCGTTGGCTGGGTCGTGGTAGCCACCGATCGTGCCGGGCTCGGGGCCGGCGTTGCCGGCCGAGAAGACCACGTGCACCCCACTGTCGACGACCGAGGCGATCATCTGCGACATAGCGTCGAAGTCGGTCGGTTCGCCGCAGTCGAGGCCGAGGCAGTTGGGCTCGGTGGGCAGCAGTCCCCAGGAGTTCTGGGTGATGTCGATGCCGTACTCCTCGCGGTGCCGGATGGTCCAGTCGAACGCGGCCAGCGCGGCCTCCTCCCAGTCGAGGTCGTCGGCGATGCCGAAGCCCGGGGTGGCCACCCGCATGGAGATCAGCGACGTGCCCGGGGCCACGCCGGCCAGGTCGGGTCCGCCCTGCGACTGTGACAGGCTGCCGTCGCCGGCGACCGTGCTCGCGACGTGGGTGCCGTGGCCGATCTCGTCCTGCAGTGCCAGGGTGCCGGTCGACTCGGCGTACGCGTCCCACTCGTCGGCGGAGAAACCCGCCTGCTGCGCTGCCTCGGCGTAGGAGAAGTTGAGCCCCTTGACCACACGGTCACCGAAGTCGGGGTGGGCGGCGAAGATGCCGGAGTCGAGGACGGCCACGGTCACGCCCTCGCCGGTCACGCCGGGGCGGGTGCCGGTGACCCGCTTCGTGCCGACGCGCGTGGTGTAGGACGTCGGCTGGTCGACGCCGATCGCGTTGATCTGCTCCTTCGAGGCGTACAGATGCGACACCAGCCGGCGCTGCGGCTCGACCGCGACGACGCCGGGCAGGGTGCCGAGCGCGCCGGCGATGGTCGGGTCGACCGTCACCGCGACAGCTCCGATGCTCGGGAGTTCGATGGCGTTCTCGACGCCCAGGTCCCGCAGCGACGCGAGCGCGCCGGCCGGAGCCACGCCGTCCTCGAAGGCCACGATCGCCTTGGCGAAACCGGCCGCGTCCCTCGGGAGTGAGGGAGCAGCGATGGCGGTCGTGTCGGGGGTCGCCCCGGCCGCCACCGGGGCCAGGAGGGCTGCGCTCGTCCCGAGCGCTGCTGCGAGCGCCGTCAGGTGGCGGGTTGGTCGGAGCATCGTGATGAACCTCCAGAGTGAGACGTTGACTCTTCCAACGATCCACGCCCTCGCGGGTTACCGAGCGCGCGAACGGGTCCGGTGTCAATACGACACTGCCGCGGCCGGCGCGGAGGATGTCCGGCTGGCCGCGGCAGGGTCACGTGGTGCGCTACTACGTGGTCATTGGGTGTCCTCGGCGAGGACCGTGACGTCTACGTTCGCGCCTGACCACAGGTGGCTGAGCACGTATCTGGTCCCGCTCGGGATCGTGCCGGACTCGTCGGCGGCCGACGAGGCGGCCGTCCCAGTGAGGGTGCAGTCCGCGGCGTAGAAGTACACGTCAAGGTCCCACGGAGCCACCGAGGCTCCGGTGACCTTCACGGTGTGCACGCCGTCGCCGAACGAGCTCGGCAGCTCGGTGACCCAGCCGTCACTACCTTGGGTGGAGGGCGGCATGACGCAGCTGCTGGCGAAGTCGACGCCCGTCACGCCGCCGTCGGTGTTGTCTCCGACCGGCGTACCGAACGCGATGGTGCCGGTGTCGGTCACGGGCTCGTCCGGCGGCGGGGGCGGCAGCGGGGTGACGTTCTTGACCTTCCCCGAGAAGACCTGCAGCTCAGCCACCTGGACATTCTCCTTGGTCTCACCCTGCGGGGCGTCGGCGTAGAAGCGGACGTACCGCGCCGTCACCGGGTCGGCAAGGTCGAACGACTGGTAGTGCAGGTCGGGCGCCGTTGGGCGGGGTGCCTGGTAACCGAAGGCACCCTTCCTGATCACTGCGTTCTTCCAGACCTTGCCGTCGGTGGACACCTGCAGCGTGAAGTCCTTCAGGCCCTCGAACCTCGACGTGGTGTACGCCGACACCTGGACGGCGTCCACCCTCGCCTTGCGGCCCATGTCGACGACGACGTTGCCGCGGCGGACGGTCTTCCACGAGCTCGCCTCGGTGTCGTCCAGCAGTGCGCTGGCGTCGCCCGCCGAGCTGGAGACGACCTTCGCGCCGTTCGCCTGCGACACCAGGTTGGGAGCGAGGCTGAACTGCAGCGAGGTCGTCGTCCCGGCCGTGACGGTGACGTCGGAGAAGGTCTGCGCGCCGAACCCGCGGGCCTGGATCGTCACCGGGTAGGTGCCGCCGACCACGGGAGCCGCGAACGCCCCCTCGCCGGACGTGGTCCGCAGGGGGCTGACCCGGCCCTCGAACACGCCGAGGATCACCTTGGCGTCCTTGACCGGCGCTCCGGTCGAGGCGTTGACGACCGTGCCCGTGAACGTGCCGTTGCGGGTCGCGTCCTTGTGGTCGAACGCAGGCACCGGGTCGACGTCGTTGCCGCCGTCGGTCTGTGCCTGGGTGCCGAGCCCGCGCTGCGCGAACTCGGTCCAGAAGATGTCGAAGATCCTCTCGTAGTCCGCCGAGTCGTGGAAGCGGTCGTCGACCGCGAGCTCGATCGCGTTGCGCATGTCGATGAACGTGGGGTCCATCGGCGAACGAGGCATGGCGTCGGTCACGGTGTGCTCGGCGATGCTGGCCCCCTTCGCCTGCCCGAAGGCTGACACCAGTGCCTTGCGGTAGTCCCACAGGATCGTCGTCCAGATCTCGCCGTCGGAGTGGACCTCCGGGCCGGTCAGGTCGTAGCCGACGTCCCCGAAGGTGGTCGGGTTGGCGTCGTAGGCCCAGTTGCGGATGCCGCGCTCGCTGTTGCCGGTGACGTACTCGCCGACCACGGAACCGGTGTCGAGGCCCTCGCGATGCAGGTAGTTCAGGGCGTACCAGTCGCCCCACCCCTCGCCCATCGAGCCCGACTGGTGGGCGTTGAGGGCGTTGTCCTCCTCCGACACGTAGCGGTTGCTCAGACCGTGTGCGTACTCGTGCTCGATGACGCCTGCGTCGAAGTCACCGTCTCGGCACGGGCCCTCGAACGCGTCGTTGATCGGCTCCCAGAGGAACATACCGCTCCACGGCGGGATCCCGTCGGGAAGCGTCAGCATGTAGGCGTTGTCACGGCCGGTGTACAGCGGGGCCCCACCCGAGGCCGCTCCTGCCTGCACCAGCCCGAGGATCGGGTCGCCGCCGCCTTCGGTGGCACCGTTGTTGACCTGGAAGTTGTCACCGGACTCGGTGAAGCCCAAGCGGTAGAACTCGTCGTGAATCCGGTTGTGGTGGTAGAAGAGGTTCGTCGCGGCCGGGTCGACGTCAAGGGCGTACGACGGGGGCACCGCGGCGCACTCCTGCTTCTCCCACGCGTTGCTGAACGCGTAGTTGAAGTGCGAGAGCGGGCTCACCGGGCGCGGACCCTGGTCGGCCGGCACGAGGAAGTTCGACCAGTTGGCATAGGTGTTCGCGTTGTTGCCGAACGTCGTGGGACCGGGCACGCCGGCAAGCCCCGTCGGGTCGACGTACCCGGACGGTGACTCCTCGTTGGGTCCGAAGCTCTTCACCACCGGGCTGCCGCCGGGACCATCGTCACCTGGGAAGTTCTCGTACACCGTTCCCTCGGAGTCGGAGTGGGCGACCAGCGATGCCTGGCGCAGCGTCTCCCCGCTCTGCGCGTCGACCAGCACGTCGTAGGCCTCGTCAAACTTCTCGACGAAGAGGACCTGATAGGCCGGGCGGGCACCGTCGGCGGTGACGAACACTGTCCTCTTGACGTAGGAGTCCGCAGCGAATACCCCCTTCGCGAAGACGGCGTAGCCCGCCTTCTCGCCGGTCGCTCTCGCCACGAAGTCGCTCGCGCCGGCGAGGTCGCCTGCCACGCCCTCCAACGCCTGCGCCGGCGAGAGGTTCCAGTCCCCGCTGAGCTGGGTGCTGCGCACGGTCTGCCCGGCGTAGGACTCGACCGCGCCACTCGCGCGCACCACCACGGTCATCGAGCCACCGTGAACGGCCTGCACACCGCCGAACGTCTGCCGGAATCCCACGACGTGGGTGCCGGTACCGAGCACGTGGTCCCGAGTGTTCTCCAGCGCCGCGACGTCTGCGCCACTGAGCCCGAGCGCGGCGCGGTTGTCGGAGAGCCACTGGCGTGCCACGTCGATCGCCGCACCGCTACGGGGCGCCGTCAACGTCCCCTCGTTCGGGTACACCGTCCGCGGAGTCCCGAAACGGTCGTCATAGGTCACGCGCGCACCCTGGGGTGCGGCGCGAACCATGTCGGACACCGCCTGGAGCTGGGCGTCGGTCGGCTTGACCGACGCCGAGGCCCTGACGTCGATGAAGTCGTGCGCACTGTCACCGAGTGCGTCGACGGCAGCCGACGCCAGCGTGGGTTGGTGTGCGGGGGCCAATGAGAAAGCGACTGCAAGAGCGGTACCTGCGCCGACGAGCGCGGCGCTGCGGGATCTCCACATGGGCAACTGATCCTTCCGAACGGGACGGACGACACCGGGGTTAGCTCGCCCTTTGCCACAGGACTCAACGAGACAGGGTCACGTGGGGTCACGTGTGAGCCAGCGGACGGCGGGCCACGGACACACCACCGCCACATGCACGTGGATGCCCCGTACCGCGCACGACGGGCAAAGGGCAGGTGCGACGGGCCCGGGAGATCGCGTTGGGGTACGCCCCAGGAATCGGCCGGGCCGGGTGCCGTAGGCGTGGACGCGTCAGTTCAGCTCAATGACGCGTCACGAGCAGCAACGAGCGGCGCCCCGGGACAGGCGCCCGACCGCCAGCACGCGATGTCCAGCAGCGCGAGGTCGAGGAACGAGCCGATCGGGTGCGCGAACAGATCGGAGGCAAGGACGCCGGGGTGCTGCAGGAAGCGACCTCGCATCAGTTACCCGCACGGTCGTACGGATATAGCGGTCGCGAGCGGGTACCGAGAGAGTGACGCGCGCTCAGGTCGCCACCGGGGCGGCGAATGTCGTCGACGAGGAGGACAGATGACACACCAGGAGATGTTGAGGACCTACCCAGGAGACGTCGGGCCCATCGACCAGGAAAAGCTTGCGGCGTGTATTGCCGCGTGCTTCGAGTGTGCTCAGGTGTGCACGGCGTGCGCCGACGCGTGCCTGGTCGAGGACATGGTGGCCGAGCTCCGTTCGTGCATTCGCAACAACCTCGACTGTGCCGACGTCTGCGTCGCGACGGGAGCCGTCCTGTCGCGCCAGACCGCGGGTGACTCCCGTGTGGTCCGCGCGATCGTGGAGGCCTGCGCAGCCGCGTGCAAGGCCTGCGGCGACGAGTGCGCCGAGCACGGTGACGAGCACGAACACTGCGCAGTGTGCGCCGAGGCATGCCGCCGGTGCGAGAACGCCTGCCGTGAGCTGCTCGCCGCACTGAACTGACTGGCAGATAGTGCTCGGCGGCTCGCTGCGCCGGACCAGGCAGCGGGCTGCCGCCCGACCAAGCCTTCATCAAACTCACTGAGCCGCTCGGAAAGCGAGATCGAGCATGAACCGCCAGCCTGAACACGACCACAAGCCACCAGCGGACATCAACGCGCAAACCGGCCGTGCCGGTCCCGCTGCCATCGAGCACGGATCTGGCGACCATGGCGAACAGCACCCAGATCACGACGACCAGGGGGGTCTGTACCACCACGGCCCCGGTCATCGGCGCCCGCCGGTACATCCCCACCTTCCCGACGTCCACCCTGATCGCCGTCATCGCGGCCTTCATGCTCGGTGGACTCATCGTTTCGATCGCCGCGGAAGGCGGATCGAGCTCGAGCGGCGGAGGCACGCCGCCCCGCCCGCTGCCGCTCCTGAAGTGAGCGGAGCGTAGTGATGGGCCAGACCGAGACATCGGACCACCGGCATCCCGTCGACCCGGAACGGGTCGCGAGAGCCCGTGCACGGGTGCCCACCGGCGAGGAGGGCGACCGGCTAACCGGTGTGCTGTCGGTGATCGCGGACCCGACGCGGGCCAGGCTTCTGTACGCCCTCGACGTCGTCGAGGAGTTGTGCGTCGGCGATCTCTCCCTAGTCCTCTCGGCCAGCGAGGACGCCGTGTCCTACGGGCTGCGGATCCTGCGCACCGCGGGTCTGGTCACCCGACGCAAGGAAGGCCGGATCGTCTACTACCGGCTCGCCGAGGGGTTCCCGGAGCCGTTGCGCGAGCACTGCCTGCGCCAGCTCATCGAGATGACTCACAGGCCCGTGGACGACGACATTCCCACATCGCAACCAGAAAGTGGCACACCATGAACAGCTCATCCCACGGAACCCACGACCAGCACGACGCCGCCGGCCACGACGGCGGACATGACGGCGCGGACGACGACCAGCAGATGAAGAAGAACGAGCGGCGGATGTACTGGCGGTTCGCCGCCATGATCGCGACCTCCACGGCCGTGATGTTCGTGCTGACCTACAGCAACACCTACCAGGCAGGGCACATCCACTACAGCCAGGAGCGGCTCTACATGGCGCTGCTGATGGGTGGCGCGATGGCGCTGGTGATGCTGTCGTTCATGGTGTCGATGATGTACAAGAGCCGCACCCTCAACGCTGTCGTCGTCGTCACGGCGGTCGTGGTGTTCCTGGCGGCGTACGGCGCCTCGCGGGCCCAGCTGTTCATCGACGACGAGCGGTACATGGGCGGGATGGTGCCCCACCACTCGATCGCCATCCTCACTAGCGAGCGCGCCGACATCGACGACGTCCGGGTCCGCGAGCTCGCCGACCAGATCATCAAGACCCAGCGTCTGGAGATCAAGGAGATGGAGTGGCTGCTCGAGGACATCGAGAACAACGGCCTCGCCACCAACGACGAGGATGCGAAGTCTCGCCCCGTCCCCGACTTCGAGGCGACTGCCGCCGGCGACGGTGCATCGCGGGCTGACGAGCGCCGCATCATCGCGGCGCTGGAGCGGCTGCTCGGGGCCGGAACCGGAGAATGACGAAGTGAGGAAGGCGCATAGCCCACTTCTTACGCTCTGGTCCCCCCATTTGGCGCCCCGATGTGCCCGTACTTATTCCACGAACGCGTAGACGCCTCGTTCGTTTGGACCGTGAAAGTCACCCCTGACAAGGATGGCTGCCACGAGCAAGGCGGCTTCTCGGACTCCGGAATCGTCCTCGCCTTCTCGCCATACAGTCCACCCGCCCGCTTCCGGAAGGCCACGCACCTCTGCCTGCCAGGTCTCGACGAGTCCGAGATCCCTTCCAGTCGGGCGCGCGAGCGGCTTCCAGGCTTCGTTGGTCCTGTACTGACCGCTCAACCAATGAGTTGCTTCGGTGAAGAAGAGGGTGTAGGTGGCCGCGCCATGCCTCCAGTAGTCACGGTGTACGCAAAGCGCCCAAGCAGCGCCGAGGAGTTCATATTCAGTGCTCCGTCTTCGGGCAGCCGTGTCTTCGGCTGACTTGGCACCGAAGATCTGCACAGGGGTCAGTCCCGTCTCGCGCACGCACTGGACCAGGTGCCCACGCCACTCCTCAATTCTGCTCTCGACGCGGTCACGGTCTTCGTCATCGCCCCGTCGTCGTGTTTCGCGGTCGATGTCCCGCTGTGCGGCCAGTCTGGCGACCTCGGACTCGAATGACACGAGGCGAGCCTAGTTCTTCGCCTTGGTCGCCATGCAGGATCCAGGTCGGCTGCTCTGGGCGTACCCAGCGTCGGAAGGCGAGCACGCTCCCTCTTCAATATTGGCGGGAGCGAATGGCCCGTCCCTGCGCATTCGCGCCCGGTGGGACGGCGCGGACTTCAGCACTCAAAGGTGATGTCGGCAGCAACTGCCGTGCCGTCGCCTTCGTTGCTTGGCATTTCGAGGTCCCGGATCGAGAGCCCTTTCAGGTCAGCTGCGCCGCTGCTGAAGATGGTCTCATCAACTTGACCGGAGTAGGTGGCGCCTTGGGCGTAGTCCACGATTGCAATGGAGTAGAGCATCGCGCCGCTCTCGTCGTAGCCTTCGGCGGCCTGCGCCTCGGCGCGCTGGCTTCCGTCCTCGGAGAGCGCCGCGTAGAGGGTCGTGAACCCCATGACGTCACTACCCGCTATTGCTTCGCTCTCCCACGAACCTTCTGCAGCGCCGGTCACGTTGACCTGCGCGGAGCAGAATACGAAGTCCCCAGGCGTGGGCCACTCCCCGGCGATGCGGGTCACCACGGCAGCGGGAGCCGGGCCCCCAATATCAGGCATCGGCTCTGCGTCTGGCTCCTCGGAACCGGCAGTCGATGGAGGCTCGTTGGACTGAGTCGCCTCAGTGCCGCTCTCCGATTCAGTACCGGAACCGGCACCGGAACAGGCGCTTGCAAGCACTGAAAGCATTGACACCATGAGTGCGGCGCGGGTGAACCCAAGTAGACGTGGCAGAGCGAACTTCGTTTGCAACGAACCTCCTAGAGGCGATGACAGGACGGACCACTCGACCTTCGTCGACAGGGACAGCCCCGAGACGCTCCGGGAACCATATCGATTCGGCTCGTCCGTGAGGTCATTCCGGGGATGCCAGCGCTGCTCCGCACGCTGACCTGGCTGATTGCCCCGTCGTCTCGCCGCGTTCGTCTGTCGAGTGCGGGTATGGCGCGAGGGGGATCCGTTCTATCCCAACGACGCAACATGACAACTTCCGGACGGGGTGCTCGTGCGCCCCATCGCCCGCGGGCCTTGCCCGCTCGCACTGTCCCTTGTGCATGTTGGCGGCGACCTCCACGGGGGTGCTTTGAGCGAGGAGTGCACCCTCGATGTTGGTCTCCGACGATGGTGTGCGAGACGATCGCCCACCAAGACGGCGAGGGTCGAGGTGTCACCTATCCATCCAGCAGGCCATTGTTCGCTACCCGATGGCGGGGCATATCTCCACTCGTCATTTGAGGCGTGCGCCTCGTCAACAGCAGTGGTAAAGCCACCTTTGAGCATCCACTCATAGACGGTTCGCATGCTGGTCCCTGCAGTTACGTCGGGGTTGCGGCGGTCGACATGCTGGTGGGGAAGCTGGGAGCCGACGGCGTCGCTCAACCGTCCGCCATCACAAGGGGCGCAAAACGAGAGGAGCTACTACGTAGGTTTGGGGCGGCTGCCGTGCGTTGCGTCCTCCACCGCGCTCACGACCTCGCTCGCGACCAGTCGGAGCTTGCGGTTCTCGGTGCTGGACTGTCGCAGCAGGTAGTTGAACGCCGCTGCTTGAGTCATGCCGTAGCGCTCCATCATGATGCCCACGGCGGTTCCGATAACGGTGCGGGTCCCGATCGCTGTGCTCAGTTGCTCCTCCTTCAGCACGTGGCCCAAGGCGAGTCCGGCGTGGACACCGAAGTGCTCCGCGACCCCGACCGAGCCGGCGTCGATGTCCACATGGGTGGTGGAGTGCAGGTTGAGGCAGATGACCCCGTGGGCGTCGCTGCGAAGCCGTACCCCGATCTGGGACAAGAGGCCTAGCCTTGTGGCCGAACTGATGTAGGCCGGCCAGCGCTGCTCATGTCGGGCATCACGCAACACCACCATGTCGTCGTCGGTGGCCTCGATGCACGGACCCTGCCGGGCAGCAGACTGGGCATGGTCGAACTTCCGGGCCAGTTCGGTGCCCGCGACCAGGGTCTCAAGGGTGTCGTCGGAGTGGATCCGGGACACACTCACGTGCTCGAACTCCGGCAGGCAACGCCCCGCTTGGGACACGATCTCCTCGAGCGTGGCCATCCGGTCCGGCTGGGCGTGGATCGCTGCGGTGGCCTGGACCACGGACTCGCCTGCGGGCTGAGCCATCATCGTTCTCCCTCTATGACTCGCTCCCAAGCCAGCAGCAAAACGGCTCGCGCCGCTACGCCCCTGCGCGTGCATCACCCTCGTGGATGAGGGTACTCGCGAGACTAGGTCCTCGCGTGCTCCGGAGCACCCGAGCGACCAAGGCTCGGGCATTCAAGCAACCGGATGCCCGAGCCGCCACGCCGGCCCGTGCCCGTCATTGATGTCAAGCAGGATACAGAGCCAGCGCTCCCCGGCGCAGTGCCTCGCCCCCGATGAGGTGTGTCATGGGACTGCCCCGAGTTTGGGTGGCACCAGTGCATAGCGTGCCGCCACACGCCGCCGCATCGGCGGTCCTGGTTCTCGCCGGAAGGAGAGTGTCGCCGTTGGCGTTCAAGAGTCGCCGGGGTCCGCTTGCTCATCGTCGCGGCCTGATCGGTGTCGAATTACCACTGCCAACGCGAGCACGATGAACGGACCGAACGCCAGCAGCAGCACCAGCCCTTGTTCAAGGGGATGCAGGGCACCCATGTGCATGGGAACTGTGACCATCACTCACGCCCCGAACAGCAGGTACAGACCCATGAAGGTGTACAGCACCATCGCGAGCAGCAAGGGGAGCTGGCCGGTGACCTGGTGCCTCTTCGGCAGGATCTCCAATGCTCGGTCGTGCGCCGCGATCACCCCGAGCACGTGCCCGGTGACGATGGCCAGCACCTTGGTCGTGGCCAGGACCGTTGGATGATGCGCAAGCCAGTAGTTCACTTCCCAGTCAGCGGTGCCGAACAGGTTCGACCCGACACCCATGGGGTCGCTGAGCTGCATCAGTGTCAGCTGTCCGGTCTGGACGAAGAAGCTGAAGTAGTGGGCGACCATGTAGCCGACGATGATCGGCACGACGGAGTGGGCCAAGAGCTGCGGAACCTGCAAGCGATGGACGCGGTCCACCCCCGTGGCCATAGAAGCGGCAGCAAACGTGATGCCGACGATGGCGATGGCAGCCAGGAGACCGAGGGTGCCCCAAATGGTCGGGCTGATGCTGCTGCCCTGCAGGAAGCGGATCCAGGTTGCGGTGTCGCGCAAACTGTCGTAGGCGGTGCTCCCGAGCAGCACGGCGACGACCGCGACGAGCCCTCCCTCGGCGGGGATCCGTGACAGGTGTCGCAGCGGACTCACCCACACGAGCCGGCCGCCTTCGTCGCGGCCCCAGGGTGACAGGTGGGCCAGCAGCGTGGAGTAGACCTCGAACGGGTCGGCTCGCTCCAGCCAGCGATCCCCGTAGACGGCGCTGCCGACGACCATCACTGCCACGTAGAGCGCCACCCACAGTCGCAGCGGGCCGAGGTAGGTCGCGTCCGGCGAAACCAGCTCGAGCCACACGAACGCGAACAAGCCACCAACAGCAGGCCAGTAGCCGAGCCACGCCGGGTAGTCCCGGAGCCCGTGCGAGGGCGGCTGCCCGGTGGCCCTGGCCAGCATCAGGTACAGCGTACGAACCGGGCTGATCACCCGGTAGAACCGGCCGAACAGCAACGATGCGGGCACGACACCGACCCACAACCACACGTAGACCACCCCGAAGATCGGGTTGATCAGACTGTCGGGTCCGAAGAGCGTCGGCCAGAGCATGAAGGAGAAGAACACCAGGCCCAACCCCCGGAGCAGCAGCGACCAGCCGGTGCTGTCGAGAATTCGCGCAAGGGCAGCGGGCACGGCGCGGCCGCCGCGTCCGTCACCGAAGCGCGGAGTCCGCCAGGCGAGCAGCAGCACCACGAACGACAGGGTCAGAGCGGCCGTGCCGGCGGCGATGGCGAGAGACGCCGGGATGGGGAGGTCCCCCCCGCCGCCCAAGCCATGCATGGGCAGGATGAAGGAGCTCATCCGCGCACCGTGATGAGGGCGACCACGGCGCTGGTGTCGTGCTCTTCGACCTCGACACTGCCTGGCGTCTCGATCACCAGTCGTGCCCTGGTCGTCCCAGCGTCGAACTCAACGAACTGCTCAGGCGTGGAGTGGACGTGCAGCTCGCCGGCCCGGTCGGACCGGATGTCGATCGTCAGCTCATCCCCTGTGCCCAGGTCGATCTCCTCGGCGTTCGGGCCTACGTCTTCGCCGTCGATCGTGACACTCAGCACGGGTCCGGCCGGGGCGGGCTCTTTCTCGTCCGTAGCGGACGAGCTCGGCGAGGGCGTCGGGGTGGAGGACGTCGATGTCGACGCCGAAGATGTTGGCGTCGGCTCGGGGGTCGCATCGGTGCTGGAGCAAGCTGTCAGAGCGGCCGCGGCCGCTAGGGCAGCAACGAAGTTCTTGGTCGCAAGAATGGGGGTGGGCATGGTGCATCTCCTGATGACGTGATCTGGGCAGCGGCCGGCGAACGCAACGACACAGTCGTGCGTGCAGGCGCATGAGGTGAGGGGTCAGATCGCGATCAGAGGAGGTCCACGGCGCCCGAGACCTCCGGTCATGGGAGCGAGAAGCAGACACCATCGCTGGGCCTGGACGGTCCCGGGGGTCGATGGCCGAGCGAACAGCGGGGCGATGTCGTACGCGGCGATGAGTCGCACGAGCGCCTGCATCACGGACGCGCCGAGCAACGTCAGAACGGTCCAGAGTGCTTGCTCGCCCCGCGCGAGCCACCAGGCCACGATCGCCGCGGCCGCTAGGTGCGCAACTGCCATGGCAGCGTGGGGGCCCGTCACGTCATCGACAATGTGAGACGCCCAATGGGGCAGGACGAAATCACCGTCGGTTGACGGTTCGACGCGGCCCATCATCAGGTCGTGCAGCGATCCACTGCGCCCCGAGTCGACGTCGGCGATGCGTTCCTGCGCGTTCGTCAACGGCACTCGGACAGGTCGGTGGTCACCGTCATGACCCGCCAGAGCAGTGAGCATCAGGTGGGTGGCGAATTGGCCCCCGCCCACCAGGACCATCAAGCGGACGAACCCTGCCGGGCTACCCATCGAAGCGACAGCGACGGTTGCCGCTCCTGCGACGATCAGGATCATCCAACCTGCAGGAGGAAGGAGCCCGCCCGCTGAGACATGAGCTGTGAGACCGAGCCCAACCGCGACCGCGGCCGCGACTACTCCGCGCGCCACCCGCAGACCGGGGCCGACGCACGGATCGTTCACTCGTCCATAGTCCCTCATCACCCAGGAGGCTCGACCGTCGGTGGCTCTCCATCCGCACGCCGCCGGGAACAGCCGCTTCCGCGTTGCCCCGTTCGCGGGCTCGCAGATGCGGGCTTCGCGAAATTGACCTACCCGCACTCGATGCGAGTGATGCGGGCTTACAGGCACTGAAGATCGGTCTTGTCACGCTCCCGCGGCCGGCCGTCGTCCTTGGCACCTGAATCGGTGGCCCTACTTGCCGACACGATCCACAGCTTCTTCCGCGCGCTAACTGAGGGGGTAGTGCCAGGCCGACCATCGCGCTGGCGCATTCCTCGTGGCCAGGATCGCGCTGCCCGCGTCAAGTCGCGGGCGACAAGGTCAGTGCGGCGACACTGTGGTCGCCGGCCGCTGCCGTCCGAGTGCAC
Source organism: Nocardioides sp. BGA-UO-ETr-FS32 (assembly GCF_059567905.1). Taxonomy (NCBI): domain Bacteria; kingdom Bacillati; phylum Actinomycetota; class Actinomycetes; order Propionibacteriales; family Nocardioidaceae; genus Nocardioides; species Nocardioides sp. BGA-UO-ETr-FS32. The sequence goes on along the minus strand of NZ_JCAQOX010000004.1, from coordinate 40,081 downwards.
CGACCCGCCTTCTGTTGATGCCGCTTGCCACGGCGAGGGGCGCCGAAGAACTCGTCAGCACCTGAAACGCCAAGAGCGACGCCCGCGATTAGGTGTAAGAGTGCTCACGTGGAGAACCGCCAGCAGGATGGAGCCGCTCATCTCGCCGTCCCGACCGCTCAATCGAGAAAACGTCGCGAGGTCGTGCTTGCCTGGACCTTCGTCGCCGTCCAGTTCCTTCTCATTGGCCTGGTGGTCCTCCTTCCGCGCGGCGACGCCTGGAGTCTCCCTGCATCGTTCAGCCTCGCCGCAACCGTCGGCACGTGGACTGGGATCGGACTGATGGTGCTCGCCGCCGCTGCGCTGCGCCGCGGACTGACCGCAGCACCGCTCCCCAACGCACACGCGCGCCTGCGTACCTCGGGGCTGTACCGCTACGTCCGCCACCCGATCTACACTGGACTCCTGCTCTTCACCGCGTCACAGGTCGTCAGCTCTCGCAGCGTGCCCGCCTCCGCCGCTGGCATCGGGCTTCTGCTGCTGATCAATGTCAAGGCCCACTGGGAGGAGCAGCGGCTCGAAGATCGCTTCGCGGACTATTCAGACTACGCTCGCGCGACCCCGCGATTCGTCCCCAGTTGGCCCCGTCGCCGGGCGTGATTCACCCCTCGCGGCGACACTGGATCTCCACGGGACTGAGTGTGACGAGCAGGGCCAGGTGCCAACGCTGTGAACCGATCGGGGAAGCGCGTCGTACCGACGTTTGTGAGATCACTGCGTACAGGTTCGTCGGGATCCGGGGCGACGGCTCAGGCCGACGACCGGATGCTGACCGAGCTGTACCTCCGTCACGGAACGGCCCTCATGACTTTTGTGCTGCGCCTCGTCGACGACCGTGGCCGAGCCGAGGACGTCGTCCAGGAGACGATGCTGCGCGGTTGGCGCAACCTCGATCGCATCGACCCGAGCCGCGGTGATCCGCGGGCCTACCTCTTCGCTGTCGCCCGAAACCTGGTGATCGATCTGTGGCGCGCCGATGAGCGCCGTCCTCGACTCGCCGGCGGCGAGCAGACACTTGCCGTGCAGTCCGTCAGCGATCGCGCCGACGCGATCGTCGACGCACACGTCGTGGAGGAAGCACTGGAGCGGCTCTCGCCCCAACACCGAGCCGTGGTCGACGAGCTCTACTACCGCGGCGCGACGGTCACGGAGGCCGCAGCGACTCTCGGGCTACGACCGGGGACCGTGAAGTCACGGTCGTACTACGCGATCCGCATTCTGCGCACCGCATTCGAGGAGATGGGAGTCGAGCGATGAACCACCACGAAGAGGATGGGGATCACCTGCGTCTACGCGAGCTGCTGGGTCCCTACGTCCTGGGCGGTCTCGAGGCCGACGACCGGACCCAGCTCGAGATCCACTTGTCGACCTGTACGACATGCAAGGACGAGCTCGCAACGTATGCGTCGCTGCCGACACTGCTGCGGGCCGGCGCGCCGAGAGCCGAGAACCGCGGGTCGTCCGACACCGCCCTGACGGATGCGATCGGGGTCCTGCGAATCCGCCGTCGACGTCGTCGGGTGCTCCTCGGCGCTGCCGCCGCACTCGTTCTGGTCGCTGGGGCAGGTACCGGCACCGCGGTGTTGCTGATCGGCCAGGACCAGCCTGCCGCGACCAACCTCGCGCTGATCGCGCCCGCTGGTGTCGACGCCACCGGAGAGACTTCGCTGAACGCCAAACCGTGGGGCACGTCGGTCGACCTGACCTTGCGGGGGCTCCCGCAAGGGGAGCAGTTCGTCGCGTGGCTGGTCTCGCCCGAGGGAGAGAGTCAGCAGGTCGCCACCTGGGGATCGACCGGCAACGGCGAGGTGCGCGTGACCGGTGCCGCCGCACTGGTTCCCGGAGAGGTCGCTCAGGTGCGGGTGACCGACGCCGACGGCGATCTCGTGCTGTCGTCTGCCAACCGGTGAACCGATCCGCGAGCTCTGGCGTACCCCTGCCTGACATCCGACGAAAGGACCCACCATGAAGAAGTCCACCACCGCCGTCACCGCCCTCACTGTTGCCGCAGCCCTTGCCGGCACCTACGCCGCCACCACCGGCAGCGCCTCCGCCACGGCCGGGGGTATGCACGATGGCCGGGCGCACCAGTCCGTTGATGTCGAGATCGTCGCCCCCGGACGCGGCGACAACGCCGGCGTCGCGGGCGCCGGGTGGTTCGTCGACCTCAACATCGACTTCCGCAACACCTCGCTCGCAGGCACCGGATTCACCGGCAACCAGTTGACCGGGCCGGCCGCGCACAACAACACCGCCCCGTTCCCCAGCAGCTTCTCGCCCGGCGCCGACGACAGGATGCCCGGCCTGGTCGTGCTCACCAGCACCACCAACAGCACCCTTCCCGGCTTCTCCGGACCTGGGACCAACCTCGCCAACCTGTTCAACCTCAGCGGCGTCACGGACCGTTCCAAGAACGACGTCGAGCTCTGGGACACCTGGATCGTCGGTGCGCCGATCGCTGGAAGGGATGTCACCACCACGCTGACCGTCGCTGTCATCGACGACCTGAATGACGACGGCATCTACAACGACGCCCCCGCCGTCGTCACCGACCAGAATGCTGACGGCCGCATCGACCAGGGCGACCTCGAGCTCATCGGCGTCGCCTCCAAGGTCGAGACGGTCGAGTTCCGCATCAACGGGGCCCCCGCCTGAGCACCGACGCTGACAAGGACGGCACCGCCCTCGCCAGTACCTCCACGAAAGGCCGACACGGCGCCACCTCCAACCACGCGTGAGGCACGACGAGCGGCCCGCACCTACAGGTGCGGGCCGCCGTCGGCGTCTTCATGCGAGTGAGAGGAAGAGCTTCTCCATCTTCTTCACGTCGACGCTGTCCAGCTCGTCCCCCGATGTCAGACACTGCTGCAGGCCGCTGGCGACGATGGCAAAGCCGGCCCGGTCCAGGGCCTTCGACACCGCAGCCAGCTGGGTGACCACGTCCTCGCACTCACGCCCGTCCTCGAGCATCCTCAACACCCCAGCCAGCTGACCTTGGGCTCGCTTGAGTCGATTGATCACGGGAGCCATGCTTTCCGACTCCAGCTCCATCACCGATCACCTCCGGCCAGAGCGCCACCTCGCGTGGCGACCAAGGCCCCGTACGAACCTGCAACGGCTGTACACATCGTGTGGTTCACGCTGCCTCCTGCTCGGTAGTGCCGCCGAAGGATGTCGGGCACTACGCTCAGTGTTACATACCCCTTGGGGTATTCCAAGGCTGAAACGGCCGGCAGTGGGAAGCTCGGTCCGCTGAAATGCCCGGACATATGGTTGTGCAGGAAAGTCTCGCACGTCTAGCCTCGTTCATCTGAAGACCGCGCTCGAGTCGACGGCGCCGAGTCAGCCCAGAGTTGCCCGCCGAGGACGCAAGGACGGGAAGGAAGGATGATTGTCGAAGGATGTTCCGGGCCACCGCAGAGTGCAGCCCTGAAGGAAGCCGGCTCCATCGTGGCTGAGGCGATGGTTCGATCTCCGCGCGTCCTTCCGGCCGATGCGGTGCTTCGCGACGTACGTGCCGAATTCGAGGACGACCACGTCCACATGGTGCTTCTCACCGATGGCGACTTGTTGTGCGGAACCCTGGTGCGAGGCGACCTCCCCGACCGCGAACTTGACCTGCAGACAGCACTCGGCTTCGCCCAGCTCGCAGATCGCACCGTGTCCGCGACGGCGCTCACAGAGGCGGTCCTGGAGTGGCTGGGCGCGCGTCACCAACGCCGTCTCGCCGTGGTCGACGACCATGGTCTGTTGTTGGGCCTGCTGTGCCTCAAGGCGAATGGGACCGGCTTCTGCTCTGATGCCGACGTGGCCTCGCGCGTCCGAAGAACCAGTCCATGAAGCGGGCCGCGCCTCACAACGGGGATCTGAGGCGCGACGTGCCTAAAGTGGGAGTCGACGTCCCACTCAGGAGGAACCGACCCGTGCGAGTTGAACTTCTCTACTTCGATGGATGCCCGAACTGGACGGTCGCTGAGGAGCGACTCCACGAGGCGCTGCGGTCGGTGGATCGAGATGACGTCCGGGTGACCAGGGTGAGGGTCGGTAGCGCTGAGGAGGCGGAGGACCTAGGGTTCGTCGGCTCGCCCACCATCCGTGTTGACGGGGTGGACCCGTTCGCGTCCGGTGGTGAGCAGGTAGGCCTGGCTTGCCGCGTCTACACGACCCCGGGCGGATTGGGAGGCTCCCCCTCCACGGAGCAACTGGTCGAACTCTTGACCTGACGCGCACCGCTGGAGGTGCCATTGCGGATGGCCTCGGGCGGCCCAGCAGTCCTGGACCAGCGGACGCCGCTCAAGCGACGACGCTGAGCGGCAACGGCACACCCACGATGCTGCGCCGGACGGTGGGAAGGCTGGCTGCCAGCGCGCGGAACACGTGCGACGCCCCGGAGACGGGGTCGCGGCGCACGACGGGCACCCCCTCGTCGCCGGCTTGCCGTATCGCGATGTCCAGCGGGATCTGTGCCAGGAGGTCGACACCGAGCTCGGCGGCCAGCTGGGCCCCTCCCCCTTCGCCGAACAAGGGCGTCTGGTGCCCGCAGGACTGACAACTGGCCGTCGACATGTTCTCCACGACGCCGGCGACAGGCATCCGGGCGCCGAGCGCCATCCGGCCGACACGGCTCGCGACAGCTCGAGCTGCGGGCTGAGGGGTCGTGACGGCGAGGAGCGCCGCTGACGGAACGAGTTCGAGCAGCGACAGCGTGATGTCCCCCGTCCCCGGGGGCAGATCCATGAGGAGGACGTCGAGGTCTCCCCAGTGGACATCGCTGAGGAACTGCTCCAGCGCCTTGTGGAGCATCGGTCCGCGCCAGATGACGGGCTCGTCCTCGGACACGAGGAAGCCGGTGCTCATGAGCCGAACGCCGTGGGCCTCGATGGGGAACATGATCCCGTTGAGCGCGACGGGGGCACGTCGTACGCCGAAGAGCTGAGGCACCGAGTAGCCCCAGACATCGGCGTCCAGCAGCCCCACCGCCAGGCCTTGGTCGGCCAGAGCGACCGCCAGATTGGCGGTGACCGACGACTTCCCCACGCCGCCCTTCCCGCTGGCCACTGCATAGATGCGCGGCGCGACCAGCGGGACCCCACCCGTCTCAGGACCACGCAGCGTCATGGCGAGGTCGCGGCGGGCCCGGTCGTCGAGAACACCGAAGGTGAGCTCGACGGAGGCTGTGGGCACGACGCTGCGCACCGCTGCGGTCACCTGCGACCGGAACGTCTCCCTCAGCGGGCACGACGGGGTGGTGAGCCGGATCTCGACCGTGACCGTACCGCTGCGGTCGGCACCGATCGCTCCGACCATTCCCAAGTCACCGATCGGCCTGTGGATCTCGGGGTCCTCGACCCGGCCGACCGCCGCACGGACGACCTCGACATCGAAGCGGGGCGGTGGCGCTGATCGCCGGAACCTCGTCACGACACTTCCTCTGGCTGGTCGACCCGATAGGCCTTCCGCTTCGGGGTGACGTGCCGCATCAGGAACTCGGGGCGGCGCTGGCCGCCCGGACCGGGGCCCGGCCGGGTCATGGCGAGCCATCGGCGATACACCTCGCGTGACTTGTTGACGTCGACCTCGACGTCACCGTACTGATCATCAGGGTGGGCCTTCTCGATACGCACCTTCTGGTGCCAGCAGTGCATACCTGACACCGGGTCGGGCTGGACCGGGAAGGTGAGGTTCTGGTGCACCCCCGGGTCGTCCCAGTAGATCCGCTCGGAATCGGGGTCCTCGCTCTTGAACGGCTTCACACCGTCGGTGTAGCGGAGCTTCCAGATCCCCTCGTCCGAGCGGTCGAGCTTGACCTTGCCCATCGCCCAGCGGCTGCCGGGCGCGCCCTCCTGCGTCCACCGACCCATGTGGTGGGACAGGCCGACCACACCAGGACGGATCGCCTCGGTGGCCCAGACGCGGACGATGAAGTGACCGATCTCGGTGGTCACCCGGACCAGGTCGCCGGTGGTCAGGTCGAGCGCGGTGGCGTCGCCCTGGTTGAACCAGAGCGGATGGGTGTTGCTGATCTCATTCAGATACTTTGCGTTGCCGGAGCGCGTGTGGATCAGCGTGGGGAGCCGGAAGTTGGGCATCAGCACGAATTCGTCGTTGGAGCGGTCGATCTGCCGGGCCGAGACGTGCGACTCGATGTAGCCCGGGGTCGCCTGCTCGGGCCAACCCCAGTCGGCAAGAGTCGTGGAGTAGAGCTCGAGCTTGCGAGAGGGTGAGAGCCAGCCGGCCGTCTTGGTGCCGTCCTCGTGCACAAGGCCCACGGCGCCGGCTTCCCCGACGAGTGGCGGCGCCGTCTCCATCGTGACCGGCTTGCGCAGCACGCCGGTCTCGTCCGCAGTCGCCCCTTCGAGCTCTGCGTCCGTGAGGACGCGCTCATCGAGCCGATAGAGGTCCTTCGCGACCTCGAACACGCCGTACTTGCGCATGTATTGCAGCGGCGTCATGCCCTGCGCCTCGGCAGCTGCCGGGAGGCCGGGAACGCTGCTGCCGAACAGGGTGTCGTAGTACTCGTCCTGCGTCATCTTCTCGCCGGGGTGGGCCTGCGACTCGAAGTACTTGCGGATGCCGAGCGAACCGTCCGGGTCGATCTGCCACGAGACGTCGAACCAGAACTCGTTCTCCTCCCACACCTCACCGGGGTTCGCGTCACGGCTGTCGCGGTAGGGCATCCCCCGCTGCTCCATCGCGACCCGCTTGACGGGCTGCCTGAAGGCGATCCACTTGGACGTGTGCGTCTCGAACGACATGGTGTCGTGGCGTTCAGAGGCGTGGCCCATCGGAAGCACGTAGTCGGCAAACGTCGCGGACTCGCTCCAGGTGGGCGTGAGCGCGACGTGCAGGCCGATCTTGCTCTCGTCCTTCAATACGTCGATCCAGGTGAACCCGTCGGGATTGACCCACAGAGGGTTGTAGACCCGACTGAAGTACACGTCGAGCTTTCCACGACCGTCCTTGAGCAGGTGTGGCAACAGGATCGACATCTCGTTGGTGGTCAGCGGATACTCGGCCGGCCAGAGCTTTTCGCTCCAGATGTCGTTGGCTTCGGGCATGTCGGGATAGTGCGCGATGAACTTGTCCCACCCGTTGGGGTGCGTGCCCCCTTCGGTGCCGACGCTACCGGTGAGGACGTTGAGGAAGAAGAGGCTGCGAGTGATCTGCCACCCGCCCAGGTTGCCGGCCGCGGCGGAGCGCCACGTGTGGGTGGCGAGCCTCGTGTCGGCGTTGGCGACGATGCGCGCCAGCTCCTCGATCTGTGCGACCGGGACGTGGGCTTCCTTCGCCGCGTACTCGAACGTGTATTGCTCGTAGTCCTCGGTGAGGCGGTCCAGGAACACCTCGAAGTCCTTCGGCGCGTCAGGGTGCAGCCGCTCGAGGTAGACGTCCCAGTTGACCCAGCGGCGCATGTACTCCTTCGCGACCTTGCGGGTTCGCAGCAGGTAGGAAGCGACAGCCAGGAAGATCGCGGACTCGCTGCCGGGCCACGGGGAGATCCAGAGGTCGGCATGGGAGGCGGTGTTGGACAACCGCAGGTCCAGGACAACCAGCTTGGCGCCGTTCTGCTTCGCCTCCATGATCCTCTGGGCGTGCGGGTTGAAGTAGTGACCGGTCTCGAGGTGGCTCGACAGCAGCAGCATCACCTTGGCGTTGGCATAGTCCGGCGACGGACGGTCGTAGCCCATCCAGTGGGTGTAACCGGTACGCCCGCCTGAGGAACACACGTTGGTGTGGCTGTTGTGACCGTCCACGCCCCATGCCTGCAGTACGCGCTCCACGAAGCCGTCCTCGCCTGGCCGGCCGACGTGGTACATCACCTCGTCCTTGCGGTCCTCGATGATGGCCTTGCGGATCCGCGCGGCGATGTCGGCGACGGCCTCGTCCCAGGAGACGCGCTCGAACTGGCCGGATCCGCGCTCGCCGACCCTCTTGAGGGGGTGGAGGATCCGATCGGGGTCGTTGACCTGATTGATCGTCGCCGGACCTTTGGCGCAGTTACGCCCACGCGAGCCGGGATGCGCCGGGTTTCCCTCGAACTTCTTGATCGAGAGGTCCTTGTGGTCGACATAGGCCAGGAGGCCGCACGACGACTCACAGTTGAAACAGATCGTCGGGATCAGCGAGTAGCTGTGCGGGACCTTGCGTGGATGAGCCTTCGCGTCGTACTCGACGTGGTTGTCCCAGTCCTCGGCCGGCGGGTAGTTGCGCAGCCCCTCGTGGGAGCGCGCCCCGGGCATCGGGACCTCGGTCCTCTGACGTTCCTGCTCAGCCGTCATGGCAGTTCCTTCCGACTCGGGTTGCGCCCGTCGATGTCCTGGTCACGAGAGCGGCGGGTCCTGGCCCGCGCGGACGAAGACACTCTCGTAGGCGAGCAGTGCGGGCTGGACGATGAGTCCCGCGACCGCCAGAAAGACGACCGATGTCGCGCCCAGGGCGAGTCCGCCAAGCACCGCGGCCACGACCGTGGGCGTCACGGACGCAAACCAGAAGGTCTGGGCGTACCTACCGTGGGTGACCATGTGGGCGGCGACCGCTGCTTGCCGGCTCGCGTGCTTGCCGAAGTACTCCAGGCCCAGGATGAGCAGGTGCATCACTGTCGAGATCACGAAGGACGCGGCGACGAAGCTCCATGCGGAGTCGGTGAGGTCGGCGAAGAGCCCGGCCACCGCAAGCGCACCGCTACCGACCATCACCGCTTGAGCGAGCAGGTGCCAGAACAGGACCGGCGACTGCCACAGGTCCCGACCCTCGGCCTGTCCGAAAAGGAAGGCGGTGTAGCCGGCCATCATCGCGCTCGCGGGTATGCCCAGCCAGGCCAGAGCAGTCGTCATCCAGCCGAGGTCGAGGACAGCGGCTAGCAACCACAACACTGCACCCCCCGAGAAGATGGTGAGTGCGTAGGCGCCGAGCACGATCCACGACGTGAAGTTGGACTTGAGGAAGATGTAGAGGAAGCGCTCCGGCCGCTTGAGGTCCCACACGAGGAGGGCCCCGGTCGTCGCGGCACCGAACAGTCCCAGCAGCGGGGCGATGTAGTCGCCCGTCGCGCCCAGCTCGACGCCGAGCAGGTGGGCCAGGCAAGCCAGTGCGAGCGCGCCCGCACCGATGCCCTTGGTCCACAGGTAGGTGACGACCTTCCAGCCCCAGGGACGCGGGTGGGCGGTGTTCAACGTGGTCCGCGCGTTCGTGGCCGGGTCGCCCGGAAGGTCGTTGGCGGTCTCGAGACGCTGGGCGTCAGGCCTTGCCCAGATGTAAGTGTCGTCGACGGGGGCGGCCAACGGGTCGAGGACTGCACGATCTGCCCCGAGGTAGAAGACGTTGGGGCCCGTGTTCTGCTCCGGAGCACGCACAGCGGTCGGGTTGTTGTTGACCAGCTTGCTGATGCCTGACGTCGGGTCTTCGAGGTCTCCCACCCAGATGGAGTGGGTCGGACAGACCACGACGCAGGCCGGCTCGAGGCCCTCGTCGATGCGATGGGCACAGAAGTTGCACTTCGCGGCGGTGTGGGTGTCGGCGTCGATGTAGATCGCGTCGTAGGGGCACCCCTGCATGCAGCTCTTGCAGCCGATGCAGCGATCCTTGTCGAAGTCGACGATGCCGTCGTCCCGCTTGAAGAGCGCTTCGGTCGGGCAGATCTTGATGCACGGGGCGTCGGTGCAGTGATTGCACCGCATCACGCCGAAGTCCCTCGTGGTGGCGGGGAACTCGCCGGAGTCCACGTACTTCACCCACGTGCGGAACTGCCCGAGAGGCACCTCGTGCTCGGTCTTGCAGGCCACCGTGCATGCGTGGCAACCGATGCAGGTGCGTTGGTCGATTGCGAATCCGTACTGCACCGCAGTGTCCTCACCTTCGTCTCACCTGCTGTCAGGTGACGGACGCTAGACCTCCTCGCAGAGGACCACAAGCATTTGTCCGGGCATTTGTCGAATCCACTACTGCGCCGGCGTGAGGTATGCGGACGCACTGCGCGCGCGTGCGCTTGAGATCGAGCTGCCACGAAATGCACGGACAAATGCTTGTGGCCGCGACATCCCCGGTCTAACGTCCGTCATCTGGACGTCGACAGTTCAGGCGACGTAGTCGCGTTGCTGAGGGAACCGGACCTCAGATCGCACCGGACACCCAGAGGTCCAGGACAACCACAACGACGGTGATGCTGATGATGCACGAGGTCGCGAGGAGCACACGCGGTCGCCAGCGGTCATCGTCGACGAATGGCTTCGCCAATGTGTCTGGATCAACGCGGTCGTGGGCGCGCCGATACCCCAGGGGCACCATGGCCAGTGTGATGGTCGCCGCCAGGGCCACCAGTACCAGGCCGGCAGCCTGCGTGGCTCCTCCCCCGTCCACGACCTTCACCAGCAGGAGGCCTACTGCACCCAGCGAGACGGCCGTCCGCTCCCAGGCGAGGGCCGTCCGTTCCAGTGCGGCGACGCTGTGGCGCAGGGGGCGTGCGCCCTGCGGGTCCTCACTCACCGGCTCACACCAGGACGAGCGCCGCGACCAACAGCGCAACGATGACCAGTCCGCCTGCCACGAGGCGCAGCATCCCGGGACCGGGGAGGGTCGTGTCGGTGCGCAAGGCGTGCTCGGTGGCTGCCCAGCGGCGATAGGCCAGAGGAGGAAGCACCGCAGCCAGCACCAGAACCGCTGCGCCGGTCACGATCCGTACGACGGGGTGGCCCACGTCATCGAGGACGGCCAGCACGGCGACACCCCCCGCGAGCAGCCCGAGCGCAGTACGGATCCACGCCAGGAACGTCCGCTCGTTGGCGAGGCTGAACCTGTAGTCCGGGTCCGAGCCCACCTCGTCGTGGTCTGCCACGGCGTGACTCCTCGTCGGTCGAGATCAGTGGTCCGGATCATTCTGGCCGACGAGCGTGGTCGGTTGTGATCGCCCCCCGACGCGGCGATGTCGTCGCCGGCGTCACCGTCGCGATGGTGCTGGTGCCGCAGTCGATCGCCTACGCCGCGCTCGCCGGACTGCCGCCCCAGGCCGGACTCTACGCCGCCGCGGCAGCACCGATACTGGCCGCGCCCGTCGGCTCGTCCCCCTACCTCCAGACCGGACCGGTGGCCCTGACGAGCTTGTTGGTAGTGGGCGCCCTCAGCCCTCTCGCCGACGCTGGAGAGACCCGGTATGCCGCACTCGCCGCCCTGCTTGCCCTGGTCGTAGGAGCGATTCGGGTCCTCGTCGGAGTGACCCGCACCGGCATGGTGGCGTACCTGATGAGCCAACCCGTGGTGAGCGCGTTCACCTGGGCAGCGGCCGCCCTCATCGTCTGCTCGCAAGTGCCCACAGCACTGGGGCTCCAGTCATCGTCGACGGACCCCGTCGCCGGCGCCGCGGCTTCCCTCACCTCACCCAGCCTCTGGCTGCTTCCCGCCGCGGCGATCGCGCTGTCGGTCGCAACGGCGACCTGGGGTCTGCGACGCGTGAGTCCGCTGCTGCCGGGTGCGATGATCGCCTCGTTCGTCGCCGCCCTGGTCGTGTCCACGGCCGGTCTCGACGTGCCGCTCGTAGGGTCCGTCCCCGGCGGCCTGCCAGGCCTTGCGCTCGATCTGCCTTGGTCCTCCCTCCCGGACCTTCTGCTGCCTGGTCTGGTGATCGCGCTCGTCGGCTTCGCCGAGCCCGCCTCCATCGCGCGCCAGTACGCCAGCGCCGACCGTTCCGCCTGGGATCCCGACCGTGAGTTCGTGGGCCAGGGCCTGGCCAACCTCGGAGCGGGCTTGGTGGGCGGGTACCCAGTGGGCGGCTCCTTCTCCCGGTCGGCGCTCAACCGGCTCTCCGGAGCCCGCACCAGGTGGAGCGGGTTGCTCACCGGGGCGTGCGTGCTGGCAGTGCTCCCGTTCTCCCAGCTGCTGTCGGCGTTGCCGACCTCCGCGTTGGCCGGGCTCGTCGTCGTCTCCGTCCTCCCACTGCTCAACCCACGTCCAGTGCTGCGCACCTGGCGCATGTCCAGGCCGCAGCTGGGTGTGGCGCTGGTGACACTCGTCGTGACTGTCGTCGCCGCGCCAAGCGTGCAGTGGGGTGTGATCGCAGGCGTCCTTGCCTCGCTAGCCGTCCATCTTTGGCGGGAGCTACGCCTCGACGTCGAGGTCTGGCGGAACGAATCGATCCTCCACGTCCGGCCTCAAGGAGTTCTCTACTTCGCGTCCGCGCCGCGACTCGAGACGCTGGTTCTCGCCGAGCTCGCCGGACACCCCGACCTCACGCACGTGACACTCGAGCTGCAGAGGCTCGGAAGGATCGACCTCACTGGTGCACTGGTGCTGCGTGCCATCTGCCGGGACCTGGGAACCGGCGGCGTCGTCGTCGCCATCCAGGGGGTCCAGCCCCAGTGGCGCCCTCTGGTGGAGTCGGTCTTCGCCGGGGAGGAGGTTCACTACACTCGTGCGGCATTGCCACACGACCCCCGCACGCGCCCAGGAGATGGTCCATGACACCCCGCAGCCGCGGCCCCGGCGGACTCGACCGTGCCGACGCGTCGCCGTTGTGGCAGCAGCTGTACGACGACCTGGTCCGCCGGATCGAAGGCGGGGAGTTCCCCGACAGGTTTCCCGGCGAGATCGAGCTGGTCGACGACTACGGCATCAGCCGGCACACCGTGCGCGAAGCACTCGGACGACTTCGACGCGATGGTGTCATCCAGTCGTCCCGCGGCCGGTCGAGCGTGGTCGCCCCAGGTGTCATCGCCCAGGACCTGGGCGCGATGTACTCGTTGTTCCACGAGCTCGAGTCCCGAGGGATGGAGCAGCGCAGCGAGGTGAGGGTGGTCGACCGGCGACCCGACTCGGTGGTGGCCGACCGCCTCGGCATCGCCGGCGGACCCGACCTCATCTACATCGAACGCCTCCGCTACGCCGACGAGCTGCCGATCGCCTGGGACTGCGTATGGCTCGACCCGGCCCTGGCTTCCGGATTGCTCGACGTCGACCTGTCGCACACGGCCCTCTACGACGAGTGGCACCGCGTCGCCGGCGTGCGGCTCAGCGGCGGACAGGAGACGATCCGGGCGGTCGTGCCCACGGTCGGCCAGCGCGAGCTGCTGGGCATGGACGCCACCGAAGCCGCGCTGCTGGTGGAACGAGTGGGGCTCGTGGATGAGCGCGCCGTCGAGTACCGGCGCACCCTGGTGCGCGGCAGCAGGTTCAGCCTGACCGCGCAGTGGTCGACGACGCGCGCCTACCAGGTGGACGTCAGCGGTCGGCCGTAGCGGTCTCGTCGAGCCATCCCACCGGATCATTGGTCAGGGGCAATCCTCGCACGCTGTCCAGCACCGTCCCACGCACGCGACCTGACGTCGCGAGCTCCCGGAACCAGTCGGTGCGCTCCAGGACGTCGCGAACCGGTCCGCGCAGCCCGCCCAGGTGCGTCTGGACCCCGATGCCGTCGAGGTCATCAATCAGCTGGCCGAGCATCTCGGCACCGGTGAAGTCCGCCGCGTTCACGGCCGTGGCGTCGACAACGAGGAATCGTGTCCCTTCCCGTCCGCGTAGCTGCTCGGCGAGGTCGTCGGCGATTGCCCGTGCTCCGACGAAGGACAACGGAGCGTCGATCCGCACGACCAGCAGCTCCGGGTGGGTGACCGTTTCGTGGCGCTCAACGTTGCGGAACATTCCCTCCGCCGGGCAGTAGCCGAGCTCCGGCATGTGTGGTCGGTTGAGGTGGCGCAGGAAGAGCGCAAAGCTCACCCCGACGCCCAGAGCGAGACCCCACGTGGGCCCGAGGACCAACGTCGCGGCGGCTGTTGCCAGGAGCGCTACGAGGTCGCTTCGCCTCACGCGTCCCACAGCACGTGCACCCCGGACATCGATCAGTGTGGCAACGGCGACCAGGATGATGGCCGCCAGCGCTGCCTTCGGGATGAGGGCCAGGACGGGCGTGAGGACCAGCAGGCTGATCGCCACCAGCACCGATGCGACGACGCCGGACATCGGAGTTCGCGCTCCTGCGTTGTAGTTGACCGCGCCGCGCGAGAACCCGCCAGCAACAGGCATCCCTTGCATCAGGCCGGCTGCGCCGTTCGCGAGGCCGACCGCGACGAGCTCGCGGTCCGGCTCGATGCGGGTGCGCGTCTTGCGGGCGAAGGCGCTGCCGGTGCTGATCGACTCCATGTAGGAGATGAGCGCGATGGCTGCCGCCGAGGGCAGCAGAGCCGTCACGTCGGCCCAGGGGCTCGCGGGCAGCCGCGGTAGCGGGATGCCGGAAGGGATCTCGCCTATCTGGCGCACTGGCAGGTCGAGCAGGACGACCACCGCAGTTGCCGCGCCTACCAGGAGCAGGGGACCGGGCACCCGAGGAGCCCAGCGCTTGATGCCGACCAGAGCCACGATGGACAGGACGCCGAGGAGAGCCGTGGAGACGTCGAGAGACTCGAGGTTGGGGACGACCTGCACGAGCCCGTCGACGAAGGTCGTGCTGGAGCCGCTCAGCTGGAGACCGAGAAGATCCTTCACCTGGGTGAGCCCGATGGTGAGAGCGGCCGCGCTGGTGAAGCCGGCGATGACCGGGACGGACAGCAGGTTGACCAGAGCGCCGAGCTTGGCCGTCCCTGCGGCCACCTGAAGGACGCCGATCATCACGGTCAGCAGGCTGGTGAGTGCTACGTATCGCCCGGCATCACCGTCCGCCAGTGGTGCCACGGCTGCCGCTGTGAGGAGCGAGTCGATGGCCACTGGGCCGACGGAGATGAAGCGGCTGGTGCCGAAGACTGCGTAGACGACCAAGCTGACCATGGCGGCATAGAGGCCGGCGATGGGCGGGACCCCCGCGAGGGCGGCGTACGCCATCGCCTGCGGGACGACCAGCACCCCGACCGTCGCACCCGCCCGGAGATCCGCAAGGGCATCCCCGCGGCGGTAGGCAGGCAGCCAGCCAGCGATCGGGAGGACACGGGCCAGTCGGCCGCTGTCAGGTAGATCGGTCATTCGACCTCTTCGATGGTGCTGGTGTCGGTGTGCACGAGCCACCCGGTCACATCGGTGCCGCGGAGGAGATCGCGAACCTGGAAGACGGCCTCGCGCAGCTGGTCCCGTCGCTCCTCGAGGTCGACGGCGTTGGCCGCGCAGTCCGTGTGCGCGACCACTGCCGCTCGGGTGGAGCCGTGCCGGTGCACCGAGACCTCGAGGGCGTCCCACACCGCGTGCTCGTCGGGGAGGTTGCCGACGGCCGCCTCCGGCCCCGGCAGGGTCACGACGTCGATGTAGTCGACGCCCCACTCGCGGCGCAGCTCCTGACGCACCACCTCAGCGATGCGGCCGTCGATGCACGTCAGAGCGACGCCGAAGGAGGCAGCGGCGGCGGTTTCGCTCAACGCGCGCCGAGCCTGGTGAGCGCCTGGTCGATGTCGCAGGCCGGGCCACGGTTGTAGGGCAGCTTGCTCAGCAGGTTGCCCATCATGCAGGTGTTGCTGACGGCGGCGAAGACCAGTCCCCCACCGACCCCGGCACCGACCCACTTGGCCTTCGGAAGCAAGGCGCTGCCGGCGACAGAGGCGAAGACGAGAGATCCTGCCACCAGCCGGACCTGACGCTCGAGCGCCCACCGCTGCACCTCGCCGCGACGCACCGGCGCGCCGGCCTGCTGCCAGGCGTTCATCCCGCCCTGAAGCAGGACGAGGTCCTGCTTGCCGTGGTTGCTCAGCTTGGTCGCAGCCTGTTCGGCACGTCCGCCGCTCTGGCAGACGAGGACCATGGTCCCGCCTGCGTTGTGCACGATCTCGCGAAGGTGGGGGTCGAGCCGGTCGACGGGGATGTTGACGGCACCGTCGATGTGGGCGGTCTCGAACTCACCGGGGCTGCGGACATCGAGCACCAGGGTGTTGCTGTCCTGGATGAGGCCTTGGGCCTCGGAGACGTCGACGGACTGGACAGGTGTCGGGGTCGCCATGAGATGGACCTTTCGTTCGTGGTGCAGGGGGATGGGCGGGACGATCAAGCAGGGATGGGCGCGAGGTCCGGTACACCGGCACCGGTGAGGACTCGGACGTCGGAGAAACCGGCTGCCACGAGCCCACTGGCCGCGATCGACGCGCGACGACCGCTGGCGCACGCCACCAGCACCGTGGCCGACGGGTCGAGCTGATCAGGGACACCCGTCGTGAAGACCTCGGGGGCGAAGCGCTCCACCGCACCGGGCAGGCGCACCTGTGCGAGCTCGCTGGGCATCCGCACGTCGAGCACCTGGACGCCATCGTCGACGAGCTTCCGGGCCTCGTCCACCTCGATGAGGCTGAAGCCCGGTCCGAGCTCATCGGTGGGCTGGACCTCGACCACTCCGGCGACGGTGTCGAATCCGATCTGGGCGAGCTGGGTGATGGCCTCGGCTGCGTCCTGACCGGGCTCGGCGACGATGGCCACCGGCTCGTTGTAGGGCAGGAGCCACCCTGCCCAGCTGCCGAAGTCGATACCCATCTCGATGCCGACGCTTCCGGGCACGAGACCGGCGGCCTGGCGCTGGCGCGGGCGCATGTCGACCACGTTGAGGTCGCGCTCGCTCAGCTCGTCCAGGGTCAGGACGGGACGGTCCTTCGCCGGCATCGGCTTGACGCCCATCGTGTTGGTCGGGCCCATGAAGCGGTAGAAGCCTGGGATCGGCATCGGCAGGCGGAGCATCTCCTCCGCGAGCTCGTCGGGGCCACTGAGCTTGAGGAGAGGGTTGGTCGCGACCTCGTCGGCGATCGTCGAGGTGTAGAGGCCGGCCCCCGAAGAGGTGCAGAACGAGCCCTCACCGTGGGTCGGAAGGAGCTCGACGTCGCCCGGCAGGGCGGCGAGGCGGTGGAGCGAGCCGTGCTGGAGCCGTGCCAGCGTCTCGGCGCGCTCGGGACCGAGAAGATCTGGACGGCCGGCCGAGCCGACCAGCAGGCTGCCGCCGGAGAAGACCGCTACCTCCTTGCCGTCGATCAGGATCACGTAGCTGGTGTGCTCGGGAGTGTGGCCGGGAGTGTGGAGGGGCCGGATGCTCAGGCCGTCCTCGCCCTTGAGCTCCTCGAGGTGGAAGGCCGGGGTGTAACGGTAGGCAGCGGCCGCCGCTGCCGGTAGGACGAGCTCGGCGCCGGTCCGCAGTGCGGCTTGCTCTGCGCCAGAGACGTAGTCGTTGTGCAGGTGGGTCTCCAGCACGAAACGGAGCTCGAGGTCACGCGCAGCCGCCTCGTCGAGGAAGCGAGAGATGTCGCGCTGGGGGTCGACGAGCACTGCCTTGCCCTCGTGCTCCAGCAGGTAGGTCTGGTCCCCCAGCCCGGGGGTGCGGAAGGAGTGAATCTCCATCGCTGTCGTGCCTCCTCGTGTAGATACCCTGTGGGGTATCTAATGTACGGACTTTTGATCGGACGTCAAGTCGGCTGCCCTTGTCCGCTGCGACAGGCGCGGCGTAATGTGCGTCACTCAAGCAAATGTCCGTTCATTCCGCATCTGCACCAGGGGTGCGACGTAGGTGGGAGTCCACGACCTCATGGCCACTGCACGGCAGCACAAGATCGTCATCATCGGAGGCGGCTCGGCCGGGATCAGCGTCGCCGCGCGCCTTCGGAAGGCCGGCGAGGCCGACGTCGCGGTCATCGACCCGGCCACGACCCACTACTACCAGCCTCTGTGGACGCTGGTCGGTGGCGGCTGCGCACCCGCCGCCGAGTCCGCTCGGCCACAGGCCAAGGTGATGCCGTCGGGTGTCAGCTGGATCCGGAAGCGGGCCGAGGGCGTCGACCCCGAGCGACAGCTGGTCGCGCTCGACGACGGCACCGACGTCGGCTACGACTACCTCGTGGTGTGCCCGGGCATCCAGCTCAACTTCGAGGGCGTCGCAGGAATGAAGGAGGCGATGGACGCACCCGCGGTGTCGACCAACTACTTGCTCGACTCCGCTCCAACAACGTGGCGCAACATCCAGGCTACGCGTGGCGGTACCGCGGTGTTCACGATGCCGGCAGGTCCGATCAAGTGCGCGGGCGCCCCCCAGAAGATCGCCTACCTGGCCGCCGACTACTGGCGGCAGCAGGGCACCCTGAAGGACACCCGTGTCGTCCTCGTCCTTCCCACCCCCGGCATGTTCGGGGTCAAGGTGTTCGCCGACGAGCTCGAGCGCGTCGTGGCTCGCTATGGCATCGAGGTCCACAAGAACTCCGAGCTGGTCGAGATCGACGGCCCGGGCAGGAAAGCGGTCATCCGCAACAACACCGATCAGTCGACGACCGACATCTCGTTCGACATGGCTCACGTCGTGCCGCCGCAGTCAGCCCCCGACTGGATCAAGGGTGGTCCCCTCGCCGACCCGGAGAACCCGATGGGCTATGTGGGCGTGGACAAGCACACGATGCAGCACACGCGCTTCCCCAACGTCTTCGCACTGGGCGACGCCGGCTCCACGCCCAACTCCAAGACGGGCGCGGCGATCCGCAAGCAGGCACCTGTCGTCACCAAGAACCTGCGCTCCGTGATGGCCGGCGAAGAGCCGGACGCGTCGTACGACGGCTACGCGTCCTGCCCCCTCACGACGGCGCGCAACAAGATGCTGCTCGCGGAGTTCGACTACAACCTCGATCCTGCTCCGTCGTTCCCGTTGATCGACGCCACCAAGGAGCGCCGCGACATGTGGTACCTCAAGCGGCGCGGCCTCCCGTTCATGTACTGGAACCTGATGCTGAAGGGTCTCGCCTGACCTACGGGTCAGGTGCGCCGGATGGAGTGGCTGCTGCGCGAGGCGTCCCCACAGGACGTCGAAGACCTGGTGCGACTCGACGACGCGTCCTCGACCGCGCACGAGGACCCCGCCTTCACCATGGCAGAGGTGGTGTCGGCGGTGACGGACCGCCACCCGGGGGTCGTTGCGGTGCGCGAAGGCGCAGTGGTGGGCGCGGCCGTCAGTCGCGTCGACGGTGACACCGCTTGGGTCCTGCGGCTCACGCTCCACCCCACGGCACGCGGACGGGGGCTCGGGAGCAGCTTGATCGGTGCTCTCGAGCAGCGGCTCGTGGCGCTCGGCGTACGCCGGATCCGCGGCGTCCTGCCCGCGCACGAGACCGGTACCCAGGCCTTCTTGAACTGTGGCTTCAGCGAGCGTGCCCCGATGCTGCTGTTCGAGAAGACCGAGGGTGTCGATCCCCGCACTGCCGCCCTGCTCCGCGATCTCGGTGGCGAGATGCTTCCCCAGGGCCTGTGGGCAGACATCTCCGGGATGACCGAGGAGAAGTCGTTGATCGAACGCCGTCTGATCCTGCCCCTGTCACAGCCACAGACTGCAGCGGCACACGGCGTCCAGCCGCCGCGCGCCGTCCTGCTGTTCGGCCCACCCGGGACGGGGAAGACGACGTTCGCGCGCGGCGTGGCGAGCCGGCTGGACTGGCCCTTCGTCGAGCTCTTCCCGTCCCGCATGGCGATGGCCGACGGCGGCCTCCCGGCAGGGCTCGGTGCCGCCTTCGCGCAGCTCGACGACCTCGAGCATGCCGTCGTTTTCATCGACGAGGTCGAGGAGATCGCAGCCCAGCGCGAGGCCTCGGCCGGATCAGTGGCAGTGGTCAACGAGCTGCTGAAGGTGCTGGTGTCGTTCAGACGGCGCCAGGGTCGTCTCTTCGTCTGCGCCACGAACTCCGTCCGGACCCTCGACTCGGCCTTCCTCAGGCATGGCCGCTTCGACTACGTCCTGCCGGTCGGACCGCCCGACGACGTCGCCCGCAAAGCCATGTGGGAGCGACACCTGATGCAGATGGGCGAGCACGATGTCGACCTGGATGCTCTGGTCGTCGCGTCGGCCGACTTCACGCCTGCGGACATCGAGCACGCGGCGCGTGGGGTGGCCCAGCGCATGTTCGAGGCGACGGTCGATCACGGCAGTCGCCGCCCCGCCTCGACTGCCGACGTCCTTGACGTCCTAGACGGAACCCGCCCCACGCTGGAGCCCACGACGGTCTCCGACTTCGCCGACGACATCAGTCGCTTCGCCCGCACATGAGCACGGCCCTTCCAACGCGCAGGACGGCGTCAGCGCGCGTCGACCCGATCGTCCTCGGTTGACCGCTCGGCCTCACTCCCCCGCCGGCGCCAAGCCACTGTCAGGGCGACCAGCACCACCCCCAACGGGAGCACCCACGATGGCACCTGGGCCGCCCACTCGGTCACGGTGCGCTGCGCGTCGTACTCCACGTCAGTGAGGTCTCCCATGCCGAGCGAGCCGGTCAGTCCCGCAGTGCCGTCGTATCGCAGGAACACGGCACCCACCGCGATGAACAGCAGCCCGGCGACCAACGACGTGGTGTGCACCTGGAGACGGCCGAAGGACAGCATCCGACCGCGCAACCAGCGACGACTACCCAGGTCGAAGCGGTCCCAGAGGACTGCGAGGACGAGGAGCGGCGCCGCCATGCCGAGCGCGTAAACGGCAAGAAGCGCCCCGCCCTGCCATGGCGAGTCCTGCGTCGCAGCCAGAGTGAGGATGGCGCCGAGCACAGGCCCGGAACAGAAACCGGCAAGGCCGTAGACAGCTCCGAGGACCAGTGTCGACGCCCACCCCTCACCTCCGCGCGACGCCGCCCACGACTGCAGCCACTGAGCTCCAGGCATTGCGAAGCCTCGCCCGAGTAGCTGGAGGACACCGAGCCCGATGATCGTCCAGCCCGCGATCGCGATGAGGAGCGGCCGGTGGCCGTAGAAGAGGGACGAGGCAGCACCGGCTCCTGTGCCGAGGGGCACGAGGGTCAGGAGGAGCCCGAGGTAGAAGACCGACGTGCGCCCGACCAGCGCCCGACGGCTCGCAAAGGCGTAGGCGAAGAACGACGGCAGCAGCAGCGCACTGCACGGCGAGAGCAGTGCCAGGATCCCGGCGGCGAACGCCGCCAGCACGCCGACTTCGCTCACGACCCAGCGTCCTTCGCAGCCTGCTCGATGGTCTGCTCGAAGACCTCGATCGGCTGGGCGCCGATCACGGGTACGCCGTTGATCACGAAGGCCGGAGTGCCAGTTACTCCGATCGCTTGCCCCTCAGCGAAGTCCTTCTGCACCAGCGCCTCACTGGCAGCAACGTCCGAGAGGTGCTCACGGAACTCGTCGACGTCGAGGCCGATGTCCTCGGCCACCGAGGTGAGGTAGTCCGCGTTGAGCTCGCCGCTGTTGGGCGGGAGCTGGTCGGCGTACATCGCCTCCTCGAACTCCCAGAAGCGGTCCTGCGCAGCCGCCGCTCGACCGCCGCGGGCGGCCACCATCGACTCCGAGCCGAGGTAGGGGAAGTCGCGCCACTCGATGCGCAGGATGCCGCTGTCGACGTACTTCTCCACGAGCGTGGGCTCGGTGTCGCGGGCGAACTTGCCACAGAACGGGCACTGGAACTCGGAGTAGGCGATCATGACGACGGGCGCGTCGACGTCACCGAGAGCCATCGGGTCGCCCGGGTCGCGTCGTGCCAGCTGCTCGGCGGCCTCCGCGGGAGCCGCGGACTCGGTCACCGGCGCACTTCTGACCGCGGCTTCATTGCTTTCCTCGCCGTTCCCCTGGACGACCACGAAGAGAAGGACGATCGCCGCGATCACTGCAACGACGATCGGAAGGACGGGGCTCTTGCGGGGCTCAGGCACGGACAGTGTCTCCAGACAGCGTGGTGGGACAGGACAGTTCTCCGAGCAACCGACTTCGCAGCGCCCAGAGCAGGACCAGGACCGCTACGCCTTGCAGTAGCGGCTGGAAGGGTTCGAACCATGTGATCGCTCCCGCGCTCCCGAGGGCGAGGAGCACGAGCTTGTTGCACACCGGGCATCCCACGGCAAAGTAGGTGAGCATGCCGCCGATCCAGCCGCCGCGCCGGGTGGAGACCCGGTCAGGCTGCGACGGTGCGCGCACATAGGTAGCGGTGAGCAGGCCGCCCAACACCGAGGACACCAGCAAGGACGGCCACGCCCACCACGTGGGTGGGATCTCCCGGCCGAACACGGGGGTGTCGATCAGGTCGGTCGGCACGGCAACGACCAGCACGAACGCTGCAGCAGCGCCGAACGCGACCGCCCACCGGCGCGCGGGCCAGGCGAACATCACCCGCACGGGCGTCACGGTGCGCCGCTCGCGACCGGCAGGCCCGCGGTCCGCCACTCGAGCATGCCGTCCTCCAGGCGGCGTGCCTCGATGCCCTCCCCGCCCAGCAACCGGACCGCGTCGTGAGCCATCACGCAGAAGCTCCCGCGGCAGTAGGCGACGACCGATGCTGAGGCACGCAGACCGGCAGCCTCGTCGGTGAGGGACCCCAGCGGGGCGTTGCGCGCACCAGGGATGTGACCGGCGAGGTACTCCTCGGGCGGGCGCACGTCGAGCAGCGTGATCTCGCCTGAGGCCAGCAGCTCCGCGAGCTCGGGGCGCGAGATCAGTCCCACCTCGTCGGAACCGGGTAGGTTGAGATAGGCCTCGAGCGCCTGGCTGACGTCGGCCGAGCGCTCACGCGCCACGGTGCGCATCGCCGAGTAGAGGTGGGCGACGTCGTCGCCTGCGAGCCGGTAGTGAACCTTGGTGCCCTCCCGCCGGGTCATCACCAGGTTGGCCAGCTTGAGCACCTGCAGGTGCGCTGACGCGGTGCTGAGGCCCATGCCCGCGGCACGCGCCAGCGCGTCCACCGTCCGCTCCCCCTGCGCCAGAAGCTCGACGAGCTCGAGCCGCTTGGCACTGCCGAACGCCTTGCCCACCACGGCGAGCTCGTCGAACACGCGTGCTCGGCGATCGTCTTCTTCCACCATTCCTCCAAAGATCTTTGGAAGAATGGTAGGTGACGTCCTTGCCGCATTCAACCGGCACGCGAAGGCCGGGCCGATGTATCCCTCTCGCCACCTGCTGCGTCCATGGGGCACCATCAACTCGAAGGAGACCATCATGAAGACCAACATGGGCACCCTGGACCGTCGGCTGCGACTGTTCCTCGTCGCTCCTGCTCTTGTCGTCGCCGGGATCGTCGTCGGCCCGCTCGGGGTCGTTCCCGTCATCCTCTACGTCGTCGCAGGCGTGATGGCAACAACGTCACTGGTTGGGTCGTGCCCCCTCTACACCGTGCTGGGGATCCGCACCTGCCCGGTCGATGGCGGCATCGGATCGCGCTCGCGGGTCACGCGGTAGGACCCGTGGCAGAGTCGATCGACGAAGGCGTCCTGACCAGGGAGGCGGCAGGGCTCCTGCGCTACGCCAGCAGCATCGCCCGAGACTCCGTGCTGGCCGAGGACCTGGTGCAGGAAGCATTGGCCCGGGCCTGGGAGCGACGGGCTTCGTTCCGCGGCGAGTCGTCGCCGGCCACGTGGCTCCACCGCATCCTGCACAACCTGGCCGTCGACCACGCCCGGCGGGCACGCGAGGTGCCCAGCGACGATGTCGTGTCGATGGTCGAGAAGCAGTGGCAGGACCCGGACTACGTCGTCGACGCAGAGCTGGTGGCTGAGCGCGCCCAGACGAACGAGGATCTCAAGGATGCCCTGTTGCGTCTCCCGTTCGACCACCGCACCGTGGTCGTGCTGCACGACATGGAAGGACTGACCGTGGCCGAGATCGCACGCATCCAAGGGGTGGGTCTCGCCGCCGCCAAGCAGCGGTTGCGTCGTGGGCGGATGATGCTGGTCAGCGCCCTGGCCCAGGGACCCGAACGGCTCGCGGCGCGCAAGGGGGTTCCGCTCACCTGTTGGGACGCCCGCTCCTTGGTCTCGGACTATCTCGACGATGTCCTGCCTGGACGTGATCGCCGTCGTCTCACCGCGCATCTCGAGGCGTGCCCGACCTGTCCATCGCTGTACGCCTCCTTGGTGCGTGCTCGCGATGCTGTCGGGCACCTGCGTGACCGCGATGCGGTCGTCCCCGCTCACCTTGCCCGGCGCATCGGGAGGGCCGTGCGCTGACGGCGACGCGGCGCACCGATGATCAGCCCAGTTTGAGAAGGGCGATGGCCCGGCGGGCCACCTCGCCCCCGTGGCGCTCGGCGAGCGCCAGGGCTCGTGGAGCGTCGAGATCGACGCTGAGCGCCGCGTGGACGAGTTCCGGATCGCCGCCATCGGGGCCGGACGCAGCCGCATAGAGGCGGGCCAGTCGCTCCTCCGCTTCGTCGAGCATGTCGGGTCGGAAGTCCCAGGGCTCGGCAAAGGGCCGGCTCAGCAGCAGCAGTCGCATGGCTGCCGGGGATCGGGCACCGAGGAGATCGTCGACCAGCACCAGGTTGCCGGTGGACTTCGCCATCCTGGCGCCCCCGATGCGAACCTCGCCGACATGCACCGTGGCGCGCGCGAAGGGTGTCACTCCTGACACACCTTCGACCATGGCTGACTGGTAGGCGTGATGGGGAAAACTCAGGTCCTGACCTCCGAGCAGGACGTCCACCGACGATCCGTGGACAGCCATGGCCATGGCCGCACACTCCGCGTGCCACCCTGGCCTCCCCCATCCCCAGGGACTGGGCCACGCGGGGGCACCGTCGCCGGACGGTCTCCACAAGGCCACGTCGAACGGACCCTCCTTGTCGGGACTCCCGGGCTCGTCGCCGTACTGCTCAGCGAGGCGCCATGCGGCATCGTGGGTCAGGCCGGCGCGGGCCGGCACGTCCTGGCCGCGAAACCACACAGTCCCCTGACGCTCGTAGGCCATCCCCGCCCCGAGGAGCGCGTCGGTCAGCTGCACGACAGCCTGCACATGGTGCCGAGCACGGGGTTGGGCCGACGGCGTGGCCACCCTCAGAGCAGCCATGCTTCGATCGAAGACCGCCTCCTGCGTGAGCGCGAGCTCGTCGTAGTGCCACCCGCGGGCGCGTGCGGCGGTCGTCAGGACGTCGTCGACGTCCGTCACGTTGCGACACGTGCGCGCCTGCACCGACCCGGTCGACAGCACGGTTGCCAGCAGGTCAGCCCACACGAAGGTGGACGCGTGACCCAGATGCGTGACGTCGTACGGCGTGATGCCACACACGTAGATGCGGGCGACTCCGACGGTGGGCAGTGTGCGTCCCCCCAGCACGAGAGGCGCAGGAACCCGGGGAACCGGTCCGACGCGCTGTCGAGCATCGTCGACCCCTGAACTCATCTGCATGGCAGGCATGACTCATCCTCGCAGCCGCACCCGAGATGCAAAAGGAGGTGGGACCTCAGGTGAGGCCGAGTTCGCCGGCCTTGGCGTACTCGTCGTTCACGAGCGTCACGTCGTGGCCGGCGCGAGCCAAGAGGCTGGCCGCGATGGAGGCGCGGTAACCGCTGGCGCAGTGCACCCAGACAGGGACGTCCGGCACCTCGTCCATCCTCTGCAGAAGACTGTGCAGGGGGATGTGGATGGAACCCTCGATGCCTCCGGCCGCCCGCTCGTCGTCGCGTCGGGTGTCCAGCACGGCCAAGGTGTCGCGGTCAGCCTCGGCCAGGTCCGCAAAGGTGGCCACCGGGTAGGCGTCCACCCGGCTCTCGTCCGTCGTTAGCTCGGACAAGGGTCCGAAGGCCGCAGCGTCCGGTCGGTCGATGCCGATCCGGACCAGCTGGCGCTGGGCATCCTGGACCTGCTCTGCGGTGTCCCCGATCAGCGTGAGAGGGCTGCCCCACGGGATCAGCCATCCGAGATAGGTGGAGAACTGGGGGCCGAGCTCGATGCCGATGCTGCCGTCGAGGTGCTCAGCGGCGTACGCCGTGCGGGTGCGGAGGTCAACGACCCACTCGCGAGACTCCAGCAACTTCCGGAGACGATCCGCGTCCAGGCGCTCGGGGAGGCTGAGGTTGATGGGACCCGGACCTGCCAGGTTCCGAGCACCCATGTGCGCGTAATAGGCGGGATATGCCGTCAGGTTCGCGATCAGCGTCTCGACGAACGAGTTCTCGTCCGATGCCGTCAGAGCATCATTTCGCCCCCGCTCCTCCTCGATCGTGGAGGCCTCTCCTCCCGAGGCGGATCCGGACGAGCAGAAGCTGCCGAACCCGTGGGTCGGGAAGACCCGAGTCTCTCCGGGTAGCTCGGCAAGGCGTCGCGCGGAGTGGAACTGAGCGCGCGTGAGCTCCTCAGTACGACCCTCGTCGACCAGGTCCGTACGCCCCACGGAGCCGTACAGCAAGGATCCTCCAGTGAAGGCAGCGGCGGGCGTCTCGCCGTCAGCGTCCTCCACCAGGTAGGAGAGGTGGGTGACGGTGTGTCCGGGTGTGGCCATCGCCGTGATGACCATCGATCCGAAGATCATCTGGTCTCCGTCGGACACGCCCTTCCGATCGAACGCGACCGGGTCGTCACCATTGACGACGTAGTCGGCATCCGTGCGTCGCGCGAGCTCGAGGCCACCGGTCACGTAGTCGTTGTGGATGTGCGTCTCGAGAACTGCGACACAGCGGAGGCCCTGGTCGGCGAGGACGGCCTCGACCCGATCGATGTCCCTCTGCGGGTCGACGACCACCGCCACAGTGCCGTCGTGGACGACGTAGCTGCGGTCGCCAAGGTCGCTGGTCTCAAGAACATCAACGTGCAGCATTCGGGGCTCCTTGCCGGGTAGTGCAGGATGTACGTACATTTCAGACAGTACGCCGCGACCTTCGTGCAACGCAATGAATCGGTCCCCCGATCGGCGACACGTCACGAAGCCCCGACAGGAGAACACCTTGACCACCAACACCCGTGCCCCACGAGACGTCGACGTCACCCAGGCCGAACGGCTGGTGGACGCCGGAGCGATCCTTCTCGACGTACGCGAACAAGGTGAGTGGGACTCCGGGCACGCTGACGCAGCAATCCATGTGCCCCTCGGGCAGCTCCAGCCCAACGCCTTCCCCACCGACGCGACGATCGTCGCCGTGTGCCGGTCCGGCAACCGCTCCTCACAAGCGGCGTCGATCCTGGCCGCCGCCGGACTGGACGTCGTCAACCTCGACGGCGGCATGAAGGCGTGGGCGCGCGAGGGCCGTCCGGTCGTGCGGGCCGACGGACAGCAGGGATCGGTGTGACGATGCCGTCCATCCGTCTCGGCGCGAGGTCAGCCCTGATCGGGCTGGTGCTGGCTGCCGCTCTGGTTGCGTCCTCCTGCGCGTCTGAGTCGGAGGACCAGCAGGAGGGCCCGTCGTCCGGCAGCGGCGCGACCGCCGTGTCCACTGCTGTGGTCGAACCAGGCGTCGTCGAAACGGCCCTTGAGGGAGATGCCGCCCTCATCGACGTTCGCACGCCAGCCGAGTTCGACGCCGGACACCTGACCGACGCAGTGAACATCGACCTCGCCTCACCGGACTTCGACCAGCAGATCGCGCAGTTGGACCCGAAGGAGTCGTACGTCGTCTACTGCGCTTCCGGCAATCGTGCGGGCCAGGCCGTGGAGCTGATGCTGGCGCAGGGCTTCCCGGATGTTGTGAACGGGGGCGGGTACGAGGACCTCGCCCGAGCGCTTCCTCCCCAATACCGCTGACCGCACGATCGCCGACTGCACCTCCACGAAACGAGGCTCCTCACATGACTGCCACCAACGTCCGGCCACCCCCCGCCTCGACCGAGAAGTCGCTGGGCCAGCACGTTGTGCGGCTGCTGACGACCACCGATCACAAGCTGATCGGGAAGATGTACCTCGTCACGTCGTTCGGGCTCTTCATGATCGGCGGGCTGATGGCCATGCTGATCCGCTCCGAGCTGGCCTATCCCGGCTCGCAGGTGGTCAACGACGAGCTGTACAACCAGCTCTTCACCATCCACGGCACGATCATGCTCCTCCTCTTCGCGACCCCACTGTTCGTGGGCTTCGCCAACGTGATCATGCCGCTGCAGATCGGCGCGCCCGACGTGGCGTTCCCGCGCCTGAACATGTTCAGCTACTGGTTGTACCTCTTCGGTTCGTTGATCGTTCTGTCGAGCTTTCTCACGCCCTCAGGGGCGGCGAGCTTCGGCTGGTTCGCCTACACCCCGCTATCCGACGCCGTGCGCAGCCCCGGGGTTGGTGGCGACCTGTGGGTGATGGGTCTGTGGATGTCAGGGCTGGGGACCATCCTGGGATCGGTCAACTTCATCACCACGATCATCACGATGCGAACGCCGGGCATGACGATGTTCCGGATGCCGATCTTCACCTGGAACGTCCTCATCACGTCGTTCCTCACGATCGTCGCCTTCCAGGTGCTGGCAGGAGCGTTGCTGATGCTCGCGGCCGATCGACTTCTGGGAGCCCACGTCTTCGACCCGTCGCACGGCGGTCCGGTGCTGTGGCAGCACCTGTTCTGGTTCTTCGGGCACCCAGAGGTCTACATCATCGCGTTGCCGTTCTTCGGCATCGTCTCCGAGATCCTCCCGGTCTTCAGCCGCAAGCCGATCTTCGGCTAGGTCGGGTTGGTGGCCGCGACCCTCGGCATCATGCTCTTGTCAGTGGCGGTGTGGGCGCACCACATGTACGTCACCGGCGCAGTCGACCTGCCGTTCTTCTCCGGCATGTCTTTCCTCATCGCCGTGCCCACAGGTGTGAAGTTCTTCAACTGGATCGGCACGATGTGGGGCGGGTCCCTGTCGTTCGACACCCCGATGCTCTGGTCGATCGGCTTCCTGGTCACCTTCCTCTTCGGTGGTCTCACCGGTGTCATCCTGGCCAGCCCGCCGCTGGACTTCCACGTCTCCGACTCCTACTTCGTGGTGGCGCACTTCCACTACACGGTCTTCGGCACCGTGGTCTTCGCGATGTTCGCCGGCTTCTACTTCTGGTGGCCGAAGATGACGGGCAAGATGCTCGACGAGCGCCTCGGCAAGCTCCACTTCTGGCTCCTGTTCGTCGGCTTCCACACGACCTTCCTGGTGCAGCACTGGCTCGGCGTCGAGGGCATGCCCCGTCGCTACGCCGACTACCTGCCCGAGGACGGCTTCACCACGCTGAACCAGATCTCCACGGTGGGTTCGTTCCTGCTGGGCGCCTCCACGCTCCCGTTCCTCTACAACGTCTACGTGTCCGCCAAGGGCCCCAAGGTCGAGGTCGACGACCCGTGGGGCTGGGGCCGCTCGCTGGAGTGGGCGACCAGCTGCCCGCCGCCGCGCCACAACTTCGTCACCCTGCCGCGCATCCGCTCGGAGTCCCCGGCGTTCGACCTGCACCACCCCGAGGTCGCGCTCATGGAGCTGGGCGACAACGAGGCCGAGCGCAACGGCGACGTCGCCGACGCACCGGACGTGCACGGACGCGAGGAGATGCTCGACGAGCGCGCGCACGGGAATGAGGACGCAGAAGGTCGTGAGAGGTGAAGCCGGCCGCCCTGGACTCGCTGACTCGGCGCACGCAGACGAAGCTAGGGCGGCCAGTCCGGCCTCTGCGTGAGATACGCATCGTGCCCGAGATTCCGAGAGCCATCTACCTGGTACCGCTCTTGGCCGTCATCGTCGCAGTGATTTTGATCGTCAGCGTGATGCACGGCTCAGGCAGCAACTAGTCTCGCTGTCCCGCGAGCTGCTGGCTGTTCGGGCGCACGCAGGTGGCCCGGCGCCAGCGGCCCGTGGGGGCGAGGTCAGACCTCGGACGCCGTCCCTCACCGTGTCGCCCGGCCGCGAATGTGCCCTTGAGTTCCGGGTACCGGGCCGTCATGTACCCGCCCTCGGTCGCAGCCACCCGTCGAACTATGCCGTCGAAGGCAGCAGGTCTTCTCTATGGTCTCGGCTTTGGTGGCTTCATCGACGGCATCGTCCTTCACCAGATACTTCAGTGGCACCACATGGTGAGCCACGTCGAGAGTTACCCCACGAACACAGTTGCGGGCCTGGAGGTGAACACGTTGGCTGACGGCTTCTTTCACGTCGCTACCTGGTTCCTGGTCCTCGCAGGCTCCGTCATGGCCATCAAGTCATGGCGCGAAGGGCGCCTGGCTCCGAGCTGGTCATTTCACTTCGGGCTCGTCCTGGCAGGCTGGGGCATCTTCAACCTGATCGAGGGCATCGTCGACCACCACATCCTGGGAGTTCACCACGTGCGCGACGACGTCGGTTCGCCACTGGCCTGGGACATCGGCTTCCTCGCCTTCGGCGCCTTGCTGGTCGTCGGCGGGTGGCTACTGCACAGGCGCGGACTGGCCAGTATGCAGGGTCGCGACGAGGCAGCGGCGACTGCTGGAACCGGTCAGCGGACGCGGTGACCGTCGGACCGCGATCTGGTCAGCGTGCGACGTCAGTGATGCACCCATTCTTCGGATTGGGTGAGGCGGAACAGGTAGACCAGTGGTGGCAGGACGAGCAGGCACGCCAGACCGACCACAACGAGTAGGCCGACCAACGTGGCGTCGGCGCCCGCGCCGTCGGAGATACGCACCTCGTCGACGAGCAGCCAGGGGTACTGGCCGACGCCCCAACCGCTGACGACCGACGCCACCGCGACGACAGCTGTCACGCGTGCCGGGCGATAGCGACGCAGGGCCACGAGGAGCATGGTTGCGGCCCCCGTGAACCCCGAGATGATGACCAGTGGTGCGGCACGCCCCGTCAGCCCATCGGCAAGCGTGGGCGAATCCTGCAGGATCGGGATCAAGGCGGCGAAAACGATCGTCCCGGTGACCGCCCCTACGGCGAGCGTGCGCTGGCGAATCGACGCCGCCAGCGCACGCCGATCCGCGCGCTGGGCGTCGGCGGCGAGGAAGACCCCGGCCAGGAAGGCACTGCTCCCGACGGCGATGACCCCACCCCACAGCGAGGTGGGATTGAGCCATGACGACCAGACGTCACCGCGACCCTCGGCCGGCACCCGACCAGAGGCGATGGCGCCCGCAACAGTCCCGAAGAAGAACGGGGTGATGATCGACGCGCCGGCGAAGATCGCGCCGTAGAGCTGCGCCTGCCCGATCGTTGGCGCGAACTTGCGGAATGCGAACGCGGCGCCCCGCAGAACGATGCCCAACAGGGCAAACAGCATCGGTAGGATGAGGGTGCTCATCGCGCTGGCGAAGGATTCAGGGAATCCGGTCCACCACATGACCAGCACATAGATGAGCCACACGTGGTTGGCCTCCCACACGGGCCCGATGCTGTGGTCGATCAGCGTCCGCAGCTCGGCGCCGCGCCGAGTGCCGCCTGCGGTCAGGTCGAAGAAGCCGGATCCGAAGTCGGCGCCGCCGAACAGTGCGTACGCGACTACCCCAGCGAACAGTGCCGCGGCTACGACGTTCTCAAGTGTCACGGATCCACTGGTCCTTGCTCGACGCGGTGCCTGGTGCCACCTGGTGTGGTCGACTCGGGTCCGTACGGGCTGGGCAGGTCCTCCTCGCCTGCGCGCCACCTCCGGGACATCGACCGCAGCACGACTATCGCCCCAACTGTGAGACCAGTGTAGAGAACGGCCGTCGCCGCCAGGAGGATCCAGATCTGCGGGTTGTCGCCGGCCGCGTCCGGGGTGCGCAGGTAGCCGTACACAACCCAGGGTTGGCGCCCGACCTCGGTCGCTATCCAGCCCGCCTCCATCGCCACCACGGCCAGTGGACCAGCGACTACTGCGAAGCGCAGTACCCATCGGTTGCTCAGCAGATCGCGGCCCCGCCACCGAGCGAACCAGTAGATCAGCACGGCGACGAACAGCAGGGTGCCGATGCCGACCATGGACTGGAAGGCCAGATGCGTGATGTTGACAGGAGGCCGATCTGCGGGCGCAATGGTCTCGAGCCCTTGGACGGGCTTGGTGAACGAGTTGCGGGCGATGAGCGAACCGAGACCAGGAATGTCGAGCGAGTAGCGGACCTCGCCGTCGATGAGCAACCCGCCGAGGCGTAGCGGGGACGGGCTCTCGGTCTCGGTGGCGAGCTCGAACGCAGCGAGCTTGGCCGGCTGCGCCTCCGCGATCCGCAGACCGAGGACATGGCCGATGAAAGGCTGCACCAGAGCGGCAGCACTACCGAAGACAAGAGGAATGGTGAACCCCAGCCGATGGTGTTGGTCATGTCTCCCCCGGAGCATCCCGGCGGCGTAGACCCCGGCAACGCTGAACCCGACGACCATGTAGGCCGCTACCCACATGTGTGCGAACTGCAGGACGGCGCCGGGGTTCAAAAGCACCGCCCACGGGTCCACGTCGACGACCTGCCCGTTCTCCAGGCGGAATCCCACAGGCATGTTCATCCAGGCGTTGACGGCGATGACGCAGAAGCTTCCTACTACGCCTGCCAACGCCATCGGTACGAGCATGAGCAGGTGTCGCTTGGGCGGGACTCGCCCCCAGCCGTAGAGGTAGAGGCCCAGGAAGATGGCCTCGACGAAGAAGGAGAGTCCCTCGAAGGCAAAGGGCAGACCCAGGACGTCGCCGTAGGGGCCCATCAGGCCGGGCCAGAGCAATCCCATCTCGAAGCTCAAGACCGTTCCGGACACTGCTCCGATGGCGAAGAGCACCGCTGAGACCTTGGCCCACCGCTTCGCCAAGCCCAAGGCGACCGTATCGCCGCGATACACCCCTCGCCAGTGCGCGACCAAGATGATCGCTGGGAACGCAACGCCGAACGACGCCAGGATGATGTGCCAACCCAACGAGAGTGCCATCTGCTGGCGAGCCGGCATGAGGCCGGCCGGATCGCTGAGAGCCAGCAGCTGAACGGCATCGATCATGGTCATCCTCACGAACCTCGCCGGCTGCTAGGACTGGGCGTCGAGCGATGGAGCGATGAAGTTGGGCTGCGGGGTGAGCCGGAGGTAAGGCTTCACCGCACGGTACCCCGGAAATCTCACCTGGGCGTCGTCGTCGCTGACGCCCAAACCGATGATGACGTCTTGGCCGGGCACCCAATCGGCCGGGGTGGCCACGGGGTTTGCTGCGGAGAGCTGAAGGGCGTCGATGGCCCGCAGGATCTCAGCGAAGTTACGGCCGGTGGTCATCGGGTAGAGCAGGATGAGCTGGATCTTCTTGTCCGGATCCACCACGAAGACCGCGCGCACCGTCTGCGTGTCGTTCAGGCCCGAGTGGATCATCCCGTAGAGCTCGGAAACCTTCCCATCGACATCAGCGATCACGGGGAAGTTCATCTCCGTGCCTTGGGTCTCGCCGATGTCGCCCTCCCAAGCGTGGTGGGACTGGAGGGAGTCCACGGAGAGGCCGAGGAGCTTGACGTTGCGTGCGTCGAACTCCGGCTTGAGGGTTGCCGCTGCCCCAAGTTCGGTCGTGCAGACGGGGGTGAAGTCGCCGGGATGTGAGAACAGAACTCCCCAGCTGTCGCCCAGGTACTCATGGAAGCTGATCACGCCGCGAGTGGTCTCGACGGTGAAGTCGGGGGCCACATCGCCCAGTTGCAGGTTCACTTGCTCTCCTTGGATCATCGATCATTGATGATCCTCGAGGCTAGCATGCTCGCATGACGCCGGTTCCGCTCTCAGCGCACAGCGATGACGCCCCACCCCGCCCTGTGCGAGGCATCCCAGTTCCTCAGCAGGTTCGCGACTTGATCGTGCGGCGCATCCTCGGCGGGGCGTACCCCGCGGGAGAGAGACTGGTGGAGACCCGCCTCGCG
This sequence comes from Nocardioides sp. BGA-UO-ETr-FS32, assembly GCF_059567905.1. Lineage (NCBI taxonomy): Bacteria > Bacillati > Actinomycetota > Actinomycetes > Propionibacteriales > Nocardioidaceae > Nocardioides > Nocardioides sp. BGA-UO-ETr-FS32. Next base: position 6,659 of record NZ_JCAQOX010000004.1, on the reverse strand, counting down.
CGGGAGCTGCAGGTGAGTCAGGGATCGGTCCGGGAAGCCCTGCGCCAGCTCGAGGCGGGCGGACTCATTGAGTTCACCCCCAACCGAGGAGTCACAGTGCGCAAGGCCTCGAAGAGCGAGTACGCCGAGGTTGCGTTGGTACGCGCGGTCTTGGAGGGCGCCGCTGCCGAGCTGGCCGCAGCCCGCGGGATGCCGACGACACCATTGAAGGAGCAGCTCATTGCGATGCAGAGTGCGGTCCAGGAAGGCGATCTCCGGTCATGGGTATCCGCAGCCGTGCAGTTCCATCGGCTCATCGTGGAGGGCTCAGGCAACAGCGTGTTGCTGTCGACGTGGGAGGGCTTGAACATCGAGGCCCGCACCATCCAGGTAGCCCTCCACCCCGATGTGAAGATCGCAGACCAGGACACCGCCCATGCAGCCATCGTGGACGCACTCGGCGCACAGGACGCAGCGTTGGCGGGAGCCCTGTCCCGGGCACACGAGGAGTCCTTCACCCCATCGTCAGCCAGCGGATCGGACTGAGGCCACCGATCCACCAGTCCGTCAGTGCACGCGAGTCTGCGCAGATCGTGTCCCGGATGAACCGCGCCCCAGATAGGCCAGAGTAGATTCGCCGGGCGACAGTGTCGCGCCAAACTGCCACATCAAGGGGTCCTATGTTCACTCGAGTGGCGATCGTGAATCGTGGCGAGGCTGCGATGCGGCTCATCCATGCCGTCCGCGACCTCAACGCCGAGGGCGGTGGCGCACCGATCCGGTCGATCGCCCTCCATACCGACGAGGAACGTACGGCGATGTTCGCCCGGGAGGCCGACGAGGCGCACCCACTGGGCCCCGCCTCGGGCCGCCCCTACATCGACCTGGCTGTTCTCGAGCGCGCGCTGGTCGAGTCCGCAGCAGACGCCGTCTGGGTCGGTTGGGGCTTCGTCGCGGAGGACCCCGCGTTCGCGGACCTCTGCGACCGCCTCGGCCTCACCTTCATCGGCCCGAGCGCCGACGCGATGCGCAGACTCGGCGACAAGATCGGCTCCAAGCTCCTTGCGGAGGAGGTCGGCGTGCCCGTCGCCCCGTGGAGCGGGGGGCCGGTCGACACGCTGCAGGACGCGCTGTCCGCAGCCGACCGCGTCGGCTACCCATTGATGCTCAAGGCCACCGCCGGCGGCGGCGGACGAGGCATCCGCCGAGTCGACACGGGTGCCGAGCTCGAGGACGCCTACCAGCGCACCCGCGACGAGGCCGAGCGCGCCTTCGGCAGCGGCGTGGTCTTCCTCGAGCGCCTCGTGACCGGGGCACGCCACGTGGAGGTCCAGCTCATCGCCGACAGCCACGGCGCGGCGTGGGCGGTCGGCGTACGCGACTGCACGGTGCAGCGTCGCAACCAGAAGGTGATCGAGGAGTCGGCCTCTCCCCTGCTCGACGCCAGCCAGACCGATGAGCTCAAGGCATCCGCCGAGCGGCTGGCGCTCGCCGTCGGCTACGTCGGCGCCGGGACCGTGGAGTTCCTCTACCACCCCGGCGAGCGGACCTTCGCCTTCCTCGAGGTCAACACTCGCCTGCAGGTCGAGCACCCGATCACCGAGGCGACGACCGGTCTCGATCTGGTCAAGGCACAGCTGCACGTGGCGGCCGGCGGGCGCCTCGAAGGCGCCAAGCCAGCGGAGCGCGGGCACGCCGTCGAGGCACGGCTGAACGCCGAGGACCCGGACCGCGACTTCGCCCCCTCCCCCGGGCGTATCGCCCTCCTCGACCTGCCCTCGGGCCCGGGCGTCCGCGTGGACACCGGCGTCGGAGAGGGCGACACCATTCCTGCCGACTTCGACTCGATGATCGCCAAGATCATCGCCTACGGCAGCACCCGCGACGAGGCCATCGCCCGATTGCGTCGGGCGATGGCGGAGACCACGGTGGTCATCGAGGGCGGTGCCACCAACAAGGGCTTCATCCTCGACCTGCTGGACCAGTCCGAGGTCGTCGACGGCGAGGCCGGTTGGGCCGACACGAGCTGGATCGACCGGGTCCGAGCGGAGGGACGGCTCGTCGTGCACGATCACTCCGGCATCGCCGTGGTCGCGGCGGGCATCGAGGCCTATGAGGACGAGGCGCAGGTCGAGGTCCTCCGCCTGCTCGAGAGCGCGCGCGGGGGTCGCCCGCAGGTGCAGCACAAGGTCGGCCGCGCGATCGACTTCAAGCTGCGTGGCACGGCTTACAAGGTTGCCGTGATCCAGATCGGACCGCAGCGGTTCCGGGTCGCGGTGGAGGCGGGCGGGGTCGAGCAGGTCGTGCTGGCCGACGTCGAGAGGCTGGACAAGTTCCGCACCCGGATGACCGTCGGCGACCGGCGCTACCGCTTGGTGACCGCCACGCACGGCCCGGTCCACGCCGTCGAGGTCGACGGCGTGACCCACCGGGTGAGCCGCGACGAGGGCGGCGTGCTCCGCTCGCCGGCACCCGCACTGGTCGTCGCCTCACCCGTCGCGGCCGGCGACATGGTCGCGGCCGGCGCACCGGTGCTGGTCCTGGAGAGCATGAAGATGGAGACGGTGCTACGTGCGCCGTTCGCGGCGCGGGTGAGCGAGCTGCTCGTGCTCACCGGCAGCCAGGTCGAGACCGGAGCCCCGCTGGTCCGCCTTGCGCCCGTCGAGGAGGATGCGGCAGAGCAGGAGCTGACTCCCAACGAGGCAGGTCCTGCCCTGGACCTTCCGACCTCCACCCCGCCCGCCTCCGCGTGGGAGCGTGCCGCACGGGGCCGGGCCGACGTCGCCGCGATGGTGATGGGCTACGACGTGGACGCGAGTGAGGACGGCGACGTGGTCGCCGGCTATCTCACGGCCCGCGACGAGCTCGTGGCGCGGGGCGTGGACGTGGTGGCCGAGGAGATCCAGCTCCTCGGCCTGTTCGCCGACCTTGCCGAGCTCAGCCGCAATCGACCCGTCGGGGAGGATCTGCACACCGAGCTGCGCGTCCACAGTTCCAAGGAGCACTTCCACACGTTCCTGCAGAGCCTCGACGTGGACCGTGGCGCCCTTTCCGAGCAGTTCCGCGACCGCCTTGTCACCGTCCTCGCCCACTACGGCGTGACCCACCTGGACCGGACCCCGGAGCTGGAGGAAGCGGTGTTCCGCATCTTCTTGGCACAGCAGCGCCCCGCGCCCGAGGTCCGCCTCGCCACCGAGCTGCTCCAGCGGTGGATCGTCGAGCCCCCGCCGGGCGCGGACCTCGCGGTCGCGGCACGGGGCCTGCTCGAGCGGCTCGTCAGGTCCACGCAGCTGCGCTTCCCGGTGGTCGGCGACCTGGCCCGCAGCACCCGCTTCCGCTGGTTCGACCAGCCGCTGGTCGACGAGGAGCGCTCGAGCGTGCTGGCGCGGGTCAGGGACGAGGTGGCATCGCTCGCCACCGACCCCGACGCACCTGACCGGACCGCCCGACTGGAGGCGCTGGCCGCCATCCCCGAGCAGGTCGTGCGGTTCCTCGCCGAGCGGCTCGAGAACGGCGTACCGAAGCAGGAGCCCCTGCTCGAGGTGCTGCTACGCCGGCACTACCGCGAGCACGAGCTGCACGACCTGCGGTCCGCCGTGCTCGTGGGGCGCACCTTCGCGGCGGCCGACTACGTCCTCGACGACCGCCCGACCCGCGTGGTGTCCACGGTCGGCATGATCGCCGAACTCGGCGACCCGGACAGCGACCTGGTCGCGGCCGCGGGCGACCAGGTCGCCGCGCGAGACCCCGGTCACGAGGCGGTGGTCGACCTCTACGTGCACTGGCCAGAGGCCCCGGAGGCACCCGAACGGGCCAGCGCCGAGCTCGCCGGCATGGTCGGGTCGCTGCCCTTCGCCCCCGACGTACGCCGGATCGCCGTGGCGGTGTGCGCCGGTGCGGACACGCCGGTCACCTACTACACCTATCGTCCCGGCGCCGACGGTGGCGTGGTCGAGGACGACCTGGTCCGCGGCGTGCACCCGATGGTCGGGCGCCGGCTCGACCTCTGGCGATTGCGCAACTTCCACGTGACCCGGATCGAGGCGCCCGAGGACGTGCTGCTCTACGAGTGCGTCGCGCGAGAGAACCCGGCCGACCGCCGACTCGTCGCACTCGCCCAGGTCCGTCAGCTCGCCGTAGTGCGCGACCAGACCGGCAAGGTCACCGGCCTTCCGCACGCGGAGCGGGCAGTGGAGAACTGCCTCGAGGCGATCCGCCGAGCCCGCACGTCACGCGGCGCGGCCGGGAGCAAGCTCGACACCAACCACGTGTGGGTCCAGGTCTGGCCGGTCGTCGAGGTCGACCTCGACCAGCTCACCACCCTGCAGGACAAGATCACGCCGCTCACCGACGGCGCCGGCATCGTGGAGGTGCTCGCGCAGGGTCGCCTCGCTGGCCCCGACGGCACTGCCACGCCAGTCGCCCTCCGGTTCCACGCCCGGCCCGGGGCCGGTGTCACGGCGTCCGTGGAGGCTCAACCGACCGAGCGGCTCAAGCCGCTCGACGAGTACGCCGCCAACGCCGCGCGCGCCCGCCGCCGTGGCCTGGTCTACCCCTACGAGCTGGCCGGGGTGCTCACAGGTCCTGATGGGGGCTTCGTCGAGCACGACCTCGACGACGCCGGCACGCTGGTGCCGGTAGACCGCGGACCCGGGCTCAACACGGCCGGGATCCTGGTCGCCGTCGTCACCACCCCGACCCCCCTCCATCCCGAGGGAGTCACCCGGGTCGTGCTGTGCGGGGATCCGACGAAGGCGCTCGGTGCGGTGTCGGAGCCGGAGTGCTCGCGCGTCATCGCCGCGATCGACCTCGCGGAGCGGATGCAGGTGCCGGTCGAGTGGTACGCCCTGTCAGCGGGTGCACGGATATCGATGGATTCCGGCACGGAGAACATGGACTGGGTGGCGGCCGCGCTCAGGCGGATCATCGAGTTCACCCAGGCCGGTGGCGAGATCAACGTCGTCGCAGGCATCAATGTCGGCGCGCAACCCTATTGGAACGCCGAGGCGACGATGCTGATGCACACCAAGGGCATCCTGGTGATGACGCCGGACAGCGCGATGGTGCTGACGGGCAAGCAGTCACTCGACTTCTCCGGTGGTGTGTCCGCGGAGGACAACTTCGGCATCGGGGGCTACGACCGGGTGATGGGACCCAACGGGCAGGCGCAGTACTGGGCACCCGATCTGGCCGGTGCGTTCGGCGTGATGTTGGCCCACTACGACCACACCTACGTCGTGCCCGGCGAGTGCCACCCACGGCGGGCGGTCACGACCGACCCCGTTGACCGCGACGTCTCACCGTTCGAGCACGTATCTGTCGACAGCGAGTTCACCACCATCGGCGAGATCTTCTCCGCAGCCTCGAACCCCGACCGCAAGAAGGCCTTCGACATCCGCACCGTGATGCGCGCCTTGGCCGACCAGGACCATCCGATGCTCGAACGTTGGGCGGGTATGGCCGACGCCGACACCGCTGTTGTCCAGGACGCCCGCCTCGGGGGCTACCCGGTCTGCCTGCTCGGGATCGAGTCCCGACCGCTCCCTCGCCGCGGGTTCCCGCCTACTGACGGCCCGGACACCTACACCGCTGGCACGCTGTTCCCGCGGTCTTCGAAAAAGGTGGCCCGGGCGATCAACACGGCGAGCGGCAACCGACCCCTCGTCGTGCTCGCCAACCTGTCCGGCTTCGACGGCTCACCGGATTCGATGCGCAACCTGCAATTGGAGTACGGCGCAGAGATCGGCCGCGCGATCGTCAACTTCGACGGCCCGATCGTCTTCTGCGTCATATCGCGTTACCACGGTGGGGCGTTCGTGGTGTTCTCGAAGACCCTCAACCCCAACATCACCGTGCTGGCCCTGGAGGGGTCGTACGCCTCGGTCATCGGTGGCGCCCCCGCAGCGGCGGTCGTGTTCGCCGGCGAGGTCGACAGGCGCACGGCGGCCGACCCGCGCGTCCGCGAGGCAGAGGCCTTGGCCGCCGACGCGACCGGCCCGACGCGAGGCCGCCTCGTCGTCGAGCTGGCGGATCTCATGTCAGCGGTGCGCCCGGAGAAGATCAGCGAGGTGGCCGCCGAGTTCGACATCGTTCACGACATCCATCGGGCGGTGCGGGTGGGATCGGTCGACGAGGTCATCTCGCCAGACCAACTTCGCCCGCGGATCATCCGCGCTATCGAGGCCGGTCTCAGCGGACCAGACGCCTAGGTCACGACCGCCCCGGACGCAGCTGGGCCTGCATGTCACCGCGCGCAGGTGCGATCAAGCGCCTTGCGCTCCATCGGCGAGGGCAGGATCGACGTCCAGGTCACGGACGCTGGCGATCACCTGCTCCAAGGCGGCGGCCGGCAGGGCACCGGGCTGCGAGAACACCAGCGTGCCCGCCTTGAACGCCATCAGGGTCGGTATCGAGGTGATGTGGGCCGCCGTGGCCAGAGCCCGCTCGGCCTCGGTGTCGACCTTGCCGAACACCATGTCCGGATGGTTGGTCGACGCCTCCTCGTACACGGGCGCGAACTTGCGGCACGGACCGCACCAGGACGCCCAGAAGTCCACGAGGGTCTGCCCCGGATCTGGTTGACACTCGGGGTTTGTAGTAGTCAGGCCGCTGCTGCGGTCGCGTAGATCATCTCAAACTCGACTGGGGTGAGCTTGCCGAGGGCTCGTTGGCGACGGCGG
>NZ_JCAQOX010000003.1:0-91759 GCF_059567905.1 Nocardioides sp. BGA-UO-ETr-FS32 | reverse complement strand
CGTCGGTGACGTCCTGGGCGTCCGGGCGGTGGCCGAGACAGTCCTCGACCATGTCTCGGACGGCCTGCTCACCACCGATGATCGCGGCGGCCTCGGCCAGCCACGCGGCCCGCTGGTCGGCTTCGGCGCGGGGTGCGTGCTTGGCCTGGCGGGTCTGGTCCCACGCCTTCTCCGCGAGGGTGACGGCCTCACCTTCGGTCGGCGGGCGACCGTGCTCGGTCTGGAAGGCGGCCGCCAGCTCGCGGCGGCGGGCCTCGATGGCGCGGTGCCGCTTGGACCAGGTCTTGGCCAGCCGCTCGTCGACGCCGACGATCTCGCGCACCGGCCGCTTGTCGACACCCTTGTCCAAACCGCTCCTGCGGTTCTCGAAACGCACTCCCAGCCGGGCGATGAGCTCGGACTCGATGAGGGTGTTGTACATCTCCGCGAGGGTGACGTTGGCCTTGTAGAGCACCCGTCCGTCGACCGCGAGCCAGCGGCCGGTCTCGTCCTGGACTTTGTTGCTGACCGCGACGTGGGTGTGCAGGTGCGGGTCGGAGGAGCGTGCGTCGCGGTGGGTGAACATGCCCGCGATCAGGCCCTTCGCCTTGACCTGCTGGAGGCCGCCGCGGCCGCGGCGCGTGAACAACACCTCCTTCTCCAGCCACGACAGCGTGGCCTCCACAGCCGAGTGATGGGCGGCCTCGATCTCCTTGGCGACGTCGCGATCGGCCAGCGCCCACAGCGTCGAGACGGACTTCACCGGGGCGAAGGTGAGGTCGTATCCGGCTACCGCGGTGGTCTGCTGGCGGGTGGCCTTGGCCATGAAGGAGCCGCGCTCACGGTCGTCGATCGGTGCCCGCCCGTGCTCGCGGAGGAAGTGCTCGTTGCCCAGCTCGGTGCGGATCTTCGCCCGCACGTCGGCCGGCACCGGGGTCTTCCAGTGCTCACCGCGGGCCAGGTTGTAGGCGACGTAGCGCTTGGCGGTCTCCTGGATGAACTCCGGTTGGTTGCCCAGGTACCGGGCGAACACCCGGCCGAGCTGGGAGGCCTTCTTGGCATTCTCGACGCTCTTGCCGGCGTCCAGGGCGGCGTTCTCCAGCCGCTCAGCGTCCGGGTGGCGCCCCTCGCCGAACAGGTTCCGCATGTGGGTCTCGGTGACCTGCGAGCCCACCTCGAGGTCGAGCGCACCGAGCCCGGCGCCGAACCAGCGGCCCGGCGTCTCGCCCTTCTCGGCGTAGTAGTCGGCCAGTCCCGCGTGGCCGCGGTCGGTGGCATCGTGCACGGCGACCTGACGGGTCAGGTACGTGTACCCGTCTCCCGCCGTGAGCTTGTGCACACCCATCACGCCTGGAGAAGCAACCGCGGCGACCCGGTTTCGGACACCTGCCCGGCACCAATTTCCGACAGTGCATGGGGTGCGAGGGACTTGGTGAGTTCGGAAATGTGGAAAGTAGTCGAGTGTCGGTGCTGGGTTCGTGGTGTTTGGAAAATTCGGTGAGCTCGAGGTGTCCGATCCGGGTCGGTCGAGGTTGCTTCTCGCTTGTGAAGGGGTCGCGGTGGATTTCCGTGACGCGACGATCAAGGAAGAGGTGATCCCCGATGGGGAAGGCGGCACAGGCACAGGCAGGTCGGGACCGGGCTCGGGATGCCCGGCTGAAGGCGGCGCGGGAGCGTCGGCTGAAGCTGGATCCGGACCAGCTGGCGCGGGAGCGGCGCATCGACGAGGCGTCGGTCGACGTCGAGGTCGCCTGGGAGGAACGGGCCCAGGCCGAGCAGGCGATCACGGATGCGGAGATCGCGGCCGCGGCCGCGATCGAGCGGCTCGTTGCGGAGCGGCTCGCGGTCAAGGACGTCATGCAGCTGACCGGACTCGACCAGGCGACGGTACGTCGACTGCGTCAGCTCGAGACCGACTCCGACGACCACGCCGGCATCACTGGTGAGGGTGCCGACGTCGAGGTGGCGTGATGGCGAGCCAGCCGACCATCGTGACCGGCCGCCGGCGGCAGCACGAGCTGCTGCGGTCGTGGTCGGGCTGGGCGCTGACCTCGATCCTGATCGACCCTGCCGAGGTCGCCCACGCCCGGGAGGCCGGCTGGTCGGGCACCAATCACCACGACCCGGAGACGAGGGAGCGGATCGTCGGCGCGGCTCGCGGGCTCGGGTTTGGCGTCGACGGCGGCTGGCACAACCCGGTCGAGGTAATCCCGTGGACAGAAGTTGAAGCGATCGCGCGGGCGGTGCCTGATGAGGTCCGTCAGCAGTTGGTGGAGTTCCGGGCAAGGTGGCGCGACCACCAGGTCGCCTACCCGCGGTTCGTCGCGAGCGCGGACGCGATCGGGTGTGGCCCGATCGTTCCCGGTCAGCCACTCACGCCACGCCAGGAGGCCTACGTGCGCGAGCACGAGGCCTTCGAGGCCAGCGGCGTGCTGCCTGCCTGGGAGCAGAAGCGGGCCTTCCTCGACGCGGAGCGCCTGGGCCTGCACTCCCGGGCGCTCTCCGTGCACGCCGACTCGGAGGCCGGCGACCTCCTCGAGCTGCTGGACGACCAGAAGGTCGACGGGAGCGCGGAGAAGCTGGGCACCGCGGCCGCGGCCGCGTCCGGGCCGCCATCGTCGACGGATCGGCCGGCGCTGCAACCGCCCGCACCCGGCACGACCCCTGCGGCGCTGGCAGCGGGATCGTCGAGCCCGATTGCGCCAACCACGGGAGGAGTGGGCCGATGATCGTGAGCAAGCCGGTCCGGCTCCTGTCACTGGCGATCGTGGCACTGGTGGTCCTCGCCGGCGTACGGAGCATCGTCGGCGGCATTGGGTCCAGCGGCGACCTGTTCGAGGGCGCGAGCACCGATCCCGTGGCTGCCGGCAAGCGGACGCCCGGCGTCGTCGCCCACGTCTTGGACGGCGACACGGTCGAGGTCGCCACTCCCAACGGCCGGGACGTCCGAGTGCGGTTGCTCGGCATCAGCGCACCCGAGATCCCGCAGCCGGGCAAGCGAGGGGAGTGCTACGGCTCCCCGTCCTCGAGCCTGCTCAGGCAGCTCCTGCCGGCCGGCACGCAGGTCACGCTCGTGAGCGACCCGACGCAGGACGACGTCGACACCTACGGGCGCTGGCTGCGCTACGTCGAGGCAGGTGGGCGCGACATCGGACGGGCGCAGATCCGGTCCGGTGCCGCCGCGGCCCGGGACAGCTCAGACCCGGTCTCGCGCCACGCCGCGTACGTGCAGATCGAAGACCAGGCCCGGGAGCGCGGTGCGGGGATGTGGACGGCATGTCGCTGACCTACACGCCGGGACTGATGGCGGCGAAGGGGTTTACAAACGGTATAGGGGGGCTATACCGTATAGGGAGGCTATACCCCGCGGCGCGGGCCGCATCCGTTAGGCGTAGGAGGTCACCACATGAGCAGCTGCGAGGGATGTGCGCAGAAGGGACACGGGCCGGAGGAGTGCGCGAACCGGGATCTCCCGATGTGCGCCCAGATCTGCACCTGCCGGCATGGGGCGCCTGAGGCCGACCCTCCGTACTGGACGGCAACCGCTGCGGTCGCTGATGGGCGTGTCCCGGCCGACGTCGACCTCATCGCGAACCCGCCGACCGACATGGCCGCGCATCTGAGCGACGCGGAGCGGCTGGTCGAGATTCGGGACTTCCACCGTGAGTGGGGCGACGAGGACACCGAGGCCCTCGACCTGCTCTACCTGTGGGAGCAGCTCGGCCGACTGCTGGGGGTGACCCCGTGAGCATCTACGTCGTTGCGGAGCACGGTTCCGCGTACTTCACCTGCGACTTCATTGGCGGCAAGCCCGAGCACCGGTCTGCGTGCCGTGCCGGCATCACGGTTCGCTCCAGCCAGGGCGCACTGTGGCTCGATCCGTCGTGCGCAGAGCTGCCCATCGGCTGGGTCCGCGCCAGCGGCGGGCACTTGTGCGGCGAGCACGCTGGCCGCGTACCCAAGCATGGCCACGTCGCGGCGCTTACCTTCTCGGGGAGTGCGTCATGAGCGCCGCACAGTGGCGCCCGGCGCTGCAGCGACGTCGGTTCAAGCACGACACTCTCGTGGCTGTCGACGCCTTCTCGGGCTTCGGTGGTCTCACGCAGGGGATCGAGCTGGCCGGCTTCGACGTGATCATGGCGGCGAACCACAACGAGTACAAGGTGCGGGTTCACGAGGCCAACCACCCGAACGCTGAGCACTGGATCGCGGACCTGGTCAACAGGGAGGCCTCCGACTACCACTCGGCGCGAGACCTTCCTGCCGCAGACCTCTTCACTGCGGGCATCAGCTGTGTCAACCACAGCCAGGCGAACACGCAGAAGGCGTACGAAGAGGGCCTGACGCTGTTCGACCTCGAGGACGCCGAGTATGAAGCCCGTGTCACCCGGTCCGAGCGTGACCGTGCGACGGCGATCTGCGTCCTGCAGTACGCCGCCCAGCACCACCCGCGGGTGATGCTCATCGAGTGCACGACCGAGTTCGCGTCCTGGGGCCAGCTCGTTCCCGGAAAGCGGAAGGTCGGCGACGGGTCGACCTACCGGTGGTGGCTCAAGCAGCTCGGCCTGCTGGGGTACAACCACAAGGTCCTGTACCTGAACTCGATGTTCTTCGGAGTCGGCCAGTCCCGCGACCGCGGGTACTGGGTCTTCTGGGACAAGAAGCTGCCCGCGCCCGACCTGGACCACCGACCCGAGTCGTGGTGCGACAAGTGCCAGACCATCGTCGAGGCCGTGTGGTCGTGGAAGACCGGCGTCCCGCCGACCGGCTCGGTCCGGTACGGCAAGCAGTACAACTACCGCTGCCCGTCGTGCTACCGCGAGGTCATCCCGCCGTTCACGCCCTCGCTCGACGCCCTCGACCTGTCCAACCTGGGCACCCGGATCGGTGATCGAGCGAAGCCCCTCGCCGCCGCGACGATGGCGCGCGCCGAGCGGTGCCGCCAGCGGTTCGCCGAGTTCCCGGCGGTGCTGATGCCGGCGAAGTCCCAGCGTGGCTCGGAGAGCCACCCCTGGCAGCCGATGGCCACCCAGACCAGCCAGCAGGAGACCGCGGTCCTCTCGACCGGTGCGCTGATGGCGGCCGCGGGCAACACCTTCGAGTGGCCCGGGTCGGAGTGCCGCACCCGCGACTTCTCTCAGCCGCTGCCCTCGCAGACCTCGACGAATGGAACTGGTCTGATCACTCCGCCGGTCGCGATGGCGGTCAACAACTTCCAGGGCGCCCCGCGCGGCGTCGATGAGCCGCTCCCGACCCAGGGCGGGTCTGAGACGCTCGGCCTGCTCTCGGCGCGGATCCTGCCCAACCGCACCAACGGCACGTCCCGGAGCCTGGGAGAGCCGATGGAGACGGTCGTGGGCAACGCCGGTTCCGGTGGCCTCGGCGTTCTCTCCTCGGGCGTTCTGCCGTACCGCAGGCACACCACGCCCACCTCGCACGCTGAGGCGATGCCGACGGTGACGGCCGACCAGATTCCCGGGCTTCTGACCGCGGCCGGGTCCATCAAGAACAACGGGTCGATCCTCGAGGCGAAGTACCGGGCACACCCGGTGTCCGATCCTCTCGGGGCCGTCACCGCTGAGCCGACGCAGGCGCTGCTGTTCTCCGGCTGGTACAAGCAGAACGGCTCCACCGGAACCGAGACCTCCCCGCATCCGGTCGCGGATCCGTTCGGGACGCTTACCTCGCGCGATACGACCGCCATCCTGACCGCCGAGTTGCGTGAGGCGCTCCAGGATCTCGCGCTCGAGGACTGCTACTTCCGGATGATGTACGACCACGAGATCGGTCGTGGCTGCGGCTTCGACGTCGACTTCGCGGACTACCAGGGCACGTTCCAGGTGTGGGGGTCGGCGCGCGACAGGGTCGACGGCTATGGGAACGCGGTCTCACCCCAGGTCGGCTGTTGGATCGGAGGCCGGCTCCGCGCCGTCCTCCACAACGAGGAGGTGGCCGCGTGATGAGCGAGAAGAAGGTTTCCACCACGGTCCCGGGCTCGGGTCCTGATGCAGATGCGCTGGCCGCGTGGAGGCGTGAGCAGAAGCATCTCGGCGCGGTCTGCGACTTCCCCGGGTGCGATCGGCACGCGGAGCTCGGCGGACGGATGTGCGACTACCACGTAATGGTCCGGCTCGCCTCGAACGGCTCCTGGGTCGACGACAGCCACGCTGACGGGGGGCACGGCTGATGTGCTACCGAGAGACCGCCCACTACGTCGTTCTGTGCGACCGCTGCGGCCGGTCCGCGCCGGAGGGCACGGGTTGGTGGACGCCGTCCCATGCCGACCGCGCCGCCCTCGAGGCGGGCTGGGAGATGACAACGACCGAGCACCTGTGCCCAACGTGCGCGGTCGCTGAGGTGACTGACGAGGCCGGGGGAGGGGGCGCGCACCGGCCGGCTGTCGGGTCCTCGACGGGGCCGGACATCTACTGGCCGCCGTTCTCAGCGGCTCGCTCGCGGGAGGAGTCGCGATGACCGACCGGACGGGCATCGAGTGGAGCGACTCGACCTGGAACCCGTCCGGTCGACGCCCAGGTCGCCTTCGACTTCGACGGCACTGGAGCAGGATCGTGACCAGTCGGCGGCGCGCGCTGGGGCCGTTAAGGTCGGCAGCATGCAGCCCACCGATGTGACCGCCGTGCCGGCCGAGGTGGTGGAGGACGTGCTTCGCAACCCGTCAGGTTTCCTCGCCGCGGCCGCGGAAGCAGCACCAGGCTGGGCGTCTCGGTACGGCGGGCCGGAGGGCGTTGCACAGCTGACGAGCGTTCTGCATGACCATCTGGCCCAGCTGACGAAGAGCAACGCCGAGCTCCGAGCCGCGACCGTGGTCTACCTGCGCACCCATCCGGGGCTGTCGCTGCTGACGATCGCGCGGCTGCTAGGCGTGACCAAGGGCGCCGTCCAACACGTCATGCGCCGGGCCCAGGAGGATTCGACGCGCGGGTCAGGGACCTTCGCGCGGCTCGCTTCTCCCGGCGCCTGGCGTTCCTGACGGCCGGACCGGCTCATCCTCGGCCTACGGACCGCCGCAGGGGAGCTCCGGGTCGCCGGCGCGACCCACCCGCTCACGGCGCCGCAGGCGGCGGAACTGGGCGCCGTCCTGGCCGCCGCCGACACTCACCCCGTGGCCTGGCGAGCTCGACACGCGGCACCTGGGCCGGTTCTCGAGCGAGCCGGTCGCGATCACGCGCGTGGACCCCGTCCTGGTCGTGGAGGTCGAGGCGGACACCGCATTCGAGCACGGGCGGTGGCGCCACCTTGACCCGCTACTGCCGCGTGCGCTGGGATCTGTGCGGCTAAGGCGAGCTCAACGAGCGAGGCGATCATCCGCAACCACTAGTGGCTCGCCAGCTGATCTGAGGGGCGGGGAACCGCATCTCAGAATCGACCGGATGGGTGCATGGATGGTATTCGGGCCGGAAGCAGCCACGTCCGACCCCGCATGTGCGAGAGGATCTGAGGCATGCCTGCCCTCCGCTCTTCCGCGCCGCCCACGCGATACCCGGATGGGTTGCGGCGCGGATCCCACGATCAGCGCTTGAGGGGTCGATTGTGAGCGAGCAGCTTGAGCAGGTGTTCGAGCGGGGGCAGCGGGTCCGGGTTCGTTCATCCGGGGTGCCTGAGTTCGCCACGATCCGGTTCGCGCTTCCGGGGGAGGAGCCGGGGTCGTGGGATCTGATCCTGGTCGATGACAGCGATCGCCGGCATGAGGTGAACCTGCGGGCGGGCGACACCCAGACCGTACGACCGCTGGTCAGCGACGGCCGTGGCGACTCTGCGCGAGTGTTGGCCGCGATGTGGACCCAGTGGATGGATGCCGCGGCCACGAACGCCGAGACCAGCGCGATGGCCTCCACGCCGCTGAAGCCGTACGCCCACCAGACCACCGCGGTCTACGGCGCGATGCTTCCCCAGCCGCTCCTGCGGTTCCTGCTTGCCGACGAGCCAGGCACCGGAAAGACGATCATGGCTGGCCTCTACCTCCGGGAGATGCAGCGCCTGGGCCTGGTCCGGCGAGCGCTGATCGTCTGCCCTGCGAACCTGGCCACGAAATGGGTCGACGACTTCGAGCGACTGCTGGGCGGAGGGCTGCGTCAGCTCACCTCCGCCACGGTGCGAGAGGACGCCCTGAACTCCAACGACCTGTGGGTCGTCTCGCTCGAGCTCGCCGCGGTAAACCCTGCGGTGCAAGACGCCATCCGCCCGGACAAGGCCGGCTGGGACCTGGTCGTCTTCGACGAGGCTCACCGGCTCACCCCGACCGCAGCAGGGTTCCACCAGGTCGGGCGGCTGTTGGCCAAGAACACCCCGCGGGCCCTGCTGATGACCGCTACCCCGCACCGTGGCAAGGAGTGGCTCTTCCGGCACCTGCTGCACCTGGTGGACCCCGCAATCTACCCCGACCCGGGTAACGACCCGAACGTGGAGCTCAGCGCCCTGCGGCCCGGCCCGATCCACTTCCTGCGCCGCATGAAGGAGGACCTGGTCGACTATGACGGAAAGACCCGGCTGTTCAAGGGCCGGACTGCCCACAACCACAACATCCCGTTGTCGGCCGTCGAGTACGGGTACTACCAGGCGGCGCTGGACATGGTCGACCGGTTCTTCCCACCGGCGGCCCAGCCACTGGCGCGGATGGTGTACGGCAAGCGGGCCGCGTCCAGCCTGCACGCACTCGCGGAGACCCTGAAGCGCCGGCAACAGCACATGGGCGAGATGAGCGAGGCCGAGGCCGCGCTCATCGCCGAGAGCGACGGCCAGGGCGACGAGACCGAGGTCGACGAGGCCAAGGTCATCCACACCGGGTCGACGTCGACCAAGGCCGAGCGCACCGCGATCAAGACACTGGTCGAGCAGATCGAGGCCACCGTCAGCAGCCCCGCCTCGCAGCCGTCGAAGTGGAAGCGACTCACCGACGACTGCCTAACCAAGCACGGGATCCTGCCCGGAAACGCCGAGCAGGCCGTCGTGTTCACCGAGTACGCCGACTCCGCCGAGTGGATCGCACAGCGGCTCGAGGCCGAAGGGTTCACCGCCAAGCTCTACTCGGGGCGGCAGAGCAAGCCGGAGCGGGACGAGGTGCGCAAGGCGTTCATGCGCGGGGAGTTCCAGGTCATCGTGACCACCGACGCCGGCAACGAGGGCATCGACCTCCAGGCCGCACACGTCCTGGTCAACTACGACATCCCCTGGTCCCTGGTCAGGCTCGAGCAGCGGATGGGGCGCATCCACCGGGTCGGTCAGCACCGTGACGTCTACCTGTACAACCTGGTCGCCACCGACACCCGCGAGGGCGCGACCCTGCTGCGGCTGCTCGACAATTTCGTCACCGCCGCCAACGAGCTGCGCGGCCAGATGTTCGACAGCCTCTCTGCCGTCGCGGAGATCACCGGCATCGACTACGACAAGTGGCTCTCCGACTTGTATGGCAACGACGAGGTCAGGAAGCAGCAGGCGATCGACGCCGCCCGAGCTGTCCAGGCCCACGAGCTCACCCGGGTGGCTCGGCAGGTGCGGGACAACGAGCGGCGATTGGCCAGCCAGGTCGACGCCGTGGCGGCATTGACGCTGCTCCAGCGTGACCTGTTCGCCCGAATCAACCCTGCGATCGTCGAGGCCTACATCGACCGGCTCGCAGCAGCCGGCGTGCTCGAGTCCGCGCCCACCGCGGCCGGGCCTGGCTTCCGCCGCCTGTCTCGGACAGGGGAGAGGTTGCCCGCCAACCTTGGGGGCGGCGTAGAGGTCCATATCGCGACTAGCGGCGATGCCGTCCGCGAGGCGGAGGAGAGCATAGACATCGGGGACACCATCACCCTCGGCCCGGGAGAGCCAGGGTTCACCGATCTGATCGACCTGGCCGCTCGGAGTTTGGCCGAGGACCTCCATCAGTCGGGTGCGGCCGCCGACCCCACCAGCCTGACGCCGTACGACCTGTACGCCTATGAGGCGACGATGACCGAGAGCGACGGCAAGCGGGCCAGTACGTGGGCGACTCTGATCAAGGTCGACGACAGCGGGAACGCCCGAGCAGTGCGCTGGGAGACCCTGGCGAACCTGGTACCGACCGATCAGCCCGGCACCGCGCCGCACCCCGCTCGCGAAGGGCGAGCGTTGGAGTCTGCCCGCGACGTCGCCGCGGCCACGGTGGCTGAGCACCGCAAGGTGCGCTCGGACTGGTTTGCCCAGGCGCGCCGGGACCTGACGAACCTGCCGCTGAACCTCACCGAGAGCATGAAGGACCGCGACATCCGCGTCGAGCTGCGCCGCCGGCTCCAGACGCAGACCGCGCAACGGCTCGAGGAGCTCGAGCGGCTGGCCGACGTGCAGCTGACCCAGCCCAAGCTGATCGGCCGGATCCGGGTCATCGCCGCGGCCGACGTCAGCCTGAAGCACGAGATCGACGCCGAACTGGTCTCCATGCGGCACATCCAGCAGCTCCTCGAGGACGACGGGTGGGTCGTCGAGGACGTCCACACCGAAGGCCGCGGCTACGACCTCGACGCCCGCCGCAACAGCCAGATCCGACACGTGGAGGTCAAGGGCGTGCTCGGCAGCGCGGCCAGCAATGGCATCCGGGTGACCGGCAACGAGGTCCTCATCGCCACCCAGCACCGCAAGGACTACTGGCTCTACGTCGTCGACCAATGCGCCGACGGCAAGGGCCGCTTCTTCGGCGCCTACGAGGACCCCGCCACCCTGTTCGCCACCGACATGACCGGCGACGCGATCTTCCGTGTCCCGGGCAGCAGCCTCAAGAACGCACCTGGGAGCAACGCATGACACGAATGATCGAACGCTGGTTTCCCTGTGCGGAGGTCTCGGCCAATAGCAAGTCAGGGTGGGGGAGCGGCAACGCGGAGGTCGGGATCATGACCTGGTTCGCCAAGCGGCCCACCGCCCAAGCGAAGGCAGCCACGATCTGCTCCCTGCTCCCCTGGCCTGACGACGTAGCGGAGCAGGCTCGACTACAGCAGCTGGTCCGGGACGCGATGACCGGTCGCTATGAGAAGGCCGCGCAGCTCCGCTCCGAGATCCTTCGCAACTCCCCGGACGGAGTGAGCACACTCGATCCGTTCTCGGGGCGCGGCATGATCCCGCTGGAGACCGCACGCCTGGGCCTCCCTGCACACGCGATCGACTACAGCCCCGTCGCGGTGCTCGCCTCACGCCTGCTGACCGACTACCCGTTCCGCGACTGGGGCGCAGAGCCCGAACTTCCCTTCGGCGAACCGAGTGACGCTCTCGTGGACACCACTCCGCGGCTGGTGACGGACGTCGAGCGCATCGTCGACGAGATCGAGGTGCGGCACCGCGAAGCGATGACCGCCTTCTATCCGGCCGTCGGGGGACGCGATGCATGGGGCTATCTGTGGGCTGTCACGATCCCGTGCCAGGAATGCTCGCGCCACTTCCCGCTCATCGGACACTTGGAACTCCGCAGGCCCAGCACCCGGAAGAACCGGGCTACAAAGGCCACCTTCCATGACCCGGGCCAGTCGTACTACATCGACGCCGACGCCACGACGGGGACCTGGGAGGTCGTTGTCCATGAGGGCGGTCCTCGGCGGGCGCCCACTCGACAGGTCCCACCTGGACGCAGCAAGTACGACAGCAACGGCCGGCTGGCAGTCTGCCCGTTCTGCAGCCACGCCCACGACAGGCCCGTGCAGATGAGGATCTTCGCTGAGGGACTAGGAAGCGACTCCCCGCTCATCGCCGCCGACATCGACCCCGACGTCGGCAAGTCCTACCGCGCCCTGGAACCGGACGAGCTCGAAGCGATCAAGGCTGCGACCGCAGCCGTCCGCGAGCAGCCAGGCTTCGGCCCCTTCCTCACCGCGGTTCCCGACGAGCGGATCCCCGCCGGCAATACCTGGACCATCCAGGCCACCGTGTACGGCGCTCAGACCTACGGCGACATGATGAACGCCCGGCAGACGCTGTCCTTCACAACGATCGCCCGAATCATCCGAGACATCGGCACGGAACTGGCCAAACACGGCAACAGCGACGAGTACGTGCGGGCGATGACCGGCTACGCCGCCGCGGCGCTTGCCCGCAAGATCCGGCGCGCCACTCGAGGCTGCACCCTCGACGTCAGCCGAGCCGGGGTCCACGACATCTTCGCGACGGAATCGAGCATCAACTTCTCGTTCGACTACTTCGAGGTCGGGCTCGCCGACGGACCCGGCAGCTGGCGCTCGGTCGCCGACGGGACGATCAGCTCACTCAAGTCGACCATGCCGCCCCACACAGCCCAGCAGCACTCTGAGGTGGTCCGCGGATCGGCCACGAGCCTCCCTTTCCGGGACCGGAGCATCACAGCTGTCGTCACCGACCCGCCCTACGACGCGATGATCGACTACAGCGACGCCAGCGACCTGTTCTACGTGTGGATCAAGCGAGCACTCGCGGAATCCTGGCCCGAACTCGGCATGACAGCCCACGAGTACGGCGTGCAGGAGAAGCAGGACGAGATCATCGTCAAGAAGGGCGGCACCAGCAACAACGACCACCGCAACCGGCAGCACTACGACAAGCTCATCACCCAGGCCTTCCACGAGGCCCAGCGCGTGGTCGAAGCTGATGGAGTCGTCACGATCGTCTTCGGTCACGGCGAACCCGAGGTGTGGCAGCGGCTGTTGACCGCGATCCGCGACGCAGGCCTCGTGCTCACGGGGGCCTGGCCGGCGAAGACCGAGCCGGGCGGCAAGGTCGGGTTCACCAACATCGTCACCACACTCACGATGGCCTGCAGGCCAGCACCAGCGGGACGCCCGCCAGGGCGGAAGGGTGCCGTCGAGGCAGAGATCAAGGAAGTCGTCAAAGAGCGCTACCCCGACTGGGAACGGTGGGGACTGGCCCCTGCCGACATGCTGATGGCCGCCGCCGGACCCGCCATGGAGGTCGTGGGCCGCTACAGCGAGGTCCTCGACGCCAAGGGCGAGCCGGTCGACATCGCGACGTTCCTGCCGCTAGCCCGCGCCGCGGTGCAAGACGCTATGGCCGTCGAGATCAACCACCAGCCCCTGGAAACGTTCGACACCCGCACCCGGTTCGCGCTGTGGTGGGTCCGGCTCTATGGCCGCCAGGGTCAGGCGAAGTCAGAGCTGCGCTGGCAGGCGCTCGCCTCGTCACTGGACCTGACTGCCATCCGGGATCTGGTCCCCGACGCTGACAAGGGCGTGCGGTTCATCTCCTCAAGCCAGTTCAAGGGAAAGATCGACGCCGACTCCGCAGTCATCGACGTCTCCCTCGCACTCGCGGCCGCATCAGAAGAAGGCCTGGAGGCGATGGGCGCTGTGCTCGTCGCCGCCGAGCGCGACCCCGAAGACACCTACCTGTGGGCCACCGTCCAATTCCTCGCCGACCGGCTGCCGGACAACGATCCCGACTCGGTCGCCTTCACCCGTGTCCTGCGCACGAAAGCAGGCATCGGCAACGCCGCCGAGGCCTTCGCAGCCAACAACTACAAGAAGGCGCGCACGCAGAACGACGACGACGCGCAGCTAAGGCTGATCTGATGACCACAAGCACCCCACGAGCACAAGAGCAGAGCAGCCCAGGAGGACAGCCGTGACCACGAGCGTGACGCCCTGGTGGAAGGCGTTGAAGATCCGCCAGGAGATCCTCAACGCCTCTGGCCAGATCGACGATGTACAGATGTCGCTGTTCCGGGCAGTGCATGGCACCGGCACCGACCGGCCGCCGTACGCCGAGGCCGGCTACTACGGCGACATCACCCACCCCACCGAGCGGCTCACCGACCTGCTCACCGAGATCGCTGTGCGAATCGGCGGAGGCGACGACTATCTCAAGGCCCGCGCGGTGACACGGCTCGACCAGGGCATGGGTGGCGGTAAGTCACACGCCTGCATCGGGGCGTTCCACCTGGCCTCCAACCCGGAGGCGCTGCTGGGCACCGAGCTCGGCCAGCGGGTTGCGGACCGGGCCAAGGCCAAGATGGGGCGGCCGCTGGCCAACGACCTGGGACGACCGCACATCGTCGTGCTTCCGTGCGACAACATGACACCCGCAGCCGGCGTCCAGGAACTCGACGGCCCCGCGGTCAACCTCTACGAGCGCTTCCTGTGGCGGCTGTTCTCCAAGGACTACTCGCTCTTCGAGCGCTACCAGCCGTTCTGGAGCGACAAGCACAAGATCGCCGAGGCCATCCGGGCAGTGAACAGACCGGTCCTGATCATCGTCGATGAGGTCCTCGACTACGTCGGCAACGGCCTTGATGGAACGAACAAGCCGGATCTCGCGGCCCAGGACATGGCGTTCCTGCGGGCCCTGCTTGATGTCATCAACGACGTCTCGCACGTGGCGATGCTGGTGGTGATGATCGCCTCGGACACCGACAAGACCGCGTTGTCCCGGGGCGCGCAGGAGCGCCGTGACGATCTGAACAGCCTGCTCGAGCGCAACGGCACCCCCGCCACTGTCACGGAGGTGGGCGACTTCGCCGACATCCTGCGCCGGCGGCTCTTCGACGCCGAGCCGGCCGGTGAGGTCCTCGCCGCGACCGCCCAGCTCTTCGAGCCGGTGCTCGCTGACAAGTCCTGGACCAAGCAGGTGTGGGAGACCATCGGCGCCGACTGGCGCCGTCGGTGGGCCGAAGAGGTGGCCGCTTGTTATCCGTTCCACCCGATGCTGATGAGCGTGGCCAAGGAGGAGTGGAGCAAGGTCACCGGCTTCCAGCGTGTCCGGTCGACCATCCGGATCTTCGCCGCCACGGTGTACGCCCAGCAGCAGCGCGGCAAGGCAGGAGAATGGGTACCGGCACTCATCGGGCCGGGCGACCTTCCGCTCTCCGACAGTGCGGTGCGCGAGGCGATCTTGGGCAGCGGGTTGGTGGAGGACGAGCGCACGATCGCCAACTACCGTAGCCTGGCCGAGATCGAGGTCGTCAACCACGACAGCACCAGCGGGACCGCGCGACGTCAGGACCTCGAGCGGCCCAGCATCTTGTGGAGCGAAAGCAACCCCCGCGCCGCCGAGCGCGCGGCCACCTTCATCTTCCTTGCCAGCATCGTCGGCACATTGCGCCCTGGCCGCGGCCGCGGCGCCAGTGCACCCGAGGTCAAGGCCGCCACCTGCGTCCCTGACGTCAACTACACGATCACCGACGCCGACAGCGTGGTCGACGAGCTGGTCAACCCCGATCGCGGGCTGAGCGCGCTCGACATCATCCCGGGCCAGGGCAACAACAGGCCCGCGCGCTACTTCCTCTCCACCCGCTTGACCCACCGCATGCTGGTCAACAACATCCGCCGCACCATCACCGAGCCTGAGCGGGACCAGGTGATCGCGGAGTTCGCTCAGAAGCTCGCCAGCAGCGGGCCATTCCGCGATCTGCGGTTCGTGCCCGCCGAGGCGGAGCGGACGGCCGCGGATGTGCTGTCGACCGCGGGTCTGGACACCGCATACACGACCCGGCTGATCGTGCTGGACCCGGCGCAGTACAGCCTGCGCAACGGGATGGAGGCTGACACGCTCGAGGCTCTCACCATGGCCATGGGTCTAGGCCAAGGTGCGCAGCAGCTGCCGGTCCAGTGGGCCAGTAGCGCCGTCTACGCCGTCGTGAACACCCAGCGCAGGGGCCTGGTCCGAGGCGTCGCCGTGGAGTACCTCGCTCGGCAGAAGGCGCTCGCGGCGCCCGAGGTCCAGGCCGATGACGAGCTGAAGGCTACTGGCACCAAGGAACTCGCCACCGCGCGCGAGCAGCTGGAGAAGGCCCTGAAGCGGGCCTACCAGCACGTCGCCTACCTGGCCCAGCCTGACCCGGACGGGGAGCGGTACCTCGACCAGCTCACCTTCGACGACGACAACTTCGCCGCTCTCGACGGCACCATCGTGTGGAAGGGCCTGGCCGCCCGCGACAAGGTCTTCGACGCCGGACAGTTCGGCTCCAAGGCACTCCTGCACAACCTGCGCGACCAGGACTATGGGCGCACCCTGTCCGACATCCGGGCGGCGTTCTACAGCGCGCCGCGGCTGCCGCTGCTATACGCCGGCGATCGCGACCTGCAGCAGGCTATCTACGACGCCGTGAGCGAGGGCCTGCTGACCGTGGTGGACGGGGCAGGCACTGCGGTCGCAGTAACCGCGCCCAACCAGGTCAACCTCTCCAGCACAGGGCTGCGGCTGGCCCTGCCTAAGCCGGCCACCTGCCCGAAGTGTGGCCAGCCCGCGCACGACGGCGACTGCGCCACCGGCAGTGACGGGGACCAAGGTGCCGCCGCGGGCCGCGGCACAGCGGGCACGGCCGGCGGTGCCAGCGGCCAGAGGCCGACGACCGGGGGCGGATCCACCGACGCCGGAGGCGACGAAGAGGCTCCTGCCAAGGACAAGCAGGTGGCGTTCTCCTTCACGAGCAACCTCTTGGCCAGCGCAGACAGCGCCGACGGATTCGCCGCCCTGTTCCGCACCTTCTACATGGCGCTGGATGAACGGCAGATCAGCTATCTCCAGGGCACCATCCAGCTGGTGCTGCAAGCCGAGGCGGCCGAGGAGATCCAGCAGCGCCTCGTGGACTTGGGCATCACCCCGACGGTCAAGGACATCTAGCTCGGCGTGCCCCGCTGACCCCGGACGGGCAGGCCACCCGCTACCCGATGCCCGGCGTCGATGATCTGGGAGCGACCTGGTGCTGCCTCAGCAGCAGCGGCCTACGGGATGCCGTGTACGCCTTCGTCGCACGCCTGTGGCCCGCTCGCGAGGCCAAGCCGCGGTTGCTGCTGCTCGACGAGCAGTTGACTCCCGGAGTAGAGAGTCTCCGAGTACAGCGTCGCAGGGGGCGACCAGACGCCGCCAGGTAGTTGGCAAGATCCGCCTTCGGCTGGCAACCCGCCAGTTAGCTCGGCCCTTGCCATGAGGGTCGTAGTTGTGACACGACCAACGGTTGGATCAAGTCTTCGTAGCTGTCGGTCCGCTGTTGATGACTGGCTCGCACCGTGTGGCCGCGCGCGGGACACGCCGCTCACTCCATGCTGACGACCGCGACCGTGTGACGGCCGGTGACCCGGTCCCGCAGCCGTCGAGGTTCGCTGATGAGTGCGTGCAGGTCCACGGACCGATGGTCGTCTCGGAGGGCTGCCACGATGAGGGCCACCGGCTGCCGGCTCCTGCGCGCCATCGTGCGCATGGCGTGGTGGTCGACCGGGCTCGGCGGCGCGGGCCTCGGATGGGTGTGCCACTCGCCGACATAACCGAGGGCGTCGTCGGCCCTGGCTCGGTCGAGGTAGGCGTCCAGCGCGTGCTGGGCGGGGCCTTCGCGTCGCAGGTAAGTAGTGCGGCCCGCGGTGGAGTCGG
Organism: Nocardioides sp. BGA-UO-ETr-FS32; assembly: GCF_059567905.1. NCBI lineage: Bacteria > Bacillati > Actinomycetota > Actinomycetes > Propionibacteriales > Nocardioidaceae > Nocardioides > Nocardioides sp. BGA-UO-ETr-FS32. The sequence goes on along the minus strand of NZ_JCAQOX010000003.1, from coordinate 74,464 downwards.
GCACCTGGACGATGTCCTCGACGACGACGTCGTGGGCTTCCCGATAGCCGATGAGGATGCCGCCGCGTTCGGCGCGAAGGGACGCGCGAGCCGCGGCACCCAGCGCATCTCGCGCTTGTGCGCTGATCCGGACCTCGGGCACGGGATGCGTGGCGCGGACGTCTTCGGCGTCGTTCACGTCTCGTTCAATCGAGGTCTCGATGTTCACCCGCAGGGGACTCCGGGGTCCCGGCCAGCAGCCCGACACTGTGCCGCACCGCTATCGCGGCCGCTTCGGCCACGGCGTACGGCGGCGTCGGCGAGACCGGGAGGCCGCACCCGGCCTCGAACACTTCCGGGGTGGACGAGGGCCTGATGACGGTCGGGGCCAGCGGCGCCGCCCCGTCGAGAGGAGGCACCACGTCGACGCGCATCGACCGTCCCTCGTTCTGCAAGCACGTGGTCACGAACCGGATGCCGGTGAACCCGGCAGCAGTCTCCAGCATGCAGGTCACCGAACCATCCGCCGTGGCGTCGACCACCAGGTCGTATCCGCGAAGCAGTTCAGCGGCCTCGGCCGGGCTCGTGAGGGCGTCCGGCACCGATTCGATCTTCGTCTGGCTGTACGGCCGGTTCTTCAGCACCGCCTCGACCACCCGTGCCTTGTTGTGGCCGACGTAGAGCAGGTTGGCCACGAGGTGCCTGGTCATGTTGCCGGGCGTGAGTGTTTGGTAGTCACGCACCGTCAGGTGGCCGAGCCCGGCCCGGACCAACCCGTCGCAGATGTGCGAGCCGAGTGCGCCGGCCCCGACGACGTAGACCTGCTTGTCCTTCAGGGCGGCCGCGGCCGAGCCTGACCGGAGTCGCATCGCAGCCGCGTCCGCGGAGCCAGAGAACGCCAAGTGCGGGTGCCGCTGGCTCGCCGACCCGCCGCGCGACCCGTTGCCGGACCGCGTTCGACGGCTGCCCTGGCCGTTCCCTCGGCGCGACGGCTTTGCGTGGCCGTCGGCAGGGAAGGTCACGGCGAGCGCCCCACGCTGGTCCCCGCGTCGGTACTGCACCAGCAGCACGTCGACGCGGGCGCGTTCGATGGCGCCGCGGATTTTGTCCGGCTCAGGGACGTTCTCAATCAGGGCTTCCCAATCGATCGGTGGCGTGGCGACCTCGCCGATGTCGGTGACGTAGCCGCTCAGATAGCCCTTGGTGCTGCGCTTCGGGACCTTCCCAGCTCCCTCGAGCCGCACCTGTCCTTGGTCGCCGCGCAGCTTGACGTAGTCGTCGGTGTAGGTGTCCAGGTCGCTGTAGAGGATGAAGCGGCTGTCGACGGGCAGGCTGAGGTAAGCCTCCAGGTCCAGCGCCGGCGGGTCGTCGGGCCAGCCCGCGTCGTTCTTCGCGAACCACTCCTCGATGCGCGCCAGGAAGACGTCGGCGTCCAGCCAGGGCTGCCCGTCGTGGTCGCGCGCCGTGTACAGGCACAGGTGCCCGAGACTGTCCCGGTGCCATGACATCGGACCGGGGACCTCCGTGCGCACCCGGGGCGGCGTGTACGGGAACCCGTCCTCCACGAGCACGGTGACGCGGCTGTCGGTAAGGACGGCATCGCTGCGTGCCCCCTCGGACTTGTCGCTAATGAGCCGGAAACCCCGTCGGACCAGGTCGTTGATGAACATCTCGCGGAGGAAGGCGACGTGGTCCTCCCAGTCGTCGACGTCCGCGCCCTCGGGCTGGTCGGCCTCGAGCTCGTCAGCCAAAGCGCAGCGGTCCCGGGGTGGGCTTGCGGTCACCGGCAGTGCGGTTGCTGCTGGCCTTCTTGTTGCCGTCCTTGTCGTAGCCGTGCGGCATCGGGAACACGTTCTCGAAGTCGTCGTTCGGACCTAAGATGGCCTGGATCAGCAGCGCGGCCTTCCCGGCCTCGTCCTCGTCCATGTCGACGGCCGCGCGAGCGTCCGCGGCGGCCGACTCGAACTTGTCGGCGGCCGTCGCGAAGTCGGCGTCGTCGTCGAACACCATGACCTCGCCGGGCATCGAAGGGTCGGGGATCTCGAACCCGTCGTCGGCGATGCGGCGGAACACGTCAGCGACGCCCTCCATCGCGGAGGCGAAGAACTCCGTCATCGAGGTGGTCTTGGTGACGAGCCCCTCCTCGCAGGCAGTGAATAGGGCTATCTCAACGGCGAAGCCCCCCGGCTTGGTCTTGCCGAGCAGCGTGCGCCGGGCCTGGCGCAGCAGCTTCACGCACGGCACGTACATCTCGTCGAAGTCGGCGTTCTTGTCCTCCTTCAGCTCCGTCATCTTCACGGGGTTCGTGGCGATCCACTCGCCGTCCTCGGTGGGGATCTCCCAGACCGAGCCGGCATCGCGGGCCGGTACGACATCCACGTACAGGCCGTCGGCGTCCGGCACCAGCACCTTGACCGAACGGTCTTCACGGGTGACGGACTCCTCGTCGTAGGCGTCGACGAGGACCTCGTAGACCCGGTCGAGGACCTCGTCGGCGGTGACGCCCTCGGGGTAATCGTCGAGGCGACAGAACATGTCGACGTCGTAGACGCGCCGGATCGAGACCCGTCGGCCGTAGGAGCCGATGAGGATGGGGTTGATGCCCCACTTCTTCAGGGTCTCGTCCTCGCGGAGGATGTCGGCGATGGCCTGGTGTGCCTCCGGCGCGTTGTCCCAGTCCTCGTCGCTGGGCTCGATGTTCGACTGGGCCTTCGCGAAGGAAGAGGCGAGTTCAGCCATGGTCAGTTCTCCTGTTCGGGACGGCCTGCGGCACCGCCGGGTCGGCGGGTGTGTCGGTGGGCGGCTGGGTTGGGGTCAGGGTCGGGCCCGCGGAGGTCGCCGGGCCTGGGGGCGGGGAAGCGGTGCTCGCGTACGCGGCCTTGGCTGCGTCGATGGCGAACTGCTGGCCACCAACGGTGATGTTCTTCTTGGCCCGGCTGTAGAAGCGCCTCGCCGGGGCGTCCGCGGCGTGACGGGTCTCCGAGTACCGGTCGCAGAGCGCCCTCAGAGCGGCGTGCGCCTCATCCGGGTCCATCGACGCCAGGTTGATGAGCAGCAGGCGACGGGCCTCGTCCTGGATGTCGTGGAACGTGTTCGCGCAGGTCTTCGCGCGGGTGGCGCGACGTTCCGCGCCCATCACCGTCATAATCCCGGCCAGGGCTGCGCCGATGAGCGCGCCGCCGCCGACGACCCACACGGGGAACGCTTCGGTGAACGCGGCGCCTCCGCTGAACAGACCGAAGACGCTGGCGGGGACGCCGAGGATGAAGTTCCAGCGCTGCCACGACTTCGCGGCCTCGAACTGACCTTGGGCGGAGAAGCGGGCGGTCTCCTCCAGGCGGGAGAGTTCCTCGCCGATCGGGATCAGGCCGGCCGGCACCTCCGGCGGCACCGAGTAATGCTCGCCGGGCGGCTTCTCCGGGGGTGGGGGTTTCATGGTCATCGGGTCCTGCCTGGACGGCGCCGAGCGGCCGCGGAGCCGCGGTCGCGTGGAACTGCTGTGGTCCCGAAGCCGGGAGCAGTGCTCCTGGAGCTACCGTACGGGCGACTACCGACACTCCTGTCGTGCCGCGGAAGGTGCGCGCCGCGTCCACTTCGGTCTCCTTGGGTGGCCTCTCGGCTGCGGTCGCACCTGGAGCCCACCGAGACGACCGGCGACACCAGCGGCGTGTCGCGAGGTACGCGCTCAAGCGTGTCGCTAACGTGCAGCGCACTGCCGGTGCGGCAGCGTCCAGACTCGATGGGCATGCGGTCTCCTCCAGCCGTTGGCGGGGGAAGACGCCGAGCGGTACAAGCGCATCTGCACCTGCACCCTCCTGCCTAACACGACAGGATCCGAATCTTGCGGACCTGCGGTGGGCGTGTCGCCCCCACGTGATGGCCTCCGCGATCAGCTACTTCATCCGACGCTGCTCACGCATCTGAGGGTCAGTCACAACAAGCGTGATGCGCAACGATGACGCCCGACGACCGCCTCGCCACTACGCACACGCAGAAGCCTGACGGGCCTGAGAGCGAGCCGGGTTACGTCACGACAGCGACGGACGACCGTCGGATCCGCGCAGGTCTGGAGTGCCAAAGAGTGAGCGATTCGCTCACTTGACGCGAAAAAGGGCTCTGACCTGCGGAAATAGCTCCCGCGGATTGAGCGCCGATAAGTTACCTTCCGTAAGAGGGGCGCTCGACAAGCAGCCGTCGCGCCGCCCACCACCGGCGGAGGGCCTTCGTCGTTCGCATTCAAACTCGGGACATTCTCTGACGCAGTCCGGGATCTCGTCCAGGTTGACGCAGACGGGAGTCGCGCTGATACCGCGTCGCTAGACATTTCCGTCGGATTGGACATCGATTCCGTTGCCGTCTTCGCCACTGGGTAGTGGCGCGCCTGCCACGTCCCTGCGTCCGAAGTTGCACCGCGCCGGCGCTTGACATGCTTGGACCAGGCGACGCTATCATCGCTGGATGACGATGAATCTGCGGGCGGCCAATGCACAGCTCTCGGCTGGCGTCGAAGAGACCTCCGCTGCCCGGGCCGCAGCTTGCCTGTTCCGGGGGATGAGTGACCCCTCGCGGGTAGCGATCCTGCGACACTTGCTGCTCGGCGAGCACAACGTAGCCGAACTAACCTCCCACCTCGGGTTGGCGCAGTCCACGGTCTCCAAACACCTGGCGTGCCTGCGCGACTGCGGGCTGGTGGAGTCCCGGCCGGCCGGTCGTGCGTCGATGTTCTCGCTGACCCACCCCGGCGCGGTGCTGAAGGTGTTCGCCGCCGCCGAGGAGCTCCTCGCGGCCACAGGCGACGCGGTCGTGTTGTGCCCCACCTACGGCGAAGGCATCGCGCAGTGAGCAGCCACGTCCACGCCGCGACGTACGTCGAGGACCCCGCCCGGCGGCGCCAGCTCGGGCGCCGCGCTCAGCTGCTCGCGGCCGCCTCAGTCTCCTACAACCTGATCGAGGCCGTCATCGCGATCACCGCCGGCCTGGTAGCCGGGTCGATCGCGCTGGTCGGGTTCGGGCTGGACTCCATCGTCGAGGTCAGTAGCGGACTGATCATTCTGTGGCAGTTCCGGCACCCGCTCCCGGAGTCCCGCGAGCGGCGCGCGCTGCGGCTGATGGCGTTGTCGTTCTTCGCGCTCGCCGCCTACGTGTCGGTCGAGTCGGTGCGGGCACTAGTGAGCGGGCACGAACCGGACGCCTCCCCGGTAGGCATGGGGCTGGCCGCGACCTCGCTGGTGATCATGCCGTTCCTTTCCTGGGCGCAGCGGCGCACCGGAAAGAGCCTGGGCTCGAACGCAGTGGTCGCCGACTCCACCCAGACACTGCTGTGCACCTATCTGTCCGCGGTGCTCCTGGCCGGCCTGGTCCTCAACGCCACCCTCGGCTGGTCGTGGGCCGATCCGATCGCCGGGCTGGTGATCGCCGCCGTCGCCGTCCGCGAGGGTCTCGAGGCCTGGCGGGGGGAGGGCTGTGCCTGCGGTCCAACCCCGCTCCGCGATGCCACGTCACAGGAGACCGCTGGCGAGGGTTGTGCTGACGGCTGCTGCGCGCACGACGAGGGCCGGTGAGCGTCATGGAGTGGCTCGCCCTGACCCTGTTCGCTCTCTACGCCCTGGTCGGGTTCGTGATTCGCACCCTGGTACAGATCCGACGCACCGGTGACACCGGGTTCCGCGGCCTCAGCGGATCGCCGGGCACGGCCGAGTGGTGGGCCGGTGTGTTGTTCGCCGCCGCGCTGGTCACCGGCGTACTCGGTAGCGTCGCGGGTCTCCTCGGCCTCCCCAAGCTCCCGGGGCTCGACCAAGCCTGGCTCGCGTAAACCGGGGTTGTACTCGCCGCGCTGGGCATCGCCGGCACCTTACTCACCCAGCTCGCGATGGGGGAGAGCTGGCGGATCGGCGTCGACGAGTCCGAACAGACAGACCTGGTCACCATCGGTGCGTTCGGGCTGGTCCGGAACCCGATCTTCACCGCCATGCTCGTCACCGGCGCCGGAATCGCCCTCGTCGTCCCCAACCTCATCGCTGTCGCCGGCTGGATGCTGCTCCTCATCGCCGCCGAGCTCCAGGTCCGTGTCGTCGAAGAGCCCTACCTGCGACGCCACCACGGCAACCCCTACCGCCACTACCTGGCCAACGTCGGCCGATTCATCCCGGCCATCGGCCTACAGCGGCCCGGGTGACGTCTAGAGTTCCGCCAAGCCGCGGACCCGCCGCCTGGGCAACGATCCCCGCTCGTCCTCCCAGAAGCTCTGCGGCACTTCGACAGTCGCCTCCATGAGTCGCGCAGCGGGGGTACCCGCAGCCGCTCGCGGTAGCCGCTCGTCTGGCGGTGCACGGTCGGTCGCCGTCGCAGCACCGACGGTGCTCGTCCCGCAACGGCAAGCGCAGCGGCCGCAACACCTTTACGCGAGCAGTGCAGGATGCCGGACGTGGTGTGGTCGGTCGAGCTTCATGCTCACCGAAGAGGTCCGCCGCGGTCGTCTAGGAGCGACTGCAGTGCCTTGGTTTCGGCGGTCTGGGCCTCGACGATTCTGGTCGCGAGCGTCCGGATCCAGGGCTCCTCGGAGTTCGCCGCGGCGTCGTCGGCCATCCGGAGGCCACCCCGGTGGTGGGCGATCATCAACTCAAGGAACAGCCGCTCGGCGGCACGTCCGCGCAGGCTGGCGAGTCGGTCGAGGGCGGCCTGGCTGGCCATGCCCGGCATCGTCATCACGCCGCCCGGTGTGCTGTCGATCCCCTCCATGTTTTGGTGTGCGTCCGAGGCCGGGCTCTCGGCGGGCGCCATCCAGTCCATCGGTGTCGGGTTGCTCTGCGGCTCACCCCGGGTCGCCAACAGCCCATACATTTGGCCGATCTGTTGCTGCTGGGTCAACTCGATGTCGAGCGCGAGGCGGCGGATCTCCTCGTCACTGGTGCGGTCACGGATCAGTACCGCCATCTCGACGGCCTGGGCGTGGTGGGCCTGCATATCCTGTAGGAACCCGACATCGACCGCGGAACCGTCGCGAACGTCGCTGGTGTCGTCGTCACCCAGTTGCATACCGATCACTAGGCCCCCAGCGAGTAGAAGCAGCGCCGTTGCCGCGAGTATCAGGATCGCCGTGCCCGCGCTGAACGGGGCACCAGGAGTACCGGCATCGATAGCGTTGGTGTCGGGTTGTGTCACGAACTCATCCCGCCGGTGCACGGGGCTCCCGGCTCCGGCGTCTGCGGACCCTGGGCGTAGCTAGTCACGAACTGTGTGAGCCGTTCGTCGTCCACGGACTCGAGCGACAACTGCAGACCCCAGGCCGTCGCGACCACGGGCGCCTCTATCCCCGCCACCGGCGAGACCAGCACGAACCCGTTGCCGTCGGCCACGCTCGCCAGCGTCTCGAGATCGGCAGCGTCTAGGGCAGGGTCGTAGGCGAGCCACACCGCGCCGTGCTCGAGAGCGTGGACGGCCATCTCGGGCTGGACCGGGTCGGTGTAGGCGCCGCAGTTGATCCACACCGGGGAGTGGTCGCCACCGACCGGCGGGTTCTGCGTGTAGGCCACTGTGCCTTCGACGTGGTTGCGGCTCAGGTCGTCGTACTCGGCCACACCGCCCAGTTCCGCGGACGTGCCAGGATCAGCTGACTGACCGGTCGCGCCCTCGTCGGTGTCGCCGCCGCAGGCGGTGAGCGCGGCGAGGCTCACGGCGGTAATCCCGAGGGTCGCAATCCAGCGAGGACGGCGTCCACCCCTAGCGGGGCGGGAGGTGCGGACGATCCTGTTCAGCGTTGCCACAATCACTCATTCCTGTCCTTGGCCGCGGTCGCCCGGTGCGATCGCGATTTGGCCGCCCGACCCCAGGCGAGACTGGTCCTAGCACTGACTAACCCAAACATCGTGGCATGCGCAAAAGAACGTCACCTTCGTTCCTCCACTTGTTCCACCTGGGTCTGCCCAGGGTTTGGTTGACACCTGACCTGTGAGGATCCGTCCTCGCTGGGAAGGATGTCGGCTATCGCGAAGGCATACCCGAAGGAGTTCCGCGACGACGTCGTGGCGGTGGCCCGCAAGGGCCAGGCTCCGTTGTCCCAGATCGCGAAGGACTTCGGGATCTCCGAGGGCTCGCTGAGCAACTGGATGAAGAAGGCCGACATCGAGGACGGCCACCGTCCCGGGGCATGCTCGCGTCGGCCGATCGTATGAATGAATGGCCGTGGTCTCGGTTGCAGCGGCGCACCGCTGGTAAGTGCAACCTGATCGTCGTAATCGGTGCCCTGCCGGCGAGGGCTGGCTGCAGTCCTGTGGGCCGGGTGCGGAACTTCAGGCACTGGGTGAAGGCGGTTGGGCTGTCGATGCTAGAGGTTGTCGGGGTCGATGGTCGGTAGGGCGTCGAGGTAGCCGTTCTGGCTGGCGAAGTCGTGGTAGGCGATGTGCCAGCGGTTGGCGCGGTGGTAGTTGCGGATGAAGGCGTCTCGGACGTCGGTGTTGACCGATGCCATGGCGCCGGTGTGCCACAGTTCCATGAAGGCGCGCACGGCGAACCACTGGCCGAGGACGATGGTGCGGTCGTCGATGGAGTCGGTCTGGATGGGGGCGGTGGAGGTGGGTGCCTGGTCGGCGGGGATCGGCACGGTGTAGCCGTGGTCTTCCAGGTACTTCTGCATCTCGGCGAGGTTGGGGTCGCAGACATCCTGGAGATACACGCCGATGAGTTCCTTCAGCGCGTCAGATTCGGCGGCGGCGATGTAGAGGTTGCACTGGCCCATGCAGACCCACTCACGCAGGTATCCTTGGATCAGTTGGACGAAGTCACCTGCCTGGAGCGGCCCGGTGTCGGTGCGGTAGCGGGTGTAGCGTTCCTCGGCGACGCCGCTGTGTTGGGTGCGGCCTTCAGGGCGGCCGATCTCTGCCTCGCTCATGGTTGTCTCCTGGTTCCGTTGCTCTGAACTGGTCTGGCGTCTGCCGAGTTGGCGACGCCGAAGTCACGGGCTATCTGAAGGCGGTCACGCGCTGTCGCGGTCGAGCTTCTCCAAAGCGGTCAGAAAGCTCTCGCTGTAGGTAGGGAACTGTGCGACCTGGTCGAGCAGCGTCTCGAGCGGGATGCCGGTGCGGATGGCGAGCGCGGCCTGATGGATCCACTCACCTGCCTGTGGGGCTACCGCCCACGCGCCGACGAGGACCCGACGTTCGGTGTCCACGAGGAGACCCACGTGACCTTGGGGGTCTTGCTCGTAGGTCCAAGGGCGGGCGATGGTGTCGGCGAGCTCAAGGACGACCGACTCGACCTCCATTCCCTGCTCGTTGGCCTGGGCTGTAGTGAGTCCGACGGCTGCCACCTCGGGGTCGGTGAAGACGACGCGGGGGATGCCGTCGTAGCTGGCGGTGCGTGGGCGGCCGAGAATCGTGTCGGTGATGACGCGCGCCTGGTATTTGGCGACGTGGGTGAACGGCATGATCGCGGTGACATCGCCTAGCGCCCACACCCCGTCGGTAACCCGACCGGTGTCATCAATCTGGATCTCTCCCTTGTCGCCGACGGTGACCCCGATGGTGTCGAGTCCCAAGTTCTCGGTGCGGGGTCTGCGTCCGGTTCCGATGACGACGACGTCGCAGACGATCTCGCTGCCGTCGTCGAGGGAGACGGTGATGTCCTGTCCGTTCTTGGTGGTTCTGGTGGCGCTGACGCCGGTGCGGACGTCGACACCATCCTGGGTGAGTTGTTCGGCGACGAGTTCCCCGACCTGCGGTTCTTCACGTGAAAGCAGGTTGCCGGAGCGTTCGAGGATGGTGACCTGGCTACCGAAGCGAGCCAAGAACTGGCCCAGCTCCGTGCCCACGGCGCTTCCACCGATCATCACCACGCGTCGGGGGATGTCGGTGAGGGTGGTGGCTTCTCGGTTGGTCCAAACGTCGACGGTGTCGATCCCGTCGATGGGCGGGATGAAGGCCTCGGAGCCGGTGGCGATGATGATGTTGTCCGTGGTGAGTCGTCGGCCGTCAACCTCCACCGCACCGGGGCCGGTAATCCGCCCGACGCCTTTGACGACGGTGGCGCCCTGCTTCTCATAGCCGGCCACCTGCTGGGTGTCGTCGAGGTGGCGGATCATGTAATCGCGATAGTCGCGTAGCGCAGGCCAATCCAACTCGGCGCCGCCCACCCCTGCCGCACGCTGTACTCCGTGGCGCGCCTCGGGAGGTCGCAGTAGGGTCTTGGAGGGTATGCAGGCCCAGTAGCCGCACTCACCGCCGATGAGTTCGCGTTCCACGACAGCCACGGTCTTGCCCGCGGCCATCAGGCGGCTGGCAGCGACCTCACCTCCGGGGCCCATGCCGAGAACGATTGCGTCGAAGTGTTCCACGCTTTGCCTTTCGGTCGTGAAGTGAGGGGTCTACCGATGACGGTCGAGCGGTCGGCGCGCCAAACGTTGCCGTTTGATGAGCCACACTACTCATCCGGGTACCCAGATACTGGACGTGCATGCATCTGGGTATCAAGATGTATCGGACGGGTACGTGCTCTTTGCCGGATTCTGATGGAGGTGGTCATGAAGGCATTGGCGATCAGTCCCGGGCAGGCCGATAGTGACCGGCTGATAGATCTTCCGGATCCGGTACCGGCCCGCGGGGAAGCGCTGGTCGAGGTGATCGGTGTGGGCGTCGACGGGACCGATGATGAGCTTGTCTCCGGCGCCTACGGCGAGGCTCCGAAGGGAGACGACTACTTGGTCTTCGGGCACGAGTGTCTTGGGCGGATCGTCACGCCCGCGGGCCCGCTGGTGCGTGGCCAGCTCGTGGTGCCGATCGTTCGACGCCCCGATCCGGTCCCGTGCGTGAACTGCGCGAACGGGGAGTGGGACTACTGCCTCAACGGGTTGTACACCGAACGCGGCATCAAGGGTCGTCACGGGTTCCTGGTCGAGCGGTTCACCGAGAACCCTGACTATCTGGTGCCGGTGCCGGAACGCCTGGTCGAGGTCGGGATGCTCGTGGAGCCCACCACGATTTCGGTGAAGGCGCTCGAGCAGGTGGACACGGTCCAACAGCGGTTGACGTGGCAACCGCAACGCGCGCTGGTGACCGGTGCGGGGACGATCGGCCTGCTGGCGGCGATGCTGCTGTCCCTGCGCGGCATGGAGGTGATCGTCTACAACCGCAGCCGCAGTGGCCCGAAACCGGACCTGGTGGAGGAGTTGGGGGCGAGATTCGTCTCTGCCGAGGACGTGGAGCTGGGGCAAGAACTTGCCGACCGGTTCGGTCCGATCGACATCGCCATCGAGGCTACCGGCTACAGCCCGCTGGCTTTCACCCTCCTGGACATCGTGGGACGAAACGGTGTGGCCGTCCTGACCGGTGTGTCGGGTGGTGATCGGAGCGTCGAGTTGCCCGTGGACCACCTGAACATGGAAACGGTCCTGCAGAACAAGGTGCTGTTGGGCACAGTCAACGCCGACCGGGGCAACTTCGAGGCTGCCGTGCGAGCCTTGGAGGAGGCCGAGAACCGGTGGCCAGGCTGGCTGAGCAGACTGATCACGCGCCGGGTCAGCTTGCGTGACTACCGGCAGGCGCTTGATCGCGGCTCTGATCACGTCAAGGTCGTCATCGACATCGACTCGGCGAAGCGCAGCCGGCGTGGCTGATCCCGGCGCCTATCCGGACCTCGCGGACCTCGCTGCCATCGGGGATGGCCATTCGCTCGCCCTCCTCGGGCCTGAGGCCCGGGTCGAGTGGTTCTGCCCGACCCGCTTCGACACCGACCCGGCAGTGTGGCCCCTGCTGGACCGGGGCCGCGGTGGACATCTCCACATAGCCCCGGTGGACTGCGTGTGCACGGAGGTCAGCTACCTGCCGGGGACCGGCGTGCTGCGCTACGAGTGGGCCGGCAGCCTCGGCAGCGCGCGAATGACGGTGGCGATGCGCTGGCCACAAGAGGGCGAGGTCCAAGAGATCTTGTGGCTGGTCGAAGGACTCGAAGGCCAGGTACCGGTAGAGGTCCAGGCGCAGTTCCGCACCGACTGGGGACGCCGGCCATCCCACCTCACGCTCGGACAGGAGTCAGCGTCCTGGACCAACGACGAGCGCGCCTTCCAGCTCGCCGGACCAGTCGCCCTCGAGCAGTACGACGACCGAGCAATGGGCAACGCCACGTTGACCGCCGGCCAGCGGTGGGGGTTTCGACTCCGGGTCGCACCGCATGCGCTTACCCCCTCGCTCCCAATCACCGCAGACGACGTTGCCGGCGATCTTGACGCCACGGCCCGGCACTGGCGCCGTTGGGTGGACGGCATCGACTACGACGGACGCTGGCACGACGAGGTCGTCCGGAGCGCTATCACGCTGAAGATGCTCATCTACGAACCGAGCGGGGCAGTCGTCGCGGCAGCCACGACGTCTCTGCCCGAGGATGTCGGGGGAGTGCGCAACTGGGACTACCGCTACACCTGGCTACGCGATGCCGGGCTCACCCTGAACGCCCTGTACCTGCTCGGCTGCACCGACGAGGCCCGCGCCTACGCCCGTTGGCTGTGTGAGACCACGGCGGCCCATGACTTACCACTCCGAGTGATGTACGGCATCGATGGACGCACCGATCTGCCCGAGCAGGAGATCGACGACCTGGACGGTTACCGCGGATCCCGGCCGGTGCGGGTCGGGAATGGCGCCGAGCACCAGTTCCAGCTCGACAGCTATGGCGAACTGCTGGACTGTCTGATGATCTGCGAGATCCTCGGCGAGAACACCATGCGCGAGGAGTGGCCGCACTTTCGGCGGCTGGTCGACTTCGTGGCCGAGAACTGGCGCGAACCCGACAGCGGCATCTGGGAGGTCCGCGACCGGCCCCGGCACTTCGTGCACTCCAAGGCCATGGCCTGGGTCGCCCTGGACCGCGGCTGCCGACTCGTCCAAGCCCATGCCCTCGAGGGGGACCATGACTGGTGGCGGCGAGAGGCCGACGCCCTGCGCACGGAGGTCCTCGAACGCGGTGTGGTGCAGGGCCGGTTCCGCCGCGCCTACGACGACGACACCGTGGACGCCAGCCTGCTCATGCTGCCCAGTGTCGGGTTCGTGGAGGGCAGTGACCCGCTCGTCGCCGCCACGATCGACGCGGTCCGGGCGCAGCTCACACCTCTAGGCGCCGTCGACGACGCTTTGCTGTGGCGCTACCTCGCTACGGCAGGCGACGGGCTCCCCGGGCACGAGGGCGCGTTCGGCATCGCCAGCTTCTGGCTCGTCGAGGCGCTCGCGATGTCCGGGAAGGACAAGGAGGCTGAAGCGACGTGCGAGGCGTTGCTGAAGATGTCGGGACGAGCGGGCCTGTTCGCCGAGGAGTTCGACCCCGCCACCGGTGACCATCTCGGCAACACCCCGCAGGCATTCACCCACATCGGCCTCTTGAACGCCGTCCTCCGCATCCACGCGCGTTCCGCGCGAGCCGGCGGCCCGGGTCCCGGGCGTTCCGGGCGCCCTGCGGCCAGCTCCTCGAGCTGGGCCGACACGTGGCAACCGGCGGGCAAGCGCGAACCACCATCAGACTGAGACCCGTGGGTGCGCGCCCGAGTTCGCGGGAGGTGCCGAGTCCAGCGACGCGTTCATGCTGCCGCGGGGCAGCAGGGACCGTAGCGACCCGATCGTGAGTGCCATCATCGCGACCAGCCCAAGGTCGTAGAAGGGTGAGGAACTGCCGAGGAACCACGCGGACACGGAAGCACCCGCGGCGGGACCGATCAGGAGGGCCAGGACCGGATACATCGTGGGCGCACAGCAGCAACACACGTTCAACCCGGCCGTCCCCAGCGTCCCCAGACCTGCCAACCGGCCCATTCCTGCCGACGTGCCGCTCAACCGCTGGAGCAAGGCGTGGATTCCGGCGGCGAACGCCAAGCCCATCAGGGTCGCGATGGTCAACAGCACCGGCACCATCCCGGCGCTGAGCGCGCCGAAGATGTCGGGGCCAGGGAGCCAGAACTCCACCGTGGGCCACGCGGCGACGGGCCCGTGCGTCCAAGCCACCGCCGCGAACGCCGGTGTCCCAGCCGGCGGCAGGTCATGCGGCTCCGCGACGGCCACCATGTTCCCCGCCCACAACGACACGGCCAGGAACCAGGTTCCCACCGTTGCGGCAATCCATCGGTACCGCCTCCTCCGGAGAACGACGCTGAGACCTGACTTGAAGTTGGTGATCGCCACGACCCAGACCATCACCAGGGCAGCGGGAAGCAGGAAGTAGCCGGCGTTCCACAGCCACCCCGGGGTGACCCACGCGAACCGCGACGCCATCGCCTGCGTGAGCCCCAGCAGAACCCACCCCAGCAACAGTTGCGCCAAGGGCGACCAGTACCGCAGCCTGGGGCCACCGACCAGACCGGCCTTCTGCAGCAGCCGCACCCCGGTCACAACGACAAGGCCGGCGAGCGCCAAGACGCTCACCAGGACGTAGACCCAGTCTGTGGGGCCAGCGCCGGCGGCGAGCGCTTCCTCGATCTCGTCGTGCGCCGAGGCTGGTGGGGCCAGCAGCACGACCAGGGCGCCCGCGCCGAACGGCACCGCGCCGTACCGCCCCATCACCCGGGCGACACCGCCCAAGTGACCGCCGTGAACAACCTGTCTCCATATCCGCATAAGCAGATGGTAATCGCAGTCCGCGCGGCGCATCTACCAGGCCCGAATCAGTGGACGCGAAGGGCGCCGCCGATCCACGCATCCGTGTGTCGATCCGGTTTGACCGATGAGTTGGCACGACCTAGGATCGATACGCGAAAGCGAATAGGATGACGAGGGGACGTTGCGTGGCTGGTCAGTCGGGGTTCGAGCCGTGTCGTTCCCGTCCGGAACCTGTCCCTGTCAACTTGGCGGACGTCTTTGCGGTGTTTGCAGACCCGGCACGTCTTCGACTTCTCGAGCTCCTCATTGCTGGGGCACGCACTCTGCCCGAGTGCGTCGACGCTCTCGGCGCGGCAGCGCCGTCAACCACTGCTCATCTGCGATACCTCGCTGAGCGTGGCCTGGTCTCGGCGCCTCGCGGTGGCGACGAGCGCTTCCGCATCTGTGAACCGAGGGTGCGCGTCGTGGTCGCCCTGGCCCGTTCGCTGACCGAAGACAACGCGCCTGCCCTGCGGTCCTGTCCCTTCATTCCAGGTGTCAACCGCTGACACCTCGACCAATCAAGCGGCCGAAGCAGTCGCCTGCGACGGTTCCTAGGAGGCTCCATATGAACAACGAAGTGCACTTCGATCTGGCCGTCGTCGGCTCCGGTGGCGCCGCCATGTCCGCCGCTATCGCGGCCCGCCAGGCAGGCAAGCGGGTCGTGCTGATCGAGCGGGCAACTCTCGGCGGCACCTGCGTCAACATCGGATGCGTTCCATCCAAGACACTGTTGGCCGCGGCGGGCGCGCGACACGGCGCGATGAGCAACCCCTTCCTCGGTGCGCCCACATCGGCCGACCCCGTCGACCTGGCCCAGCTGGTCGAACAGAAGGACGAACTTGTGGGTCGGCTCCGCCAGGCCAAGTACGCCGACGTCGCCGCGGCGTACGGTTTCGAAGTGCGACACGGCGAGGCCCGCTTCGTCGACGAGGAGACCCTGGAGGTCGACGGCTCGACGCTGCGAGCTGGCGCCTACCTGATCGCCACCGGCGCCGAGCCCGCTGAACCTGACCTGTCCGGCCTGGACCAGATCGACTACCTCACCTCCACCACCGCGATGGAGCAGCAACAGCTGCCGGAGTCCCTGCTGGTGATCGGCGGCGGTTACGTGGGCATGGAACAGGCCCAGCTGTTCGCTCACCTCGGCGCCCGCGTCACCCTCATCGGTCGCCTGGCGCCCCACGCCGAGCCGGAGATCGCGCAAGTGCTACGCGGAGTCTTCGCCGATGACGGCATCACCCTCGTCGAGGAGCACGCTGAGCGCGTCGAGGCATCGGGCGATGACATTGTCGTCACCACGACCTCCGGGCAACGGCTGAGCGGAGCCAGGCTGCTGGTCGCCACCGGCCGCAGCCCGCGGACCGCGGCGCTCAACCTCGAGGCCGCCGGCGTCAAGACCGACGAGCGGGGCTTCGTCGTCATCGACGACCATCAGCGGACCTCCAACCCGCGCGTGTACGCCGCCGGGGACGTCTCCGGCGCCCCCCAGTACGTCTACGTGGCCGCGGCCGCAGGAAAGGTGGCAGCCCAGAACGCCGTGGACGAACACTCGGAGGCGCGGGTGGACTACACCGGCCTCCCGGCGGTGGTCTTCACGCGACCGCAGATCGCCTCGGCCGGACTCAGCGAGGAAGAGGCCCTGCGGCGCGGACATCGCTGCGCCTGTCGCGTCCTGGGACTTCAGGACGTCCCGCGAGCGTTGGCCAACCGCGACACGCGCGGCGCCATCAAGCTGATCGCCGACGCCGACACCGGCAAGGTGCTCGGCGTGCACGCGGCCGCTGAGGGCGCCGGAGAGATCATGCTCGCCGCGACCTACGCCATCAAGACCGGAATGACCGTCGACGACCTCGCCGACACCTGGGCGCCCTACCTCACCATGGCCGAGAGCCTCCGAATTGTGGCCGGCCTGTTCCGCAACGAGATGCCCACCTCCTGCTGCGCGTGACGGCACTCTCTCCCGGCAATCGTGTCGCCTGGCCCTGTCCGGCCCCGGGGAAGATCCCCGGTCGCCGGTCAGGGGTCGGTGTCGATGCGGTCGCGAGCGAACTCACTATGCGGCTTGCCGAATCGCACTGGGTCAGCAATACTATGCGCAACAACGAATAGAAGGTACGGAGACCAAACATGAGCAGCCCAGTTTCAGAGCTTTCGGCCCCGGTTGCGTCGGGCGAACGGTGTTCGCACGTGCACACCACGGCTCGATTCTTCCGTGCGCTCGCCGATCCCACCCGGCTGACGTTGCTGCAGTTCATCCTGGCCGGCGAGCGCACCTCGGCCGACTGTGTCGAGCACGCCGGGATCTCGCAGCCGCGGGTGTCTGTACACCTCTCCTGCCTCGTGGACTGCGGCTATGTCCGTGCCCGCCGCGACGGCAAGAAGTTGCGGTACTCGGTCGGGGATCCCCGTGTCGCCGACCTCGTCATGCTGGCTCGCGCCCTGGTCGCCGACAACGCCACCGCCCTCGCATGCTGCGCCCACATTTCCGGAACGGAGGCAACCCAGTGACGCGTGTTCCTGCGGACCGCGAGGGCGGCTTGCTCGGCATCATGGCCATGATCGGTGTTGTCGCGCTGCCCATCCTCTGCTGCGCCGGCCCCGCCCTGGTGGCCGGCGGCGCCTTGGCCGGGCTCGGCGGCGCCCTGCGCAGCCCCTGGTTACTGCTCCCGGCATTGGTGCTGCTCGCCGGCGGGGTTGCCCTTTGGATGCGCGGTCGGCGAGACGTCACTGCCTGCTGTCCTCCGCCGCCGGGCAGCGATTTGCACACAACGAGCGTTCAGAGCAATCGCTGACCCACCGACACGCTCACTGACGCGCTGCGCAGCCTGCAGAGCCCGAGTTGTCCCTGCCGAGCGGCCCGCGAAGCAGGGTCCAGCACTTCAAGGAAGGTCCACACGTGATGAGGCTGACACCCCCCGCCGGCCACCGCGTTGCTTTGAGCCGCCGGTCCGCCCTGGCCTTGGTCGCGGCCGTCGCGACCGCCGCGGTGAGCTTGTCCGGATGCGGCACCACCGAGCCCACGACCAGCACGGGTGGCGGAAGTACTGGCGACACGGTGTCGCTGCTCGACGGGACGACGTTGGCAGTTCCTGCGAAGGAGCCCGCCGCACTGTTCTTCTTTTCCGTGGGGTGTGGCGAATGCGTGGGTGGGGCGAAGTCGCTCGATGAGGCGGCCCGGGAGTTCGACGGAAAGGCGACGTTCCTCGCAGTAGACATGGACCCGAGCGAATCGGAGGCCACCATCGAGCAGTTCCTGGACTACATCAAAGCACCGGAGCTGGCCACCACCGTCGACACGAACGCCCAGCTAGCCCGTCGCTACCAGGTTGCCGCCCTGTCCACGCTGATCGTGGTCGACCCTGCAGGCGAGGTCAGCTACCGGGCCACCGACCCGTCCTCCCGACAGATTCAAGACGCCTTGATTGAGGCGGGCGCCGAATGAACGGCCTCCTCGCCCTTGCCTTCGCGGCCGGCATGCTATCGCCGGTCAACCCGTGCGGCTTTGCTTTGCTGCCGGCTTGGATCACTGCTTCCCTCGGCGACGCCGATACCTCAGCGCTGCCGGTCCGCCTCTCACGTGCCCTACGCTCCGGGGCTGCCCTGAGCCTCGGTTTCGCCGGGACCTTGGTGGCTGCTGGGCTCATCGTCAGCGCAGGTGCCCGTGCGTTGATCACAGCCGCCCCCATGTTGGGCCTTGTTACCGGTCTCCTGCTATTGCTGGTCGGCCTCGTCACGCTCACCGGCCGCTCGTTGAGCTTGAAACTGCATCTTCCAACCGGCCTCGGCAAGGCGGCTGGCCCGCCGAGCGCCTGGCGCATGGTGCTTTTCGGCGTCGGCTACGCCGTCGCCTCTTTGTCCTGCACCTTCGGTGTGTTGCTGGCCGTCATCGGGCAGGCCCAAGCCGTCGCCAGCGTCGCTGGCCTGTTCGCGGTTTTTGCCGCCTATGCCTCCGGTTCCGCGGCCGTCCTGATCCTCGTCGCGGTGTCCACAGGGGCCGCAGGCGCCGCTCTCACTCGCAAGGTAACTGCCCTGGCACGGCAGGGGACTCGCATCACTGCCGTCGTGCTCGTCGTCAGCGGCGCCTATCTGGCTTGGTACTGGTATCCCGCAGCAACCGGTGACTCTGCTCCTGCTGCCCGCGGGGGAGGACTCGCTACCTGGTCTGCAGCAGCGACCGCCTGGATTCAGGGCCACTCCAATCTCATCGCGGTTGCCGCCGTCGTCGTTGTGGTGGCGGTTGCCGCGGCTTCGTTCCACCACCGGCGCTCCGGCGGTGACCGTGAATTGTCCACGGGAGACCAGGTCGCCGACGCGGAGTGCTGCGCTCCACACGCCGCGCCCAGCCTTGTCACCCACGCCCCGGACAGCGAAAGACACTGATGTCGACACCGGTGTCTGCTGCATCTGAGCTGACCATGTCCATGAAGTTTCGGCACTCGTCGCACTGGGTGCTGGGAGAACGGCCGGCCACTGACTTCCCCCTAGCGGTGGCCGGCCGCACCCTCAACCAGCCTGCGGTCTCGTCTGCGCGGCGACGGGGACAGTGCTGATGCCTACAGTCGCCCCGATGACGCAAAACTGGGTGCGTCGCGCCCTCGGCCACCTGCTGACCGGCACGCTCGCGACGCTCGGAGCCTTGAGCACAGCGTTAGGCGCCGGGCTGTCGATGATCGGTCTGTGCTGCACCCCCCTGGCGGCTACTGCGGCGGCGGGTGGCGCTGCCGCCGGAGGCGGCGCTGCCGTCGCGCCCACCACCTGGCCGTTCTGGACTGTAGGCGCGGTGCTGCTGACCGCCGCCATGCTGTGGCATCGACGGCGCCGGGTCGGCGCCGTGTGTCGGGCCCGCCGCGCTGGCCCAACGATGGCGCCGAGGGCGGTCGCGGCGGGCGAGTGAGGGCGAGGAGATCGGGGCGCTGAAGAAGCGCGTGGCCGAGCTAGGACGGGCCAACGAGACCCTCAAGAACAGCCCCACGTTTATCGCCCAGGCGGAGCTCGACCGCCGACTCAAGTGATCGTCGATTACATCGAGACCTACAAGTCTTGGTTCGGCGTCGAGCCGATCTGCGCCGGGCTGTCCGAGCGCGGTGCCTCGATCGCGCGTTCCACCTACTACGAGCGCCGTCGGCAGCCAGTGACAGCTGCTGAGTTCGAGGAGGCCTACCTGGCCAACGTGTTGATCACCCTGCACACCGAGAACTGGGGCGTCTGCGGCGCTCGCAAACTCCACAAGGCAGCTCGATGAGCCGGGATCGACGTCGGTCGCGACCAGGTCGCCCGGCTGATGCGGATTGCGGGGATCCACGGCGCCGTGCTTGGCCGGCACCGCACCCGCCACGACCGTCCGGGACACCGCCACGGTGCGGCACCCCGACCTGGTCAAGCGCCGCTGGGATGACCCGGCCGGGACCGACTGTGGGATCCCGAAGGTCGTGCTGGCCGACCGGAGGGGCTCCTTGAAGGGGCGGTGGTCGCGAACGTGGTGGTGCCGACCCGGGACTACGTCCGGTTCGCTGCGCATTACCGGTTCCGCCCGGACTTCTGCGGGGCTGCCGGTCCGGAGCCGAAGGGGGGTCGAAGAGAACCTGGTCGACTATGCCAAGAGCGACCTGATGGTGACCCTGGAACCCACCGACGACCCGTGGAAGTCTCCGGGCTCGGACTTGCCCGGGTCAACGCCGCTGCCGCGGTCTGGTGCGCCGGCCCGGCCTCGGTCGTGGTTGGGGTGGGGGCGGTCATGTGGGATCTCCCTACGGCGACGATGGGTGTTGGCAGGCGCAGCAGGACACATTGGCGTCCGCAGCGAAGTTCCGGGGCGGCCAGTTCGCGAGCCTCGGCCGTGCGCAGATGCGGATTACCGGGCTAGGTAGGCGCCGGTCAGGACCAGGCCGCGCGGTGTGAGCGGGACGAGGGGTGGGGCTGCCACGGTCCTGGTCAGTCCGGCAGTCCGGCAGTCCGGCAGTCCGGCAGTCCGGCAGGACAGTCGGCGCGGTTGGGGTGGACAAGGGGGTTCCCTCCGTGTCGGACGGTGGTTGGTTGTCCTCTCGCGGATGTGCGGGTCAGCAGCGGTGGCGCTCGTCCGTATGTCGACGACGCTTGAAAACGAGGCCATAGCGACGGTCGAAAACGAGGCCACCCAGACAGATTGGATGGGTGATCTCTGTGGAGGATTGGGCTTTGATCCGGCGGCTGGTGGCGGATGGTGTTCCGCAGCGTCAGGTCGCGCGGGACTTGGGTATCGGGCGGTCGACGGTGGCGCGGGCGGTGGCCTCGGACGGGCCGCCGAAGTACGAGCGGCCGGCGGTGTCGACGGCGTTCGCGCCGTTCGAACCGGCGGTGCGGCAACTGCTCGAGAAGACGCCGGACATGCCGGCGACGGTGATCGCCGAGCGGGTCGGCTGGACGGGGTCGATCACGTGGTTCCGCGACAACGTCCGGCGGCTACGTCCTGAGCATCGACCGGTCGACCCAGCGGACCGGCTGACTTGGCTGGCCGGGGACGCGGCGCAGTGCGACTTGTGGTTCCCGCCGAAGAAGATCCCACTCGAGGACGGCTCGAAGGTGCTGCTGCCGGTCATGGTGATCACCGCGGCGCACTCACGATTCATGGTCGCGAAGATGATCCCGACTCGGCATACCCAGGATCTGCTGCTGGCTATGTGGGAGTTGCTGCAGACCCTGGGCCGCGTCCCGCGGCGGCTGATCTGGGACAACGAATCTGGGATCGGCCGTGGCAAGCGGCACGCGGACGGCGTCGGTGCGTTCACCGGCACCTTGGCCACCACGCTGGTCAGGCTCAAGCCCTACGACCCCGAATCGAAGGGTCTGGTCGAACGCAGGAACGGGTTCTTCGAGACCTCCTTCATGCCCGGCCGGGAGTTCGCATCGCCGGCCGACTTCGACGCCCAGTTCGGCGACTGGCTGGCCAAGGCGAACGCGAGGGTGGTGCGCACGATCAAGGCCAGACCGGTCGACCTGCTCGACGCCGACCGGGCGGCGATGCTGCCGCTGCCCCCGGTCGCACCTGCAGTGGGATGGGTCAACCGGGTCCGGCTGGGGCGTGATTACTACGTCCGTGTCGACAGCAACGACTACTCGGTCGACCCGAACGTGATCGGAAGGTTCGTCGACGTCCTCGCGGACCTGGCTCGGGTCGAGGTCCGTCACGACGGGCGCTTGGCCGCGTCCCATGACCGAGTCTGGGCACGCGGGATGACGGTCACCGACCCCGCACACGTCGCCGCTGCGAAGGTGTTGCGGGAGCAGTTCCAAATGCCCCGACCTGCCGCGGATCCCGACGAGGAACTCGGGCGGGACTTGGCTGACTACGACCGGGCCTTCGGCCTGATCGACGGCGGGCTCACCGATGGCGCTGCGGACGGCGAGGTCGCTTGATGGGCACGAAGAGGAACACCGACGCCACCGAGGCACTCAAGCAGCTGACCTACTTGGCGGGTGCGTTGAAGGCGCCCCGGATCACCGAAGCAGCCGGCCGACTGGCTGATCATGCCCGCGACGCCGGCTGGACCCATGAGGAGTACCTCGCCGCCGTGCTCGACCGTGAGGTCGCCGCCCGGAACGCATCAGGCGCACAACTGCGGATCCGTGCCGCCGGGTTCGCCGCCAGGAAGACGCTCGAGGAGTTCGACTGGGACGCCCAACCCGCCGTGCGCCAGCAGATCGCCTCCCTGGCATCGGGCGGGTTCCTCACCGAGGCACGCAACGTCGTGCTGCTGGGACCGCCCGGCACCGGCAAGACCCACCTGGCCACCGGTCTAGGGATCGCCGCCGCCCACCACGGCCACCGGGTCTTGTTCGCGACCGCGACCGAGTGGGTCACCCGGCTCACCGAAGCCCACCGCGCCGGCCGGCTGCCGAACGAGCTCGCGAGGTTGCGGCGCTACGGGCTGATCATCGTCGACGAGGTCGGCTACCTGCCCTTCGAGCAGGACGCCGCGAACCTGTTCTTCCAGTTGGTCAGCAGCCGCTACGAACACGCCTCGCTGATTCTCACCAGCAACCTGCCCTTCAGCGGCTGGGGCGGTGTCTTCGGCGACCAGGCCGTCGCCGCAGCGATGATCGACCGCGTCGTCCACCACGCCGACGTCCTCACCCTGAAGGGCGCCAGCTACCGGCTACGCAACCGCGGGATCGACACCCTGCCCAGCATCAAGACCCAAGACACGGCAGACTAGACAGCACGAACCGGTGGCCTCGTTTTCGAGCGTCGGATCGGCCTCATTTTCGAGCGTTGCCGACACCGTAGTCGGCTCTTGGGCGCCCCGACGGTTTTGGGTCGAGGTAGTGACCAGGCTCGTGTCGTGAACTTTGGCCCGTCGCCCCGCGATCATGGCGCCGGTGGCCGCGGTTAGGATGATGAGGCCGGCGACCAGGGCGAGTGGTGTGGCGTGGGCCTGGATCCAAGTCGAGGCGGTCGCGGCGATGCTGGCCAGCCCGCCGGTACGTCCGGTGGTGACTGGGCCGCCGTGGAGTGCGGGGTACCAGTACCAGGCCAAATAGGCGTCGGTGAGCAGGGGGACGGCCGCGGTGGCCCGTGGTCCGTAGCGGGCCACGGTGCTGGCCTGGCGGTCAGCGCGGCACCCGCCAGACCGGTCATCAAAGCGAGCAGGAGCAGCAGCGTGGCTGACACGGCTGCGTACGTCGCGAAGACGAGCAGCAGGCCGGCGAAGCTGGCGGTGGCCTGGGCCTAGGCGATCACGGCGAGCAGCACCCCGAAGGTGCACGACATCGAGGCGGCGGCGTAGCCGACCCCGAAGCCCACCATGCGGGTGGTGGTGAGCCCTTCGGTTGCCCGGCCGGGGATCCGGGGCAACCGAAGGGACAGTGAGCGGCCGGCGAGCATCGCTGCTCCGAGCAGGAGCAGCACGATGCCGATGGCGAAACCGAGTGCGGGGGCGGCCTGGATGATCCACCGGGCCCCCGCGCTGATCAGGAGCCCGGCGAGCGCGAGGGTGCCGGCGAATCCGAGGGACAACGCCGCCCCGGCGCGCATGGCACGGAGCACCCGGATCGGGGCCGGTGCGCCGTGCGAGCTCGGGTCGTCCAGGGTGTGGGTGATCCAGGCTGGCAGCAGCGCGAACCCGCACGGGTTGACGGGTGCGACCATCCCGGCGACGAAGGCAAGGGTGAGCAGCGGAGTCATGGTCAGGCGCCGGCCTTTTCCAGTTCAGCGGTGATCGTCTGCGCTGCGGGGTCGGTGCCGCGGAAGGTCAGCTTGCCGTCGGCGTCGATGACGATGAGCGTCGAGAGCGATGCGACCTGGAACCGCTGGGAGACCGCGGCACCGGCGTCGATCGCGGGGGGAACGTGCTCGGCGTCGACGTAGTCCATGAAGTCGCTGATCAGGTCCTTGGACTCGCCGGGATCCATGTCGATGGCCAGGAACTGCGCATCGACTCCCGCCTCCTCGGCGGCCGTGGCGGCCGTGGCGGCCTCGCCGAGTTCACCGACTCCGATCACGCATTCCCCGCATCCGACCGAGAAGAGGACACCGCGGTGGGCTTGTCGGTGGCGGGCAGCGCGATCTTCTGGCCGTTGATGCTGCTCACGGCGACTGTGCCGTCCTTGCTCGCTGAGCCGTCTGTTGCGCTGAGTCCACAGCAACCGGAGCCGCATCCGGTGAGGGTGAGGACAGCGACGCTGGTCAGGGCGGCGAGCCCCGCAGCGGTCCGGCGGCGGGAGCGGGAGCGGGGGTGGGTCACCGGGTGGGTCCGTCAGTGGTGTCGTGGATGGTGCGGTCGGTGGTGTCGCTGGTGTGCGTGGGCGGGGCGCAGCAGGAGTCCGTGCTGTCGCCGCCGCTGCGGCGGGCGATGCCCAGCACGGCGAGGCCTAGCAGCGCGAGGCCGGCGCCCATCACCCACGGGTTGCGCAGGAGGCCGCCGATGCCGGTCAGGACGCCGGCTGCGACCAGGGCGGGGCCCGCGCAGCACAGGATCATCAGCAGCGCCGCGCCGCCGCCGAGCAGCAGCCCGCCGCCGGTGGAGGGGTCACGGTTGTCGTTCATGAACAGGTCTTCCTCGTGTCTCGGGTGTTCAGGAGCAACAGGAATCGGCAGCGGTGGCGGTGGGCTGCTGTGTCTGGTCCAGGAATCCGGCCGCGAGGTCGGCGCCGATCCGGTAGGCCTCGGCCACCGGCACCACCTCGGCGCCGGGGTGCTCGGCGAGCCAGCCGCCTGCGTCCTCGGCCGAGGCGAAGAAGTGCACCTGGTTGCAGAAGGACGAGCGGATCGAGGTGATCTGCTCGGGGTTGACCAACGACACCACCGCCGTGGCCGGTTCGATGCTGGTCACCCCTGCGTCCGGGTCGATCGTGACCCGGATGGTGTCGCCACTGACGGGGGAGACCGACTCCACCCGTGCCGCGCGGCCGAGGAGGGTGGGGAAGATGAGGGTGTCCAGCGCGCACCAGGTGTAGAGCTCCTCACCGGCCACGGTGAACCGGTGCGGGGTGGGGCGCAGTGTGAGGCCCTGGCCGATGATCCGGCCCTGGTCGTCGTACTCGGTATCCGGCACCGCGGCCAGGACGGTGCGTACCTGATCGAGGGTGCGGCCCGCAGCCGCGGCGAGCTGCGCGAGGGTCACCGGGTCGCCCTCGACAAGCAGTCGCAGCAGCGGGACCAGCAGGCCGGCGTCGAGACCGGTCTCCTGGGTCTGGGTGAGTCGATCGGTGAGTTGGGTGCTGAGGTCGGACATGACGGATGCCTCCTGTGTGAGTGGGTGCTGTCTGCGTGCGGGTCAGGCGCAGCAGGACAGCTTGGAGATGTCGGTGGAGAAGGCCTTGGCCACGATCCGGATACCTTCGGCCATGGTCAGGTAGGGCGCCCACGCGTCGGCGACCTCGGTGACGGTTTTGCCGAGCACATGCACGCCGGCGGCCGCGAGCTCACCGGCGTCCTTGGCGACCGCGGTCAGGCCGAGGATCTCGCCGGTGTCGGCATTGAGGACCATCTTGATGAAACCGCGGGTGTCGCGGTTGACCAGCGCCCGGGGCACGTAATGCAACGGCAGGACCCGGCAGTCGCAGCGGATCCCGGCCTCAAGGACCTGGGCCTCGGTCATGCCGACCGACCCGATCGCCGGACCGGTGAACGTGACTCGCGGCAGCCGGGTGTAGTCCACCGACCTGTCGGCGTCGGTAAAGGCGTTCTCAGCAACCAGGGTGCCGTGGTAGGCGGCGACGTAGACGAACTCGGGGTGACCAGTGACATCCCCGGCGGCCCAGATCCTCGGGTTCGAGGACTGCAGCTGGTCGGTGACAAGGATCTCGCCGGCCTCGCCGGCCTTCACCTCGACGGCGTCGAGGTTGAGCCCGTCGGTGACCGGGCGCCGACCCAATGCGACCAGGACCTGCTCGGCGCGGAACTCCTGGACGCCGCCGGAGACCTCCGCTGTTGCGACCACCTCTCCAGTCGACTCGTCACGGGTGATCGCGGAGACGACCGCCCGGCGTACCACGCGGATCCCTTCGTCGGCGAAGACCTCCTGCAGCGTCCTGGAGACTTCCGGCTCCTCCTTCGACGCCAGCCGGGAACGCACCAGCAGGGTCACCTTCGACCCGAGTCGGGCGAACAGCTGAGCCTGCTCCAGCGCGACGTAGCCGCCGCCCAGCACCAGCAGGGACTTGGGGACCTCGGTCAGCTCCATCGCCGTGGTCGAGGTCAGGTAGCCGGTCTCCTCCAAGCCGTCGATCGGCGGGGCCCAGGCCCGGGACCCGGTGGCCACCAGGTACTGCGGTGCCTCGATGGTCTCGACAGTCCCGTCGGCGGCGGTGACCTCGAGCACGGGAGCGTCCGGAGTGCCGGCAAACGCGGCGTCGCCGTGGCGGATCTGCCAGCCGTAGGAGTCGGCGACGTCGACGTACTTCTCGCCGCGCAGCGACTCGACGAGGTCCTGCTTGCCGGCCACCAGCGCCGGCATGTCCACCGCGGCAGCCGCTGCGGCGACGCCGGGGAACCGGGTCGATGCGTCCGCGGCCACATGGCGGGCCTCCGCGGCGGCGATCAGCGCCTTGGAGGGCACACAGCCGGTGTTCACACAGGTGCCCCCGAAGGTGCCACGCTCGATCATCACCACCGACTTACCCAGCCCGGTCGCGCGAATGGCGGCGGCGAACGCGCCGCCCCCCGATCCGATCACTGCCAGGTCATACGTCGACTGCATCCCGAAACCTCCCCGGTCTGGTTGGGCAACGGCCCCTGATACGGCAATACTGGTCCTTCCAGTACAGGGGAAGGTCAAGTGAGACCTGCGCCACAGGAGGTCACGAATGCGGATCGGGGAGCTCGCCGAGACCGTCGGCGCCACCACCAAGACCCTGCGCTTCTACGAAGAGCAAGGACTCCTGCCGCGCGCTGAACGCACGCCGAGCGGCTACCGCGACTACACGATCGAGACGATTTCCAGGGTCGACTTCATCCGCCGTGGTCAATCCGCCGGGCTCACACTCGCCCAGATCAAGCAGATCCTCGACATCCGGGATGACGGCCAGGCACCGTGCGGCCACGTGCGTGACCTGCTGGACACACGGCTGACCGAGATCGACCGGCAGCTCGCCGCGCTGACCGACCTCCGCGCCACAATCGCGACCCTGCGCGATCAAGCCGCCGACCTGGCGCCCGAGACCTGCACATCGGACCACGTCTGCCGCTATCTGTGAACAGTGAAGCAGAACACCGCGCGGTGAGATTCGAGCAACACATCGCCTGATGCGGGCTCGCTTCACCGTGTTCGACGCGTCGGACCGCCTCAGGCCCGGGGAAGCGGACGATCCGGCGCCGGCTCAACCTGCCACACCCCACCGCCGCCGCGTGGCCGGTCCCGGGTGTCGATGCGGACGCCCGGGCGGCGACCGGCGGTGAGGAGTGGGGTTCGGCGTGATGCCGCTTCCCGCAATCCGGCCCTGCTCGTCGAGCTCCACGCTTGGCAGTGTGGGCAGCACCTGCCGTACTTCCTCCACGTCACGGCCCGCGCTCGCCGCGAACTCCTCAGCAGACCGGGCGGCCAGGGGTCAGCAGGCCGAGCAGTGGGACCATCGCCCACTGCATGGCCTCGGCCTGCGGTGTGCGGGCGAGAGCCTCATCGAGGTCAGACCTCAACTGATCGAGCTTGGTGGGCATGGTCATCTCCCTTCCTTTGGTTCACCACCCAGGTGGGCCGCAAGCTCGCCATCCTGGTCCTGTTATCCGCCTGTCACGATACGTTACCCCGTGTCGAGACCAAGTCCTGAGTTCCTCAGCTGTGTGACCTGCTGGGGCCAGGAACCTGTGGATTGACCTGCGGAAACGCAGGTTTGGCCGGTGACACGGCGTGTCACTCGTGGGCATCTCCGGAAGTCCTGCGGGGGTTGGTGAGCCAGCGCGCCGGGGTCGTTGAGGTAGAGGCCGCGGGCGGTGTCGAGGGCGTCTTCCAGGGGTGCGGCCTCCGCCATCAGCCCCCGCCTCCGAAGCCGCCGGTGCACGGCGCGCCGGGCTCCGGCGTCTGGGGCCCCTGGGCGTACTTCGTGACGAAGTCGGCGAGGCGCTCGTCGGCCGGCCCCTCGAGGGGGAGCTGCACCCCCCACGCGGTGACCACCACCGGGGCGTCCATGCCCTCGACCGGGGAGACCAGCACGTACCCGTTGGTGTCGGCGAGCGCGGCGAGACCCTGCACGTCGGTCGAGGCGAGTGTGGGGTCATAGGCGACCCACACCGCCCCGTGTTCGAGGGAGTGGACCGCCATCGTCGGCTCGACCGGCTCGGTGTAGGCGCCACAGTTCATCCACACCGGTGCATGGTCCCCGCCGACCGGCGGGTTCTGCGGATAGTCGACGGTCCCCTCGACGTGGTTACGGCTCAGGCCCGGGTACTCGGCGACACCCTCCAGGTCGCCGGCCGTACCGGTCTCCGCCACAGGTCCGGTCGGCTTGTCTTCCCCGCTGCATGCGGCCAACGCCGTCAGGGCCAGCGACACGAGCAGGGACGCGGCGACCCGGCGACGCGCTCCGGTCAGCCTGTCGAGAATGCGGAGCGGCCGCGTTTGTCGTGGTGGGGGCGAAATCGCCACGAAAGTGACTCGTTTCTTTGGATGACCGGGACAGCGACGGGTGTCTGGGATTGGTGGGTGCGACTCGGCACCCACAAACCGGGGGACTAAAGGACCGGATGGCTGGGCTGGCTTATGCTGAGTGGTCCTCGTCCACATGGGCCTTGATGCCCAGATCGTGCAGGGCATCGAGCAGATCTACGACAGAAGGCGCCTTTTCCGCGAGGGCAAGGACGATGACACCGCTGGCCACGTCAAGGCTCTGCACGCGCACCCCGGGCCAGGAGTCCAGTTCCCCACGCGCCAGGTCGTCGGGCGCGACGGCCCCGCAGCACCCCGTGCCGGTCACCGGGACGTTCGCCAGATCCGGGACCATCAACTGCAGCAAGCGGGCCGGCACGGGCGTTACTTACGCCGGTTCGATCAGCGCGCACGCGGCCAGCGCAGCGGTGTTGTCCGCAGCGAGCCCGCGGGCGTACATCACCAGCTCGGCGACCCGCGGGTCCGTGACCCGGTACAGCGTGCGGCGTCCTTCGCGGCGCGCTTGCACGTAGCCGCAGTCGGCGAGACAGCCCAGGTGCGCGGAGACCCGGCTCTGGGCCAAGCCGATGTGCTCGACGCACTGACCGACCGAGTGCTCCTCGGTCAGCAGGTACTGCAGCAGGCGAAGACGGGAGGGATCGGCAAGGGCACGGAAGAACTTCGCTACCACCTCGACGCCCGCCTCCTGAGAGGGGAGCAGATTCGTGGCGGTGCTACCTACCTGGGCCTGCGGTGTCACCTGGTTCGTCCTCCCTTACGCATCGACAGTTGAGTGTATCTGGCTATCAGGATCCGTCGGCATCCAGCGCCTTGGCATCGCGACGCGGAGTCGCACAGCAGTCGTCGACGTCGGTTTTCACTCGATCGGCCGCTCGGCTGTTGCGTCGTGACCGAAGGGCCGCCGCGGCTCCTGCGACGGCGAGGATCAGCGCCACGATCGCGACCGTGCTCTGGTTCTCGTTCAGCCATCCGGTCAGCTGCGCGGAGATCCCCTCCGTGGCGGACCCCATCGACGGGCTGTTGCGGTTCCCAGTCAGGGCGGGGAGCCAGTAGATCACCAAGTAGATCCCAGACAGGACCAGGACCGCGCCACCGAGGCGAGTGACGACGGGCAAGAGGCCACGGATCTTGCGGGTGAGCGTCTCCTTGGCGAGCGCTGCTGCGATCGCCAAAGCGACGAGAATCGACGCTGCGCCGAGGGCGTAGGCGGCGAAGACGCCCAAGAGCTGCAACGGGTTGGCGGTCGCGGTGGCCTGAGCCACGACTGCGAGTAGCACCGCCAGGGTGCACGACAGTGACGCAACCGCGTAGGCCGCGCCGAACGCGACCAGCCCGCGGTAGCCAGTAGCCTGCTTGGCGCCCACGCCGGTGCCGCGCGTGAGACGGAACTGGATCTGGTGGCCGGTCAGGAACATCAGCCCAAGCACAACCAGGCCGACGCCGATCACCACGGCGGCCCAAGGCACCGCACCGACCAGCGACCGAAGTCCGACCGAGATCAACAGCCCAGCCAAGGTGAAGACCATGGCGAACCCGGCGCTGACGGCGAGCCCGACCATGAAGCCTTGACCGACGCGGGCGATCACGGACGGGGTTCCGGTCCGCTCAGCCGCGCCAGTTGGCGTCCCAAGGTAGTAGGCGAAGAAGGCTGGCAGCAGGGCGAAGCCGCACGGGTTTACCGTGGCCAGCATGCCGGCGCCGAAAGCGAACAGCAATCCGGTCATGACAGTCCCGCCTCCTGCAGGGCATTGCGCAGTGTCTCCCCATCGGTGGGGACGGCATCACGGAAGACGATGCGGCCTTCTGCGTCGATGATCACGGTCGTGTCCAGCGCTTGTACCTTGAGCGCCTGGGTCAGGGTGCCGTCACCATCGCGGATGAAGCCATACTCCGCGTCGGCCTCTTGGGCGAACTCGCGCACCAACTCCAGGTCGTCTTGGGGATCAGCATCGACTCCGAGGACTGAGACCTTGTCGCCGTACTCGTCATGGATTTCTCCGAGCGCCTGGGCCTCGGGGATGCAGGTGAGGCACCAGCCGGCCATGAAGAAGATGACGGCTGGCTTGCCGGGAGGAATCTCGAACCGGTCGCCAGCCGTAGTGGTGGCGCTGAACTGCGGTGCCTGGTCGCCAACCTCGGATCCGCCTGTCGAGGACAGCTCAATCTGCTCGGTCGGTGGCTGCTGCGCGCTGTTCGAGGTGCCGGCACCCTGAGACCCGCCCTGCGACCCGGCGCCGCGTTGGGTGGCGACCACGGCCAGGACGATCACGACGGCGACGCCGCCCGCAATCAGCCACGGCACGCGACGCCTCCGCGGCGAGTTCCCTGAGCGCGGGGGAGTGGCCTTGCGGCCCGTACTTTGACTCATCGGTGGCATTCCGTTCCCGTATTTGCGTGGTGCTCGGTCAGTGCTGGTCGGCTTCGGGGGGGGTGCTGGGTGATGCGAGTGGGATCAACGTCTTGATTCCGGTCGGGCGGACAGCAGGACTGGTCGAGCGACCCCCGGTGCCGGCGGACGAACACGATCAGCGCGGCACCGAGCAGCACAAGCCCCGCGATCACCACCGCCGGATTGGACAGGAACCCGCCGAGCGCGGCTAGGCCGCCGCCGACAAGCAGGGCCGGGCCCACGCAGCACAACACCATCAGAGCGACCGCGCCCACACCCAGCGCGGTGGTTCCCGGGGATCCTTGTTGCCTAGATTTCTGTGTCATCTGGAATTGCTCTCCTTCATGGTCTGGGCGCCCCAGTTCCAGCGGTGAAGCGCGCCGCGGTCGAACGAGTCCCTGACGCTGCCCACTGCCACGCCACGAGGCGCGAGGCAGGCCGCGACGCGGGGCGCGGCCTGCCGCGGCGACGCCGTGTGGTCGACGGAGTGCAGGGACCGCCAGGTCAACAACACGAACCGCCCGCTGAGTCAGTGAACCGGGCGACGGCCAGCCGCCGGCCCAGCTCGAAAGCCTCCGCGACCGGGACCACGGTGGCCTCCGGCCTCTGGTCCAGCCAACTCGAGGCGGCGTGCTCAGATGCGAAGAAGTGCACGTGGTTGCAGAACGACGACCGGATCGCTGAGACTTCGCTAGGGGTCACGATTGACACCACGCTGGTGGCTGGCTCTACCGAAGTAACGCCATCGGGGGTGACGCTGACCCTGACCGGCTCACCGGTGCCCTGGCATGGCGATTCGACCTGCGCTGCCTTGCCCAGGAGGCTCGGGAAGATCAGGGTGTCCAGGGCGCACCACGTGAACAGGGTCTGACCGTCGACGACGAACCGGTGAGGGGTGGGGTTCAGCGTGATGCCGCTTCCCACAACTCGTCCCTGCTCATCGAGCTCCACGCTCGGCAGTGTGGGCAGCACCTGCCGTACTTCCTCCACGTCTCGGCCCGCGCTCGCTGCCAGCTCCTCAGCAGAGACCGGGCGGCCATGGGTCAGTAGGCGGAGCAGTGGCGCCATCGCCCACTGCATGGCCTCTGCCTGCGGTGTCCGGGCGAAGGCCTCGTCGAGGTCAGAGCTCAACTGATCGAGCTTGGTCGGCATGCTCATTCCCTTCTCTTGGTTCACCACCGGTTGGGCCGGCGGACTCACCATCATGGTCCTCTTATCCGGCTATCACGATACGTTACCCGGGTGTCGAGACCAAGCGCGGCCAGCCTGGGAACAACTGCGGCGTCGCCTCACCGGGCTGCGGACGCCCTGCACGGACCGGCCTGCGACCAAGAAGTTGATCCGCGCCGCACGGCGACGGAATACGCAAGGGAAAGGGTCACCATGTGCAGGTGCCGCGGCAGCGAGGACACCGACATCGATCACTGGAGATCGGCGGGCCCAGCTCATCGGGGTCTGGTCAGTGGGTGTGGCGCAACTCCAACTCCTGGCCACCAGCGGATGGAACCCCGGTGAAGTCTGCCGCGGCCAAGACGACGAAAGCGTCACCGGATTCAACCGAGCCATCGCCATCGCCATCGCCGTCGCCGTCGCCGTCGCCGTCGTGTCGGGCGTCCGGGTCTCCGCCCGCGCACCTCGGCCCGGCGTCCGTCGCGGCTGCGCTCGGCGGGCTGCTCCTCGCGACGGCGTTCGATCCGATCGGCTGGACCATCGGCATGCTGGCGGGCCCGGCGTGCCTCATGATCGCTCTCCAAGGCCGCTCGACGCGTGCCAGCCTGCTGCTCGGCTTCGTGTTCGGAGTGGCTTTCCAGGCAGTGCTGCTCCTTTGGCTCGCGCAGTCGATCGGGATCGCAGCGTGGGTCGCGTTGACGTTGGTGCAGGCCTGCTGGTTCGGCATCCTGGGCCTGTTCGTGCGACTCCTGTCCGGGCTCCCCGGGGCCCCCGTCTGGTTTGCCGTGGGCTGGACTGGCGTTGAATCTGCCCGGTCTGCGTGGCCGTTTGGCGGCCTGCCTTGGGGACGTCTGGGGATGACGATGCTCGACACCCCATGGGCGGGGACGTTGCCCTACCTCGGGGTTACCGGGGTAGGGCTTGGCATCTCACTCGCCGCCGGCCTACTCGGCGCCACAGTCCGGGCACAGAGGCGCGGAAGGCCGTCGCCCCTCGCACCCTGCGCAGGCCTCGGTCTCGTCGTCGGGGTCGGCCTGGTGCCGGCGGTCGCGCCGTTCGACACACCAGACGGCGGCTCGATGACCGTGGCCGTTATCCAGGGCGGAGTTCCCGGCGACGGGAGACAGCTGGTTGCCCATCATCGGGAGGTCACAGACAACCACCTCGAGGCAACGCGCGAACTGGCACAGCTGGTCGAACTCGGGGCCAAGCCCCCGCCTGACCTCGTCGTGTGGCCCGAAAACTCAACTGCGGTGAACCCACTGACCGACGCCGTAGCACGGACGAGCATCGAGGATGCCGTGGCGAGCGTCGGGGCGCCCGTGCTCGTCGCCGGCATGGTGGACGGTCCGACCTCCAAGACTGTCCTCAATCAGGGGATCGTCTGGACGTCGGACGGTCCCACCAGGTCGCGCTACACCAAGCAGCACCCAGTTCCGTTCGGTGAGTACATCCCCTTCCGGAACGTGCTCGGACGGGTCTATCCCCGCCTAGACGAGGTCCCTCGCGATATGCTCCCAGGGAACTCTTCGACGCCCCTGACTGTCAGTGGGGTCCGCGTGGCCGACGCGATCTGCTTTGACGTGGCCTTCGACGACGTTCTTGCTCCCCAGATCCGGCGGGGGGCCCAGTTGATCGTGGTCCAGACGAGTAACGCGAGCTTCACGGGAACCTCCCAGCTGGATCAGCAGTTCGCCATCAGCCGTGTCCGAGCCATCGAGACCGGGCGCGCCATCGCGGTCGCGTCCACCAACGGCATCAGCGCCATCATCGGACCCGACGGGTCGGTAGCAGAGCGCGCCCCGCTCCGCGGGACCAGTGTCCTCGTCGCACCGATGCCGCTTCGAGACACCCTCACCCCCGCCGTCAGGTGGGGCCGGGCCACGGGGAATGCCGTCCTGTTCCTCGGGCTCGCCGGCCTGCTGCTCGCCGGCCTTCGGAGTTTCAATAGCCGTCGGTCAAATTGACCCAGCGGCGGACTTGACCACCGCAGACCGAGGCTCCTCACCCGGCTCAGGTCCGGCCCCGTCGCTGCGGCCTTTGCGGTCGAGGCGCATCCGCTCCCGCCGGGCCGGTGTGGACCCACGGAGACGATACGCGCCATCCATGAGATCGCCAGGGGTAGTCGCCTGCGCTCACTCCAAGACTGCACCGAGGTACTGGTCCGCGGGGAAGCGAGCCGCCTCATCAGCGGTCCAGCGGGGCGCTTGCTCTGTGGAAACAACGCTCTCGTGCCGCGCGCCGATAAGTTATCTTCCGTCCGCCACCGCGTCATTGCCCAGCGGGCCTGAGTGCGGCCGCAAGTGAGGCGAGCCCGGATGGGACGACTCGGTAGTAGGCCCACTTGCCTCGTTGCTCTCGCGTGGCCAGCCCGGCTTGGACGAGGACTTTCATGTGGTGCGAGACGGTGGGCTGGCTGAGCCCGACGGGCTCGGTCATGTCGCAAACGCACGCTTCACCTTCGGGTGCGGCGGCGATCATCGAGAGCAGCTTGACTCGGGTCGGGTCGCCTAGGGCCTTGAACATCCGGGCGAGGGTCTCGGCTGACTCGTCGCTGACGATGCCCGCCGTCATGGGCGAGCAGCAGGCGGCGAGGTCAGCGGACTGAATCACCGGGAGAGTCGAGGGCATGGATACCATGCTGGCCCATCCATTGACATTTGTCGATGTGTTCGTACGATGGTCGCATCGATGATCGTGAATGTGAGGAGTTGGAATGAGTGATCTGCCTGTCGTGGTGATCGGCGCCGGCCCGCAAGGATTGGCGGCTGCCGCGCATCTGCTGGAGCGCGGGCTGGAGCCGCTCGTGCTGGAGTCCGGCCTCGAGCCGGCCTCCGCGGTCGCCGAGTGGGGCCACGTCCGTTTGTTCTCGGCCTGGCCCGAGCTGGTCGACGGCGCGTCGGTCCGGCTGCTCGAGCCGACCGGCTGGACGGCGCCGAGCCAGGGCTACCCGACGGGCGCGGAGTGGATCGACGGCTATCTGGCCCCGCTGGCCAAGGCGCTAGGGGAGCGGGTGCGGTACGACGCCCGGGTCACCGGCGTCTCCCGCAAGGGCCGCGACCGTCTCGTCGACGCCGACCGTGCCGAGCAGCCGTTCACGATCCACCTCGTCGACAGTGACGGCGTCGAGTCACGCCTCGAGGCGCGCGCCGTGATCGACGCCTCCGGCACGTGGCGCCGCCCCAACCCGGCCGGCGCAGACGGACTGCCGGCACTGGGTGAGCGGGTCACGGGGGACCTGATCTCGTACCAGGTGCCCAACCGTGCGACGTCCGAGCGGTACGCCGGCAAGCACACCGTCGTGGTGGGCTCGGGCGACTCGGCGTTCAACGCCATCCACGAGCTGGTCCAGATCGCGGCCGACCATCCGGGCACTCGGATCACCTGGGCGATCCGCCGTGTCGTCAGCGACAGCACCTTCGGTGGCGGCGCGGCCGACGACCTACCTGAGCGCGGTGCGCTGGGTCAGCGGGCCAAGCGGGCGGTGGAGTCTGGCGCGGTCGAGCTCGTGACCGGGTTCCGCATCGCGGAGATCCGCCGAGACACGGACACGACCGTGCTGGTGGGGGAGGACGGCAGGGAGGTCCCGGCCGCGGACACCGTGGTGGTGCTGACCGGGTTCCGTCCTGATCTGTCGTTCCTCTCCGAGATGCGACTCGACCTCGACCCAACCTTGGAGGCGCCGCGCAGGATTGCCGCCGAGATCGACCCGAACATCCACTCGTGTGGGTCGGTCCAGGCCACCGGCGCCGCGGACCTCGCGCAGCCCGAGCCCGACCTCTACCTGGTGGGGATGAAGTCCTACGGTCGGGCGCCGACGTTCCTGGCGCTGACTGGCTACGAGCAGGTGCGCAGCGTGGTTGCCGCGCTCGCCGGCGACCACGAGGCGGCGGCCCGGGTCGAGCTGGTGCTGCCCGACACCGGCGTCTGTGGCGGCGCCGGGGTCTTCGACGACCCGGAGAGTGCGGGCGGCGGCTGCTGCGCACCGGCGCCCGCCGTGCTGGAGATCGGACGGGCTCCTGTCAGCCTCTGACCTCACCGAGGCGGGGAGCCGGCCGCGCACCCGGGTCGGCTCCCCGCACCCGGCGGGTGCTGGACGGATGCTGGTTGCGCTCTGCGTGAGCGTGACGGTCAGCTACGGCGTGCTGTACTACGCCTTCACAGTGCTCGCACCCGCGATCTCCGCACACCGGCTGGTCGGCAACCGCGGTCACTGCGGCGTTCTCCGCGGGCAGCCTGACCGGCGCCGTGGCCGGCATCGCGGCGGGACGGCTACTGCAACGTCGCGGCCCGAGGCTGGTGATGACTGCCGGCAGCGTGCTGGGTTCCGGCGCGGTCGCCGTGGTGGCGCTCGCCCCGAGCTACCCCGTGTTCGTCCTGGGGTGGCTCCTGGTCGGCCTCGCCAGCGCCGGCACCTTCTACCCACCCGCGTTCGCGGCACTGACCCACCGGTACGGCGCCGGCCGGGTGCGCGCCATCACCACGCTCACCCTGGTAGCGGGCTTCGCGTCCACGATCTTCGCCCCTCTCACTGCGGCGCTGGGGGAGTGGTTCGGCTGGCGCGACACCTACCTGATCCTGGCGGCGCTCCTGTTCGTCGTGACGGTGCCGGCGCACGCGCTCACCCTTCGGCTGCCGTGGCACCACGACGCCGGGACGAGCCACGCACGAGCCGATCGGGACGTCCTGACCAGTCGGACGTTCCTGCTGATGGCAGCCTCGGGCACGCTGGCCTCGCTCGCGACGTATGCCTCGCTCGTCAACCTCGTCCCGCTGCTCCTCCACCACGGCGTGAGCCTGCAGCTGGCCGCGTGGGTGCTCGGGCTCAGCGGCGCGGGCCAGGTCGCCGGTCGGCTGGCGTATCCGGCGCTGGACCGGCGGCTGTCACCCAACGCGCGTTCGGCTGGCGTCATGGGGGTCATGGGTGTCACGCTCGCGGCCCTGGCGCTGGTGCCGGGCCCGGCTCTCGTGCTGGTGCTGGTGGCGGTACTCGGTGGCGCGGCCCGCGGCCTGTTCACCCTGGTTGGCGCCACCCTGGTCAGCGACCACTGGGGCTCGCAGCGGTACGCCGCGATCAACGGCGTCTACCACGCGCCCAAGGGGATCGCGGCGGCGCTCGCACCCGCCTTCGGTGCCGGCGTCGCTGCGATCACGGGCGGCTACCCGGCCATGTTCGGGGTGCTCGCAGCGCTCGCCCTCGTCGGTGCCGCACTGGCCGCATGTGCCGGCGACCCCATACCCGTGCGCGGGAGCACCGAGGCCGTGGGATAGCTGCATGGGGCCGCAGGTGCTTGACCGCCCCCAGCGGCGCCGAGCACCCACGGGTTTGGCCTCAGGATCCGATGACGCCGCCGTCGTCCTTGGTGATGACCACCGTCGCTGAGCGCGGGGTGGTCAGCCCGTCGAGGTGGGGCCACTGGCTGGGGCTGCCGTCGCCCGGGTGCTGGATGTTCACGAACATCGTGCGCTGGTCGGGCGTGGTGACCACGCCGGTGACCTCGCAGCCGGGGACACCGGTGAGGAAACGCCGCAGCTGCGGTACGCCGGCGTCATCGGTGAGGTACGGGTTGGCGGCGAGCATCTGGTCGTTGGCGCCGAGCGGCTGGGTGCCGTCTGTCTGGATCCAGACCCGGCCGTCGGGGTCGGACCAGATGCCGTCGGGAGAGCCGAACGCATCCTCGTCGGCGATGGTGGAGCCGTCGCCGCTGCTGCGGCCCTGACCGGCGAGGAGGAACAGGTCCCACTCAAATGAAGCGGCAGCGTGGTCGCCGCCCTTCTCGTTCCACCGGACGACGTGGCCCCACGGGTTGGGCTTGCGCGGGTTGGCGGCGCTCATCACCTTCGCCGAGCTGGTGTTGTTGGTGAGCGTCAGGTACACCATGTCGGTGTTGGGATCGACCGAGACCCACTCGGGGCGGTCCATCCGGGTCGCGCCGACGGTGCTGGCGGCCAGGCGGGTCTTGACCAGCACGTCACCCTGGTCGGCGAACCCGTTCTCCGCGGTGAGACCGCCTTGACCGTGGACCAGAGGCAGCCACTCTCCGCTGCCGTCGTCGTTGAACTTCGCCACGTAGAGGGTGCCTTCGTCCAGGGGGCTGCGGCCGCGAGCACGGGCCGCCTGCCAGCTGTCCTTGCTGACGAACTTGTAGACGTGCTCGTTGACCTGGTCATCGCCGGTATAGACGACCACCCGGCCACCCCTGGCGACGTGCACGTAGGCGCTCTCGTGCTTAACCCGGCCGAGCGCGGTGCGCTTGACGGGACGCGAGTGCGGGTCGAACGGGTCGATCTCGACGACCCAGCCGAACCGGTTCGGCTCGTTCGGCTCGGCGGGCGTGACGACGAAGCGGCCGTCGTGGGTGGCCCAGTTGTAGCGGTCTCCACCGACGCCGTACCGGCTGGTGAGTGCCTGCTCCTCGGCGGTGTAAGTGCCGGGGTCGACCCGGAAGTAGCCGTTGAAGTTCTCCTCGCACGTCAGGTAGGTGTCCCAGGGCGTGACGCCGTGGGAGCAGTTGTTGACCGTGCCGAGCGGGACCCGGCCGGCAGGGTCGGCCGAGGTCCGCAGGAGCCGGTGGCCGGCTGCCGGGCCAGTGACCGACATCGGCGTGTTCGCGGTGATCCGCCGGTTCAGGCGGGACTTCACCAGAGACCACTCGCCGGCGGCCTCCTCTCGGATCTCCACCACAGAGACGCCGTGGGCCGCCTGAGACTTGGCCACCATCTCGGGGGTCCATGAGGTCTTCGGCGGCGCGGTGCTGGTGCCTGTCTGCAGGTAGCTCTCGTCGGTGTACTCGTGGTTGAGGACCAGCAGGCCGTGCTTGTTCCCGGACGGGCCCCGGTCGATCGGGTAGTAGTGCATGCCGTCGTGGTGCATCCCGACCTGCTGCTCCTGCTCGACCGCGGTGTTGCCGGCCGGGCTGAACGAAGGGAACGAGCCGGTGATCGGGGTCCCCCACGGGACGAACGCTCGCGCGGTGTAGCCAGGCGGTACGACCACCTCGTCGGCGTAGCTGAGCGGGATCGGGCTGAACCCCAGCAGCTCCGCCGCGCTGACCCTCGAGGTGGCCTTCGCCAGCGCGGGCGAGGAGCCCACCAGATTGGTGGTCAGGAACGCCGCGGCGCCAGCCATGCCTCCGGCCAACACGCTGCGGCGCGAGGCGCGGCGCTCCACGACCTCGTCAAAGCTCGGTCCGTGCGTGGGGTTCGTGCTGATGTCGTCGGGATCGATATCGACGTCCAGGGTCATGTCGCTTCCTTCACTCGGGATCGTGCTTGCCATACTGCGGAAGATGCTGCAACGATCCTTGAGTCAACAGGCATTGAGCCAGTGGAGGGCAGGTGAACGGAAGATGGACCTTGAACAACGGGCGCGGTTCCACGCGGCTCTCGGAGAACCGGGACGGCTAGCGATCGTGGATGCCCTGTCGGTGAGCGACCTGTCGCCCGGAGACCTGGCTCAACAGCTCGGCTTCGGCTCCAACCTGGTGGCGCACCACCTGCGGGTGCTGGAGGACGCCGGGATCATCCGGCGTTCGAAGAGCGAAGGCGACGGTCGTCGCAGCTATGTCCGGCTGCGCCCTGACAATCCTTTGCTCGCGGCGCTGGACCTGGTCCCGAGGTTGGAGGACGACCTGCGTGGTCGGCGTCGGGTGGTGTTCGTGTGCACCCAGAACTCCGCGCGTTCGCAGTTGGCCGCATCCGCGTGGCAACGCGTGAGTGCCCTGCCCGCTACGTCTGCCGGCACCCATCCGGCCGCCCGCGTCCACCCCGGCGCGGTCCGGACGGCCAAGCGACACGGGCTGCCCCTGGGCGACACCACGACGCGCCACGTCGATGACGTGCTCGCTCCCGATGACCTGGTCGTCGCCGTCTGCGACCAAGTCCACGAAGAACTACCCGACGGGCCCCGGCTGCACTGGTCGGTTCCCGACCCGGCGCGTTCGGCCAAGCCGGAGGACTTCGACGCCGCGTTCGACGACATCGTGCACCGCGTCGGACGGCTCGCGACCACCCTCGACCCAGAACCGAACTGACCCTAGGAGACCCTGTGATGAGCACCCCCGCGGCGCCCGTGGAGCACCACCCCGCCTTGCAGAACGCGACCGAGCGGCTGGCGAGAGAGTTCCGAGGCACCTACGGCACGGAGACCGTCGAACGCTTCCTGCACACCTCGTACGACGAGTTCCTCAAGACCGCCAGCGTGACCACGTTCCTCCCGCTGCTGGCCGAGCGGTTCGCCCGACAGCGACTCCAGGCGCTGGCCAAGGTCGAAGGACACAGTGCCGATGGCCGCCCCATCGTGTTGTTCCTGTGCGTGCACAACGCCGGCCGGTCGCAGATGGCGCTCGGCTTCTTCCAGCACCTGGCGGGCGACGCGGCCGTCGGCTGGTCCGGGGGCTCCGAGCCCGGGGCTGGGATCAACCCGGTCGTCGTCCAGGCCATGAAGGAACGCGGCATCGACATCGCCGAGGAGTTCCCGAAGCCCTGGACCGACGAGACCGTCCGGGCCGCCGACGTGGTCATCGCGATGGGCTGTGGCGACGCCTGTCCCATCTTCCCCGGCAAGCACTACGAGGAGTGGGAGCTCGACGACCCCGCCGGCCAGGATCTCGAGACCGTCCGGGCCATCCGCGACCAGGTCGAGCAGCGAGTCCGGCACTTGCTCGGCCAGCTCGACGTCACCCCCCGGACCGTCTGAACGGCGAGGCGCCGTCATGCACGTAGCCATTGTCGGGGGCAGTGACGCCGGGATCGAGGCCGCGCGGCGCTGCCTCGAGCTCGACCATCAGGTCCAGGTCAGCCTTCTCGTGGCAGACGCGTTCCCGAACTACAGTATCTGCGGCATCCCGTACCACGTCTCCGGCGAGGTCCCGGACTGGCGGAACCTCGCCCACCGCAAGACCGATGACCTGGAGCGGCTCGGCATCACGTTGATGCTCGACCACCGGGTCACCCGCGTCGACGTGCCCGAACGGAGCCTGTCCTTTACGAACCACGATGAATCCGGCTCGCTTAACTACGACCGGTTGGTCCTCGCCACCGGAGCCAACCCACGTCGCCCGCCGATCACCGGCCTCGACACCCTCGGGCCGCAAGACGGCGTCCACGTGCTGCACACCATGCCGGAGACGTTCGCCGTCACCGACACCGTGAACCAACTCCCCGCAGGGTCGACCGCGGTCATCGTCGGCGCCGGGTACGTCGGCCTGGAGATGGCCGAGGCCCTGACCACCCGCGGCCTGCAGGTGGTCGTGGTCGAGCAGCTCCCGCAGGTGCTCCCGCGCACCCTGGACGCCGAGCTCGCCGCGTCGGTCGAGCGCCACCTCACCGAGCAAGGTGTCCAGGTCCGCTGCAACACGACCGTCGAGGCGATCGACAGAGTTGGGGACACGCTCGAGGTCGTCCTCGGAGGCGACCGCCTCACGGCGGGGCTGGTCCTGGTCGCCACCGGGGTCGACCCTGCTACGGAGCTCGCCGTGGAGGCGGGCCTCGAGCTCGGGGCGGCCGGTGCTATCGCGGTCGACCGGCAGATGCGCACCAGCATCGACGGTGTCTGGGCGGCGGGTGACTGCGTGCACACCCACCACCGGCTCCTCGACGAACCCGGGTACCTTCCGCTGGGCACCACCGCCCACAAGCAAGGCAGGGTCGCCGGCGACAACCTCATGGGCGGTGACCTGAAGTACGCCGGCACGCTGGGCACCCAGGCGGTCAAGCTGTTCGACCGGGTCGCGGCAGCCACCGGACTACGTGACGCCGAAGCACGAGCCGTCGGCTTCGACCCGCTCACCGTTCAAGTCGACGTCGATGACCACAAGGCCTACTATCCGGGCGCCACCACGCTCGCGGTGCGGCTCACCGGAGACCGGGGGACCGGCGTGCTGCTCGGCGGCCAGCTGCTCGGCGCCTACGGCGCCGAGGTGTCCAAGCGCATCGACATTCTCGCGACCGCGATCCACAACGCGAACGCCGTCGCGGCCCTGGGCGATCTCGACCTGTCCTACACCCCACCCCTGGGCTCTCCATGGGATGCGGTCCAGCAGGCCGCCCACGCCTGGCAGGCCGCCAGGAGCTGACGAGGCGCGGTATGGACACGGTGACCATCACGCTTGGGGCGATCGTGGCGCTCCTGCTGGCTTTCGGCTTCGCCAACGGCTTCCGTGACGCCCACGGCACGATTGCGACCTCGGTCGGCACCCACGCGCTGACGCCTCATATCGCACTGGCCGTGGCCACCTTGATGAATCTGCTCGGCGGTTTGATTGGCACCGGAGTTGCTCAGACGGTCGGCGCGGAGATCATCGCCACGCCGTCCAAGAGTGTGGGCATGGCCGTGATTCTGGCCGCGGTTGTCGGTGCGACGCTCTGGAGCGTGCTCACCTGGAGGTTGGGGCTGCCGTCCTCATCCTCCTATGCCCTCATGGGCGGACTGATCGGAGCGGCGGTGGCTGCCGCCACGGGTGTGCACTGGGATGGGGTCGCCACCAAGGTCCTGCTGCCGATGGTGCTCGCGCCTCTGATCGCGTTCATCATCGCCATCGCCGTACACACCGGCATCATGTGGCTCTTTCGGGGGTCCAGTCGAGTCAGTGCTCTGAACCGGGGGTTCCGGCTCGCACAGACCTTTGCAACCGCCGGTGTGGCACTCGGCCATGGGTTGCAGGACGCCCAGAAGACGATGGGCGTGATCGTCCTCGCTCTGGTTTCGATCGGTTACCAGGACTCATTCGACGTACCCCTCTGGGTCATCCTCTCCGTGGCCGCGGCCATGGCGGCGGGCACGTACGCCGGCGGCTGGTGGCTCCTCCGCACGCCCTCCCGCGGGGTCGTGCAGCTCGACGCCCCCCGTGTCTTTGCGGGCGAGGCGAGCGCAGCCTCGGTCCTCTACGTGACAGCAGTTGCCGGATTGCCGGTC
The DNA here is from genome assembly GCF_059567905.1 of Nocardioides sp. BGA-UO-ETr-FS32. Lineage (NCBI taxonomy): Bacteria > Bacillati > Actinomycetota > Actinomycetes > Propionibacteriales > Nocardioidaceae > Nocardioides > Nocardioides sp. BGA-UO-ETr-FS32. The sequence goes on along the minus strand of NZ_JCAQOX010000003.1, from coordinate 31,324 downwards.
TCGGCTATGCAAGCGATGACCTCCGGCGTCATTGGCGCCGCCACCACGCGAGGCCGAGCCGCCGTGCGATGGGGCGCTCTACGAACCATGATCGTCGCGTGGGCGATCACGCTCCCGGGCGCGGCATTTGCGGCCGCTCTCGTATTCACCCTCACCGACCTCGCCATGTCGAGCATCTGAACGGAGACGCCATGAATCCCAACTCAAACCGACCCCTCCCGCCAGCCGAGTTCACCGTCGGCACCCACCTGGCCCCCGAGGACGGCGCCTGCCTGATGGAGTGGGTCTCGGTTCTCGCCGGAGAACCATGGTCAGACGCCCCCGCCACCACTCATCCTTTGCTGGCACACCTGGGCCGGTTGGTCAACGACGCGATGACCCCGATCGGGCGGCAGGCGCTGTATCCGCTTGCGCCACGCTTAAGGAGTCTGAACAGCGTCGACCCAGCGGTCTCTGCCGAACTCGCGGAGCTGGCTACCGCGGCAGCGCTGAAAGTCCGCCCCGGCCCCCGGCTTGCCTGGATGCATGCGGCTGCTCGGCGCCGCCTTCGATCACCGTCTGTGCGACCTGAACTGGGTCAAGAGTGCGGGAGGGCGTCACGCCTGCGGCAGAGGATCTACGACCATGGGCCAGCCCATCGAGCGGTCGAGACGGCCGTGATGGCGCTTGCTCGCATACCCGAGGCCGACATCCACCTGCTACGCCTCCTCGACGAGGCGGTTGCCCATCTTGAGGACCGGACCAGACTCGATGGCGACGACCCAGCACGGGTGGACTCGGTCGGCCGGACCGATCAGTGCTGAAGCGGCTCGACAGTTTCGGCCGAGTGTCGGGAGCAGAGCGCCGCGCGCCGGCCCTCGGCCCGTGCGTGAGCCCTCGGGATGCTCAGCCCGAACAGGTGTCACACTGGCGACGAGTTTCATTCACGATTGTTCACTCGCCGTTCAAACTTGACACGTGCCCCGGTCACCCGAGCTGCCTACCTTGACCATGTCAATTCCGACAGAACATACAGACTTGTCAGGAGATTCGAAGTGAAAACCACTTCCATTCGCCGTGCCCTCGTGCCCGGCATCGCGGCCCTGTCGCTGGCTCTCACTGCTTGCGGTGGAGACAGCAACGCCGGCTCGGGCGAAGGCGGTGAGCTCTCGGGCTCGATCGCCATCGATGGGTCCAGCACGGTCGCGCCCCTGACCGAGGCCGCCGCCGAGCTCTTCAATCAGGAGTACCCCGACGTCCAGATCTCCGTCGGCACCTCCGGGACGGGCGGCGGCTTCGAAAAGTTCTGCCGCGGCGAATCCGAGCTCTCCAACGCCTCGCGCCCCATCGGGGAGGAGGAGATCGCGATCTGCGAGGAGGCGGGTATCGCCTTTGAGGAGTTGGGTGTGGCGAACGACGGCCTCGCCGTCGCGGTCAACCCGGAGAACGATTGGGTCGACTGCCTGACCGTCGACGAGGTCTCCAGCATCTGGGACAAGGGATCCAGCGTCGACAACTGGAGCCAGGTCCGTGACGACTTCCCGGACGTACCCATGGAACTCTACGGCCCCGGTAGCGACTCCGGCACCTTCGACTACTTCACCGAGGCCATCAATGGCGAAGAGGGCCAGATTCGTACTGACTACAACAACATCGGTGAGGACGACAACGCGGCCATTCAGGGCGTATCTGGTAGCGAGGGTGCCACCGGCTACATCCCGCTGTCTTTCGTGGAGGAATCCGACGGTGCCGTGCGTGCCGTGCCGATCGAGAACGAGGAAGGTGAGTGTGTCGAGCCGGCAGTCGAGACCGTCCAGGACGGCTCGTACAATCCGCTCGGACGTCAGCTCTTCATCTACCCCTCGGACAAGGCCTTGGAGAAGCCGGAGGTCGTGACCTTCCTCGAGTTCTACATCGAGAACCAGGCCGAGATCGCCGAGGCTGCCGGGTTCATCCCGCTGACCGAGGAGCAGTCGCAGGAGGCGCTGGACAAGGTCGCATCGCTCGCCGGCGAGTGACCTAGACGTACTCACGGCACAAACCTACGGAGGAAGAGGGATGGCCACACCCACCTTGGTCCAGGATGCGCGCTCCGCAGCGCCTCCGACTCTCGAGGCCAGCAGTCGCCGCATCGGCGAACGGGTCATCGTGGGGTGGCTATTCCTCTGCGCCGCGGTCGCGGTGCTGATCACGATCGGCATCGTCGGTGCACTGGTGCCCCCCACCATCGAGTTCTTCCGGAGGGTGCCCTTCGGTGAGTTCTTCTCCGCCGGAGAGTGGTCGCCGACGTTCGCAGATCCACAGTTCGGTGTGCTGCGAATTGTCGTGGGCACCCTCGTGGTGACGTTCTATGCGGTGATCGTGGCACTGCCGTTCGGGCTGGGCGCGGCCATCTACATGAATGAGTACGCCTCGCCCCGTGTTCGGTCGGTCCTCAAGCCGACTTTGGAGGTCCTCGCGGGAATCCCCACCGTCGCGTTCGGGTTCTTCGCGGTTGCTTTCGTCACGCCGTGGTTCAAGTCGATCTGGCCGGAGTGGCTGCCAGGACAGCTGGGTGTCGAGCCTGGGGTCTTCGCCGTCGGGACGGCGGGCCTGGTTCTGGGGATCATGATCATTCCGACCGTGGCTTCGGTTTCCCAAGACGCTATGGCCGCTGTTCCCTACGGCCTTCGGGAGGCGGCCTACGGGATCGGCAGCACCCGGATGCAGGTAGCGACCAAGATCGTGGTGCCCGCAGCGCTGTCCGGCATCGTGGCATCCTTCGTTCTAGGTGTCTCACGCGCCATCGGTGAGACGATGATCGTCCTGCTGGCGGCTGGTGCCACCGCCAACCTCACCGCCTACCCCAACGAATCAGTACTGACGATGACCTCCTTTATCGCCATCACGGCCAACGGTGACATCGCTCGCGGAAGCACCAGTTTCTACACGATCTTCGCGGTGGGCTCACTGTTGTTCGTCATGACCATGGTCATGAATCTGATCAGTATCCGTCTCGTGCGCAAGTATCGCGAGGTGTACGAGTGAGCACCCCGACCCGCACTCGAATCGCGGTTGACGCCGCACGAGAAGGCTCTCGCCAGTTGACGGGAGGGCGGCGCGACGTCAAGGGGCAGATCTTTCTGTCGGCCATCCTCCTGTCGATCGTGGTGGCCGTCGTCACCTTGGGCCTGCTTCTCATCACGACGGCCTATCGGGGTTGGGACCGGCTCGACCTCAACCTGGTCACTCAGTTTCCCTCGACACTGTTCCCCGAGACCGCCGGCCTCAAGTCAGCCATCGTCGGAACCCTCATGATCATGGGCGGGGTGATCGTCACGGTGATCCCGATCGGTGTCAGCGCCGCGATCTACCTGGAGGAGTATGCAGACGACGCCAGGTGGTACAACCGCGCCATCGAGGTGAACATCCAGAACCTCGCAGCCGTCCCCTCAATCGTCTTCGGAATCCTGGGGCTTGCATTCGTCGTCCAGGGCGGGTTCGCTCTCGGTGCAGTCGCGTTCGCGGGTTCGCTGACCTTGGCGATGCTCGTGCTGCCGACCGTCGTCCTGGCCTCACGCGAAGCGATTCGCGCGGTCCCCGACTCCATCCGACAGGCCAGCTACGGACTGGGCGCCACGCAGTGGGCAACCATTCGACGACAAGTGATGCCGGCGGCTTTGCCCGGGGTTCTCACAGGGACGATCCTTGCCCTCTCCCGCGCCATCGGAGAGACGGCGCCACTGCTGCTCGTGGGCGCGACCACCTTCGCTGCGTTCTACCCTGAGAGTCCGTTCGAAGGCAAGTACTCGGCCATGCCCGTTCTCATCTACCAGTGGGCAGCCCGCCCGCAGGACGAGTTCCGAGTGCTCGCGGCAGCCGGAATCATGCTACTCCTGGTCATCCTGCTCATGATGAACTCGATAGCGATCTGGTTGCGCAACAAGTACACCCCCAAGTACTGATGCATAGTGCAAGATCCCCACGCTCAGACCGAGAGGTATCCATCACCATGAACAATCCGGCTGAGGCCAGCACGGCCACCCCGACGTTGGAGAGCGACGTCCATTCGGTCCCCGCGTTACAGACCGAAGTGCATGGCGCCTCGCGTGAGATCAGTCCATTTCCCGTCGATCCGGTGATGGGGCTGCTGGATCTCAACGTGTTCTACGGTGACTTTCATGCCGTTCACGACGTCAATCTCGAGTTCAGCAAGAACGAGATCGCCGCACTGATCGGCCCGTCGGGTTGCGGAAAGTCGACTGTACTCCGCTGCCTGAACCGCATGAATGACCTGATCAGAAGCGCTCGGGTCGAGGGGGAGGTGACCTACCACGGGACCAACATCTACGGCCCAAAGGTGGATCCCATCGAGGTTCGCCGCAACATCGGCATGGTGTTCCAGAAGCCGAATCCCTTCCCCAAGTCGATCTACGACAACGTGTCCTACGGTCCGAAGGTCACCGGGATGAAGGTCGAGTCGATGGACGACTTGGTGGAGGAGTCTCTCTCGAGAGCTGCGCTGTGGGACGAGGTAAAGGACAAGCTGAAGCAGTCGGCTGTCGGCCTGTCGGGCGGTCAGCAGCAGCGGCTCTGCATCGCGCGCGCCATCGCGACCCAGCCGGACGTCATCTTGATGGACGAGCCTTGCTCGGCCCTGGACCCCATCGCGACCGCCCGGATCGAAGATCTCATGATGGAGCTGCGTGAGGATTTCACGATCATTATCGTCACCCACAACATGCAGCAGGCCGCTCGCGTCTCCGACCGGACCGCCTTCTTCACTGCCCGCCCCGACGAGACCACCGGCAATCGCACCGGCCTCCTCGTCGAGTACGACATCACCAGCCACATCTTCTCAAACCCCCGCGACAAGCGCACCGAGGACTACATCTCCGGCCGCTTTGGCTGAGTAAGTGCGACGATGACCACGAATCTCAGCAGTGGAGCCACTCAACGATCGTACCCACCACGCTCGACGGGCTCGTCGCGTTTTGGTCGCACCGATCCGGTCCTGCCGCGATGACTAGGCGCGATACCGAGCTCGCTCCGACCGAGCTCGAACGTGCACGCACGCGCAGATGGGTACAAACTGCGGGTGCGCATCTGCTAGTCGTGGACCCGCCGAGTGACGGTGCCAAATTCGATGCACACATGGCCGCGCGCGGAGTGCACGTCACTCGCGTAAATTCCACCGTAGACGCCCTTGTCGAGTTCGGTCGCGGCAATCCGGCGGCCGTGATCATCAGCCAACAGGCCGAAGGTCTGCCAGCTGACGAATTCGTGAGGAAGATTCTCGAGTACGGAAGTCCCCTCATCATTGAAGTCGGCGAAGACGGTGATGCCGCCTCAATAGGATCCCTTCTTGTCGCGAGTGCCGCCGCCGCATTCACCCGCCCCTACACGGCCGACGCGGTGTGGACCCTCATGCAGCGGTCGGCCAACTCCCTCGACGATCACGCACTCCTCTCCTTTGGGCCGATAGCTCTGGACGCAGGAGCTTTCACGGTGCACATCCGGGGCGAGCGGATACCTGACCTTCCACTGAAGGAGTTCGAACTGCTTCGTGCCCTGATGTACAGAGCGCCTGAGGTCATCACTAATGACGAACTGCGAACGGAAGTCTGGGGCGGCGTGGGGGGCGACAGCACCCTCCGCGTACACGTCAGACGCCTCCGCACCCGCCTCGCGGGCGCCGGTGAGATTCGCAGTGTCCGCCGCCGTGGCTACGCTTTAACGATCGACTAGTTATTACGCTTTAACGATCGACTAGTTATGATGTCCAGGGACATTCTCCCGCCGGTCGGCGGTGAGTCGGCCTGACAGGTGTCCCTGCGTTCACGATGCACACACGAGGTGCACGGATACCAGATCGTTCCATTGCTCGAGGCGGGGAAGGTAGGGGTAGCGGTGGGGGAGCAGGCCGTGGTGTTGCAGGAGGCCCGCAGGTGCTCGGCCTTTTGCTGGACACGGCGTCGAGACCTTCGTGGGATACCGGGATGCTGCCGTCGCCCAGTCCGCGGAGCAGTTCTTGGACCTTCCCCGAGCGTTTCCAGGCAATGACGTGCCGGTCCTGGGGAAGCGCGGTGACGAACTCGACGCCCGCCGCGCGGCTCCGCGTGGGTGGTCCGGCGGGCTGCCTCAGCCGGTGGCGCCGTCGATCACTTTGCCGGCGAGCAAGGCGGCCCTGAGTCCCGCCACGGTGTCCAGCCCGAGCCACGGGCTCGTGCTGCCTTCGGTGGCGAGCACGTTCACCATCTTGTCGTCGAGAGGGACGAACAGCCCTTGAGGGGCAGGGGAGTAGATGGTCGACCCGGGCTCACGGCCCGCATACTCGTTGGTGACCGGTTCATAGACGGGCTCGTCGACGCGGAACAGGCTGAGCACGACCTCGGTGCCGACCGGAAGGCCTACGACCACCGCACCGGCCGGTACGTCTTCATGTCTCAAGTGAACCGGTAATCGTTCGCATCTGCCGACTCCGCCGCCTCGAGGTCGCGCCAACTCATCTGCGGGTCCGCCGCAGTGGCGCTAGGAGACTGCTGAACAAGACGTGCTCTGGGTGCTGGTGAGCGCGTGGGTGGCGGGCGGAACGCGGCCAAGGCTGTCGAGGGGCGAGTTTGAGTCAGCACTCTGGGTGCGACAACGGGGTCGTTCCGCCCGCCGGTGGCCATCGTGCGTGGTTGTATGGCCGGCTGCAAGGGGGGCCTCGCCAGCCCGGGCGGGCCGGTCAGGTCAGGGCCCAGGCTCCGTCCTGGACAGTGAGGCCCAGGGCTAGGAGTCGGCGCAGATTGAGGGCGGCGACGCGGTGGTGGAGCCAGTTGTTGTTCTTCTCGACTCCGCGGTAGGGCACCCGACGCGAGCCGCGGGCCAGCCAGGCGATGGAGCGCTCGACCATCGGGCGATGCTTTCGGTACACGGCCTGGAAGCCCTCGTCGTTGGCTCGCTGCCGGTGCTCGCGTTGGAGCAGGTCGTGCTCGCCGACGGTGAGCTTTCGGCCCCGGACAGAGTTGGTGCAGCGCGCGACGAGTGGGCACTCACGACACGCGATCCCATAGGTCACGTTGCCCTTGTCGGTCACCCGCCGGGTGATCCCGGCCGGACAGGTCGCGGTGCCGGCGTCGTGGTCGACGACGAAGTCATCGACGGTGAAGCCACCCTCGACAGCAGGCTTGATCGGCCAGGGCTTGACCAGCGGGATCCACTTCTTGCTGTCCAGGGCGTGGAGCATCTCGCCCGACGCATAAGCGGAGTCGCCTAACACCTCGACCGGCTGGTCGTCCGAGACGGTGGAGTCGGCGACCACCAGCCCGGCGCCCACGTTCGCATCGGAGTTGGCCGGGCCGTTGGTCTTGGTCAACGCACACACCGTGGTCAGTCCGGTGTCGGGCTCGACGACCACGTGAGCCTTGAACCCGTCCTGACGCTTCTCTCGGGTCTTGTGGGCGTGCCGGGTATCGGGGTCCACGGTCGAGATCACCCGATCCGGTGCGGTCACCCGCGCGATGCGCCACCTGCCGTCGGTGCCATCAGAGTCCTCAGCAGGCTCCACGTCCTGGCCGGCCACCAGGGCCAGCAGCGCGACCGCGTCGGCAGGCTTGCCGCCGCCAGCGGTGATCGCTTCGACGTCGAGGACCGCGAGAAGCGCGAGCGCGTCACCGACCAGCGTGGTGACGAGCTCGTCGCGGGCAGTCTGGTCGTCCCACGCGATGGGAGGCTTCCCGGGCATCGTGTAGTCCTGCCCGGTGAACGTGGCCAACCGGATGCAATGCATCTCGATCAGGTCCTTGGCGCCGGGCACTTCGCGACCCACTCGGCGGATCTGGGCGATCAGCTGGGTCACCGTGTCCTGCCGGGCGACCGCGTCATCGAGGATCGTGGAGTCCAACGCCCGACGCGTCTTTCCCGCAACGGCACCGGTTTCGGTGATGACCTCGCGGACCACCTCGAAGATCCGCTGCGGCCGGTCACTGCCCGCCAACCGCTTGCGCCAGTACGTCAACGTCGAGGAGTCGAAGCCCTTCGCGTCGATCGCGTACCCACACGCAGCCTTCCAACGAAGATCGAAGGTGAGCGCGTCGACCGCTTCGCGGTCGGAGTGTCCGTACAACGCCTGCAGCACGATCACCGAGGCGATCACCTCACCCGGGATCGACGGTCGACCCCGCCCCGAGGGAAACAGATCAGCGAACAACTCGCTCGGGAACAATCGGTCACGATGCTCGGCCAGCAACGCGAACACGCTGCCCGGCTCGAGCAGGTGCCCCGCCACAGACTCAACATCCAGCAACTCACGCTGCCGATCCGACTCACCCTGCATGCACGCAGGATTTCAGCCGGGTGCCGGGACCGCCGGGAGGCGCGCCTTTGTTCAGCAGTCTCCTAGGCCTCGACGCTTGGGCTCCTTCCAGTGACGAGATACACGAGCCTGCGGGCAAGCGAGACCGCGTGGTCGGCGATGCGCTCGTAGTATCGGCCCAGGAGTGCGATGTCAACGGCGGGTTCGACTCCGTGTTGCCATGACTCGTCTAGCGTCTGACGGAAAGACGATTGACGGAGTTGATCCATCTCATCGTCCGCTGTCTCAAGGCGACGCGCGGCCTCTATGTCGCGGTCGGCGATAGCGTTGGCGACCTTGCCGACCATGTCCTCCGCGACTGTGGCCATGCGCTGTATGGTCGGGATCATCTCGGGGGGAACGGCGAGTGAAGGAACGCGGAGCCGAGCGACCTTGGCAACGTGCACACACAGGTCTCCCATGCGTTCGAGGTCGGCGACCATGCGCAGCGCCGCTATCAACATGCGCAGGTCGCTCGCAACCGGTTGCTGCAGGGAGATCAGTTGAACACTGTCCGACTCGATCTTGTCTCGCATCTTGTCGATCGCAGCGTCGCCGGAGATGACTTGCTCGGCCACGTGTGCGTCTGCCTCAAGCAATGCCTTGGTGGCCAGCCTCACGGACTCCCGTACCTGACCGGTCATAAAGACGAGCTCGTTGACGATCCCGTCGAGCTGCTGGTGGTAGGCGTCCCGCATGACCATCACCCTAGCCCTTGCCGATCTGCATCAACGCCCAGGCCGCCGCGAATGCCTGCGAACCGGTCATGGCCCCACCGACGTGCGGCGTGTGGAGCCGATAACGGAGGATCTACCACAATGGCCCCGATCGCGGGGAGTCAGGTGATTCGGTTGAGGGTTGGCAGCCTACCGCCTCCCGCGGCCGTTGGACCACGCAAGGGTGGCCCGGATGTCGAAGGGTGGGCTCGCTTGCGTCGGGCGGGCGCCGACTGGTCAGCGCTGAAGGCGTTCGACGATCTCCGCCGCGGTGTCGCGGGCCGAGCGGCCCACGCCCAGCAGGGTCGCCGAAGCGGGTCCGGTCCAGTCGCCGTACCCGACGAGGTGCAGCCGTGGTTCGCGATCGGCACGGGTGCCGCTGGCGCCGTCTACGGAGACCTGCCCGTGGTGATCGCGCAGCTGGAGCTGCCGCAGGTGGCCGAGGGCCGGGCGGAAGCCGGTGCACCAGATGATGGCGTCGACATCCAGCGCGGTGCCGTCGGCCCAGGCGACGCCGGTGGCGGTGATGCGGGAGAACACCGGCTGCGCCTTCAGGACGCCGCGATCGCGTGCCTCGCGGACGCTGTCGACCATGACCACGTCACCCAGTCCGCCGACCCCTGCATCCTCGCGTCCCTGGCGCAGCGCCTCGATGCGAGCCGTCGCCGCCGCGAACAGTGCCCGGCCATCCACGTCGTCTGGCAGGAACCGCGGCGGTTTGGCGGTGACCCAGGTCGTGTCGGCGACCATGGATACCTCAGCAAGGATCTGCGCGCCCGAGTTGCCACCGCCGACCACGACGACCCGCTGGCCGGCAAAGTCGTCGGGGCGGCGGTAGTGCGCCGCGTGGAGCTGCCGTCCCTGGAAGTCCGCCGCCCCGGGATAGGTCGGCCAGAACGGCTGGGTCCAGGAGCCGGTCGCCGACACCACGAACCGCGCCGTGACCTCGAGGTCGTCGGCGTGGACCGTCAACCCGGCGCCGGAGTCGTAGCGAGTGATCCTGCTGACCCGGTGCGGTCGGCGGACGTCGAGTCCGTAGCGCTCCTCGTAGCGGGCCAGGTAGTCGATGACGTGCGTGCGCGGCGGGAAGCCCAGCGCGGCGTCGTCCCACGGCGGCATCATCCATCCGGGAAGCGAGGAGTAGGTCGAGGGGGAGAAGAGGCGCAGCCCGTCCCACATGTGTTGCCACGCCCCCCCCGGGCGGTCCTCGGCGTCGAGGACGATGAAGTCCCGCCCGGGCGCGAGACCGGCCCTTTGGAGGTAGAAGGCGGTCGCGAGCCCCGCCTGGCCACCCCCGACGACCACAACGTCATGGTCCACGTCAGCGCTCACATGCGTCCGCGGAGTCGGCGCCCACGGGCCGGGCGACCGGCCCGTGGGCGCAGGTGCCTGACTGCTGTGGGGGCGAGTTCAGCGGCTGTGACCATGCGGCAAGCCTAACCATGCGAGCGTCGAGTCCTGGGCCTCGATTTTGACGCAGCCATCGACACCTGCCAACATTGACGCGTGTCGAACTCTGCTGCCGCGGTAGACAAGGTGCCCATCGCCCGCGACCCGCTGGCGTGCTGCGTGCCGCTGGCTCGTGAGCCGCTCAGTGCCGAGCGGGCGGCTGGGGTGGTCCCGATGCTCAAGGCGATGGCTGACCCCGCCCGGCTGCGGCTCCTGTCCCTGGTGCTCTCCCACGAGGGCCGCGAGGCGCGCGTGTGCGACCTGCTGCCCTTCTTCGATCTCTCCCAGCCGACGATCAGCCACCACCTCAAAGTGCTGCACGAGGGCGGACTGCTGGACCGCGAGAAGCGCGGCACCTGGGTCTTCTACAAGGCTCGACCCGACGCCATGGCTGCCCTCGGCAGCCTCTTCACCACCAACCTGACCAACCAGGAGCAGGCATGAACGACACCGTCCGCGAGACCCCGACCGCAGGCCCGGAGAAACCCCGCTCGTTAGGCGGCGGGTCCCGCTCGGCCAGCCACGCCCGGCCCATGATCCCGAACAGGTCCGCGGCCTGAGCTGAGAGGGACCACCAGGTTGGGGTGCAGGATCGCCTGAACCTGGTTCTTCAGCCGGGTCCGCTGCCGCACGATGTGCCCGCGGCGTTGGACCTGCCGTCGCAGTGCGGCGGTCTCGGCGTCGGGCATCCACACCGACGGCAGGTAGTCCGCCGCCAACAACTCGGCCAGAATCGGCTGCGTCGACCTGGTCGGTCCTCGACTTTGGCCTCTGCGGTCGCCCTTGTCTTGACCGGGTTGTAAACCACTACCCGGGCGGCCTCGCTGGCCAGCACGCCAGTGGTGCGGGACCGGCGGGACCGGCGGCGTCAACACCTTCCTACCGTTTACGAACGGCATCGAGTCGCTCAACGCTCGGTACCGCAGGTGTCGGCAACGCTCGAAAATGAGGCCGATCCGTCGCTATGGCCTCGTTTTCAAGCGTCGTCGACAGCAGGGCGTGTCGGTACGAGGAGACTTCCCGACCGAGCAGCCGCGTTAAGTTTAAGGTGCCTTTACCTGGCCCCGGTCACTGGCCCCAAGGAGGCCGGGCAGACAAGAGGGACCATTCGCTCGAAGCCGGCGTTCAAGGCCCGGAACTCCTGAAGCTGTCCCCAGGGGCAAAGTAGCCGCCTCAGCATGTCCCGCGGAAACGGGTGCGGCCGGGGCCGGTTGGGCTCAGATCGCCGCTGAGAGAGCCGAGCATGCCCAATTGACGGCCTTGACTCGGTGTCGGTGCCGAGAGCGGCGTTCTGAGCGACCTCCTCGCCGCTGTCGGCCCAGCAGGAGAGGCACTCCTGGCGCCGCCGGAGCCCGGCGTCGTCGTGGTGCGGACGAATTCGGGCTGCCCCGCTCAGCGGGTGTTCGGCGCCGTTGCCTGGTGCTTCAGGTAGAGGAGTACACGGTCTCGCGGCTGATGCCGAACTCCTTGGCCAGCGCTGATTTCTGCTCGCCAGCGGCGGCACGTTCGCGCAGCTGCTGGGCCTGGTCGGCTTCCAGAGCAGGCTTGCGTCCGGTGTAGACGCCCCGCTGTTTGGCCGCCGCGATGCCTTCGCGCTGGCGTTCCAGGATGAGCGCGCGTTCGAACTCGGCGAATGCGCCCATCACTGAAAGCAGCAGTGTGGCCATCGGTGAGTCTTCGCCGGTGAAGGTAAGACTCTCCTTGACGAACTCCACGCGTATGCCCTTGTCGGTCAGGGTGCGCAAGATGCGGCGGAGATCGTCGAGGTTTCGCGCGAGCCGGTCCATCGAGTGCACGACCACGGTGTCGCCGGCGCGGACGAAGGCCAGCATCTCGGCCAACTTCGGGCGGTCGGCGTCCTTGCCCGAGACCTTGTCCTCGAAGATGCGCTCGACATCGATCCCGTCGAGCTGGCGGACGGTGTTCTGGTCGGTACTGCTGACGCTGAGATAGCCAACCCGCATGGACGCCGCCCTCCCCTGCCTTATGTGTCAGGTTGGACTCTATGAACCCACCTGACTAGCGTCAAGAAACTAGCGAACTGACTCTATCTTGACGCCTCGCGGCAGCGCCGCGTTGCGTGGTGTTGGGGTGTACCCCAACACCACGTCCAGTGAGGAGCCGATCGTGATGGCAGGTGGCGCGTTCCTTGCCGCGGCGCCCGGGTAGGCGACCCCGCTCAACGGTTGTGCCGCGTTTGAGGATCGTCAAGATCTGTGGCCCCCGCCCATCACGAGATGTGTCGTCGTGGCACTCGACCACGGGAATCCTCCCGGAAGTGTCTGCCGTCAGGCTAGCTTTCACGGCCCCTGGCCACGGGCCCGGCCTGTCCCGGGGGCGGGGCTGGCGGCAGGTACGGCCGGAAGCGCCGCGATGCAGCAGCCACGCTGCTGCGAAGTGCGCGGCGGCGGCAAGGAAGAACGGCCACGAGGCTGGTCCGGCGACGCTGGCGCCTGCGGCGCTTGCAGCCGTACCGGCGCCGGCCGCGACCAGGGGGGCGGCGCCACAGCAGAGGCCGAGCATCGCCAACCCCGCTCCGATGAAGGCTGCCACAGCGCTGAGCCCAGCCGCGATGACCGCGAGGAACCGCAACGCCAGACGACCAGCGGCTCCGACAACAACGTGGGGTGAAGTGGACATCGACCTCACCACGAACGGCCCTCGCGACGATCCTGATCGCGGGAAGATGTCTCCGACGTTGTCAGCGCGGGGGCGCAGCAGTCTCCGGAATCGGTCACCATCGGATCCTCGGCCACCCCAGGGTCGGTGACGCGGCTCCTTCGGTGGTGGTGGATGACCAGCGCGAGCGCGAGCAGCACGGCTCCCGTCGCGGATACGGCGATGAGTGTGCCGTGGGCCTGCACCCAGGTGGAGGCGGTCGCGGCGAAGCCGGTCAGGGCAGTGCCGCTGGCCGCGGGGCCACCGTTGACGGCGGTCGGGTACCAGTACCAGATGAGGTAGGCGCCGGTGACCGCGAGCACGATCGCGGTCAGCTTGGGGCCGTACCGGGCCATCGAGGCCGTGCGCCGGGTAAGAGCGGTGCCGGCGATGGCGGTGGCGATGGCGAGGAGCAGCAGGACGGTGGCTGCTCCGGCGGCATAGACGGCGAAGACCACGACCAGGCCGGTGTAGGTGGCGGTCGCCTGGGCTTGGGCGATGACCGCGAGCAGCACCCCGAAGGTGCACGACAGTGAGGCGCCGGCGAACCCGACGCCGTAGGCGACCGACTGGCCCACCCCGTGGCCTCGCGATGCGGGCTTCCGTCGGATGCCGGGCAGTCGGAGGCCCAGCGAGTGGCCTGCGAGCATCACGGCCGGGAACAGAAGCAGCACCACCCCGGTGGCCAGCCCGAGCCAGGGCGCGGCGTCGATGACGGCGCGGGCGCCGGCGCTGACGATGAGCCCGGCGGCCACCAGGGTGCCGGCGAACCCGATGGTCAGCGCTACCCCGGACCGCAGGGCTCGGGCCAGGCGGCCCGCCAGGGCGGTGTGGTGGGTGTCCCCGAGGGAGAGGGTGATCCAGGCGGGGAGGAGCGCGAAGCCGCAGGGGTTCACCGGGGCAACCATGCCGGCGGCGAAGGCAAGTGCGAGCAGCCCACTCATCAGCCGGTCACCTTGTCCAGCTCGTCACGGATCTTCTCGGCGTTGGGCTCCACGGCCCGGTAGACGACATCACCGTCGGGGTCGACGATCACCACGGTGCTCAACTGGGTGACCCCGTAGCGGGCGATCAGCGTGCCGTCGGGGTCACTGGCGTACGCCAACTCGTCGGCGTCGTAGTACTCGAGGAACCCTTCGATGTCCTCGACAGTCTCGTAGGCAGCGACGTCGACGACCGCGAAGTCCGCCGCTTTGGGAGCCTGGGCCTGGGCCTCGGCTGATATAGGTCGAGGTAGTCCTTCACGGACACCTCCGGAGGTGCTTGGAAGGGACCGACAGGTTCTTTCACTCGAAGGTCTGGCGTTGACGCGCCTTTGGCCTTCTCGCACCCCCGGAGGTGGGTCCGATGGTTGTTCAGGCTGTGCCAGTTACATCGTCGACGGTCGTTGTCGCAGTCGATGTTGGCAAGACGGAGTTCGCGTTCTCGGTCACCGATTCTGCTCGGACGTTGCTGCTCAAGCCCCGCACGGGGTGCCCGATGACGGGGCCCTCACTCTCCCGGGTGGTGGCCGACATTGTCGGGGTGCTCCGGCCCGGCGCGGTGGTCAAGGTCGGCATCGAGGCGGCCGGGCACTACCATCGGCCGCTGCTGGACGCGGCGTGGCCGGATGGGTGGGAGGTCCTCGAGCTCAACCCGGCCCATGTCACCGAGCAGCGCCGGGTGCTGGGCAAACGCACCATCAAGACCGACGTGATCGACCTGCAAGCGATGACCGAGCTGTTGTTGGCGGGCAGGGGACAGCCCGTCCGGGACCGATCGTTGGTGCTGGCCGAGCTCACCGCCTGGTCAGCCCATCGCACTAGCCGGGTGCTGGTGCGCACGGCCACCAAGAACCAACTGCTGGGGCACCTGGATCGGACCTTTCCCGGTCTGACCCTGGCGCTGCCCGACGTGCTGGCCACCAAGATCGGCCGGCTGGTCGCTGCCGAGTTCGCCGACCCTTCCCGGCTCGCAGCCCTGGGCACCACCCGGTTCGTCCGGTTCGGCGCCACCCGTGGGCTGCAGATTCGTCGACCGGTCGCGGACAGGCTCGTCCAAGCCGCCCGTGACGCGCTGCCCACCGCGGATGCCTCGGTCGCACGGATGGTCCTGGCTGCGGACCTTGCGCTGCTGGGCGACCTCGACTCGCAGGTCGAGCATGCCACCGACCAGCTGGCGCGGCTGCTGCCGGCCAGCCCGTTCGCGCCCCTGCTGACGGTCCCGGGTTGGGCTGCGGTCCGTGCCGGGAACTACGGCGGCGCGCTCGGCGACCCGACCAGGTTCGACCACCACCGGCAGGTCTACCGCACCGCGGGTCTGAACCCGATCCAGTACGAATCGGCCGGCAAACGCCGCGACAGCGTGATCAGCCGCGAAGGCAGCGTGGAGCTGCGCCGCGCGCTGATCGACCTCGGGCTCGGGCTGTGGCTCAACGACCCCGCCGCCAAGGCCTACGGCTCCCAACTGCGTGCCCGCGGCAAGAAGGGCCTGGTCATCGGCTGCGCGATGGCACACCGCGCGAACCGGATCGCGTTCGCGCTGGTCCGTGACCAAGCCACCTACGACTCCAGCAGGTGGACCCGAGAGGACTGACAAAGCAGGACTTCACAACTCCGGTCGACAGTGTCAGGCTCGAGGACACGAAGGACCCGGACCAGACGCCGTTTCGGCTATGGCAGACGCCGCAAGACGTTATGCCGCATCTAGCTTGGCGCCCGGGTCCTTCGCCTGTGCGGCAGCCCGAACGAAGCCAGACGACCCGCTCATCGCGAGGTCGCATACGTCAGCGTGGGCGCCCGGCACCCCACAGCCTGGAAATGCCGACCAACAAGAACCACGATCAGCTCCGGGGAACCCCGAGCTGATCAACTGCGCCCAATCCCAGACTTGACGTGACCTACAGCCAGCTAGGGCTTGGGCGGTGGGTCCGCAGCCGCCGCACTCGACGGAGAAGAACAGCAGCACGCTCGGACGGTCACCGGGCAACGTGGTCGAGCCGCCGGCGACGGTGCGGGCGGTGAAACTCGCCGCGGTGGTGCCGCCCTCGTCAGCCGGGGAGGAGTTGTCCTTGCTCAGCCCTCCACAGGCGCTCAACAAGACGACGAGCACGCTGGTCAAGGCAAGCGCCGTGAAGCGACGGCGAGCCGTACGGCTCCGGGTGACGGTGTCATAGGGGGCACTGGTCAGCGGTCCTCTCCTCGGGCGTGGCCCGGCGTGGATTCGTTTCTGGACGGGTCGGGTTTACAGCAGTCGTCGTCCCGCTGGTGCCGTCGTGGGACTGCCAGCACCGCAACGACTACGAGCAGGACGCCTGCCGCAATCACCCACGGGCTGCGCATAAACCCGCCGATCCCAGCGAGTGCTCCGCCAGCGATGAGGAGGGGGAGGGCGCAGCAGGCGATCATGAGCAGTCCGGCTCCGGCGGCCATGAGCAGGCCGCCGCCACCTGGTTGGTTGTCGCGGTTGGATGTCATGGGTGTTCTCTCTCGTTCACTGGTCGGCCTTTGTGTCAGCAGCAGCAGTGGCGGGCCTCGGACCCGGCGGGGTCGGCATGGAGGCGGCCAAGCAGGCCGGCGGTGATGGCGGCGCCGAGCTGGAAGGCGTCAGCCACGGTGACCATCTCGGCTTCGGGGTGCTCGGCGAGCCAGCCGGCGGCATCCTCGGGGGAGGTGAAGTAGTGCACCTGGTTGCAGAACGAGGAGCGGATCGAGGTGATCTGCTCGGGGTTGACCAGGGACACCACGGCGGTGGAAGGCTCGGCGCTGGTGACACCGGCCGTGGGGTCGACGGTGACCCGGACCATGTCACCGCTGACCGGTGAGACCGACTCGATGCGGGCGGCGCGGTCGAGCAGGGCGGGGAAGATCAGGGTGTCGAGGGCACACCAGGTGTAGAGCTCCTCGCCGGCCACTGTGAACCGGTGCGAAGTGGGTCGCAAGGTGAGGCCCTGGCCGACGATCCGGCCCCGGTCGTCGTATTCGGTGTCCGGCACGGCGGCCAGACCACGGCGTACATCGTCGAGGGTGCGGCCCGATGTGGCGGCGAGCTGCTCGAGGGTGACGGGGTCGCCGTCGACGAGCAGCCGAAGCAGCGGGATGAGCAGGCCGGCGTCGAGGCCCGTCTCCTCGGACCGGGTGAGCCGGTGGGTCAGGTTGGTGCTGAGGTTCGACATGTGCGTTGCCTCCCTTTCTGTCGGGTTGAGAAGTGCTGTCTGGCGCTTGATCAGGCGCAGCAGGACAGTTTCGAGACGTCGGTGGTGAAGGCCTTGGCGACGATCCGGATGCCCTCGGCCATGGTCAGGTAGGGCGCCCACGCGTCAGCGACCTCGGCGATGGTCTTGCCGAGGATGTGGACCCCGGCGGCGGCGAGCTCGCCGGCGTCCTTGGCGACAGCGGTCAGGCCCAGGATCTCGCCGGTCTCAGTGTTGGCGATCATCTTGATGAACCCGCGGGTGTCCCGGTTGACCAGCGCGCGGGGCACGTAGTCCAGCGGCAGGACCCGGCAGTCACAGCGGATCCCGGCCTCGAGCACCTGGGCCTCGGTCATTCCGACCGCGCCGATCGCGGGGCTGGTGAACGTCACCCGCGGCAGCCGGGTGTAGTCGACCGACCGGTCGGCGACGGCGAAGGCGTTCTCGACCGCCAGGGTGCCGTGGCGCGCGGCGACGTAGACGAACTCGGGGTGCCCGGTCACATCGCCGGCAGCCCAGATCCGCGGGTTGGAGGACTGCAGCTGATCGGTCACCACAACCTCCCCCAGATCGCCGGTCTTCACCTCCACCGAGCCGAGGTTGAGGCCGTCGATGACCGGACGCCTGCCGAGCGCGACCAGGACCTGGTCGGCGCGGAACTCCTGCACGCCCCCGGACACCTCAGCCGTGACGATCACCTGCCCAGTCGCAGTGTCGCGGGCGACCCGGGAGACGACCGCCCGGCGGACCACCCGGATGCCCTCGTCGGCGAAGACCTCCTGCAGCGCCTTGGAGACCTCCGGCTCCTCCTTCGACGCCAGCCGCGAACGCACCAGCATCGTCACCTTCGAACCCAGCCGGGCGAACAGCTGGGCCTGCTCTAGGGCCACGTGGCCGCCGCCGAACACCAGCAGCGACTCCGGGACTTCGGTCAGCTCCATCGCCGACGTCGAGGTCAGATAGTCCACGGGGTCCAGGCCGTCGATCGGCGGGGCCCAGGCGCGGGCGCCGGTGGCGACCAGGTACTGGTCGGCCTCGATGATCTCGACGCTCCCGTCGGCCGCGGTCACCTCGAGCAGTGGAGCGTCCGGGGTGCCTGCGAAGGCGGCGTCGCCCTGGCGGACCTGCCAGCCGTAGGCGTCGGCGACGTCGACGTACTTCTCTCCCCGAAGGCCCTCGACGAGGTCCTGCTTGCCGCCGATCAGAGCGGGCATGTCCACCGCTTCTGCGGTGGTGGCGATGCCGGGGAACCGGGTGGACGCGTCCGCGGCGACGTGGCGGGCCTCGGCCGCCGCGATCAGCGCCTTCGACGGCACGCAGCCGGTGTTCACACACGTGCCGCCGAACGTGCCGCGCTCGACCATCACGACCGACTTGCCCAGCGTGGTGGCGTGAATGGCCGCGGCGAACGCTCCGCCACCCGATCCGATGATTGCAAGGTCGTACCTGGGCTGCATCCCGATTCCTCCCCAGACTGTTGGGAAATGCTTCCGATGCAGCGATACTGGACCTTCCAGTACAGGGGAAGGTCAAGTGAGACCCGCGACACACAGGAGACGGGATGCGGATCGGGGAACTCGCCGAGGTGGCTGGAACGACCACGAAGACGCTGCGCTTCTACGAGGAGCAGGGGCTGCTGCCGCCGGCCGAACGCACGTCGTCCGGCTACCGCGACTACACGCCTGAGGCCGTTGCCCGGATCGATTTCATCCACCGCGGCCAAGCCGCCGGGCTCACCCTCGCCCAGATCCAGCAGATTCTCGACATCCGCGACCGCGGCCAGGCGCCCTGCGGCCACGTGCGCGACCTGCTCGACGCACGCCTGGCCGACATCGAGCAGCAGCTCGCCCAGCTGGCCGCGCTGCGCGACACCATCGCGGCGCTCCGCGACGAAGCCTCACAGCCAGAGCCCGACACCTGCAGCCCCGACCAGGTCTGCCGGTACCTGTAGGGCCCGCAACCGGGCAGCCAAGAATGACGCCCTCAGAGGACCGAGTCGCGCAGGTCGAGGTCGAGTCGCGTGTCCATGTCGAGGTGGAACCGGCCGTAAGGGTTGATGTGGGTCCAGAACAGCGGAGACAGGGCGCGGCGGTCGTGTTCATCGAGGCTGTCGTGGAAGGCGGGGTCTTCGAGGACGGCCTGGACGAGCAGGGTGTTGACGTGCACGAGCGCGGACTGCAGCAGGTGGAGCGCGAGCATGGACACCTCGGCATGCTCGCGGTCGGGGCCGGTGAGGTCGCCGTCCTTGCCGTAGAAGATCACGGTGTTGCCGGAGTTCCAGTTCTCCACCACCTGCAGGCCGCCGTGGATCTCGCGGCGCAGCCCCTCGGAGGCGAGGTAGTCGCAGGCGAAGATCGTGCGCACCGCCCGGCCGAGCTCCTCCAGCGCGGCGTAGGTGGGGTGCTTCGGGCCACCGCGGGTGAACCGGCGCAGGATGGTCTCGGAATCGGCGGTGCCCAGCCGCAGCGCGGTGGCGTACTTGACCATCTGGTCGTACTGCTGGGCGATCAGCTTCCAGCGGATCGGCCGGGTGAGCACCCGCCCGAGCTGCCCGTACGCCGGGGCGGTGTCGGTCTTCGTGTCGTCGGGGCGGTAGAGCCGGGAGCCGTGATGGTGGCGGTGTTCTTCACCTTCGCGCTCTCCGGTCCGCTGCCGCCCAAGGAGATGGGCATCGTGCTCGGCGTGGCCGTGCTCCTCGACGCCTTCCTGGTGCGCCTGGTGCTGCTGCCCGTCATGCTGGCCGGATCGAGCCGATGTTCTTCAACCGCGGCAGCAGCCGGAACCCCAGCAACTCGGTGAACGCGAACCCGACCACGGAGGCACCGTGGGTGTCGACGTAGCTGGTGTCGATGTCGACGTCCGTGCAGTGCCGCAACAGGCCCTCGATCATCGCGGCGACCTCGCTGGAGGAACAGGACTTCAGCTGAGAGTAGATGCAGGTGGATCGGCGCTCGACGTGCCAGTAGATCATCACCCCGGGACCGCCGTACCGCTGGTGCCACTCGGTCATCAGGTTCGACTCCCACGACCCGAACTTCTTGGAATCGCTCGCGCACGCCGTACCGGTGCCCCACCAGGCCGGGTCGCGGGCCTCGAAGGTGGCGTTGACCAGCTCCGCGATCGCTTGGCGCAGGTTGTCGCGGGTGATGAAGTGGCGGCGCACGTGCCGCAGCGCGACTTCGGACTCGCCGTGCTCCCCAGTGGAGACGATCGCCTTGATCCCCATGTTGGTGCCCAGCGCGAACAGGCACAGCAGCAGCCGCCGACGCAGGGTGTCCCGGTCTAGCACCTCCCGGGAGGCGACCGAGGCGAACGCGGTGGTGAAGTCGGCCAGGAAGTCGGCGTCCTTCAAGACATCGAGCAGGTCGAGGGTGCCCCACCGGCGCAGGACCTCGTCCTTGACCGCCGTCAGGTGCTCCGGCTCCGGCAACGCCGACAGCTTCGGCACCGTGATCCACGGCTCCCCGTTGCGGGTCTTGATCCGCACCCCGCCGGCAGTACCGTCCACGAGTGCCCGGTCCAGCCTGGCCAGCGCCTCAGTCATCCGCTGCCGCAGGCCGGCCACGAACGCGGTCGGATCCAGGGGCTGACGCAGCGCGGCGTAGTGAACCTCGCGGATGTCCTCGAAGTCGCCAGGCAGGTCGTCCTCGGGGTTGCGCCACCGGGCCCCGCCCTCGACGTAGACCTCGCGGCGCCGGATCGCGTCCCGCAGCGCGACCAACACGCACAACTCGTACGGGATCCGTTCCACCCGGCCGGCCTCGTCGATCACTGCGTCGCGCCACGCCTTTGGGACCACGCCCTCGATCGGCACCCGATCGCCAGGGTCATAGAACCTGTGCTTGCCGTCCACCCCGGCGTACCGGGCCAGCAGGTCGAGCGCGTCCGTCACCGGCCGGCAGGCGGTGTTGTTGCATCGGAAGGACAACGCGGCCAGCAACGGCGCCAGCATCCGCCGGTAGTGGTTGCTGTAGGACCTGCGCAGCACCGTCCGCACGCGGGCCTGGAAGGCCCGCTCGTTGGCCTTCGCCTCCCGGACCAGCTCACGCAGGGTCTTCTCCCCAACCACGGGGAACAACGCCGCCCGGACCGTGTCATCGGGATGCTCGACCGCGGCCTCGCGTACCCGCCGCAGGTCCTCGGTCAGTTCGCGTTCGACGCGTCTGTCGGCGCGGGTGTTGATCCTGAGCACCAAGGCCAGCAGCAGGTCGACCAGTGCGTCGGTGATCTCAGCCGACCGGGTCCAGCACAACGCCGCCAGCAACGTCAGCCGTACCGGCTGCGGGGCGGCCGCCAGATCCGAGGGGTAGGACCGGGTCACGCGGGCACGCCACGCATCCACCAGCCGCTCCGAACAGTCCGCGAACAACCCCGACGGGAGCCGCAGGGCCTTGACCGCCGTCAGCTTGGCGACCTCCCGCAGTAGCGCGTCCAGACTCACCTAACCCGGGTCCGCCTTCAATTCCGCGAGCAGACCGCCCTGGTCGACGAGTGACTCCAGCCGCTCCGCGCCCGCCTCGCCCAGCCGCAGCACAATGCGTTCGCAGAACGACTTCTCGAACAGCGCCTTGGCAGCGCCGATGATCCGGTCCAGTCTGCCCGGAGGTTCGATTTCCTCGGCCCGGCACCGCACCAGCACTGCCTCGTGCAGATGCTCCTCGCGCAGCTCGACCGGGCAGACCTCCTCGGCCAGCCACGCCGCGAGCTTGTCCTCATCACCCCGGGTGAACTCGCGGAACCCGAACGCCTCGCGGATCTGCGCCCGGTGGTACTTGATCGTGCGCCCTGACCACGGGTACTCAGCGAGGGCATCGGCGTCGACCCTGACTTGGTCGGCGACATACGCCACGGCGGCGGTCGGCAGTTCGTCGATGCTGGCGGGGAACCTGGCCTCGAGCTCGAAGAACTTCAACAGCAGCGCGAAACCGAGCCGCGTCGGCCCTGACTTGTTGCCTACCAGCCGGCAGTCCTCGTCGACCAGCGTCCACGAACCAACTAGATCCTCGGCCGACCACTCAGCACGCAGACGACGAACCGTAGGGATCGGCGAGCCCGACACGCCAGAGCCCGCCGCCGGATCGCCTACATGTCGGTTCGGGACACCTTCAGGAGTACGCCGCTACCTTGCCCCTCGGGCCACGTTCGGGAGTTCCGGGCCTTCAACGCTTCCGTCGTCACCGTCGCCGACCGCATACCCAAGGCCGAGGCCAGCTGAACATCAATATGCGGAACGCCGCCTACACCGAATTCCGGACAGACCCTACGCCGTCCTCGCGGACCAGCGTGGGGGCAGCAGCGACCGCTCGATCTGCGGACTCGGCAGGGCCGGCACCTGGATTGAGGCCTGCGGGTACTTCCGCTTTTCGGCCCGAGGCGGGTCCGAGGTGTCTGGTCTCGGGTGGGGTCTTTCAGCCGATGACCATGAGCCAGCCGGCGAGGGCGAGGAGCGTGATGATGAGGACGGGGATGGTGAGGACGATGCCGGTTCGGAAGTACTGGCCCCACCCGATGTGGATGCCCTTGCGGTCGAGCACGTGGAGCCACAGGAGGGTGGCGAGGCTACCGATCGGGGTGATCTTCGGGCCGAGGTCGGAGCCGATGACATTGGCGTAGACCATCGCCTCATGGGTCATTCCGGTGGCCCCGGTCGCGCTGATGGCAAGGGCGGCGATGAGCACGGTGGGCATGTTGTTCATGAGCGAGGCGAGGACGGCGACGATGACACCGACTCCGAGAGCCGTGACGAGTACGCCGTGGTCTCCGAAGAAACCGAAGACCCCGGCGAGCTCGTCGGTGACGCCCTGGTTCCGCAGGCCGTAAACGACGAGGTACATGCCGATGCTGAAAAGCACGATCTGCCACGGGGCCTCGCGCAGAATCTTGCTCACGGAGATGCGCGCGTCACCAAGGTCGCCGATGGACGAGTGCGGCGAGTACGACGTGCCGGCCAGCTCGTCCGCGATGTCGGTGCCGGCGTCTGCAGTGTTGCGCGGGTCACCGAAGCCGTGTCGGTGCAACCCGTCGGGGGTGACCGCGGCGTGGGTCGGGAGCCGATTCGAGGTGCGTGTCGACTTTCCCGCGAACAAGAAGGTGGGCTTACGGGAGGCGACGGCCATGAGGACGACGGCGCCAAGGCCGGCGACGGCGGAGAGAGGAATGTGCAGCGGCTCGGCCGCGAAGTAGCCAACGAGGAGGACGGCCAGCACCACCCACCCGGCTCTGAAGGTCAGGCGGTCTCGGACCGCGGAGGTCGGCGTGTTCAGGACGGAGACGTTGTAGGTGCGGGGGATGGAGCCCCAGAAGTAGGCCATCATCACGGCGAGGCTGGCGACGACAGCGACGATCCCGACAGGCACCATCACTGCGGCGTAGCGGGCGAAGCCGATGTCGAAGAAGTCGGCGGTGACGATGTTGACGAGGTTGGACACGACGAGCGGGAGGCTGCCGGCGTCGGCGATGAACCCGCAGGCGATGACGAACGCGAGCGAGGAACGTGCCGAGAAGTTCAGGGCGAACAGCATCTGGATGACGATCGGGGTGAGGATCAGCGCGGCGCCGTCGTTGGCGAAGACCGCAGCGATCGCTGCGCCGAGCAGGACGATCAGCACGAAGAGCAGTCGCCCGTTGCCGCGGCCCCACCGGGCGACGTGCAGCGCGGCCCATTCGAAGAAGCCGGACTCATCGAGGATCAGCGAGATGATCACGATCGCGACGAAGGCCAGAGTCGCGTTCCAGACGATGTCCCAGACCACGGGCACGTCCGAGAGCCCGACCACAGTGGTGGCCAGGGCCAGGACGGCGCCGCCAAGGGCACTCCATCCGATACCGAGACCTCTGGGTTGCCAGATCACCAGCGTCAAGGTGGCGAGGAAGATCAGGACGGCGACGACGATCACGAGAGTGTGTTCCTTTGGGCGGCTGGACTGTGTGGGCCAGGATGGTGGGGCCGATCGCTCGGCGGGGGAGGGGTGGGCGGGGAGGGGCGAACCGGCTCAGGTCGGCGGTAGGCCGGTGCGCGTGGCGAGGTCACGGACACGGACTTCGATCCCGTCGCGCACCAGCCGCATCCGCGCGATGCCGTCGCTGCCACGCGTGAACGGCTCGTCAAGCGTCACCGAGTCGACGCTTGACACGACGCCCAGGACGGCTTCGCTGCCGAGGACGACACAACGTCTGCGACGCTGAGCAGCACATCGGCACCGGTTGTGGGTTGCGGTGGCTCATGTCGACGCCGACCTCAGCGAGCGCCTCTGATCGTAGACCCGGGCGCGAAGGTCGGTGCGCTGGTTCTCGGACGTCACTGGGAAGTTCCCGCGGTGATAGGGGAGACCAGGGCGCGGAGTTCCTGGACGCCTCGGGGACCGTGGGGTAGTCGCGGTAGGACCACCATACGGTCGCTGTGGTACTGGGCGACCTCCTGGAGGTACCGCTGCTCGCAGTGGGCCCTGGCGACCAGGGCGGGGTCAGAAGGCCGGCCCGCGGCGAGGCTCTGATTCACGACCCATCCGGTGGGTGCGATGCCTGTGCGCGCAAGGTCTCCCTGCAGGTGCGCCGCCTCGTGGACCGGGGTGGCCTCGGGCAGTGCCACGAGCAGGACGTGAGTTCGGCTCGGGTCACGTAACCGGTCGAGCAAATGGAGTACGGAGTCCGGGAGCTCACCGGTCTGGCGCGACAGCTCCTGGTGATAGGTCCGTGCCGCATCGAGAAGGAGGAGGGTATGTCCGGTCGGGGCGGTGTCAAGGACGACGAAGGAGTCCTTTGCGGCGCTGACCGTGCGGGCGAACGCCTGGAAGACGGCGATCTCTTCGGTACAGGGCGAGGCAAGGTCCTCAGCGAGCACGGCGCGCGTCGCCTCATCCAGATCCTCACCTGCGCCGGCCAAGACCTCGGCGGTATAGGCGGCAGTCTCGGCAACCGGGTCGATGCGGGAGACCTCCAGACCCTCGAGGTCGCCTCCCACGGTGGCGCGAACGTGGGCAGCCGGATCGGTGGTGGTCAGCAGCACCCGGTGGCCCCGGTCCGCCAGGGCAACGGCGACCGCTGCGGCCACGGTGGTCTTGCCGACCCCGCCCTTGCCCATCGTCATTACCAAGCCGGCGCCGGGAGCGGCGATCGAGCCGATCAGCTCGTCAAACTCGGCGCTTCGCGCCAGGGGGTCAACCTGGCCGTCGTGGGTGAGACAAGTGTCGACGGCATCGCTGTCCTCGTTGGTCGCGAACCTGATCAGCTCGTCAATGCCGATGGGTGCCGAGGCGCGCAGGGCGACGGTGGTGCGCGGCAGCGCGGCAAGGGCGTCGGGCATGCCGGCGGCGGAATCGCAGGCAGCGTCCTGCATCGCGAGGGCCAGTGCATCGTCCCAACCGGGCGTGGCGGCGAAGACGCCATTGAGGACGAGGCGTTGGTGCTTTATCCCGAGAAGACGCAGCTCGGTACTGGCCCGGGCAGCCTCGGCCAGGGACGCTTCGTCGGGCCGCGCGACGAGGATCAGCGTGGTCGAGGCCGGGTCACTGAGCTGGGCGACTGCGTGGGCGTAGCGGTCCTGCTGTGCGGTCATCCCGGACAATGGGCCGAGGCACGAGGTGCCGGTCCCGTCGCCGATGAAGGTGGTCCACGCAGCCGGCAGCGCGAGCAGGCGCAAGGTGTGGCCGGTTGGTGCCGTGTCGAACACGACGTGGTCGAAGTCGCGGACGACGCCGGAGTCGATCAACAGTGCCGTGAACTCGTCGAATGCAGCGATCTCCACGGTGCAGGCGCCGGAGAGCTGTTCCTCCACACGGGCGACCGCGCTGTCGGGCAGGACGCCCCGGTAGGGGCCGATCACGCGCTCGCGGTACGCCGCTGCCGCCGACTCGGGGTCCACGTTAAGGGCGCTCAGGCCGTCCACGCCGGCGACCGGCGTGGGGGTAGTGCCGACCGGTTGGCCCAAGACCTCCTCGAGGTTCGAGGCCGGATCGGTGCTGACCAGGAGAACAGACCTTCCCGAACGGGCCAAGCCGACCGCTGTCGCACAGGCGGTGGAGGTCTTACCAACGCCGCCCTTACCGGTGAGGAAGAGGTGGCGAGTGGTAACAGAGGAGACGAGGTCCGCGATACCGGTCGTCATCAGCAGCAACCGTCCTGATCGGCGGGTCCGCAACTGGGCGCGACCGCCTCGAGCGTCGCTGGAGCCGCGGCGGTGGAGAGACCGGCAGGGCCGGCGAGCTCGTGGCGGCTCGGCCGGGTCCCGCTGAAGCGTACGGCCCCGTCGATGAGCACGATCGGCAACACGTCCTCGCCCCCAGAGGCCATCAGCGCGGCAATCACGGGACGGTTTGCAAAGGCGCCAGGCTCCTGGGCCAGGTTGTATCGCACAACCTCAGCTCCCCGGGCCCCCAGCCAGCGCAGGTCCGCCTCGAAGCGAGCCAGCTCGGGGTCGACCGACGGGCCGCACACTCCGGTGGAACAGCACATGGCGGGGTCAAACACTTCGATGGTCGGCACGAACATCTCCTCGGACGGGCTGGATCAACAGCAGCAACAGCGCACACTGTCTTGACGTCCATCAATATAAACAGGCTTCGACATCGGGTGCAAGCCGGCGTCGCACCCGAGGGTGGGACGTCCTACGGGGCTAACGACACCAGGGCGGGCGTGCGCGTCGGGCGGCGAAGGTTGTCCACCTGCTCGACGAGGGTGCCGAGGGTGTCCGCCTGGACGCGGTAGTGGACCCAGGTGCCGCGACGCTCGGAGGTGAGGATCCCGGCCTCGCGCAACACCTTGAGGTGATGGGAGATCGTGGGCCCGGAGAGGTCGAAGGCTCGGGTAAGGTCGCACACGCAGGCTTCGGCGTTCTCGTGGGCGGAGATGAGGGAGACCAGCTGCAGGCGCACGGGATCGGCAAGCGCTTTCAGTCCTCGCGCGATCTGGCCCACCTCGGTAGAGGAGAGGGGTGCGACCGGCGCCGAAGGGGCGTCCGGCGCGCAGGTACTGATCTCGATCGTCCGCTTCGTCATGAACCCAAATTGACAGACATCTAACCAGTGGGCAAGTCTTCCGTGGTTCGAGACCCGTATAGACGCAGGGGACCGGCAGCCGCCGCAGCGGTTGAGCACGTCGGTCGACGGGATGCGCGGAGTCGGCGAGCGGGGTGCCGCTGCCAACCCAGCCGCGCGGCGTCTGCGGGTTCTTGAAGCGCACCAGCCCGGCCTCGCGCAGCGGGTTCACCGAGACGATCCGCGCGCCGTTCTTCTTGGCGGTCTGGAGTGATCGGGAGTTGTGATGGCGAAGTCGTCGAGGCGCCGTGCCCAGTGAGGGGCGCGGCGCCTTGCGTCGCGTCGGGGTGATTATCTGGCGCTGTCATACGGGTCGGCGCACCGACGCACCGCGCGGGTGCTGAGACGTTGGGTGACCGGTCCGGCGACGCGCTCGTCGCGGACGAGGTCGGCTCGGTCTCCTTGCCGATCGCGATTGGCCTGCTTGGTGATGATGTACCCGGTCCTGGCCAAGGTGCGTTACAACGAGCTCGGCCACGTCACCAGCGACCGCCGGATGCTCGGCACCTCGATCCTGCTCAATTGTATTCTGGGCCCCGCCCTGATGTTCGCGCTCGCGTGGCTGATGCTCCCG
This sequence comes from Nocardioides sp. BGA-UO-ETr-FS32, assembly GCF_059567905.1. NCBI lineage: Bacteria > Bacillati > Actinomycetota > Actinomycetes > Propionibacteriales > Nocardioidaceae > Nocardioides > Nocardioides sp. BGA-UO-ETr-FS32. The sequence continues at coordinate 3,429 of NZ_JCAQOX010000003.1, read as the reverse complement.
GACCTGCCGGAGTACCGCACCGGCCGGATCATCGTCGGCCTCGCTCGCTGCATCGCCATGGTCCTGATCTGGAACGACCTGGCCTGCGGCGATCGCGAGGCGGCAGCCATCCTGGTCGCCATCAACACGGTCTTCCAGATCCTCGCCTTCGCGGTGCTGGGCTACTTCTACCTCCAGGTGCTACCCGGCTGGCTGGGTCTCAACCAGGCGGCCCTTCACGTCTCCATGTGGGACATCGCAAAGTCGGTGCTGATCTTCCTCGGCATCCCTCTGCTGGCCGGGTACCTCACCCGCACCCTCGGCGAACGTGCCAAGGGCCGCGAGTGGTACGAGGCGACGTTCCTGCCCCGCATCGGACCGGCGGCCCTCTACGGTCCGCTGTTCACCACCGTCCTGCTGTTCGCGCTGCAGGGTGACACCATCACCAACCAGCCGCTCGACGTCGCCAGGATCGCCCTGCCGCTGCTGGCCTACTTCGCCCTGACGTGGGGCGGCTCACATGCTGCTGACCAAGGCGCTCGGCTTCGACTACCAGCGCGCCACCGCCATCTCGTTCACCGCTGCCGGCAACAACTTCGAGCTCGCCATCGCGGTTGCAATCGGCGTGTTCGGCGTCGCTTCGGGTCAGGCGCTGGCCGGTGTCGTCGGACCACTCATCGAGGTGCCCGTCCTGGTCGGTCTCGTCTACGTCAGCCTGTGGGCTCGCAAGTTCTTCACCGAAGACGCCCCTTCCCGATCCACCGCCACACGAGTGTAAGGATGACGTTCATGGAATCCAACACAGTGACCGAACAGACCCCACAGGTGGTCTTCGCCTGCGTGCGCAACGGCGGACGGTCGGTGATCGGCCGAGTCCTCACCGAGCACTACGCCCAGGGACGAGTCCGCGCCGAATCCGCCGGCACCCAGCCCGGCGAGCACATCCACCCGGAGGTCGCAGAGGCGCTACAGAAACTCGGACTGGACACCTCCAACGAGCACCCCAAGGTCCTCACCCACGAGACCGTCGCCGCCAGCGACCTGGCCATCACCCTCGGCTGCGGGGAGGAATGCCCCTACGTCCCCGGCGTGAAGTACGTCGACTGGCCAGTCGCCGACCCCGGCGGCCAGGACGAGGAGACCGTCCGCGGCATCATCGCCGACATCGACGGCAGGGTGCGCGACATGCTCACCGATCTGGTTCCCAACCACGAGCTCCCGCCGTCAGTGCTCGACTCGAGCTCCTGAGCGAGCATCCAGCCGACCGATTCGGAGCCACGTGGAGCCAGAATGACCAAGCCCACCTTGCTCTTCGTCTGCACCCACAACGCAGGCCGCTCAGCGCTCGGGGCCGCGCTCGCCCGGCAGCACGCAGGCGATCGAGCCGCCGCGATGTCGGCCGGTATGGCGCCTGCTGATCGACCGAGCGACGTGACGATCGCGAGCCTCGCTGAGATCGGCATCGACGACTCGGACCACATCCCCAGCCCCGTCACGGAGAGTGTGGTCGCGAGCTCGACCGTCGTCATCGCGATGAAGCCCGGCCTGGCACTCCCGAAGGTCGAGGGCGTGACCTACGAGACCTGGGACCTGCCCAACCCGGCCGAATGGGACGTTGACGGCATACGCCCCCTGCGCGACCACATCGACGGCCTGGTAACCGATCTCCTTCACCGGGTGCTCGATCCCTGACTCACGTGCGGCGATTCACGCCCTCGCGAACGCGTCCAGGTGCCCGACCCGTGAGGCCGGCACGGACCCGACTCGGGTGACAGGTCGAACCGCCAACCCGGCGGCGGCCGGATACTCGTGTGTCACGTAGGGCGTCGCCTGTTCTGACGGCTGGGTTGAGCTGACGCTTTGGGCCGCCCTGGGTGTTGCACTGGCCCGAGCCGGGTCTGACCGCCCCCAGCGGGGGGACTTTTGGGGCTCTTCGCAGTTGGGGGTGTACGGAGTGTGACGTCGGCCCGGGCGGGCGTGGTCGGCGCGTCGAGGACCGGATAGGGGTCCAGGTCTCCCGAGGATGGAAGTTCTGACACTGCCCATCTTGAACCAGATCGCGCTGTTCTGGCCATGCCGCGTGGTCGATTTCGACGCCTGGTGCCGCCGCTGCGGGTGCGAGGGATCGCCACGCGACACGGTGACCCGACAGCTGGCGCACGAGCCGTTCGGGTGGCGGCCCACGACACTGGTCGTGACGATCCGCCGCTACCGGTGCACCGGCGCGGCCACGTGTGGCGCCTTCACCACGATCGCGTCGAGGTAGACGATGGGGTACAGCGCGTCCAAGGGCCGCTGCTGCCAGGTGAGGATCTCCTCGCTCACGGCGTCGGTGATGTTGCTGATCGTCTCGTGCGACAGCTCGGTGCCCAGGGTGGCTTCGAGGTGGTAGCCGATGTCGCGCACCGTCATCCCGCCGGCGTAAAGGCTGATGATCATCTCGTCGAGCCCACCAAGTCGACGGCTGCCCCTCGGCACCAGCCGCGGCGTGAACGACCCCTCACGATCACGCGGCACGGCGAGGTCGACATCGCCGACCTGCGTCGCGACCGTCTTCGGGCTCGAGCCGTTGCGGCTGTTGGAGACCGCGGAGGCCTCAGGTGCGCCCTTGGCGTAGCCGAGGTGCTCGGTCAGCTCAGCCGCCATGCCACGCTCGAGAGCGGCCTTGATCATCGCGGGGATGAACCCGCCGTCGCCGGTCAGGGCGAGCTCGCCGGCGTCGATCTGGGCGAACAGCCCGTCCAGTGCGCCGGTCGCAATCAACTCCTCAGCAGCCACCGTCCCAGGAGCCTGAGCGCGCTCGGCACGACGAGCCGCCGCACGCCCCGCCCTGCTCGATCCAGTCGTCACGTCAGCCTCAAAGGTCTCAGTAGTCACAGCGGTCATGATGGTCCCTTTCTCAGGACCGACCCCTTACACAGACCATCTGACACCCCCCCCGTAGTCCGAGCCCGGTCAACAGCAGCAGGATCGCCCGATCCCGCAGCCCTTTCGCCGAGCGCAGGTCCACACAGTTGAACAGTGCCTCGATCGTGCCCGCCGGGACGGGGGCCGGGATCGATGACAGCCGCCATGCAGCTGCGTTCGGAACCACGCCGGAGAAGTCCTGCCCCGTCCGGGCCGAGCGGTGGCAGAAGTGCAGGAACGAGCGCAGCATCACCATCTGCTTGCCGAGCGTCGATGCCTTCAGGCCACGTGCTGCTTCCAAATTCACCCACTCGATCACCGTCGCGGCCGTCAGCTTCCGCAGCGACTGATCGATACCTGCAGTGTGCCACGTGCCGCAGCCCAATCCAGTACCTAATCTCGCTTTTCATCACACTCTAAATAACTGGCAGGGACGGGAGTTGACGAGCCGGGAGTAGGCCGTCGAAGCTGTAGCGTTGGCCGGCAGGGTCGCATCTCGGGGGTGCTTGCCACGTACGAGTCCCGTCGGATCCCTACCGACGT
>NZ_JCAQOX010000002.1:0-87567 GCF_059567905.1 Nocardioides sp. BGA-UO-ETr-FS32 | reverse complement strand
TCCAGCCCCGCCAGATACGCCCGCTCAATCACCAACCGCTGATTCGCGGTCAACCTCACTCCCGGCATGCGCCGCAACCTCTCACCTCACGATCGAGTTGCAACAACCGATTGAGTTCGCCGTGCGGAGCAACCCTAGGAACGTGTTCTCGACGATCAGCTCGTGCGTCTCCAGCGCTGCGCGGACGACGTCCACCGGTGCGGGCTCGAGGCTGCTCGCGTACGCCCAGTCGCGGCACGCCTCTGCGGCGCCGTCACCGGTCAGTCCGAGCGCGCGTACCTGCTCGGCGTAGGCGGCCGCCATGCGCTCCCACTCGGCGTCCTGCTCGGCCGCGACCTCCTCGGGGAGAGGCCGGCCCCAACCGCTCGGGCACCCGCCACACGTGCAGGCCCTGCGGCCAGTCACCAGGCTCCGGCTCGGCCTCGGCGAAGGCCGATCCCGGGGCAGCGCGCGAGGCGACCAGGTGTCCGAAGAACCCCACGACTACAGCTCGTCGGCCTCCGGCGGCTCGGGCTCGCGGGTGATGTGCATGGCCGCCTCCTCGGCGGACGCACCGGCGCCGTCGACGCCGACGTCGAGCGCGACCTCCTGCTTGTCGACGTCCTCGCCGAAGCCCCCGTCAGGGGCGACCAGCCGGCCGGTGCGCTCGTCGGCCTCGTCGAGGCCGAGCTGCTCGTCGAGGGCGTTCTCGTCCTCGCGGTCGTCGTCTGCGTCGTCCTCGGCGTAGGGGTCGATGTCGGGCTCCTCCTCGGCGAGCTTCTCGTCGAGGGACTCCCCCTGGCGGCGCTCGGCCTCGGTCGGGTAGTCGTCGTAGCCCTTGGGCGCCCGGTCCGGCGGGGAGTATCCCCGATCGAGGACGTCCTCGAGGTCACCGTCGTCCAGGGTGTCCCCCGGCTGCAGCTGGTCCTCGTCGTCGACGGACATGTCGCCGTAGGTCTCGCGGTCCTCACTCATGCCATCAGGACTACCGGACCGAGCAGCCGCGGACAAGTGCCGAAGGGGTGCCTTGGTGTCGACACGCTCGTGCCTCGCTGCTCAACCAGCGGCAGGGTGTCAGCCGAGCTCGCGCTCCAGCGCATCGGTGAGCAGTGCGACCAAGGCCTCGGTCTGGATGTTGGCCGAGGACGAGACCTCCTCGTCGGAGCCGTCGAGCGCCCGGGCGGCGAGGCCGGCCTTGGAGTCGATCAGCTCGGCGATCCGCGTGTCGATGGTCTGAGCGGCGATGATGCGCCACGCGGTGACCGGGTCGCTCTGGCCGATGCGGTGCACGCGGTCGATCGCCTGGGTCTGCTCGGCGTCGGTCCACGAGAGCTCGGACAGCACGACGTTGGACGCGACCTGGAGGTTGACGCCGACGCCGGCCGCGGCCAGCGAGCAGACGATGACCTGGACGTCCGGGTCGTTGACGAAGGCCTCGATGGCCCTCTCGCGAGCCTTGGGCGTCTGGTCGCCGCGGATCGAGGTGTGCTTGAGCCCGCGGCGGGTGAAGGTGTCCTCGGCGATGTCCATGACGTCGACGTGGCGGGCGAAGAAGACGACCTTGCCGACGTTGCGGGCGAGCTGCGCGGCGTAGTCGGCGGCGAGGCCGGCCTTGGCGCGGCCGATGCGGCGGAACATCGAGAAGACGTTCTCCCCGCCGGTGCCGGAGTCCATCTCCTCGCGCTCCCACGTCGCCACCCGGCGTACGAGCTCGTGGTCGATGCCGTCGACGACGGAGCCCGTACGCCGCGCCTCGAGCGCCGCCTTGTAGCGCTGGACGAGCCGTCGGGCGAGGTCCTCCTCGGCCGCGCGGATCGAGCGGGTGTCCTCGTCGTCGAGCTCGACCGGGATGTCGGCGATGCGGCGGGCGGGGATGTCCTCGGCGACGTCGACCTTGCGGCGACGCACGATGCCCATGTCGATGACGGCCTTGCGCGCGGCGGGGTAGAAGGAGTGGTCGGCCGGCGTCAGGTCGGTCTCGTCCAGCGACTCCATCAGGCGCGCGAGCGGCTTGTTGTCGTCGATCCACCCGAGGAACTGCCAGATCGCGCGGAAGTCCTCGATGTCGTTGATGAGGGGGGTGCCGGTCAGCGCCATCAGCAGCGGCCGTGCCGTGCGCGTGCGCAGCTTCTCGGAGAGCTCGAGCACGTGGCGCGAGCGCTGGGAGGTCTTGTTCTTGATGAAGTGGGCCTCGTCCACGACCATGCCGCGGAAGCCGAAGGTCCCGAGCCAGCCGACGTGGCGGTCGAGGATCTCGTAGTTGACGATGATGACGTCGGCGAAGGCGTCGACCTCGGCACCGTCGCCGTGGATCACGGTCGCCCGCCGGCGCGGGGTCCACCGCTCGGTCTCGCGGGCCCAGTTGGTCTTGACGACGTTGGGGCACACGACGAGCAGCGGGTACGCGTTCGCGGCCTGCGCGGCCAGCAGCGCCTGGGCGGTCTTGCCGAGGCCCGGCTCGTCGGCGAGGAGGAAGGTGCGGTGCCCCTCGGCGGCCGCGGCGATCATCCGCGCCTGGTGCGGCATCAGCTCGAGCTTGCCCGGCGCGTTGAGCGAGGTGGCCTCCGGCAGCTCCATGCACGACGAGGAGCCGCCGAGCTCGAAGGAGCGGAACAGCGGACCGAGCAGCTCCCAGGTGGCCAGCCGGCCGTGGGTGCTGCGGCGCTCGCGACCGATGTCGAAGTCGGGCACGAGGAACGGGTTGGCGAGCTGGTGCTGCACGACCGACTGCGGGATCACCCGGCGCTCGCCGAGGCCGGGGCCGGCCTCGTCGTCGGGCTTGGGCTCGTCGGGGACGACCTCGACGCCGGCCTTGCGAAGCATCTCGAGCCGCAGGTCGCGGGCGCTGTCGGTGACGACGGCCTCCTCCGACAGCAGGGCGAAGAGCGAGGGGTCGCGCGTGGCGGTCTTGGCGAGGATCGTCGCGATGCCGTCGAGGCGCTTGAGCTCGTCGGCCTTCTGTGCGTCGGTGAGCTCGGCGGAGGCGCGTACGTCGCTGCGGTGCTCGCGCACCAGCAGCGCGACCACCTGGAAGCGCACCCGCTGGCCCGGCGCGAGCGGCCCGCGCTGCACGGCGGACTCGAGCTCGCGCACCGCACGCGCCAGGACGGGGACGATGCCCTCGTTGTCCTTGTGGCGGGCGTGAGCAGGGGTGCGGCGTCCGCCGCGCTGGCGCTGGCGCTGGGCCAAGGGGTCCTCCCGGACGTGGGGTACGCGTCGTGGAGCCGGCGAGCCACTGTCGGCTCGGGCCGGAACGCCACGGCGTGGAGGTGTGGAGCGGGCGCCAGGTGCGCGGTGGCCGGCGGATCTGGGGTGATCACAGCGGCACGGCGTCTGGAACGCTGCGTCCACTGTAGCCCGCCGCCGGCCGATGGCGGTAAATATCCGCCGGTCAGCGCGCCGGACGGTGGTCGACGACCCGGCGCATCTTGCCGACGGAGCGCTCGATCGAGGCGACGTCGACGACCTCGACCGCCACCGTGACGCCGATGGAGGCCTTGATCCTCCGCGCCAGCTCGGCCTGCGCCGCTGCCGCCTCGGTGTCGGTCGTGGCGTCGCGCCGCTCAACGCGGATGGTGAGCGAGTCGAGGTTCCCGCTGCGGTCGAGGTGGCACTGGAAGTGCGGCGACAGCGTCGGGATCTGCAGGACGATCTCCTCGATCTGCGTCGGGAAGAGGTTGACCCCGCGCAGGATGATCATGTCGTCGGTGCGGCCGGTGATCTTCTCCATCCGTCGCATGCTGCGCGCGGTCCCCGGCAGCAGCCGGGTCAGGTCGCGGGTGCGGTAGCGGATGACCGGCATCGCCTGCTTGGTCAGCGTGGTGAGGACCAGCTCGCCCTCCTCGCCGTCGGGCAGCACCTCGCCGGTCACCGGGTCGATGACCTCGGGATAGAAGTGGTCCTCCCAGATGTGCAGTCCGTCCTTGGTCTCGACGCACTCGCTCGCCACGCCGGGACCGATCACCTCCGACAGGCCGTAGATGTCGACCGCGTGCATGTCGGTGCGCTCCTCCATCTCCCGGCGCATGTCGTTGGTCCACGGCTCGGCACCGAAGATGCCGACCTTGAGCGAGGTCGAGCGAGGGTCGACACCCTGCGCCTCGAGCTCGTCGATGATCGAGAGCATGTAGGACGGCGTCACCATGATCACGTCGGGCTCGAAGTCGAGGATCAGCTGCACCTGCCGCTGCGTCATCCCCCCGGACACGGGCACGACGGTGCAGCCGAGGCGCTCCGCTCCGGCGTGCGCGCCGAGGCCACCGGTGAAGAGCCCGTAGCCGTACGCGTTGTGCAGCACCATCCCCCGCCGCCCGCCAGCGGCGCGGATCGAGCGAGCCACCACGTCGGCCCACATGTCGAGGTCGGCGCGGGTGTAGCCGACCACCGTCGGCTTGCCCGTCGTCCCGCTCGACGCGTGGAGGCGTACGACTTCCTCGCGCGGCACCGCGAACATCCCGAACGGGTAGTTGTCGCGCAGCGTCGCCTTGGTCGTGAACGGCAGCCTCGCGAGGTCGTCGAGGGCGGTGACGTCGTCCGGTCGCATCCCGGCCGCGTCGAGGACCCGGCGGTAGTGGGCGACGTTGTCGTAGGCGTGCCGCACCGACCACTGCAGCCGCGTCAGCTGGAGCGCGCGCAGGTCCTCGACCGGTGCGGTCTCGATCGGGTCCAGGTCGCCGGGCCGAGGAGCAAGGTCGAGCACGGTGTGGTCCTCCGGATCGTGGAGCGGGTCGTGAGAACGTTCATCCATGTCAGAGCGCGTACGTCGGGGCCGGCCGGGCCACGACCAGGAGAGCGTGCTGCGTGTGGCGATCGACCTCTTCAACCGGCAAGGCTACGACGCCACGAGCATGGGTGACCTCGCGCGCGAGCTCGGGCTGACGAAGTCGGCCATCTACCACCACGTGACCAGCAAGGAGCACCTGCTCGAGCTGGCCGTCGACGAGGCGCTCGGGGAGCTCACGACCGCGCTCGACAGGGTGCGGGCCGACCCGGCGTACTCCCCCGAGCAGCGGCTGCGGGCGGCGGTGCGCAGCAGCGTGGTCGTGCTCGCCGAGCACCTGCCGGCCGTGACCCTGCTGCTGCGGGTGCGCGGCAACACGCCGGCCGAGCAGAAGGCCCTGGCACGCCGCCGCGACATCGACCACCGGCTCGCCGAGATGGTGCGCGAGGCCGCCGACGCCGGCGCCATCCGCGCGGACGTCGACCCCTTGCTGACAAGCCGCCTGCTCTTCGGCACCGTGAACTCGATGACCGAGTGGCTGCGTGACGACAGCGACGCGGAGGCCCTCGCCGACACGGTCACGACGCTGGCCTTCGACGGGCTGATGCGGCACGGGGACTGACTCCCGGGGCCCTTCGACCCTGCCCTCCCGCTGGTCCACGACCTAGCGTCAGGGAGTGGAGGGACCACGATGACGGACCACTGGCGCGACCTGCTCGGCGCCGACCCGCTGCCGTGGCTCCTGTCGTCGACGGAGCCCGCGGCACGCTGGGTCGTGCTGACCGGCCTGCTCGGGGCCGGCCCCCGCGACGACGACGTACGCCGTGCGCACCGGGACGTCGTCGCGGACCCGGCGACGAGGTCGATCGTCGCGCGGCTCCCCGACTGGACCGTGGACCAGCACCTCTCGGGCCACCAGAGCCCGTCCTTCGGGCCGCACCTGCTCGGGCTGCTGGCCGACATGGGCGTGCAGGCAGGGGACTTCCACGAGGTCGACGTGCTGCTCGACGCGATGCTCGCCCACCAGGAGGAGTCGGGGCGCTTCCCGTCCTTCGGGGCGGCGGCGCCGGGCGCGGCCCCGGTGTGGGGCGCGCTCCTGTGCGACGCGCACCCCGTGCTCGACGTGCTGGTCCGCTTCGGACGCCGGCAGGAAGACCGCGTGCAGGCGGCCCTCGTCCGGGCAGCGGCCGACCTCACCGACACCGCGCAGGGCCGCGCCTGGCCGTGCGTGCCGCACCCGGTGACCGGGTGGCGCGGACCCGGTCGGCGCGACGCCGTCTGCCCGATGGCGACCCTGCAGGCGCTGCGCGCCTTCTCCCGGCTCCCGCCCGCGGAGCGACCGGACGGCCTGCTGCCCGCCGCCCGCGTGGTGCTGCGCGCCTGGACCGAGCGCGGGACCGAGAAGCCCTACCAGTTCGGCCACGGGGTCCAGTTCAAGACGGTGAAGTGGCCGCCGACCTGGTACGGCTCGTACGGGGTCGTCGACACCCTGGGACGGTTCCCCGAGCTGTGGCGGGCCGATCCCTCCGGCCCGGAGGCGCGGGCGCTCGCGGAGGTCACGGCCTGCCTGCTGGCCTACAACGTCTCCACCGACGCGACCGTGACGCCGCGCTCGACCTACCGGGGGTTCGAGGGTCACTCCTTCGGGCAGAAGCGGCAGCCCTCGCCGTTCGCGACCGCACTCGTGCTCGCTGCCGTCCGGAGGGTCGACGAGCTCGCGCCCGAGGTGCTGCGCGTCGACGTCAGCGCGCTGGGGAGCTCGAAGGGCGGGAGCGGGCAGCCGGTCGCGCCGAGCGCGCGCTGACCGGGGGGCTCACGGCTCGAGGCACTCCGGGGTCGAGTCACCGGGACCGTCGGGGTCGAGCGTGACGCCCGTGGGGTCGCGGAGCACCACCCGGTCGACGGTCGGGAACTGCTTCAGGGTCGGCAGCACCTCGCCGGCGACCGTCACAGTCGAGCCGCCGCTGCTGCACCGGCCCGTGAGCCTGACGTCGGCGACGCCTTCCACGATCGAGAGGTCGTCGTAGCCGGTCGCACCCGAGCGGAGCAGGCGCAGGCCACGCGAGCGCTCACCCGGCAGCGGGCCGGCGAAGAGCCGGTCCAGCACACCGGTCGCGGGAGCACCCGGGCGTACGAGGCGGCGGACCGGGACGAAGAACGGCTCCCGGTTCTCGACGAAGCGGTCGCGATGGAAGAACCACACCCGGCGCTGCACGGTCGGGAAGCCGGCTCGGACCTCGACCACGACGCGGGGCGGCGCCTGCAGCGTCGACACGCGCACCCGGGTCCGCTTCGCGAGCCCGAGGCCGTACGTGGTGACGGCCTCGAAGTCGCCCGCCCGCACCGCCGTGAGGACGTTGGGCAGGCGGAAGGCGACGCGGCGTGGGGCTGCCGTGGGCGACCCGTCGTCGGTGTGCGCCTGGGCGGGCTCGAAGCGCACGCGCAGCAGCGCTTGCCCGGCGACGCGGACGCGCCGGCCGGAGCCGTCGGCGAACAGCCGGTCGACGTACTCGACCCGGCGATCGGCCGGCAGGCCGCCCTCGAACTCGAAGACCACCCGGTCCCACCGCCCGCGGTGCGCGGCGCGTACGGCGACCAGCACGGGTGTCGGTGGCGCGGAGGAGGCGACGCGCTCCGTGGCCCCACCACTCGGGGACGCGAGCAGCGCCGGGACCAGCGCCGGGACCAGCGCGAGCGACAGCAACGACGACAGCTTCCTCAGGATCCTCACGACCCCACCTCCCGACCGACCGGAGCACCTGCGTTCGACGCTAGGGGCTCGGACACGCCGTGGGTAGGGACCTAGGGCCCATGATCCCCGCGGCCGAGCGAGCGGCTCCGCCCGCGGAACTCGGCGACGACCTCCCCCGTCCCCGGGTCGTCAGCGCGGACCGTGACGTCGTAGACCCCCGACCGCCCGCGGAGGGCGACTTCGCGCGCGTCGGCGTACAGCGTCTGGCCGAGGCGGCCCGGGACCAGGAAGTCGACGGCGAAGCCCGCCGCGACGGTGACCGGGCCGTGCGAGTTGCAGGCCAGCGCGAAGGCGGAGTCGGCGAGGCTGGCGATGAGCCCGCCGTGGCACAGGTCGTGGCCGTTGACCATGTCGGGGCGCACCACCATCGACACCCTCGCGCGCCCGGGGGCGACCTCGACGAGCTCCATGCCGAGCATCGCGCTGGCGGCGTCGGCCGCCCACATCGCGCGCGCTTGCTCAGGCATCGAAGTCGACCGTGACCGCGTCGCTCACCGGGAAGGACTGGCAGGTGAGCACGAACTGCTGCTCGACCTCGGCCGGCTCGAGCGCGTAGTTGCGCACCATCTCGACCTCGCCGTCCACGATCTTTGCGCGGCAGGTGCCGCAGACCCCTCCCTTGCAGGCGAACGGCAGGTCGCTGCGCACGGCCTGCGCCGAGTCGAGCAGCGTCGCGTCGCGCGACATGGGCGTGGTGGTCGTACGCCCGTCGAGGACGACGGTGACGTCGCTGGTCACGCCCTCGACGACCCGGTCGGCGTGGCGCAGCACCGGCGGGGGCTCGTCGACGAAGAACAGCTCGAAGTGGACCTTGTCCGGCGGCACGCCGAGCTCGGCGAGCACCGCGCGGGCGTCCTGGACGAGCCCGAGGGGTCCGCACAGCCACACATGGTCGAGGTCGGCGAGCGGGACCTTGATCGGCAGGAGTCGCCGCAACCGCTCGGCGTCGAGCCGCCCGGAGAACAGCTCGACGTCGCGGGGCTCGCGCGAGAGCACGTGCACCAGGTCGAAGCGCGGGCCGTGCACGTTCTTGAGGTCGCTGAGCTCCTCGGCGAACATGATCGAGGTGGTCTCCCGGTTGCCGTAGAGCAGGGTCACGGTGCTCTCGGGGTTGCTCAGCACCGACGCCGCGATGGACAGCATCGGCGTGATGCCCGATCCGGCCGCGATGCAGAGGTGGCGACCCGGCTGCGCGGGGTCGGCGCGGAAACTGCCCGAGGGCTCGGCGACCTCGATCCGCTCCCCCGGCCGGACCTCGTGCACCAGCCAGGACGAGAACTCCCCACCCGGGATCTCGCGCACCCCGATGCGCGGCGCGGAGCCGGCCGGGGCGCAGATGGAGTAGGTCCGGCGGTGCTCCACGCCGTCGACGACCCGGCGCAGGGTGAGCGACTCCCCCGGCTCGAAGTCGAACAGCTCGCGCAGGTCGTCGGGCACGTCGAAGGCGACCGCCACCGAGTCGTCGGTGAGCGGCTCGATGTCGCGGACGGTCAGCTCGTGGAAGGTCGTGGCCACTGCCCTAGATCTCCTTGACGTGGTCGAACGGCTCGAGGCAGGAGGTGCAGCGGTACTGCGCCTTGCAGGCGGTCGACCCGAACTCCGAGACCAGCTCGGTCGCGGGAGAGTCGCACTGCGGGCAGCGCACCTGGCGTGCGGTCGGCAGCAGGGTCAGCGGGATAGGGCCGTCGTGCGCGGGCGCCGGGCCGGGGGGTGAGATGCCCGCCGCCGCCAGCGCGGCACGGCCCTCCGGGGAGATCCAGTCGGTCGTCCAGGCCGGGTGGAGGCTGATCCGCACCTCGACCGTGTCGAAGCCGACGCCCTCGAGCTCGCGGACCAGGTCGTCGCGCATCGCCGCCATCGCCGGGCAGCCCGAGTAGGTCGGGGTGATCTCCACGACCACGTGGCCGTCGCCGACCACCTCGACGTCGCGGAGCACGCCGAGGTCGGCCAGCGTCAGCATCGGGAGCTCGGGGTCGGTGACGCGCTCCGCGGTGCGGCGCGCGCGCTCGATCTGGCGCCTCGGTGATCGAGTAGCCCGTGAGGCACGAGCGGGCGTATCGAGATTCACCACTGCCCCCTCGGGTGGGCGCGGGCCACCGACTGCATCTCGGCGAGCATCCTGCCCAGCGGTTCGCCGTGCATGCCGTCGCGACCCGTACGGCCCAGCACGCCTGCGCGGCGGGCGGCCTCGGGGCGGGACACGTCGGCGGCGTCGAGCACCTGGTCGAGCACGGCCTCGGCGGCCTCGCGGACCGTGGCCGGGTCGACCCCGACCCCCGCGGCGGCGGCTGCCGCCTCGACCGGGTGGGTGTCGAACAGCTCGGGCCACAGCGGCCACAGGGCGCCGAGGGCCGCAACCAGCCGGCGGCGGGACTCGTCGGTCCCCTGCGCGAGCGTGACGAACCAGCGCGCCGCGTAGTCGCGGTGGTAGGCCAGCTCCTTGACGCCCTTGGCCGCGACGGCGGCGAGGACGTGGTCGCGACTGGCGCGCAGGTGCTCGAGCGTCGCGAGCCGCCACGTCGAGAACAGCAGCACCCGCACGGTCGCCTCGGCGAAGTCGCCGTTGACGAGCTCGGCGAGGCGGACGTTGCGGAACTCGTGGGCCTCACGGAAGAACGCCAGCGCGTCCTCGGGCGGCGTCGGCGAGCCCTCGGGCAGCGCCGGCACGACCAATGCGTCGGCCTTCGCCGCGCGGGCCAGCAGCAGCCGCGCCTGGCCGAGCAGGTCGAGGGCGATGTTGGACAACGCGATGTCGTCCTCGAGGTCCGGCGCGTTGCTGGTCCACTCCGCGATCCGGTGCGACATGACCAGCGCGTCGTCGCCGAGCATCAGGGCGTACGCCGCGAGCGTGGGCGCGTCGACGCCGTCGGGGATCGTCGTGTCGACGCCCGCGAGCGGGTCCTCGAAGTCGGTGCCGAAGGCCCAGTGGGCGTCGTTGACGAGCAGGCCGCTGTAGGCGCTGTCGTGCTCGTCCTCGGCGGGTATCTCGATGTGGGAGTCCATCTGGGCCTCTCGGGGTCCCCGCGGCGTTGTTCTGGAGGAGCGCAGCGGGGGAAGAAGAACGTCGTGGGGTGGGGTCACATGTGGGGGACGTTGTCGGGGATGTCGTAGAAGGTCGGGTGCCGGTAGACCTTGTCGCCGCTCGGGGCGAACATAGGGTCCTTCTCGTCGGGGCTCGACGCGGTGATCGCGTCGGCGCGCACCACCCAGATGCTCACGCCCTCGTTGCGCCGGGTGTAGACGTCGCGGGCGTGGAGCAGCGCCATCCGGTCGTCGGCCGCGTGCAGAGAGCCGACGTGCACGTGGTTGAGCCCGCGCTTGCCGCGCACGAACACCTCGTAGAGCGGCCACTCGGGCTCAGGAGGTACGACACCCTCGCCGGTCGGGACGTCCTTCAGGGGCACGGCGCCGTGTCCGCCCTCGGCGGTGAAGTCGGTGCCGGTGGGCTGCTCACTCATGCCGCACCCGCCTGCTTCGCGGCGTACGCCGTGGCGGCGGCCCTCACCCAGGCACCCTCCTCGTGGGCGCGGCGACGGTGGGCCATCCGCTGGGCGTTGCAGGGGCCGTTGCCCTTCACGCCCTCCATGAACTCCTCCCAGTCGGGCTGGCCGAAGTCGTGGTGGCCGCGCTCCTCGTTCCACCGCAGCTCGGGATCGGGCAGCGTGACGCCGAGGGCCTCGGCCTGCGGCACGGACATGTCGACGAACTTCTGGCGCAGCTCGTCGTTGGTGTTGCGCTTGATCCCCCACGCCATCGACTGGGCGGTGTTGGGCGAGTCGGCGTCGGGCGGGCCGAACATCATCAGCGCCGGCCACCAGAACCGGTCGACCGACTCCTGCACCATCGCGCGCTGCTCGTCGGTGCCGCGCATCATCGTGGCCAGCAGCTCGTAGCCCTGGCGCTGGTGGAAGGACTCCTCCTTGCACACCCGGATCATCGCGCGGCCGTAGGGCCCGTACGAGGTGCGGCACAGCGGCACCTGGTTGCAGATCGCGGCACCGTCGACGAGCCAGCCGATCGTGCCCACGTCGGCGTACGACAGGGTCGGGTAGTTGAAGATCGAGGAGTACTTCTGGCGCCCGGCGAGCAGCAGCTCGGTGAGCTCGAGCCGGGAGACGCCGAGGGTCTCGGCCGCGGAGTAGAGGTAGAGCCCGTGGCCGGCCTCGTCCTGCACCTTGGCCAGCAGGATCGCCTTGCGACGCAGGCTCGGCGCGCGGGCGATCCAGTTGCCCTCGGGCTGCATGCCGATGATCTCGCTGTGCGCGTGCTGGGCGATCTGGCGCACGAGGGTCCTGCGATAGCCCTCCGGCATCCAGTCGCGCGGCTCGATCCGGTCGTTGCGCGCGATCGTCGCGTCGAACTGGCGTTCCAGCTCGGCCTCGGACGTTCCGGGCGCGGTCTCGGTGAGGGTCATCCGTCCTCCGCTGCGTGGGTCTTCGACCACATTTACTGACCGATCGGTCTGCTATTAGTGTGGCACCCGTCACCCTGCCACGCAAACCTCGATGCGCCCACCGCCCCACCCGACCGCCCCACCCTGGAGACCCCTCGTGACCCGTCTGCTCGAGAGCTACGCCGCCGGCCGCTGGTACGCCGCCTCCACCGAGGGCCACCCGCTCCTCGACGCGGCCACGGGCGAGGAGGTGGCGCGGATCTCCAGCGCCGGCCTCGACCTGGGCGCGATGGCCCACCACGCCCGTACGGTCGGCGGCCCCGCGATCCGCGAGCTGACCTTCCACGAGCGGGCGCTGCTGCTCAAGGAGCTCGCCACGCACCTCACCGGCCTCAAGGACGAGTTCTACGAGCTGTCCCTGGCCACCGGCGCCACCCGCCGCGACTCGATGATCGACATCGACGGCGGCTTCGGCACCGTCTTCAGCTATTCGTCCAAGGGCCGCCGCGAGCTGCCCAACGCGCACGTCGTGTGCGACGGCGACCTCGAGCAGCTCGGTCGCACCGGAGTCTTCCTCGGCCAGCACGTCTACACCTCGCGCCCCGGCGTCGCGGTCCAGATCAACGCCTTCAACTTCCCCGTCTGGGGCATGCTGGAGAAGCTCGCGCCGGCCTTCATCGCCGGTCTCCCCTCGATCGTGAAGCCGGCCAGCCAGACCGCCTACCTCACCGAGCTCGTGGTGCGCCGGATCATCGAGTCGGGAATCCTGCCCGAGGGGTCGCTGCAGCTGCTCTCGGGCTCAGCGGGCGACCTGCTCGACCACCTCGGGGTGCAGGACTCGGTGGCGTTCACCGGCTCGGCGCACACCGCCGGCATCCTGCGCCAGCACCCGTCGGTGCTGCACGGCGGCGTCCGGCTCCAGGTCGAGGCCGACTCGCTCAACTGCTCGGTCCTCGGCCCGGACGTCGCCGCGGGCGACCCGGAGTGGGACCTCTTCGTCAAGGGCGTGGTCACCGAGATGACGGCCAAGGCGGGCCAGAAGTGCACCGCCATCCGCCGCGTCCTCGTGCCGTCGGCCGTCGCCGACGAGATGACCGACGCGATCGCGGCGAAGCTCTCCTCGCTCACCGTCGGCAACCCCGACGACGAGTCGGTCCGCATGGGTCCGCTGGCCTCCCTGGGCCAGCGCGAGGAGGTCCGCAAGGCGGTCGAGGCGCTCCGCTCCTCCTGCGACGTGGTGCTCGACGAGGCCGAGGTCGCGGGCGACGCCGAGCGCGGCGCCTTCATGTCGCCGGTGCTGCTGCGTGCCCGCGCCGGTGCGGTCGAGCCGCACGACGTGGAGCCCTTCGGTCCGGTGTCCACTGTGATGACGTACGACTCCCTGGACGAGGCCGTCGCCCTGGCCGCGCGCGGCAAGGGGTCGCTCGTCGGCTCCGTCGTCACCCACGACCCGGAGGTCGCCCGCACCCTGGTGCTCGGCCTGGCGCCCTGGCACGGCCGCATCCTCGTGCTCGACCGCGACGCCGCCCCCGAGTCCACCGGCCACGGCTCTCCCCTGCCGATGCTGGTCCACGGCGGGCCCGGCCGCGCCGGCGGCGGCGAGGAGCTCGGCGGCGTACGCGGGGTGCTGCACCACATGCAGCGCTCGGCGATCCAGGCCTCCCCCGACATGCTCACCGCGATCACCGGCCGCTGGACGCGCGGGTCGCGGCGCACGGTGACGCCCGAGCACCCGTTCCGCCACTCGCTGGCGACCCTCAGGATCGGCGACACGATCGAGTCCGAGCCGCGGGTGATCTCGCTCGAGGACATCGACCACTTCTCCGACTTCACCGGGGACACCTTCTATGCCCACACCGACCCCGAGGCCGCCGCACAGAACCCGCTCTTCGGCGGGATCGTCGCCCACGGCTATCTCATCGTGTCGATGGCCGCCGGCCTCTTCGTGGACCCGGCGCCCGGCCCGGTGCTCGCCAACTTCGGCGTCGACAACCTGCGCTTCCTCACGCCCGTCAAGGCCGGCGACTCGATCCGGGTGATGCTCACCGTCAAGCAGATCACCCCGCGCTCGTCGGCCGACTACGGCGAGGTGCGCTGGGACGCGCTGGTCACCAACGCCGACGACGAGCCCGTCGCGACGTACGACGTGCTGACGCTGGTGGCCAAGGAGGCCTGACCGCCGACAGGCCCGTGGGCGGTGCCGGAGCCACATGCGACGTCCCCGGAATGTGGGTGGGACACCGCTCGACCGACCGCTAGCGTGACCCCCGTGAGCCGGTCAGCACAGCGCGTCGTCGGGGTCGTCGTCCTCCTCGTCCTCGGCATGCTCAGCCTGCCGGCGTCGGCGTACGTCCTCGACGACCCGGGCACCGAGAACTGGATCGTGCCGGTGCAGCTGCTCGCCATGGCGGCCGTCGGCGCGGCGGTGACGATCGCGCTGCCGGGGATGGCCCGCGAGGGAGCGACCACCGGCAGGCGTGCCCTGACCGGGGCGTGGTGGGGACTCCTGGCGGCGTTCGTCGGCGTGATCGTCTTCTGGTTCCTGCTCAACGGGTTCCGCGGCGCCTGACGCACCGCACGCCGGGTAGGTTCGAGCCATGGCGAAGAAGTCCTGGGGCGACATGACCCCGACGCAGAAGAAGATCGTGGTCGTGACCGGGATCGCGGAGGTCGCGCTCACCGCCTGGTGCGTGAAGGACCTCCGGCACCGTCCGGCCGAGCTGGTCCGCGGACCCAAGCTGCTGTGGGGGCCGGCGCTGTCAGTGCAGCCGCTCGGACCGATCGCCTACCTGGTGTGGGGCCGCAAGCGCTGACGGCCCGGCGGACGCTCAGCCGGCGAGGTCGGCGTACCCGCCGCCGTTGACCACGTCGGTGAAGCCGAGGTCGCGCATCTGCTCGACCGCCCCGGTCGCACGCCGGCCCGAGGCGCAGTAGACGACGTAGGGCACGTCCTTCGGCAGCTCCTCGACGAGCTGGGCGAAGTCGTCGGCCTGGTAGTCGATGTTGACCGCGCCGTCGAGGTGGCCGTCGTCGAACTCCTCCGGGGTCCGGACGTCCACGACCGCGGCTCCGTCCTCGATGCGCGCGAGGGCGTCCTCGGCAGCGATCGGCGCAGCGCTGGCGGTGGTCGAGGTCGACGAGGTCGACGCGCCCGACGAGCCCGACGGTGCCTCGTCGCTGCCGCACGCGGACACCCCGAGCAGCAGCACGCCGACGGCGAGGAGGGCGGCGGGGCGGCGGGCACGGGAGGGGCGAGGGCTGCTGGTCGGCGTCACGCTGTCGAGACTAGCCGCGGTAGTGAACCTCGCTGCTCCAGTCGGCATCGTCCTTGGTGGCCGCAGCCCAGATGGCCTCGGCCACCCGGTCCGGCGTGAACGCTCCCTCCCGGGACAGGCTGCCGCGGACGGTGACCGAGACGGCACGGATGCCGTCTCGCACCAGCGTCTTGTCGAGGCTGTGCACGAGGTTGCGCACCCCTGCCTTCTGCACGCCGAGCGACGCCGCACCCTCCCACGGCTCGTCGGCCGCCATGCTGCCCGTGACGCTCACCCGCCCGCCGGCCGACATGAAGGGACGCGCGGCCTGCACGACGGTCAGCAGGGCGCCCACACCGAGGGCGACATCCTCGAGCAGCTCGTCGACGGTGAGGGCGAGCGGGTCCTTCTCGCGGAACGCGCTCGGGTTGAAGTGCAGCACGTCGATGCGTCCGGTGTGCTCACCGAAGCGGCGTACGGCGTCGCGAGCGGCCTGCTCGTCGGTGACGTCGGCGACGGCGTGCCCGACCGCCGCCCCGCGGCCCTCGAGGTCGGCGGTGAGCTCGTCGAGGACACCCTGGTCCTGGCCGAGCAGCGCGACGTCGTAGCCCTCGTCGGCGAAACGGCGCGCCACCGACCCGCTCACGCCCGGCCCGGCACCCACGACGACGATCACTGGCTTGCTCATGAACAGAGTTCTACCGCAGGGACCGGCGCGCGGTCAGCGCTCGTGCGGGTGCTCCCCCGTCGGGTCGTCGGGGATCGCGTTGGGACCCTGCGCACCCTCGTCGACCTCGCCGGACTCCTCGCCGGGCTGACCGGCCACGGAGTCGCCGGAGCTGATCGGCTCCGGGGCGTCCTGGGCCAGCTCCGAGACCTGTCCCTCGCTGTCGTCCTTGCCGCTCATGGGCACCTCCTGGTCGTGGTGGGTCGTGGGTGGGTCGCTGGTCGTCAGTCACCCCCGACACAACCAGCGCGGTCCAAGCGCAGCTCACCTCGTCGGGTGATGGGCGGCCCGGAACGGCTGGCCAGGACCCGGGCCCTTCGCCGGACGACCGGGGGCCGCTCGGCCCTGTCGCTCCGGCCTCCCGCCGCGCAGGCTGGGGTGGAGGAGCTGGGACCCATGAGACGACGAGCAGCAGCAGGACTGGCGGTGGCTGCCCTTGCGCTCGGCAGCGCGACGACCGCCGTCGCCATGACCGGCCAGGACGACGGTGCATGGTGGCCCGGCCAGCACATGGGTCGCGCCGGACCGCTCGGACCGACGGGGTTCATGGGGCACATGTCGCACGCCTCGGTGGACAGCGAGCACGCGTTCCTCGTCGAGATGATCGCCCACCACGAGGAGGCGATCGACGCCGCCGGCGAGCTGGCACGCTCGGAACGCCCCGAGATGCGGGCCTTCGGGACCAGCATCATCGAGAGCCAGTCGGCCCAGGTCGAGCAGATGCAGGCCTGGCTGGACGAGTGGTACGCCGACCGGCCCGACGAGGTCGACTACGACCCGATGATGCGTGATCTCGACGACCTGTCCGGCGACGAGCTCGACGAGACGTTCCTGACGGACATGATCGGTCACCACATGGCCGCGGTGATGATGTCGCAGCAGCTGCTCATGCGCGACCTCGCCGACCACGCGGCCGTCGACCGGCTGGCGGAGGACATCCGCGACGAGCAGAGCCGCGAGATCGCGACGATGCGGGGCTGGCTGCGCGACTGGTTCGACGCCGGCTGGGGGATGCCCGTCAGCGCCACCCGAGGTCCGGCGCCACGTCGGTGAGGACCGACTCCAGGATGTGGGCGTTGTAGTCCACCCCCAGCTGGTTGGGCACCGTCAGGAGCAGGGTGTCGGCCGCGGCGATCGCCTCGTCGTCCGCCAGCTCCTTGACCAGGATCTCGGGCTCCGCGGCGTACGTGCGCCCGAAGACCGCGCGCAGGTTGGCCTCGATCTGCCCGAACTGGTCCGAGCTCCGGCCCTCGTGGCCGAAGTAGGCCCGGTCCATGTCGGTGGTGATCGGCATGATCGACCGGCTCACCGAGACGCGCGGCTCGCCCTCGTGGCCGGCCTCCTTCCA
Organism: Nocardioides sp. BGA-UO-ETr-FS32; assembly: GCF_059567905.1. Lineage (NCBI taxonomy): Bacteria > Bacillati > Actinomycetota > Actinomycetes > Propionibacteriales > Nocardioidaceae > Nocardioides > Nocardioides sp. BGA-UO-ETr-FS32. The sequence continues at coordinate 70,394 of NZ_JCAQOX010000002.1, read as the reverse complement.
CGCCTCGCGGTAGACCTCGATCTGCTTGCGCTGCTGGACGTGGAAGGGCTCGCCGGTCTCGTCGGCCTTCAGCGTCGAGCTCATCAGGTGCATGCCCTTCCCGGCCGCCCAGCGCGCGGTGGCGTCGGAGGCGGCGCCCCACCAGATGCGCTCACGCAGGCCCTCGGAGTGCGGCTCGAGGCGCAGCAGCCCGGGCGGGTTGGGGAACATCGGGCGCGGGTTGGGCTGGGCGAACCCCTCACCCTCGAGCACCTGGAGGAAGACCTCGGTGTGCCGCCGGGCCATGTCGGCCTGGTCCTCGCCCTCGGCCGGGGCGTACCCGAAGTAGCGCCAGCCGTCGATGACCTGCTCCGGTGATCCCCGGCTGATGCCGAGCTGCAGGCGGCCGCCCGCGATGAGGTCGGCGGAGCCGGCGTCCTCGGCCATGTAGAGCGGGTTCTCGTAGCGCATGTCGATCACGCCGGTGCCGATCTCGATCCGGCTGGTGCGCGCGCCGACGGCGGCGAGCAGCGGGAACGGCGAGGCGAGCTGACGGGCGAAGTGGTGGACGCGGAAGTACGCCCCGTCCGCGCCGAGCTCCTCCGCCGCGACGGCGAGGTCGATCGACTGGAGCAGGGTGTCCGACGCCGAGCGCACCTGCGAGTGCGGCGAGTCGGTCCAGTGGCCGAAGTTGAGGAACCCGATCTTCTTCATACTGGTTCAACGCTCAACCACCCAGGTTGTTCCCGGCGGAGGCTTGACGGCCAGCCGGGTCCGATGTGCAATATATTGCATGCCCGTCCCCGTCGACCACGCACCGATCCGTACGTCGCTGCTGCGCGACACCGTCCACGACCGCCTCCGCGACGCGATCGTCGACGGCACCCTGGCGCCGGGCGAGGTGGTCCGCGACACCGAGCTGGCCGCGTGGCTCGGCGTGAGCCGTACGCCCGTGCGCGAGGCGCTGCTCCGGCTCGGCGAGAGCGGGCTGGTGAGGGCCGCCCCGGGGCGCTCCACCGTGGTCGCCGAGATCGACCTCGACGAGGTACGTGAGGCGCACGCCGTCGTCGTCGCCATGCACCGGCTCGCGGTGTCCGAGGCGGTCGCGCGGCTCACCGACGACGACCTCGACCGGATGCGGGGGGCCAACCACCGGTTCGCCGACGCGGTCGAGGCTCGCGACACCGCCGCGGCCCTGTCGGCCGACGACGACTTCCACGCGGTCGCCGTCGAGTCGTCCGGCAACCGCGCCGTCGCCACGGTGCTCGCCCAGTTCACCCCCGTCGTACGTCGCCTCGAACGGCGCCGGTTCGCCTCGCACGCCGCGGCCGAGTCCGTCGCGCTGCACGCCCGCCTCGTCGAGGCCTGCGCCGCCCGCGACGCCGACGCGGCGGCCGAGGTCGCCTTCCGCACCTGGCAGAACCTCGCCGACCTCATCCCCGACCCGCAGGAGACCCCGTGATCCTCGACCAGTTCCCCCGCCACCCGCTCACCTTCGGGCCCTCCCCCGTCCACCACCTGAGGCGGCTCAGCGACCACCTGGCCGCCCGCGGCGGTGGCGCGCAGGTGTGGGCCAAGCGCGAGGACGTCAACAGCGGTCTCGCCTTCGGCGGCAACAAGGTCCGCAAGCTCGAGTACATCGTCCCCGACGTGCTCGCCCGCGGCGCCGACACGCTCGTCTCGATCGGCGGCTTCCAGTCCAACCACACGCGGCAGGTGGCCGCCGTCGCCGCGCACCTCGGGCTGAAGTGCCGCCTCGTCCAGGAGAAGTGGGTGCCGTGGGACGACCCCACCAACACCCAGGTCGGCAACATCCTGCTCAGCCGGATGATGGGGGCCGACTCGCGCCTGGACCCGCACGGCTTCGACATCGGCATCCGCGACTCGTGGAAGGACGCGATCCGCGAGGTGGAGGAGGCTGGCGGGACGCCGTACGCCATCCCGGCCGGCGCGAGCGAGCACCGCCTCGGCGGCCTCGGGTTCGCGAACTGGGCCTTCGAGGTGGCCGAGCAGGAGAAGGCGCTCGGCGTCACGTTCGACACGATCGTCGTCTGCACCGTCACCGGCTCCACCCACGCCGGGATGATCGCCGGGTTCGCCGCGCTCGAGGACCTCACCGGCGTACGCCGCCGGGTGCTCGGCATCGACGCCAGCGCGACGCTGGACAAGACGCGCGACCAGGTCGCCCGGATCGCGCGCCACACCGCGGAGCTCATCGAGCTCGGCCGCGACCTGCGCGACGAGGAGATCACTGTGCTCGAGGGCTGGGCCGGCGAGCTCTACGGCCTCCCGGTGGACTCGACGATGGAGGCCATGGCGCTCGGCGCGCAGCTCGAGGCGATGATCACCGACCCGGTCTACGAGGGGAAGTCGCTCGCCGGGCTCGTCGACCTCGTCGAGTCCCGCGAGATCCCGGCCGACTCCCACGTGCTCTACGCCCACCTCGGCGGGCAGCCCGCGATCAACGCCTACCACTCCCTCTGGCCCGCGCAGGGCTGAGACCGCGCTAGCGTCGGGGCGTGCTGGAGAGCCCCGTCGACGTCGCCGCCGCGCTCGCCTGGGCCGGGGCGGAGGCCGGGTCGCCGGTGGTCTCCTCCGAGGCCCTCGACGGCGGGATGACCTCGACGATGCTCGCGCTGCACCACGACGACGGCACCGACTCGGTGCTCCGGCTGATGACCGCCGAGCCGTGGCGCGCCCACGGCGCCGAGCTCACCGCCCGCGAGCGCGACGCCCAGCTCGCGATGGCCGCGACCCCGGTGCCCGCCCCGACCAGCCTGGCCCTCGACGCCGAGGGGGTCGTCGCCGGTGCTGCGGCGCACCTCATGTCCCGCCTGCCCGGCGCCCCGCTGTGCGAGGTCGACGACGCCGCCGTCCGGGCGATGGCCGACCTGCTGGCGACCATCCACGCCCAGTGGCCGGCCGAGCCGTTCCGCACGTTCCAGTCGTGGGCGTGGCCGGCCAAGTGGGTGGTGCCGACGTGGTCGCGCCACCCGGAGTCGTGGCGCAGGGCGTTCGCGGTGCTCGCCGGGCCCGCCCCGGCGTACGAGCCGACGTTCCTCCACCGCGACTTCAGCCACCGCAACCTGCTGTGGTCCGACGGCGCGATCAGCGGGGTCGTCGACTGGGTGGAGACCTCGACGGGCCCGGCGTGGCTCGACGCGGCGCACGCCGCGTCCAACCTGGCGGTGATGCACGACCCCGGGGCTGCGCGGGCGTTCCTCGACGCGTACGCCGCGGTGGCCGCAGGCCCGGCCGACCCGTACTGGCTCGTGATGGACGCCGTCGGCTACCTGCCGCCGCCCGGGAAGGCGCCGATGTTCGGTCGCGTCGAGCAGCTCGATCGCCTCGACGACTGGCTCGCCCTGGTCGTCGCGAGGGTCAGCTGAGCGCGAGGTCGACCGCGGCGAGCGCGTGCAGCCGGGTGGTGGCGAAGACCGGGACGTCGACGTCGTCCGGGCCGACCAGCAGCTCGATCTCCGTGCAGCCGAGCACCACGCCCTCGGCCCCCGCGGCCACGAGCCGGTCGATCACGTCGACGTACGCCGCGCGCGAGGCCTCGCGGACGACGCCGTGGACCAGCTCGTCGTAGATCACCCGGTGCACCGTCTCGAGGTCATCACCCGCCGGCACGAGCGCCTCGACGCCGCCCGCTGCCAGGCGCTCACGGACGAAGGACTGCTCCATCGTGAACCGGGTGCCGAGCAGCGCGACGCGGGTGAGCCCGGCCGCGCGGACGGCGGCCGCCGTCACGTCGACGATGTGCACGAGCGGCACCGTGGTCGCCGCCTCGATGGCGTCGGCGACCTTGTGCATCGTGTTGGTGCACAGCACGAGGCACTCCGCACCCGCTGCCTCGAGCGCGGCGGCCTCGCCGGCGAGCAGCTCGCCGGCGGCGCCCCACTCCCCCGCTGACTGCATCGCCTCGACCTCGGCGAAGTCCACCGACGACATCACGACGCGCGCCGAGTGGTAGCCGCCGAGGCGTTCGCGCACGGCCTCGTTGACCACCGCGTAGTAGAGCGCCGAGCTCTCCCAGCTCATCCCGCCGAGCAGGCCGATCTTCCGCATCGCGTGCGCCATGGCGGCCATTGAACACGGCCCGACGTCAGCAGCCGGTTGTCGGCGGTCCGGTCTAGCGTGGGCCGCATGGCCTCGACGCCCCTCGCCACGTCCGACGGGTTCCGCGTGTTCCCCGCGACGCACGCGCGCTTCGACGACGTACGCACGATGGTCGGCCCGAAGAACCCGGCCTCGAGCGTGTGCTGGTGCCTGAGCCACCGCATCCCCGCCAAGGACAACCGGGAGCTCGCCGGGCCCGATCGCGGGGCCTACGTGGAGGCGCTGACGCGCAGGCGCACCAAGCCGGGCGTGCTCGCCTACGACGGCGACGAGGTCGTCGGCTGGGCGGCGGTGGCTCCGCGGTCCGACCTGCCCTTCGCACGCTCGACGAAGATCCCGCACGTCGACGACGAGCCTGTCTGGTCGGTGTGGTGCATCCGCGTCCGCCCCGGCCACCGCGGCCGCGGGATCTCTCACGTGCTGCTGGCGGGGGCGGTCGCCTACGCCGCCGCGCGCGGCGCGCCCGTCGTCGAGGGCTACCCGGTGGACAACAGGGGCGAGAAGGTCGACCTGACGATGGCCTACGTCGGCACCCGCAAGCTGTTCGAGGACGCCGGCTTCACCCTGGCCGCGCGGACGGACGCGACCTCGGCCGGGTTCCCGCGTGTGGTCATGCGCAGGTCGGCCTAGGCTGGGCCCGTGACCAGGACCTGGTGGGCTGCGGCTGCCCTGCTGGCGATCTTCGCCATGCACGGGCTGGCCACGCATGCCGGCGCCGCCGGGGCAGCCCTCCCCGCGCCCGCCGCGCAGGAGACCGCCACGAGCCATGCCGCACACGGCGCGCACACGTCGCACGCCCCGGCCGCCGCCGACGAGGTGCTCGCCGAGGCTGCCACCTGGTCCGCCACGAGCCACGGGGACGGCCACCGGGCGATGCAGGTGCTCGGCCTCTGCCTGGCCGTGCTCGCGACTGCGGCGCTCGCCCTGCTCAGGGCCGCTGGCCCCCGGCCCGGACTGGTCGCGCTGCTCCTACGGGCGACGGGCACACGTACGCCTCCCGCCGCAGCACGCCACGACCTCGGACCACCCGACCTGCACTCCTTGTCGATCCTCCGCTGCTGAGACGCACCTGCGCCCGGCACCGCCCGGGCGACGCGACCACCACACCAGCACGGACACCACACAAGGAGACACCCATGTCCGCACGCACTGCTGCACGCCCGCGCCGCGCCACCGCGGCCGCACTCCTCCTGACCCTCGCCGCGTCCACGCTCGCGGCCTGTGGCGACGACACCTCGGCCGACGTACCCGCCGCCGAGCGCACCGCCGCGAACGGCGACGTCCACAACGACGCCGACGTGGAGTTCGCCACCGAGATGATCCCGCACCACGCCGACGCGCTCGTCATGGTCGACATGACCCAGGGCCGCGACCTGTCCCCCGACTTCGCCCGGCTCACCGAGGACATCCGCGCCGCCCAGGCGCCCGAGATCGAGTCGATGGTCGACTGGCTCACCGCGTGGGGCGAGGAGGTCCCCGAGACGTCCCGCGACCACGTGAACAGCCACATGGGCTCGCACGGGGACGACGAGGGCGACGACGACGGGATGGGGATGGACGGGATGGGCATGGATCCCGACGACCTGGCCATGCTCGAGGACGCCGACGGCAGCAGCTTCGAGACGATGTGGCTGCAGATGATGATCGAGCACCACGAGGGCGCGATCGAGATGGCCGAGGCCGAGCAGGAGGACGGCCTGTTCGCCGACGCCGTCGCCCTCGCCGAGTCGATCGAGGCCAGCCAGACGGCCGAGATCGAGCTGATGGAGGACATGCTCGGGCAGTGATGCCCCGGGGTCAGTGGGCCGACGTCATCCGGCGATGCGGGACGCGCGCGGCGGCACCGACAGGCGCAGCACCTTGTGCCAGGCGCTGGCGACCTGCCGCCACAGCGGCGCGGTGTTGTAGGCCAGCCCGTGGCGCTCGAAGAGCTCGCGGACGGGACCGGCGATCTCGCGGTAGCGGTTGCTCGGCAGGTCCGGGAAGAGGTGGTGCTCGATCTGGTGCGAGAGGTTGCCGCACAGCACGTGGAGCAGGGGCGGGCCGGAGATGTCGGCCGAGCCCAGCATCTGCCGCACGTACCAGCGACCGCGCGTCTCGTGCTCGTCGAGCTCCGGCACCTCGAACGTCTCCACTCCCTCGGGGAAGTGGCCGCACATGATGACCGAGTGGCTCCACACGTTGCGGGCCAGGTTGGCGACCAGGTTGGCGGTGAGGGTGGTGCGGGCCGAGCCGGTGGGCGTCGACAGGAGCGGGTGCAGGACGTAGTCGCGCAACGCGTGGCGCGCGGCTCGGCGCCCCGTCGTGCGCATCTCCTCCTTCTGCTCCGGCGTGAAACCGGCGCCCGAGCGGAGGGACTCGCCCAGGTCGAGGTCGTACATCGCGATGCCGTACTCGAAGATGCACGCGTTGACGAGGTTCAGCAGCGGCTGCACGAGGTGGCGCGGCTCCCATTCCTGCGCCTCGTCGACGCGCATGATGCCGTAGCCGAGGTCGTTGTCCTCGCCGAGCACGTTGGTGTTGACGTGGTGCCGGTCGTTGTGGGCGCGGCGCCACTGCTCCGGGGCCGAGGCGTGGTCCCAGTCCCACGTGGAGGAGTGGATCCGCGGGTCGCGCATCCAGTCCCACTGCCCGTGCAGCACGTTGTGCCCGATCTCCATGTTGTCGAGCACCTTCGACAGGGCGAGCGAGGTCGTGCCCAGCCACCACGCGACCCGGTGGCGGCTGCCGAGGAGCACCAGTCGCCCGCCCACCTCGAGGCAGCGCTGGACGGCGATGACGCGGCGGACGTACGCCGCGTCCCGCGCGCCGCGATCGGCCAGGACGTCCTCGCGCAGGGCGTCGAGGGCGCGACCGATCTCGTGCACCTCGGCGTCGGTGAGGTCGTCGTACGAGCGGTGGTCGGGGACGGTCGGGGCGTGCCGGACGAGGAAGGCCATCGCTCACAGTGCCCCGTGGCCCGATTCCTCATGCATCTGGGAAATACCGCCCGAAACGGTGACGTGCGTCGCGGATCGCGGGGTACCGGACCTCCATGACCGAGCACTCCCCCGACCACGACCAGGACGCGGAGCCGCCGACTCCCGACGGCGAGGAACCGGACCAGGAACAGCTGCAGCCGGGCTCCGAACCGGCCGGTGACCCCGATCCGGATCCGGACGCAGGCACCACCCCCACCCCATCCGAGGAGGACGCATGACCACCTACAGCAACGAACCGGGCAGCACGTTCGACAGCCCGACCGCCAGCTCGACCGGTACCGCCAAGGAGGCCGCCTCGACCGCGGCCGACCAGAGCCGGCACGTCGCCGGCACCGCGAAGGACGAGGCGGCAGCCGTGGCTGGCACCGCGGCCGCGCAGGCGCGCACCGTCGTGGACGACGCGAGGCAGCAGGTCACCACCCAGCTGACCGACCAGGCCACGACCCAGCGCGACAACCTCTCCCAGACCCTGCGCACGTTCGGCGACGACCTCCAGCAGATGGTGGAGCAGGGCCCCGCACAGGGCCTGGCAAGCGACCTCGCACGCGAGGTCTCCGACCGGGCCCGGGCCCTGGGCAGCCACCTCGAGAGCCGTGAGCCCGGGCAGCTGCTCGACGACGCCCGCGACTTCGCGCGGCGCCGGCCGGGCACGTTCCTGCTGGGCGCCCTCGCCGCAGGCGTGGTCGCGGGACGCGTGTTCCGTGCGACCGCCGACGGTGCGGCGGCGGCGTCGCTCGCCGAGCCCGGCGGCACGCCGGCGACGGGCGCGGTCCCTGCCACCACGCCGGGGACCACCGGCGCGACGTACGCCGGCAGCGCTGTCGGCACGGGTCCGACGGGCACCGCCAGCGGCGACGCTCCCCTGGCGGGCCAGTCGAGCACGAACCGCCCGGGCACGACCGGCTACGACACCCCGGTGGTCCCGCCCACCACCGCCACGCCGTCCCGGACGGACTCCACCTCGCCAGGCGTCCCGGGCCAGCGCACGCAGGACGCGCCGTGACCGGGCCGACGGTCGGTGGACCGTACGGGACGGAGTCGGCGACGTCGGGCGCGCACGTCGCCGGGGGCCCCCCAGGAGCTGACGACGACCGCAGTCTCGGGCAGATCGTGGGCGACCTCAGCCACGACCTGACGACGCTGGTCAAGCAGGAGCTCGAGCTCGCGCGGACCGAGCTCAAGGAAGAGGCGACCAAGGCAGGGAAGGGTGCCGGGATGCTCGGTGGCGCCGGCGTCGCCGGCCTGCTTGCCCTGATCCTGGGCTCGTTCGCCCTCGCCTACCTGCTCGACAACTGGATGCCGGTCGAGCTCGCCTTCCTGATCGTCACGGTCCTGTGGGCGATCGTCGGCGCCGTCCTCGCGGCCCGGGGCCGCAAGGAGATCAAGAACGCACACCCGGAGCTGCCGGAGACGCAGCAGACACTCAAGGAGGACGCACAATGGGCCAGAGCACAGAAGAGCTGAGCGGCGAGATCGCCCAGACCCGGCAGTCGATGACCGCCAACGTGGACGCCCTGCAGGACAGGGTGAGCCCGTCGGCCATCGTCGAGCGCCGCAAGACGGCCGCCCGGGGCCGGATCCGCGGCGTCCGCGACAAGGTGATGGGCACCGCGCACGGGGCCGGCACCTCCGCGTCAGGCACCGCCGGGTCCGCCAGGGACTCCGCCTCGGGAGCGGTCGACTCGGTCCGGGGCACGGCCGGTGACGCCGTCAGCACCGCGCAGGACAAGGTGCAGGGCACGCCCCTCGCCGCCGGCCTCGTCGCCTTCGGTGCCGGGATGATCGTCTCCGCACTGATCCCGGCCTCCGAGAAGGAGGCCGTGGCCGCGGGTCATGTCGTCGACGCGGCCAAGGAGCACGGCCAGCCGGTCGTCGACCAGGCCCGGTCGGTGGCCCAGGAGGTCGCAGCGGAGGTCAAGGACACTGCGACCCAGGCCGCCCAGGAGGTCAAGGAGTCGGCCGCGCAGAGTGCCGACACGGTGAAGTCCGAGGGCCAGTCGGGAGTGGACGAGGTCCACTCGCAGACGAGCTCGTCCTGACCGTCCTGGACGACCCCGACCACCGACTGCGCCGGCCCGCCTCGCTGCGGGCCGGCGCAGTCGCGTCGTCCGGTCAGCGGCCGACGCCGGTGGTGCCAGGCCGCCTGCCGAGCACGACGCCGAGCGCGATCATGCCGAGCCCGAGGACGAGGTGCAGCCAGTCGTCGGCGGTGTTGAGCGGCACGAAGTTGGCCTCGGACGTCTTGTCGATGACCAGCCCGTACAGCCACAGCACGAGGTAGATCGCGCCGCCGCCCACCAGGTACGCGCGCGCCGACCCCGCGGCCCGCGCGAGCGCGAGGCCCGCGACGCCGAAGAGCAGGTGCACGACGTTGTGCAGGACGGACACCTGGAAGATCCCGAGAAGCTCGGCGCGCGACTCGTGCCCGGCCACCTCGAGGCTGTCGTAGTTGGTCGTGATGCCGGGGATGAAGCCCAGGACCCCGACCAGGAGGAAGACCGCGCCGACCAGCGCGGCCGCCATCTGCACCGGCGAGCGGGTCGCTGTTGACGTGCTGCGAAGATGCGTGTTCTCGGTCATGGCTGTGCTCCTCTCGTCGCCGAGTCGTTCGGCGTTGGATGGACCACTCCAGTACCCGTTCGGCCCTCCTTGCACACGGGCCTCACCCGCCAGCGGGCACGACGGACCGTGGTGCACGTCACCGTCTGCCGCACCGCACAATGGGTACCGGAACCATCCGAGCCGCCCCATGCCCGACGAGAGGATCGCTGGTGAACCCCATCCGCCTGGTCTCAGGAGCAATCGCCCTTCCCGCCCACGCCGCTGCCGCCGTCATCGGGGCCTCGGTGGGCGTTGCCACGGTCGGGGCACGTACGACGGCGCGCGTCGTGAGCCGCGCGGTCGAGCGGGCCTCGGGCTCCGACTCCGTGCCGTACGGGTCGTGGCCGGGCGCACGCCCGACGCCGTCCGAGGTCGAGCCGACGCTCGCACGGTCGGCGCCGGCCGACGCTCCGGCGGCGCCAGCCCCCGCAGCCCCGGCAGCCCCGGCGGCCTCCGCAGCGCCCGCCGTCACCAAGGCAGCGGCGAAGAAGGCTCCCGCGAAGAGGGCCGCCGCAAGGAAGAAGGCGGCGAAGAAGGCTCCGTCCGCGCAGGCCGCCGTGCTGGCGCCTGCCCTGGGCCTGACGGAGGCCGAGGCCGAGGCAGCCGCGCACGCGGTCACCGAGGACGGTCCGACCACCCCCTCCGGCATCCCGGCGGCGGGCGAGGGCATCAACCCCGACACCACCGAGACGGATCTCCACCAGCCCGGCACCGAGCCGCTGATGGACCCCGCAACCGTGAAGGCCGTCAAGAGCGAGTCCGACATGCTGCGCCGGGCTGCCGACACCGACAAGGGCTGACCCGGGTCGGGGTCCGCGCACTCGCCGCCAACTCACCGGTTGGCCCGCCAACTCGTCAGTTGGCAGCCCCCGGGCGGCGGTCCGAGCGGCCTATCCTCGGAGGATGCACCGGATCTTCACCACGAGCGTCGCCTCGGTCTACCCCCACTACGTGGCGAAGGCCGAGCGGAAGGGTCGGACGAAGGCCGAGGTCGACCAGGTCATCGAGTGGCTGACCGGGTTCGACGAGGCGACCCTGCGCCGGCACCTCGACGAGGAGACGACGTTCGCGGACTTCTTCGCAGCAGCCACGCTCAACCCGCACGTCGACCAGATCACGGGCTCGGTGTGCGGGGTCAGGGTGCAGGAGGTCGAGGACCCGCTGATGCGGCAGATCCGCTACCTCGACAAGCTCGTCGACGAGCTCGCCAAGGGTCGCCCGATGGACAAGGTGCTGCGCGCTTGAGCGTCGGAGCGCCCAGCCTGGGTACCGGGTGCCATGACCGATCTGCCTGACACCTCGAGCGACCCGCGCCGGCACTGGCGACAGCGCACCGTCCACGGCGACGGCGTCGACCTCGCCGTCCATGAGGTCGGGGACCCGGAGGCGGTGCCGGTGGTCCTCGTGCACGGGTGGCCCGACACGCACCGGACGTGGTTGCCCGTGGCACGCCTGCTCGCCGATGACCTGCGGGTCATCCTCTACGACACCCGCGGGATGGGCCTCTCGCCGACCAACGCCCCGGACGCCTCCTTCACCGTCCCGCACCTGGCGGCGGACGTGATGGCGGTGCTCGACGACGCCAGCCCGGACCGGCCGGTCCACCTGGTCGGTCACGACTGGGGATCCGTGCAGGGCTGGGAGGCCGTGTGCGAGCCGGGTGCCGAGCAGCGGATCGCTTCCTTCACCTCGATCAGCGGCCCCTGCCTCGACCACGTCGCCGCCTGGGTGCGCCGTACGCTCCGACGTCCGTCACCCGTCGGCCTCGCCGGGCTCCTCGGCCAAGCGGTGTCGTCCTCCTACGTGCCGTTCCTTGCCTCCCCGCTCGCTCCGCCGGTCGTCCGCCTCGTGGGCGGTCCGGACGCGGCGTCGGGGCTGCGCTACTACCGGGGCAACCTCGCGACGGCGGCGGGCCGCCCGCGCGAGCGGCGTACGTCCGTGCCGGTCCTCCAGCTCGCGCTCACCCGCGACCCGGCCGTGCGCGAGTCCGCCCTCGCCGCGAGCGACCCGTGGTGCGACGACCTCCGGCGCGTGCACCTCGCCGCCGGGCACTGGGCCCCGAGGACCCACGCCGGCGAGGTCGCGGACGCGGTGCGCGCGCATGTCGCCGAGGTCGAGGGGCTCACTCCTCGCCCCGCTGGCGGCGCAGCCAGCTGATCGGGTCGCCCTCGTCGACGTCGACGCCGTGGCGCCGCAGCAGGTGCCGGGCCACCTGGCGTCGCGCGGCGGCGTACGTCACGACGTGGGCGAACACGCTGCCCATCACGAAGCTCTCCGGCGGGTCGCAGAGCGCGTCGACCAGCCGGTCCTCCCACGCTCCTCGGGCGTCGAGGTCGCGGACCCAGCCCAGCCAGCGGGGCGCCACCACGTCGTGACGGGCCAGCAGGCTGGCGGGGTCCCGCTCGCCAGCGAGCGGGAAGTCCGCGCCGTCGATGGCGGCCAACCAGATCTCCTTCGTCGCGACCAGGTGCTCCAGGAGCTGCGCGAGCGACTCGTCGGGCCCGTCGAAGCCCAGGACCTGCAGGCCGGGCAGCTCCGCGGACTCGTACGCCTCCTGCGGCACGCCCTTGGCGAGGTCGAGGAGGTGCCTGGTGTCGTCGAGGTCGTGGCGCACGAGGTGCTCGGTGATCGGGTTCATGGCCTGCTCCGTGGACTGGACCCACAGGGACGTGGGCGGGTGGAAGTGGATGCCGTTGGGCGCCGGGAGCCAGTGGCCCGTGGCCGGCGTGCTGGGCGGGTGCCCGAACGCCCGGGCGTACGCGCGACCGAAGCCCTCCACGGACTCGTAGCCGGCCTCGAAGGCCGCGTCGGTGACGCTCGACCCGTGCGAGATCCGCCACGCCGCACGCTCCAGCATCACCCGGCGACGCATCGCCACCGGCGGCTCACCGGCGTCCCTGCGCAGGCGCCGGTTGAAGTGGTACGGCGAGGAGTACGCCCCGCCGGCCATGTCGGCGAGGGTCGCGTGGTCCTCGTCCAGCACGGCGTCGAGCAGCTCTCGGAGCCGGTCGCGTCCTGACTCCCTCATGGCCCCAGTCTGGGGCACCGCGGGCTCGCGGCGCCTGACCGGAATTGCTGTGTAGCCTGCGCGCTCAGTCGAAGGCGGACGTCACGCAGACAGCCGCCCGAGTGCCCCGAGCAGTCGGTCCTCGGCGTGGATCGCGCGCTCGGCGAGCCGACGGACCGACGGGCTGACCCCGACGACCAGCTCCGTACGGGCGGCCGCGATCGCGGCGTGGGCGTGCCCGACGAGGCGCTCGACGACGGCACCGTCCAGCGCCGCCCCCCGCAACCCGACGAGGTCGGCGACCTCGCGCGCCCCGGCGTACGGCGCGACCGGCCGGCCCTGCGCGTGCCGGACGTCCGCGAGCGCCGAGAGCTGGGCCGCGTGCACGCCCCGGGCCTCGCGGACCAGGACCCGGAGGTCGGCGCGGGTGCTGCGCGCCGCGCCTGCCTCACAGGCGGCCATGATCGGGCCGAGGGCGGCGGCGGCCTCCTCGAGGTAGAGCTGGTCGGCGGCGTTGCCGTCCGGTCGCAGGCCGGGGCGCGGTTGCGCCGCGACACCCGGGACGGGGGCTGGTTGCGCGATGATCATCTGGTCCTCCCTGCTCGTGACTGTGGGGCCGGCTGGGCGGGCGGGAGCGCGACCAGCTCCTCCAGCTCCTGGATGACCGCCCACGGGGTCGGCGGCGCCGGGGCACGGAGTGCCTCGAGGAGGCTGTCGACCGAGTCGGCGACCGTGAAGTCCCGACCGGCCCGCCGCCGGTCGGCGAGCGGCACGGGTCCCTGGTCGCGAGCGGCCAGGATCCCCTGGGCGAGCGCCTCGGCGTCGTCGGGGCGCACCAGCACGAGCGCCCCGCAGTCGGTCTCCGGGAGGCCGCCGTCGTGCGAGGCGACGACGCGACACCCGGCGTGCTGGGCCTCGATGGACACGATCCCGAAGGTCTCGTGCCAGTACTGGCTGTTGGAGGGCATCACGACGACGTCGTGCTCGGCCAGGAGCGCGGCCATGCCGGCCGGGGTGCGCCGCGCGGGCACCAGGTCGATCCCGGGGTGCGTGTGCAGCATCCGCTCGATGATCGCGCCCTGTGGCTTGTCGGCTCCGGCGGACGTGGCGGTGAAGGTGACGGAGCCGGGCTCGAAGAGGTCGGTGTGCAGCATCGACAACAGCGTGTAGATGCCCTTCTCGGGCGTCAGCCGTCCGGCATACAGCACCCGGGTGATGTCCGTCCGCGCGCGGTCACGGGGCTGGCGGGCGAAGGCGCTCTCGGCGAACGGGTAGACGACCCGGATGGTGTCGATGCTGACGTCGAGGAACTCCGCCCACAGCGCCGCCGCGTAGCGGCTGGTCGCGATGAGCGTACGGTTGCGCGTCCCGGCGAGCACGGATGCCTGACGGTGCTCGCGCAGCGGCGGTGGCACGTGGAGGATCTGGTAGGCCGGGTGCATCGTCGCCACCGGCGGGGCCTCGCTGACGAAGATCACCGTGTCGTCGAGCGACGCGAGGGCGTCGAGGTCCGCGACGCAGTGGAACGGGACGTCGTCGAACTCCTCCCGCCCGTCGGCCGTCCCGAGCCCGACGGTGACGACCCGGGCGGGGATGGCCCGGCGGTTGAGCTCGCGGACCTGCCCGACCGTGAAGTTCTCCGACCCGCCCGTGCCCGCGGGAAGGCGCTCGCCCGGGGACCAGACGAACGAGATCACCTGGTGCCGGTGGCGAATGGCGGGCCCGCGGTGCGGAGGGACGTCGTGCTGAGCGGCGAGAACATCTCGCTACCGCCTGTCGTTGCTGCCTGCGCCAGTACCCGTACGCCCGGAGAACCCGTGGCGCGGACCTTGCGCTGGCAGTCCACTTCGACAGTAGCAGCACGGCCGCACTGCGGCGGGTTGCGAGAGGGGCACCACGGCGCAGGTCCGCGGGACGTTCGGCACTGTGGGGCGTCGCGAGGCCTGCCTAGCGTGGTCAGTGACCCGAGGAGGCGACATGGAGCCAAGGACAAGGGTCCTTCTCGCGCTGTTGTGGTTCAACGGCGTGAGCGCAGTGGGAGGCGGTCTCGCCCTGATGACGGACTGGATCCCCGAACAGGCGTCGTGGGTCCGCGACACCGACTTCGCCAGCAACTACTTCCCCGGCGTGATCCTGATGGCCGTGGTCGGCGGCAGCTCCCTGGTCGCCGCCGTGGCCCTGGCCAAGCGCACCGACGGCTGGCAGCTCGCCAGCATCGTCGCCGGGACCGTCATGGTGGTCTGGATCATCGGCGAGATCGCCTCCATCCGTGCCTTCCACCCGTTGCAGGTGATCTACCTCGTGACCGGTGTCCTCGTCGTGGCCTCGACGCCGCGCCAGCACGACGCGGCTTCGCCCGAAGCAGTGCCCGCGCCCGACCGCCGGCTGACGCCATGAGCCGCCGGACCCGGCTCCTCTGCGCCTCGGTCGTCGCGCTGGTGGTGGTCGCCGCCGTCCCCACGTTCTTCGTGGACGGGATCCTCAACGGGACACCGGTGATGAACGGCTCGGCGCGCGGCACGGCGCTCGTCATGCTCACGCTGGCGCTCCCCGTGCTCGTCCTCGGGATGGTCTCGTCGGATCGCGGCTCACCACTGGGGGCCGCCGCGCTGCTCGGGGCGCTCGCCTACCTCACCTACAACGCCACCCTGCTCGTGTACGCCACGCCGTTCAACGAGCTGTTCCTGGCCTACGTCGCCCTCCTGGGGCTGTCGTTCTGGTCGTTGGTCAGCGCGCTGCTCGACCCACGTCCACCGCTCCTCCCGGAGACCCTGCCCGCGCGCGGCATCGCGGCGTTCATCCTCGTCGTCGTCGTCCTCAACACGCTCGCGTGGCTGCGGTTCGTCGTGCCCGACCTGGGCGAGGACCCGCCCGGGTTCCTGGCCGGGACCGGCCTGACCACCAACCCGATCCACGTGCAGGACCTCGCGTTCTGGCTGCCGGCGATGGCGATCGTGGCGGTGCTGCTGTGGCAGCGGCGCCCGGCCGGCATCTTCCTGGCCGGCCCGGGCCTCGTCTTCTGGGTGATCGAGGCGGTCGGCGTCGCGGTCGACCAGTGGTTCGGCCACCGCGCCGATCCGGGCTCCGACGTGGCCACGTCGGCCGGCGTCGTCATGTTCGCCGTCCTCGCCGCAGCAACGGCCGTACCCCTCGCCCTCTGGCTGCGCGCGGTCGCCGGACGCACCCGCCACCCGGGCGGCCCACCAGCACGTCCCTCACCACGCACTCCACAAGGAAGTGACCGAGCATGACCACCACGCCCACCCCTACTCCTGTCCCGATTCCCGATCCCTTCCCGGCGGCCTACCCGGTCCACGTCGATGCCGACCTGGACCCAGGCCTGAGCCGCGGGCTCTGGCTGGTGAAGTGGCTGCTGGCCATCCCCCACTACGTCGTGCTGGCCTTCCTGTGGCTCGCCTTCGCGGTCACCAGCGTCATCGCGTTCTTCGCCATCCTGTTCACCGCGCACTACCCGCGGGCGTTGTTCGACTTCAACGTCGGGGTCATGCGGTGGAGCTGGCGCGTCACCTACTACGCCTACGGCGCGCTGGGCACCGACCGCTACCCGCCCTTCACCCTCGCCGACGTCCCGGACTACCCCGCACACCTCGAGGTGGACTACCCCGAGCGCCTCTCGCGGGGACTGGTGCTGGTGAAGTGGTGGCTGCTGGCCATCCCCCACTACCTGGTCGTCGGCCTGTTCGTCGGCGGCCTCGGGTACGGCGTGCGGGGCGCCGACGAGGAGCCTCTGCTGACCATCAGCCTCATCGGGCTGCTCGTCCTGGTCGCCGGCGTCGCGCTGCTCTTCACGGGACGCTACCCACGTCCGGTCTTCGACCTCGTCCTCGGCCTGAACCGGTGGGTGCTGCGCGTCGCGGCGTACGTCTCGCTGATGACGGACCGCTACCCGCCGTTCAGCCTCGACCAGGGCGGGCACGAACCGCCGGTCGTCGGTCCGCCGCCGGCCGTCACTCCCCCCTCGAGCCCGTCCGCGGTGTCGCAGGGGGCACCCGCACCTCGCCCGCACGACGTGTCCCGCGGTGGCTGGACGACCGGCCGGGTGGTCGCCCTCGTGCTCGGCTCGCTGCTGGTGGTCGGCGCGGTCAGCAGCGCAGGCGCCGCCGTCACCCTGGTCGCCGCCGACCGGATGGCGCGCGACGACGACGGCTTCCTGACCAGCCCCCGCGAACAGCTCACGACGGACGGCTTCGCGATCACGTCGGAGGACGCCCACCTCCGGACCGACGGAACGCTCGAACGCCTGCCCGACGCGGTGATCGGGGACGTACGGCTGTCCGCCGAGGGGGCCGGCGGGACCGAGGTGTTCGTCGGCATCGGACCCGCTGTCGACGTACGGGCCTATCTCGCCGACGTGCAGCACGACACGCTGGTCGAGGTACGGGACGGAGACCCGGTCTATCGCTCGACGTCGGGCGGCTCCCCGGCGACCCCGCCGACCGAGCAGACCTTCTGGGTGGCCGAGGCGACCGGCGCCGAGCCGACCGTCACCTGGGCCCTCGCCGAGGGTGACTGGTCCGCCGTGGTGATGAACGCCGACGGCTCCGCCGCGGTCGAGGTCGACGTCGCGGCAGGCGCAGAGGTCCCGGTGCTGGCGACCGTGATCGCGGTGCTGTTCGTCGCCGCAGGGCTCCTGCTCCTGCTGGGGGCAGTCCTCATCGCCGTACCGATCCGAGCCGTCACCCGGAGGCGCGCCTGAGGGCTCCTGCCGCCTCGACGGGCGCCTGGCGTCAGACGTGCTCCAGGCGCTCGGCGAGGCGCGCCAGGTCCTTCGTCATCGCGCCCTTCATCGCCCTCCGCATCACGGGCGCCGCGACCTTGGCGAAGCCGCTGGGGGTGCCGCGGTTGCGGAGTCCCATCTCGGTGCCGGCCGGGTCCTCGCTCCAGGTGTAGGTGGTCTCCATGGGGAACGGGCCGTCGGCGGTCCGCATCACCAGCCGCTCGCCCGGCACGAGCTCGACCACCTCGTACGTGTAGGCGAGCCGCCTGCCGAGGAACCTGGCCTCGAAGTCCATCCGTGACCCGACCGCCACCGGAGGCGGCGTCCGCCAGCGCACCGAGTCGATGTTGGCGTACCAGTCGGGAGCGTTGGTCGGGTCGCCCGCGTAGGCGGCCACCACCTCACGCGGGAAGGGCAGCACGGCTCGCACCTCGACGTCGACGTCCACCGCACCAGTATGGGGTCGAAGGACTCTGGGCCCGCGGCTCGAGCACCGCCGAGGATGCTGGGATGGAGCGCACCACGATCCCGGCCACCATGTCCGCGTGGGCCGTGGACAGCCCGGGCCCGATCGCAGGACGACCCCTGGTGCAGGTCACCCGGCCAGTTCCTGATCCGCAGCGGCACGAGGTCCTCGTACGGGTGACCGCGTGCGGTGTCTGCCGTACGGACCTGCACCTGTGCGAAGGGGACCTCGCCCCTCGTGGCCGGGGGGTCGTCCCGGGGCACCAGGTGGTGGGGCGCGTCGCCGCCAGGGGCGAGGAGGTCACCGGGCTGGAGGTCGGGCAGCGCGTGGGCATCGCTTGGCTGCGAAGCACCTGTGGCGAGTGTCGCTGGTGCCGCTCCGGGGCCGAGAACCTCTGCCCCTCGTCGCTCTACACCGGCTGGGACGCCGACGGAGGCTTCGCCGAGTACGCCACGGTGCCGGCCGCGTTCGCCTACCCCCTCCCCGTCGACGTCCCGGACCCGCAGCTGGCCCCGCTGCTGTGCGCGGGGATCATCGGCTACCGGTCGCTCCGGCGGGCAGAGCTCCCCCCGGGTGGACGGCTGGGCATCTACGGCTTCGGCTCGAGCGCGCACGTGACCGCCCAGATCGCACTCGCGCAGGGAGCGGAGGTGCACGTGATGACTCGCAGCCGGGACGCCCAGGACCTCGCTCGCAGCCTGGGCGCCACCTGGGTGGGCGACGCCGAGGAGACCCCGCCGGTCCGGCTCGACTCCGCCATCGTCTTCGCCCCGGCCGGCGAGCTCGTACCTGTGGCACTGGCTGCCCTCGACCGCGGCGGCACCCTGGCCCTGGCGGGCATCCACATGTCGACCATCCCCGCACTCGACTACGACCGACACCTGTTCCTGGAGCGGACGGTGCGCAGCGTCACCGCCAACACGCGAGCCGACGGCGCGGAGCTGCTCCGGCTGGCCGCTCGCATCCCGCTCCACATCCGCGTGACGGCGTACGCCTTCGACTCGGTCGGACGGGCGCTGGCGGACCTCGCCGCCGACCGAGTGACGGGGTCAGCGGTCGTCACGATGTAGGACCCCGGCCGGGGTGCCGCTCGACACGGAGGGTCGGCGCCGGCTCATCGGCACGACGTCGGGCACGTGAGCTCGGACAGCGCCCGGGCGAACGTCGGTGGGGTGCGGACCGAACGCAGCAGCCGGCGGTGGAGCTCGGCACCGCCCCCCACCTCGACCAGCTGCTCGATCGCGGGCACCACGACCGCCTCGTCACCCCACCCGCCCAGGGTGGGTCGCACCAGGTCGAGCAGACCCTCCACAACTGCGGGGGCGGGAGCCCGCTCGCCGGTCCGCGGATCGCGCACGTGTCCGGCGAGACCCGTGCGAGCGGCCGACCAGCACGACTCGAGGAGCACCGCGTCCGGCACGTGCAGGAGCGGGACCGCCCGGTGTGCCTCGTCGACGGCCGTGGCCACGAGTGCCCGCACCAGCCCCGCGTAGGCCACCGCGTGGTCGACCGTCAGGCACACGTCGGCCACCCGGACCTCGACGGTCGGGTACCGGGGTGAGAGCCGCGCCAGGTAGTAGACGTTCCGCTCGTCCAGGGCGCGGCCGGACGACACGGCGGCGCGCACCTCGGCGTCGTACTCCTCGACCGAGCACACGTCCGGCGGGGGTCGCACGGTGGGCCATCGGGACATGAGGGGGAAGCGCCGACTGGCCCACCCGGAGTCACGTCCCTCCCACACGGGCGAGGCGGTGGTCAGGGCCAGGAGGGTCGGCAGCCACGGCCTGAGCCGACGCAGCACCTGGAGGCCGAGGCGCCGGTTCGCGACGCCGACGTGCACGTGGCAGGAGCACGTCCCGCTCGAGGGTGCCTGGTCGGGGAAGCGCCGCAGCAGCTCGGCGTACCGAGGCGTCTCGGTGATCATCGCCTCGAGCGGCAGGCCACGCGGTGGGACGCCTGCCGCGACGCTCACCACGTCCATGGCCGACGCTGCCCCGGCCACGCGGATCCGCGCTCGGTGAGACCTGTGCGCACCTCGTCGAGAGTCAGGCAGATCGGGGTGCGGGTCTCGACCATGTATCGCATGATCTCGCTGGTCACGACGTACGGCGCCGCGGCCAGCGCGATCACCTCGGGTGCGACGGCAGCGACCGACCCGGTCCGCGGGTCCAGCAGCAGGAACTCCTCCTCGACGCCGACCGTCGGGGGGCCGAGCGCCACGGTCGGACCACCAGGGCTCTCCACCGAACGCCTCCGTCCTCCCCCGCTCCACCTTGCGTGAGCCCCCAGCCCTCCACCAGAGACGAAGGGCCCGCGCACGCCGGGCGTCCGTCCCGGCGCCGACCGCCGTTGACCAAGACTTGAATATGTTTGCAATTTGCATATTCTTGAGCCGAGGGCACCGCTCCAGCTGGGAGTGAGCCAGGAACGGGAGTCAGCTCATGAGCGTGCCGCTGTACCAGGCGAAGGCCGAGTTCTTCCGGACACTCGGTCACCCGGCGCGCATCCGCATCCTCGAGCTGCTGTCGGAGCGCGACCACGCGGTGCACGAGCTGCTGGAGCAGATCAGCATCGAGCCCAGCAACCTCTCCCAGCAGCTGGCCGTGCTGCGGCGCACCTCACTCGTCGTCGCGCACCGCGAGGGAGGGGAGGTCAGGTACTCGATCGCCGCACCCGAGGTGCGGGACCTGCTGCTCAGCGCCCGGAGGATCCTGGTGGGCCTGATCCACGTGGACGAAGACCCGGTCACCTCCCCGTCCGCCAAGACGGCTCGGTGACGCGCGAGGCTCCCTCCGGGCCGAGCCGCACCGAGGGACGTGTCCTGCGCGTGTGGCGGGCTCGAGCACGGGACCTGCTGCCCCGCGGCAGTGACTGGACCCATGCTCGCCCCCGACGCGACCTGACGGCGGGTGTCATGGTCGGGCTCGTCGCGATGCCCCTGGCCCTGGGCTTCGGAGTGAGCTCGGGGATGGGCGCCACCGCGGGGCTGGTCACTGCCATCGTGGCCGGAGCGGTCGCCGCCGTCTTCGGAGGAAGCCGGGTCCAGGTGAGCGGGCCGACGGGCGCGATGACGGTGGTCCTCGTCCCGATCTTCGCCACGTACGGCGCCGACGGGGTCCTGGTGGTCGGGCTGCTCGCCGGGCTGATCCTGATCGGGCTCGCCCTCGCCGGCGCGGGTCGGTTCATCCGCTACGTCCCGGTACCGGTCGTGGAAGGCTTCACGGTGGGCATCGCGGCAATCATCGCCCTGCAGCAGCTCCCCGGCGCGCTCGGCGTCGAGGTCGATGCCGACAAGGTGCTGTCGCTGGGCGCCGTGGCGATCCGCACCTGGGCCGAGAACCCGTCGTGGGTGCCGCTCGGCATGGCTGCCACGGTCACCCTCGCCATCCTGGCGATGACCCGGTTCCGTCCCACGCTCCCCGGATCCCTGATCGCCGTCGCTGCGGCCACTGTCGCCAACTCGACCCTCGCCCTCGGGGCGGGGACCATCGAGCGCATCCCCTCCGGACTCCCCGCCCCTCACGTGCCCACCGTCGCCCTCGGCGACCTTCAGGCCCTGGTGCTGCCCGCGATCGCCGTCGCGGCCCTGGCGGCACTCGAGAGCCTGCTCTCCGCCACGGTCGCCGATGCGATGAGCGTGGGTCAGCGGCACGACTCGAACCGGGAGCTCCTCGGGCAAGGCCTCGCGAACCTCGCCGCTCCCCTCTTCGGGGGAATCCCTGCGACCGCCGCGATCGCCCGCACGGCGGTCAACGTCCGAGCCGGCGCCACCTCGCGGCTGGCCGCGCTCACCCATGCGCTGGTCCTCCTCGCAATGGTGCTGGTGGCCGCACGCTGGGTCTCGGAGATCCCCCTGGCTGCGCTCGCGGGAGTGCTCGTGGCGACCGCCATCCACATGATCCGGGTCTCCAGCCTGCTGGCCCTGACTCGCTCCACGGGCGGAGATGCGACGGTGCTGGCGATCACCGCCGCGGCCACTGTCCTCTTCGACCTGGTGACTGCGGTCATCCTGGGTCTCGTCGTGGCCGGGTTCGTCGCCCTGCGCCAGACCGCGAGGACGGCCCGGCTCGACGAGATGTCCCTCGATGGGGCCGACCACACCGACGAGGAGCAGTCACTGCTCGACGAGCACATCGTCGCCTACCGCATCGACGGTCCCCTGTTCTTCGCTGCGGCGCACGACTTCCTGCTCGAGCTGGCGGACGTCGCGCACGTCCGGGTGGTCGTCCTGCGGCTGTCGCGCGTCACCACGCTGGATGCCACCGGCGCGCACGTCCTGGCCGACACGATCAGCCGGCTCGAGGGTCGGGGGGTCACCGTGCTGCTCTCCGGGGTCCAGCCTGCGCACGCCCGCGTCCTGCGGGAGCTCGGCGTGTACGAGCGCCTCGCCCACGAACGGCACCTCTTCGAGGACACGCCGGCAGCGATCGCGCACGCCCGCCTGCACGCCTCGCGGATCGCCCACGCCGCCGCCACGACCACGACCGGTCACGACGAGGGCCTGACCTGACCCGTCCGCCGCCGCCGTGGCGACAGGCCCGGCAGGAGGTCAACATGACCAGCGGGCCCCTGGCAGCCCGAGACCAGGCTGGTCGCGCCTCGCTGACGCCGTCACCTGAGAGCGTCGGCGAGCTCCGTCAGCGACGCGACCCGGACGTCGGGCGCCCCGAAGTAGGACGGGTAGCGACCGCCCGACCGGTCGATCCAGGCGGTGGCCAGGCCCGCGCGTCGGGCACCGTCGATGTCCCAGGGGTGCACCGCGACGAGCATGGCGTCCATCGGCTCCACGCCGCACTGCTCCAACGCGTAGGCGTACGCCCGTGCAGCCGGCTTCCAGACACCTGCGTCCTCCACCGTGAGCAGGCGCTCGAACCGGTCGCGTACGCCAGCGCCCTGCAGGAGCCCGTCCGCGACCGCGGCGGACCCGTTGCTCAGGGTCACCAAGCGGATGCCCAGCTCGCCCAGGGCCCGGACGCCCTCGACGACGTCGGGGTGCACCGCGAGCTCGGAGAACCCCTGCATCACGTGCTCGACGGCCGCGTCGAGCGGACGGTCGAGAGGCTGACCGTGCAGCCGCACCCGCAGCGCCTCGGCGCCGAGGGTGGCGAACGACTCGCTCTCCCCGGAGACCGTCAGCGCGAACCCGTCCCGCAGGAGCTCGGCGAACCACAGCTTCGCCAGGTGCGCCGGGGCGCCGACGTCCTCGAACCGGGCCGACAGCGGGGCCATGTCGGACAAGGTCTCGTTCACGTCGAAGACCAGCAGCCTCGGCCTCCTCGGTCCGTCGGGGCTGACCGGGTGGTCGGAGCTGGGTGGCAGGTCGGTCACGAGGTCTCCTGTCGTTGCGCGGGCGTCCCTTCCCAGTGTGCTCCCGCCCCGCTCACGCCGGCACGGCGGTGATCACCAGGTTCTGCTGGTAGCCGCCGGCCTCCGGGACGTACGGGCCCGTGCAGGTGACGAGTCGGAGACGCGCGGGACCGGTGCGGGCGAACACCTCCGCCGGAAGCGCCTGTCGGTCGAACCTCTCGATGCTGTCGACCCGGTAGGACCGGATCTCGTCCGGACCGGTGGCGACCTCGACTCGGTCGCCGACACCGATCGCCTGCAGCTCGGCCAGCGGCCCCACGCCGAAGCGGCGCGAGTCCACGTGCCCCGCCAGCACCATCGATCCCCGGTCGCCGGGGCCCGCCCCGAACCGGTACCACCCGAGCACGCGCGGGTCGGCAGGCAGACGCATCTGCCGTCCCCCGTCCACACCGACCGGACGGACGACGGCGTCCAGCCCGAGGGCCGGCACCCGCACGCGGGTGGGTGGGCGAGCACGACTCGTCGGGAGCGCGCCGAGCGAGGCGTCGGCGCGTCGGACGATCCCGGGCGACCCGTCGTCGCCCGGGGTGCCGAGTCCGCCCGCACCCTGGCGGGGCAGGGACCCCGGGTCCGGCGCCGAGACGGCGGCGGCGCCGCGCACCTGCACGACCTCCGGCGGGTCGTCCCCTCCCGTGACGACGACGAGGCTGAGCAGGAGCCCGGCGACCGCAGCCGCAGCCACGGCCCACCAGATGATCCTGCCCAGCCTCGTCATGGTGTCTCCTCGTTCGAGCGCTCAGCCGTCAGCGGCGGGTACGCGCCGGGACGAGCCTCGTACCCGCCACGCCGAGCGCCAGCAGCGACCCGAGCCCCAGCGCGAGGGCCCACAGCGGGGCACCCTCGCCGACCGCGGCAGCGCCCGTCTCACCGCCGGGCACCCCGGCCGGAGCGGAGTGCAGCCCATCGATGGTCTGCACCGCGAGGTCGAGGTTGCCGGCCTCGGCCGAGCCCCACGCGTACACGATCGTGGCGGTCCCCTCCGCGAGCTGCAGGTCGGCCGGGCCGAGCACGGCCTGGTTGTCGCCGGCCAGCGTGACGTCGGCGGAGTAGCCGCCCGCAGGGACGTCGCCGGACGCCTCGTCGGGGTTGGCAAGGCTGGGGAACAGCACCTCACCGTCGGCTCGGACGTCCACCGCCGGAGCCGCGGCGGTGTGGCGCACCACGAGGCGCGCCTGGCCCGCCTCGGTCGCCGACACGTCGTTGACGAACGGGGTCAGCACCGGGTTGCCGTCGGCGTCGAGGTGGGCCACCACGGTGGCGTTGGCACCGGCCGGCACCTCCACCCCGTTCGCCTCGATGGCCGGATCTGCGTTGTCCGGGTTGTCACCGTCCGCAAAGACCTGGATGTCGTAGGTGCCGGCGGGCAGCTGGAGGGGGTCGGTGAGGGTGCCCGGCTCGAAGTCGGGGATCAGCTCCTCGCCGTTGGCGTAGACGTCCACGGTCAGGTCGGGGACGGCGTGCAGGACCGAGACGGTCGCCTCGGCCTGGGCGGCGGAGGCGGGCGCGGTCATGGCAGCGGGTACGGCGACCAGGGCGGCGGCCGAGAGCAGTGCAGCGGTCTTCTTCATCAGGCTGTTCCTTTCGTGGGTGTTCCTGATGGCCGACGTTCGGAGCCGTGCCCCATGGCGGATGGGAAAGTTCTACAAAAAGTTCAACAACATGTCGAAGGTGCCGTCCTGCGGCTGTCAGCGCGCGCGCTCGAGGTCCGCCGGACCAGCCCACTCGCCCTCGATCGGCCTGCGGATGCTGCCGGCGCCCCGATCGGGCGTAGTGTCGCGAGCACGAGGGACACGCTCACTCGAGCTCGGCCCGGGGGGATCGAGCGACTGACTGCCCGCGGAGCTGCTTGGTGCCCCGCGGGCAGCCGGGGCCGAGCTCACGAACCACCCGGACAGGACACCCGTGCACGCCAGGACCCTCGTACGACCCGCCGAGCCGGACGACGAGCGGACGGTGGCCGACCTGGCCGTCGTGAACCACATGTTCGCGCCGGACGACCTGGACGACTTCACCCAGACGTTCCGCGGCGCGGTCGGCGGAGACGTCGACGACCACCAGTGGTTCGTGGCGACGACCCGGGACGGCCGCGCCGTCGCTGCGGCCTACCTCGCTCCCGAGCCCTTCGCCGATCGGCTGTGGAACCTCTACTTCATCGCGGTCGATCCGTCCGAGCACGGGCGCGGAAGGGGAACGGCCCTCCTGGCGCACCTGGAGGGCCTGTTGCGCGACGCCGGTGAAGCACGCGCGCGAGTCCTGCTCGTCGAGACGTCGAGCACCGACCAGTACGCCGCCACGCGCGCGTTCTACCTGGCCCGTGGCTTCGACCAGGAGGCGACGATCCGTGACTTCTACGGCCCGGGTGACCACAAGGTCGTGTTCTGGAAGTCGCTCTCGAGCTGACCCGACACGCTCAGAACGTGAGCACGTCGTCGGCCTCGACCGTCCATGCGGCGAGGACGTCCATCGTGGATCGCGGTGCGCCGTCGATGAGGTTGTCCTCGGTGAGACCGCGGGCGTCGAGGCAGGTGCCACAGCAGGCGACCTGCCCACCGTGGCGGACGAAGCCCGTGAGCATCCTGTCGAGGGTGTAGTAGCCGTCGGGGGTCTTCTGCCCGGCCACCGCGCAGGTCACCGCGTCTCCCATCAGGAAGACCCTCACCTCGGCGTCGTCGCGGCGACCGAGGGCGACTGCGAGCCGTACGGCGTTGAAGGTCTCGTCCGCGCCGTAGGCCGGGCCGTTGAGGATGAGCAGGAGCTTCTTCATGGTTCCGATGCTCCTCGCCTGCGCGCTCACGCCTCAGGGGCGAAAGGCCCGTGGGCTCGGGTCGACGGTCACGCCGCGCCGGTCTCGATGGGCACGCCGGCGACGCGCCACTCGAGGACACCGTCGACGGCTCGGCGGGCGTCGAGTCCCTCCGCGTTGAGCAGTCGGACGGCGTCGTGAGCCAGCACGCAGTAGCGCCCGCGGCAGTAGGCGACGATCTCGCGGGTGCGCGGCAGCTCCCCGATCCGCCCGGCCAGCTCCTCGAGGGGGACGTGGATGGCGCCGGGAAGGTGACCGGCGGCGTACTCCGGCTCGGGCCGGACATCGAGGACCACCGCCTCGCCGTCGGCGATCCGGCGCAGCAGCTCGTCGGTGTCGACGGCCGTGGTGTCCTCCGGCCCGAGGTAGGCCCGCCGGGCGAGCTCGGTGTGCGGGCGGTGGACCTGCGCCACCCGCCGCAGGTGGTCCCAGAGGCCCGCGACGTCGGTCCCGGCCAGCGAGTAGTAGATCCGCTTGCCGTCGCGGCGGGAATCCACGAGACCCGCCTCACGCAGCGTCTGCAGGTGCGCGGAGCAGGTGCTCATGCCGAGGTCGGCCGCCTCGGCGAGGCTCTCGACGCTGCGGGGTCCCTGGCTGAGGAGGTCGAGCAGCTCGAGTCGCTTGGGATTGCCGAGGACCTTCCCAACGGCGGCGAACTCGGCGAAGAGCGCGTCCTTCCCGGCCCGGTCACCCATGCCCGATCTCCCTCGCCGACGAAGCGTCCGGGCGGTGGTGGGTCTCGTACATGCGCACCGCCACGATGAGCCCCGACACGGCGGTCAGCGCGGCGACGGTCCACACAGCAGCGGCCACACCGAGGGCGTCGGCGACGACGCCGGCCAGCAGCGCCCCGACCGCAAAACCGCCGTCGCGCCACAGCCGGTAGACACCGACCGCGCGGGCGCGCCACGCCGGGTGCGCCACGTCGCCGATCGAGGCGAGGAGGGTGGGATAGACCATCGCCGTGCCGGCACCGAGGAGCGCGGCCGCGACTGCCCAGAGGGCGAACGAGTCGGCGAGCGCGATCAGCGCGAGCGCGAGGGCCTGGAGCCACATGCCCGAGGCGATGAGCCACTTCCTCCCCCATCGGTCGGAGAGCGCGCCCGTGACGAGCTGCCCGACGCCCCACACGCCCGGGTAGAGGGCGGCGAGGACGCCGATCTCGCCGATCGAGAGGCCAGCGCTGGCGAAGAGGATCGGGAACAGGCCCCAGGCGAGGCCGTCGTTGAGGTTGTTGACCAGGCCGGCCTGGCTGGCCGACGACAGGGCGGGCTCCTTGAAGCTGGTCTGCACGAACACCTGACCGCTCGTGAGCTCGCCGCGGAGGTGATCGTGCTTGCCGTCGATCCGGGCGACGTGCCCGGCAGCCTCGAGCCGGGCGTGCTCGCGGGTCTCCTGCACGCCGAGTGTCGACAACCCGAGCCCGAGCGCGGCGAAGGCGATGCCGAGGAAGAACGGCTCCGGCCGCAGCCCGTACGACTCCGCGACGTAGCCGGTGGCCAGCGCGGTCGCGGCGACGGCGGCGTACCCGGCGGCCTCGTTGAACCCCATGGCGAGGCCGCGACGCGCGGGTCCCACGATGTCGATCTTCATCACGACGGTCGTCGACCAGGTCAGGCCTTGGCTGATGCCGAGCAGCACGTTGGCAACGATGATCCAGGTCCACGACGGCGCCCAGATGAGCATGAACGGCACCGGCACCGCGACGAGCCAGCCCGCCACCAGGACCGGCTTGCGACCGAAGCGGTCCGACCAGGTGCCGGCGAAGTAGTTGGTGGCCGCCTTGGCGATGCCGAAGGCCAGGATGAAGCTCAGCCCAGCGGTGTAGGCCGTGATGCCGAACTCTTCCTGGCCGAGCAGCGGGAGCACGGTCCGCTCCTGACCGAGCATGCCGCCGACGAGGGCGTTGACGACGACCAGCAGCGTGAACTGCGCGGCGTTCTGGCGCAGCCCGAGCTCGACCCGGCGCCCGGTGCCGGCGGATCTGGTCCCGGCGCTCACCGGCTCGTCTCCAGGGGTCCGCCGCTCGCGTCCGCCCACTCCTGGGGTCCGCCGTCGAGGACGGTGACGTGGTGGTGACCGGACCTCGCGAGCAGGCTGGCGGCACCCATGGCGCGTTCGCCGTGCCCACACATCACCACCAGCGGCTCGTCCGGCACGTCGGCAGCGCGGGTGGCGAGGGCGCCGAGCTCGATGTTGTCCGCGCCGGGCACGTGGCCTCCCTCGAACTCGCCGCGCTGCCGGATGTCGAGGACACGAGTGCCGGCGAGGGCGTCCGGGCGCGCCACCGGGATCGAACCCGCCGGCCGGCCGGTGGCCGTCCAGGCGGTCAGACCGCCGTCGAGCTCGCCGGCGAGCTGGTCGTAGCCGACCTTGCGGGCCTGCCAGACGATCTCGCCCGGGTCCTGGTCGGGGTTCCGGACGACCACGATGGGGCGGTCGTCGTCGAGGAGCCAGCCCAGCCAGGTGGCGAACACCGGCCGTAGCGGGATCGACACCGACCCGGGCACGTGCCCGGCGCCGAAGTCCGCCAGCGGGCGTACGTCGACGACCTGCGCCCCGGCCGCGACGAGGTGGTCCACCTCGTCCGCCGTGAGGGCGCGGAGGGTGTCGCCCTCGACCGCGGCGGGGCCGCGTCGGTTGATCTCACCCAGTCGCAGGAAGTAGGGCGGGAACGTACCCAGCGAGTCGAGCAGCTGGGCGACGAACGCGTCCTCGGACTCGGCCCGGAGCAACGCGTTCGTGGCCCGTTCGGTGCCGATCGTCGACGTACGCTCCGCACCCGGCGGTGCCGAGCAGAAGGAGCCGGCGCCGTGCGTGGGCCACACCGCCACGTCGTCGTCGAGGCGCGCCAGCCGCTGCAGGGACCTGTACTGAGCGCGGGCCAGCTCCTCCGTACGCTCCGGCGACACCAGGTCGGTGCGGGCCGCCGAGCCCACGATCAGGGAGCCGCCGGTGAACACGCCGAGCGTCCGGGAGTCGTCGAGCAGCTCGAAGGCGATGTGCTCGTGCGTGTGCCCGGGAGTCGCTAGGGCGCGCAGGCGCAGGTCACCCAGGTCGACCTCGTCACCGTCGGCGAGACCGGTGTGCGGGTACTCCCTGCCGCCCGACGCAGAGGCCAGCACCTGCGCCCCGTCCGCGCGGGCGAGCTGGACCGCGCCGGTGAGGAAGTCCGCGTGCAGGTGGGTGTCCGCGGCGTACGCCACCATCAGCCCACGGCGCCGCGCCGCGGCGTACAGGGCGCGGAGGTCGCGACTGGCGTCAACCGCCAGCGCGCGACCGTCGTCCAGGTCGAGGAGGTAGGCGGAGTTGCCCAGCCCCTCGTCCACGAGAGGGATGACACTGATGTCGCCCATGACCACCTCCGGAGCACGTCGGACAGACGCCGCGAAGCCTACGTCATTCCACAGAATGATGGAATGAATACGTTGCGGTGTCAGCCCGGAGTGCCGACGAACACGCGCCCCATGGCGAAGATCCCCCGCTGCGGGATCCAGAAGTCCCCCAACCGCGCCTGCTGCGGCAGCGGGGCAGGACGTCCGGCGTCGGCGCCGTCGATCGTCGCCTCGGTGTCCACGACCCGCCAGATCCGCAGGGGATTCGCGTCGAACGGGAGGCCGTTCGCGGTGAGCCCGGTCATGGAGACCTTGCCCACACCGAGGGTCGCGGAGGCCATGGCGCCCATCGCCCCGAGCATGGAGGTGGAACGCCAGGCCGCCATCGGCATGACGGAGCCCATCGCGCTCATCACCCGGGTCATCGGCGAGGCCGCGAGGGTGAGGCGCCAGTCCACACGCCCCTCGGCGATGACGTGCAGCTGCGCGGGTCCGTCCCAGGTCACGTCGATCGGGACGACCGTGGACTCCTGCACGCCGTGGCCGAACCAGCGGGAGCAGGCGACCTGGGGTTGTGCCGACTCGTAGAAGTGCCACGCGCCGTCGGGGTCGCGGTGCCAGATGGAGGTGAACTGCTCACCGACCGAGGACGCGGTCCACCGCCGCAGGCCGAGGACGTGGCCGGATGCGAAGGTCTGGCCCATCACGCCGTAACCGGCGACGCGCTCGTCCGGTCCGGGCGGCAGCTGCGGATGCCTCTCGGACTCGGTCGCGTGATCGCGCGGTGGCCTCACCTCTGCAGGCTAGCCCTCTCGACCGTGCCGGTGTGTTCCAGCAGACCGGTGATCCGCCACTCCCCTGCTCCCTCGACGAGGCGCCGCGAGTCCCCCAAGGACCCTGCCGCAACTGACTTCCGGCCCTGTCGGGCGCGGAGCATCGACGCGACGATGGCAGCACGTGGATCGAGAGGAGGGCAGGGTCGAGATGTCTTCGCTACCCATCCGCTGGCAGAGGCTGGTCAAGGACGGGGCCACCTGCACTCGATGCGGGGACACAGAGGTCGAGGTGCGTCGCGCGACTGAGACCCTCCGTCAGGCTCTCGCCCCGCTGGGGATCGAACCGGAGCTCGAGGTGCTCAGCGTCGACGAGAAAGCGTTTGCAGCCCGACCTCTCGAGTCCAACCGCATCTGGATCGCGGAGCGGCCGATGGAGGACTGGCTCAGCGGCAGCGTGGGCAGCAGCCGGTGCTGCTCCGTGTGCGGAGACGCCGACTGCCGGACGCTCGAGATCCACGGCACGACGTTCGAGACCATCCCCGCGACGATGATCGTCAAGGCAGGACTACTCGCCGCAGCAGACCAGCTGGACGGGGGCTCACCTACTCCGATTGCTCCGACAGAGACCGGGAGCGGAGCAGACTGACCGTCCTGCGGACGGGATGGGTGCGCACGTGCGAACCACGCCGGCCCTGTCGGCGGGATTGCGGGCACCGTCGTGTCGGACCACCATGGGTGGCGTGGCGACCACGAGCAGCACCCGCCTCGACTTCAGGGTGCTCGGGCCTGTGGAGGCGTGGCGCGAGGACGCTCCACTGGCGTTGGGCGGACGGCGGCAACGGTGGCTGCTCGCACTCCTCCTCATCGAGCCGGGACGGACGATCTCCAGCGACCGTTTGATCGACGAGCTCTGGCAGGGACGCGCCCCGGGCGGCGCGGAGGGCACGCTGCGCGTCTATGTCTCCCGCCTGCGTTCGATGCTCGGCGGCACCACGCTGGTCGCTCGGCCGCCCGGTTACGTGCTCGACATCGACGCCGAGCGCTGCGACGCGACACGTTTCGAGCGGCTCGCCCGTGAAGCACATGAGGCGCTGGGTCGGGGGGCGGCCGGACTCGCCGCCGAGCGGCTGAGGGCCGCGCTGGCGCTGTGGCGCGGGCCGGCGTTCGCAGACGTGCGCGACGACGGCGTCGTCGCCGACGAGGCTCGCCGGTTGGACGAGCTTCGGCTCGCCGCCCTCGAGGATCGCATCGAGGCCGACCTGGTGCTCGGGCGCTACTCGACGCTCCCCGCCGAGCTGGAACGTCTCGTTCTGGACCACCCCATGCGCGAACGGCTGTGGAGTCAGCTCGTGCTCGCGCTCCACCACTCCCACCGCCGGGTCGAGGCGATTGCGGCGTGCGACCGCGCGCGCAGGATCCTCGCCGACGAGTGGGGCGTCGACGCGAGCCAGGAGCTGTGCGCCCTTCAGGACATGATCCTCCGCCAGGAGCTCAGCCCCGCACCTTCGGCCGTCGAGCGCCACAACCTCCCGGCAGCCTTGACCAGCTTCGTCGGCCGCGACCGCGAGCTGGGTGCCGTGGCCGAGCTGCTGCGCGTCCATCGCCTGGTGACACTCACCGGTGCGGGCGGTGCCGGCAAGACCCGCCTCGCGCTCGAGGCGTCCCACGCCCAGGTCGGCGCCTGGACCGGCGGGGTCTGGCTGGTGGACCTCACGGCGATCGTCGACCCGCGCGCGACACCTGGCACGGTCGCCGACGTGCTCGGCGTCCGCGAACGAGGTGACGTCTCCGCCCTCGACGGGCTCGTCGAGCACCTCCGCGACAAGGAGCTGCTGATCCTGCTCGACAACTGCGAGCACCTGGTGGGCGCGTGCGCCGAGCTCGCCCACTCCGTGCTGCGCGCGTGTCCCTACGCGCGGATCATGGCGACGAGCCGAACTCCCCTAGGCGTGCCGGGTGAGGTCGACCTCGCGATCGACCCGCTGCCCACGCCGACCGACGACACCCCACTCGCGGAGATGACCACGTTCGACTCGGTACGCCTCTTCCTCGACCGCGGCCGGGCGCGACGAGGCGACCTCGCGACGACGTCGGCCGAGATGCAGACCGTGGCCCGTATCTGCCGGGAGGTCGACGGACTGCCGCTCGCGATCGAGCTCGCCGCCGCACGGTCCAAGGCTCTGTCGGTCGACGACATGGCCAGCCGTCTTGATGACCGGCTGCGGTTCCTCCGCTCCGGGAGCGCACTCGACGCCCCCCGCCACCAGACGCTCCGGGCGACGATCGACTGGAGCCACGACCTGCTCGCGGCGGAGGAGCGTGAGCTGCTGGCCGCCCTGTCCGTCTTTGCCGGGGGGTTCTCGCTCGGCTCCGTCGCCGCTGTCTGCACGGACGGCAGCACCGATCGCGCCGAGGTGGGCGTCACCCGGCTCGTCGAGTCGTCGCTGGTCGCCACGGCGACGCGCCACGGCACGACCCGGTACCGGCTCCTGGAGACGATCCGGGAGTACGCCGCCGAGAGCCTCGCCTCCGGGACCCTCGGCGAGCGGCTCCGTAGGGCGCACGCGGAGCACTTCCTTGCGATGGCGCGAGAGGCACCCACCGAGGCAGGACCGGGCAAGCTCGAGGCGCTCGAGGTCCTCGACGTGGAGCGCGAGAACATGGATGCCGCGACGAGGTGGGCGCTCGCCACCGGGAGCGACCTGGCCGTTCCCCTCGCAGCCGCCCTGTGGCGGCACTGGTTGATCCGGGGCCGGCGCCGCCAAGGCCTCGCGTGGCTCGAGCAGGCGCTTGACCTCCCGGACGACGTACCGTCCCCGCCGCGTGCCGTGGCCCTTGCCGGAGCGGCGCTGCTCGCCAGGCTTGTCGGCGACTTCGCGGCCGCCGAGAACCACGCCCGCGAGGGCATCGCGCTCGGTCGTACGATCGGCCCTCCGCGGGCCGTCGCGGTGTCGCTCAACGTCCTCACGACGCTCGCGGTTCGGGCCGGCCACGTCGATTGCGCCCGCGTCCACTGCGCGGCGTCGGTCGCCGTCGCGCGTGCCGCCGGCGACGAGCGGCTCGAGGCCCTCGCCCTCGTCGTCCTGACCGAGGGCCTTCTCCACGAGGGGAGGTACGCCGACGTCCGCGAGGTGGGCGGGCGCGCCTTGGCGCTGGCCCGCTCGGTCGGCGATGACGAGGTGATCGCACTTGCGCTGGCACGACTGGGGGTTGCCGCGGTCCACGAGCGTCGGCTCGCGGAGGCGTCCGACCACCTCGTCGCGGCGCTCGGCCACGCGCAGTCGCTGGGCTTCCCCGAGACAGCCGCATGGTGCTGCGAGGGACTCGCCGTCGTGGCTGCCGAGACGGGCGACCCCGCCCGCGGGGCCCGCCTCCTGGGTGCGGGCGAAGCCCTGCGACACGCCGGCGGAGGTGTCGTCCAGCCCGCCGAGGCCGCTGTCCGCGAGACGGCGCTGGTGACGATACGCCTCGCCCTTTCCGACGACCAGGTGGAAGCAGAGCTGGAGAGCGGGCGCCGCCTCAGCCTCGACGAGGCCGCCGCCGAGGCGGCGGCCACACCACGAGCGATGTAACCGATCTGCAACGCGCGCAGCGCACCGTGTCGTTCCCACGACCCCGAGGAGGAAGACATGTTGCACTCACGAAGGTTCCCGTTCACCGTCCTGGTGCTGCTCGCCCTGGTGAGCGGGCTGGCCCCGCGGGCAGCGGCCGGTCCGCCCCACCGGGCAGGTCAGGCCGAGGAGCCGGTCGCAGCCATGCTCCCATTCCACGGCACGCTGGAAGGGCGCCACGTCAGCAGGGTCCCCCTCGCCCCGCCCGTGGTGTCCGACCGGTTCGAGGCCACGGGCGAGGCGACCCACCTCGGTCGTTACGAGGTCGTCATCAGCGCCACCGTGGACTTCGGAACGCGGCCGGTGAGAGGCGAGGGGCACTACAGCTTCACCGCTGCGAACGGTGACCGGCTCGTGGCCGACCACACCGGGTCCTCCACGCCCGTCCGGCCGGGAACCGTGCTGATCACCGAGCACGCGATCATCGACCCCGTGCACTCAACGGGACGGTTCGCGGGCGCCACGGGGGCGTTCACCGTCGAGCGGCTCGCGGACGCCGCCACCGGGGTGGGTGGTGTGACGAGCGGAACTATCCACGGTTCGATCTCGTTGGCGCCGCTGCAGCGGCGCCTGGAGAGGGCCCCCTCCCAGCGGTAATCACAGGTCCGCCACGAGCGCGAGCCGGGGTGGTGCGCACATGCGAGAGGCCCTCACAGTCAGACTGGAGGGCCTCTCGAACTTTGCAGCGGGGGCAGCATCTGAACCTGCGACCTGGAGACATCGGGCGCCACGGAGCAGGTACGAAGGTCGCGGATCACGGACGTGATCGGACTGTACGTGCCTAGTTTGTGGCAGTCGGTCCGACTGGCACGCGGGATCCGGGCGTGCTGCTGGTCTTCCAAGCACTGGGCGCGTGCGCGTGAGGCCAAGCCTCCCACCGGCTGGCGATCGCGGACCTCGAAGAAGTCTCCTTCTCCCGCACGTGACGAGCGCCTGACCTGCACGTGGAGGCCATGGCACTTGCAGCTCCAGCACTGAAGTGAGCCAGATCACGATGGAGATGGAATGAATCGCCGCACTCGAACCTTGACTTAGTTGAACTCTCAACCACATCCTTCACCTGGAGCAGACCATGTCCTTCTTCCGCCGCAAGCCCAAGCACTCCACCACCTCCCCCGCCGGCGCGACCTCGGTCGCCGTGGCCGAGGCCACCCCCGGCTCGGTCCTCACCGGTGACTACACCATTGACGCCAGCCACAGCCGCCTCGGCTTCTCCGCACGCCACGCGATGGTGACCACCGTCCGCGGCCAGTTCGGCGACTTCGACGGCGCCGCGCACGTCGACGCCGAGAACCCGGCAGCCTCGACCGTGGCCCTGACGATCCGCGCCGCCAGCATCGCCACCGGCACCGCCGACCGCGACGGCCACCTCACCTCGGGCGACTTCTTCGACGTCGAGAACCACCCCGAGCTCACCTTCACCTCGACCTCTGTCGAGCGCGACGGCACCGAGTGGACCATCACCGGCGACCTCACCATCAAGGGCGTCACCAAGTCCGTCACGATCCCCTTCGAGGAGACCGGCACCGCCGTCGACCCGTTCGGCAACACCCGCGTCGGCTTCGAGGGCGCGACCACGGTCAACCGCAAGGACTGGGACCTCACCTGGAACGCCGCGCTCGAGACCGGCGGCGTCCTCGTCTCCGAGAAGATCAAGCTCGAGTTCGACATCTCCGCGATCAAGAACGCCTGACGTACGTCGACGACACCGACAAGGCCCCGGGCTCCCATCAGGGAGCTCGGGGCCTTACTCACGGCCAGGACTCTTGCCCGACGCTCTCCTCGAGGATCCGCAGCGTGCGGACGAGCAGGGCCGACTCGTCGTCGGCGCGCGTGGCGGCGAGGAGCTGCATCCGGGCGCGGGAGGCGAGTGGCCGGTAGACGGTGCCGGCTACGACGAGCGCCGAGACCGGCTCCGGCACGACGGCCACACCGAGGGCTGCTGCGACGAAGGTGACGAGGGTCGAGGTCTCCGCGACCTCGTGACGGATCGACGGCTCGAAGCCGGCATCGCGACACATCGTCGCGACCGCGTCGTACATCGCGGAGCGACCCTGCCCCGAGTGCACGATGAGGTCCTCCCCGCGCAGGTCGGCCACTCGCACCCGGCTGCGGCGCGCGAGCCGGTGTCCCTCCGGTAGGGCGACGACGTACTTCTCCTCCCGCAGCGCGGTCACGGAGACGTCGGTGCTCTGGGCGAGGTCCGCGAAGGGACGGAGCAGGGCGAGGTCGATCGAGCCGTCGCGGAGGGCACCGAGCTGCTCGGGGCTCAGCATCTCGCCGCGGAAGGCGAAGTCCACGCCCGGCAGCTGCTCGCGCAGGGACCGGGCCAGGGCGGGCAGCAGGGAGTAGGTCGCCGATCCGACGCACCCGAGGACGAAGCGACCCTCGAGCCCGTTCCCGATCCGGACGGCCTCGTCACCGGCGGCATCGACCGCCTGGAGGATCGCCCGGACTCGGGCGAGGTAGGCCTCACCGGCAGGTGTCAGGTCGACGCGGCGCGTGGTGCGGTGCAGCAGCGCGACCCCGAGCTCGTCCTCGAGCTGCTTGATCTGCTGCGACAACGGCGGCTGCGCCATGTGCAGCTTGAGCGCAGCGCGGCCGAAGTGCTTCTCCTCGGCGACCGCCTGGAAGTAGCGCAGGTGGCGGAGCTCCATTGATCAAGACTCTCACGATATCGATCGGGCGTAAATCGATACTTCCCGATATGGCTCTCGTCACTTAACGTCGTTCCATGCCCGACATCGTCATCTGTGAGCCCGTGCGCACCCCGGTGGGTCGCTACGGCGGCGCCTTCGCCTCGCTGTCCGCCGTCGATCTCGCCTCGACCACCCTCGCCGAGCTCGTCCGTCGTACGGGCCTGGAGGAGGGCGACGTCGACGACGTGATCCTCGGCAATTGCTACCCCAGCGGCGAGAACCCGGCCATCGGCCGCATCGCCGCCCTCGACGCCGGCCTCGGCACGGGCGTCCCCGGCCTGCAGCTCGACCGCCGCTGCGGCTCGGGCCTGCAGGCGGTCCTCTATGCCGCGTCCCAGATCGCCAGCGGCGCCGGCAGCGTCATCGTCGCCGGCGGCGCAGAGTCGATGTCCAACGTCGAGCACTACGCGCTGGGCCTGCGCACCGGCGTCCGCAGCGGCGGGGTGGAGCTGATGGACCGCCTGGTGCGGGCCCGCGAGACCGCCGGCGGCAAGGACCACCCCGTCCCGGGCGGCATGCTGGAGACGGCGGAGAACCTGCGCCGCGAGTACGACATCTCCCGCGAGGAGCAGGACGAGCTCGCTGTCCGTTCCCAGCAGCGCGCCGGTGACGCCCACGAGGCCGGCAGGTTCGCCGACGAGCTGGTGCCTGTCACCGTCCCGGGCCGTCGCGGCAGGCCCGACGTGGTCGTCGAGCGCGACGAGCACCCCAGGCCCGACACCACCCTCGAGCAGCTCGCGGCGCTGAGGCCGGTGCGCGAGAAGATCGACCCTGCCTCCACCGTCACCGCCGGCAACGCCAGTGGCCAGAACGACGGTGCAGCCATGTGCGTGGTCACCACGCGCGAGGAGGCCGAGCGCCGCGGCCTGCGCCCCCTGCTTGCCCTCAGGTCGTGGGCCGTGGCCGGGGTCGGGCCCGAGGTGATGGGCATCGGTCCGGTCCCGGCGACCGCCGCCGCGCTCGACCGCGCCGGACTCACCCTCGACGAGATCGACCTGATCGAGCTCAACGAGGCGTTCGCCGCGCAGGTGCTCGCGTGCCTGCGCGAGTGGAAGGTCGACCCGACCGACGAACGCCTCAACCCCAACGGCTCAGGCATCTCGCTCGGCCACCCGGTCGGCGCCACCGGGGCCCGCATCCTCGCCACCATGGCGTACGAGATGCAACGCCGGGGGTCCCGCTACGGGCTCGAGACCATGTGCATCGGCGGCGGCCAAGGCCTCGCCGCCGTCTTCGAGAGGGTTGCGTCATGAGCGCCGTCGCCGTCCACCACGTCGTCACCGGCCCCGAGGACGCCCCGGTCGTCGTGCTGTCCAACTCGCTGGGTTCCACGACGTCCATGTGGGACGCCCAGGCCGACGCGCTGGCCGAGCACTTCCGCGTCGTCCGCTACGACACCCGCGGTCACGGCGGCTCCCCCGTGCCGCCGGGCCCCTACGACATCGACGACCTCGCCGACGACGTCGTCGCGCTTCTCGACCGCCTCGGCGTCGAGAAGGCGCACGTCGTCGGCCTCTCCCTCGGTGGCATGACCGGCATGCGCCTCGCCGCCCGCAACCCCGAGCGCGTCGACCGTCTCGTCGTCCTCTGCACAAGCGCCAGGCTCGAGCCGTCGAGCGCGTGGCACGACCGGGCCGCGACGGTGCGCGAGCAGGGCTCGAGCGCAGTGGCCGAGGCGGTCGTCGGCCGGTGGTACACGCCGGAGTTCCTGGCGAAGAACCCCGACGTGAAGGCCGAGTGCGAGGGCATCGTGGCGGCCACGCCGGCCGAGGGCTACGCGTCGTGCTGCGAGGTCATCGCCACGATGGACCTGCGCGACGACCTCTCCCGCGTCGCCGCGCCGACGCTCGCGATCGCCGGCGCCGACGACCCCGCGACCCCTCCCCCGCACCTCGAGGCGATCGCCGACCGGGTGCAGGACGGACGGCTCCTCGTGGTCCCGGAGTCGGCGCACCTGGCCAACGCCGAGCAGCCGCAGGCCATCACCCCCGCGATCATCGAGCACCTCAAGGGCGGATCATGAGCACCGCACAGCGCGACAAGGGACGTATCGACAAGGTCGTCGCCGGCGCCGACGACGCGGTGGCCGACATCGCCTCCGGGGCCAGCCTGGCGGTAGGCGGCTTCGGCCTCGTCGGCATCCCCTGGACGCTGATCAGCGCCCTGCTCGACCAAGGGGCAGACGACCTCACCGTCGTGTCCAACAACTGCGGCGTGGACGGCGCCGGCCTCGGCCTGCTGCTCGAGGCCCGCAGGATCAGCCGCGTCATCGCGTCCTACGTCGGCGAGAACAAGGAGTTCGGCCGGCAGTACCTGGCCGGCGAGCTCACAGTGGAGCTGACCCCGCAGGGCACGCTCGCCGAGCGCCTGCGAGCCGGCGGCGCCGGGATCGGCGCGTTCTTCACGCCCACCGGGGTCGGCACGATGGTCGCCGAGGGCGGGCTGCCCTGGCGCTACCACCCCGACGGCACCGTCGCGCTGGCCTCGGAGCCCAAGGAGGTGCGCACCTTCCACGGCGTGGACATGGTCCTGGAGGAGTCGATCGTCACCGACGTCGCGCTGGTGCGCGCCGCCAGGGTCGACCGCGCCGGCAACTGCGTCTTCCACGCCTCGGCCCGCAACTTCAACATCCCGGCGGCGATGGCCGGGCGCCTGACGATCGTCGAGGCGGAGGAGGTGGTGGAGATCGGCGAGATCGACCCCGACGACGTCCACCTGCCCGGCGTCTTCGTCCAGCGCGTCGTGGAGCTGACACCCGCGCAGGCGCACGAGAAGGACATCGAGAAGCTCACCACCCGACCGCGCCCCCGACCGGCCGAGGAGGCCTCAGCATGAGCTGGACACGTGACGAGATGGCGGCGCGTGCGGCGCTGGAGCTGCGCGACGGCGAGTACGTCAACCTGGGCATCGGCCTGCCGACGATGATCCCGGCCCACCTGCCGGCGGACTCGACGGTGACCCTGCACGCCGAGAACGGCATCCTCGGCGTTGGGCCCTACCCCTACGAGGACGAGGTCGACCCCGACCTCATCAACGCCGGCAAGCAGACCGTGACCGTGCTGCCCGGCGCCTCGTTCTTCGACTCCTCGCTCAGCTTCGCGATGATCCGTGGCAGCCACATCGACACCGCCGTGCTCGGCGGGATGCAGGTCTCGATGACCGGCGACCTCGCCAACTGGATGGTCCCCGGCTCGATGGTCAAGGGCATGGGCGGCGCGATGGACCTCGTCAGCGGCGCCCGCCGCGTCATCGTGCTCATGGAGCACGTCGCCCGCAGCGGCGCGCACAAGCTGGTCGCCGGGTGCGACCTGCCGCTCACCGGCCGCCGCGTGGTGGACCGCGTCATCACCGACCTCGCTGTCCTCGACGTCGCCGGCGACGGCTTCGAGCTCGTCGAGCTCGCGCCCGGCGTCGCCCTCGAGGAGGTCTCCGAGCGGACCGGCGCCCCGGTCCGGTTCCCGGTCGGGGTCTGACATGGTCGTCCTCGACCCCGCCACCGGGACTGACGAACTCGCCGCCCGGGTCCGCCGGCTCGAGGACCTCCACGCCATCGGCCAGCTCCGCGCGCACTACTGCCAGGCCCTCGACGACGGCCGCTGGGACGACCTCGTCGACCTGTTCACCCCGGACGGAGCCTTCGTCGGGCTCTCCACCGCCCGCGGCCACGACGAGCTGCGGCGGTTCTTCTCCGACCTCCAGGACGGACCGCTGTCCGCCTGGTGGCACTTCTCGTCCAACGAGACCATCGACCTCGTGGGCTCACCCGCCCACGCCGCGACCGGAGCGACGTGGCTCGACCAGCCGTGCGTCGTCGACGGCCGCGCCCACGTCGCCGCCGGTCGCTACACGGACCGGATGGTCCGCGGCGACGACGGCCGGTGGCGCTTCTCCGAACGTCGCGTGACGTTCTTCTTCTGGGTGCCCGGTGACGAGGACTGGGCCCCCGGGCGCTACGGATGGGCACCCGCCCGCGCCGCTGCCGACGTACGCACCCTCGAACGGGTCGCCGCGCACCGCGGCTGATCGACCCACCTCCTCGCCCGCACGACGACGTGCCGGCGCTGTCCTTGCGCGCCCCGCGCAGCCCACCACCCACCGGAGACACCCATGTCGCAGACCCTCACCACTCCCCCGCCCGCCGCGGCGCCGGGACACCCGACCGCCGACCGCCGTACGCTCACCCGCGTCTGCACCGCGGTGCTGCTCGGCTCGGCCCTCGAGTGGTACGACTACTTCCTCTACGGCGCGGCCGCAGCCCTGGTCTTCGGCCAGGTGTTCTTCCCGAGTGCCTCCGAGTCGACCTCTCTGCTGCTGTCGCTGGCGACCTTCGGCGTGGGCTTCGTCGCCCGGCCGATCGGCGCCATGGTCTTCGGCCACATCGGCGACAAGCACGGACGGCGTCCCGCCCTGATCGCGACCCTGATGCTGATGGGCCTCTCGACGACCGCGATGGCCCTCATCCCCTCGCACGCCATGATCGGCATGGCCGCCCCCCTGCTGCTCGTGGTCCTCCGCCTGCTCCAGGGCATGGGTTCGGGCGCGGAGTACAGCGGTGCGTCCGTCTACGCCGTGGAGTACGCGCCGCCCGGGCGCCGCGGGCTGTTCGGCTCGTTCTCCGCCGCCGGCGTCTACCTCGGCCTCGTGCTGTCGTCCGGCGCCCTGCTGCTGACGACGTCGCTCACCACCGACGCGCAGTTCGCGTCGTGGGGCTGGCGGCTGCCGTTCCTGGCGAGCCTGCTGCTCATCTTCCTCGGCTTGTGGATCCGGCTGCGTCTCGAGGAGACGCCCGCGTTCGAGGAGGTCACCGAGGACGCTCCCCCGGCCAAGGCCCCGCTGCTGACCCTGGTGCGCACCCAATGGCGCAGCATGGTCCTCGTGATGGGCCTGGTCGCCGCTCCGCTGTCGTTCAGCCACCTCTACCAGGTCTTCGCGCTCTCCTACATGGCCGAGCACGGCTATGACCGCGTCACCGGCACCGCCGGCCTGCTCATCGCCGGCCTCGTCGTGATGGTCACCGCCCCACTCGCCGGCATCGCCTCCGACCGCTTCGGACGACGTCCGGTGCTCATGGTCGGTGCGCTGTACGCCGCCGCGTTCGCGTTCCCGTTCTTCGCGCTCGTCGACTCCGGCCGTCCCCTCCTCGCCATGCTCGCCCTCGCCCTGGCCCAGGGCGGCAGCGTCGGCATCATGTTCGGGGTGCAGGGCGTGGTGCTCTCCGAGCTCTTCACGACCGCCAGCCGCTACAGCGGCGCGGCCGTGAGCCGGGAGTTCGCGGCCATCGTCTTCGGCGGCTTCGCCCCGCTCATCGCGGTCAGCCTCGCGGCCTCTGCCAACGGGGCGTCGTGGCCCGTCGGGATCTACGTCGTGGTGCTCGCCGGCATCACCCTCGTGGCGGCCTTCCTGGCGCCGGAGACCTACCGCAGCAGCCTCTCGGAGCCGGTGTCGGGGCCGGCCGCGGACTGAGCCAGGGATCGGGTCAGGGGCCGGAGCCGGTGGCGCGCTGCGCCGTCAGCTCCCCCCTGGACCGGATGCCGAGCTTCGCATAGATGCGGGTCAGGTGGTACTGCACCGTCTTGGTCGAGACGAAGAGCTCGGTCCCCACCTCGCGGTTGGTCATGCCCCGTGAGACGAGCTCGGCCACCAGCTCCTCCTGCGGCGTCAGCGCCGCGACGTCTCGCTCCGCCGGGACGGGGCGACCGGCATGGACACCACCCGCCCGCAGCTCACGGTCGCAGCGTTCGACGTACGTCGTCGCGCCCAAGCCGGCGTAGAGGTCGCGCGCCGTCTGGAGCAGCGGGTCGGCCTCGCGGCGCTTTCCTGCCCGTCGCAGCGTCTGTCCCCAGGCGAAGTGCACCCGGGCCCGGTCGTAGGGCAGCGGCAGGTCCTCGAGCAGGTCGGCCGAGCGCTGGAAGGTCGCTCGCGCTGCCGCGAGGTCGCCGGTGCCTCCGAGGAGGCGACCGCGGGCATAGCCGAGCCGGGCCTGGGCGGACCGGTGCCCGCGGACGTCCGCCAGCTGCTCGTGCGGGCGCAGGAAGGCGTCGGCGTCGCCGTAGCGGCCCTCGACCGCGAGCGCGTTGGCGTAGACGTCCGGCCACGGCCACGCGCCGGGTTCGTCGATGCTGCCGCGGGCCCACGGCTGGCGGAGCGGGTCGAGCGCGCGCAGCACGGCGGCGTAGTCGGCCCGCGCCTCGGCCACGCTCGCGCGGGCCAGCGCACCGGCGACGCGCATGATCTCGTAGTCCCGTGGCCCGACGTCGGCGTCGCGCACGGCGCGGTCGGCGAGCGGCCAGTCCCCCCGCAGCGCATGGACCTGGGCGCGGGTCCAGGCGAGCAGCGGCTCGATCAGCCGCATCCCCGTGCGCTCGGCCAGCAGCTCTCCCTGGTCTGCCGCGCGCAGCGCGTCGTCCCACTCCCCGCTGACGAAGTGCGCGCGGGCGAGCCAGGCGTGGGCCCACAGCGAGATCCGCGTCGACCCGCCGAGGAAGTCGGTGGGAGTGGCCGACGACAGGGTCTCGCGAGCCACGTCGACCTCGTCGAGGGCCAGGGCGGTCCAACCCCGGCCCATCGCCACCCGCTGGGCCTGGGCGCCGTGACCTACCTCCTCGGCCAGGGCGGCGTACTGCGCCAGTGCCTGCGCGCCACGACCCGTGCCGGCCACCCCGAGGCCCCGGATCGCGGCCGTCTCGACGGCGGCGGGTGATCCGCGTGCGGCCAGGGCGATCGCACGGTCCGCCCACTCGACCAGGTCCTCGCCCCGGCAGCGGGCCAGGCTGTGCAGCACCCAGCGGTGGCAGACCAGGGCAGCGACGTCGGGGTCCCGGTCGGTGTGGACGAGGTCCCACGCGCGCCCGAGCCGGTTCTCGGCCTCGCCCGGGCGCCCCCGCACGATCGCGAGGTAGCCGAGGGCGGCGTTGCGCAGCGGGGTCTCGCGCAGGCTCTCGACCTCCGCGACGGCCGCCGCCGCACCGAGCGTGTCACCCGATCCGACCAGCGCGTCGAACGCCCGCGCGAGCCGCTCCTCCCGCAGCAGGGTGTCGGGGGTCAGCCGGGCGGCACTGGCGAGCAGCTGCGCCACGGCAGCCCACTCCCCCGTGCCTGCGCGGGCGACGGCGAGGGCGTCGAGCTCATCGGCCAGGACCGGGTCCGGCAGGGGGCTGGCGGCGACGAGGTGCCCGAGGCGGGCCACCGGGTCCGCGACCAGTGCCGCAGAACGTCGGTGCAGGTCGGCACGCCTGACCCGGCCCAGCGAGCCGAGCACGGCCGCGGCGACCATCGGGTCGGCGGGCTCCACGAGCGCCAGCCCGAGGTGCTCGACCCACCTGACCAGTCCGGTCCCGAGGAGCTCGTCGACAGGCGCGAGGGGGTCGCCGACCTCGGCCAGCGACGCCGCCAGGGCGAGGGGCGCCCGGCCGAGCACCGCGACGGCCTCGGCCAGGGCGCGGCCGGAGTCGCTCGCCCCGGCCAGCCGGCCGTGGACCTCCGCGGCCACGGCGGCCGGCGCCGGGAGGACGGGCTCGAAGTCGGCCCACAGCTCGGCCGGCTGCTCCGCCAGCAACGCGAGCACGGGGCCGGGGCGTCCGGCGGTGAAGCGACACAACCGGTCGGCCAGGGTGGGATGCAGGGCGACGCCCGCGCGGGCGGCCAGCTGCTGCACGTCTCCCGGCTCGAGCGGCGGCAGGACGATGCGGTCCTCCACGCGATCGAGCACGGCGGCGGCGGCCCCGGTGAGGGGGCTCGACGCAGCGAGCACCACCAGCGTCCGGGCCTCGGGGTGGTGGCGTACGACGCTCAAGAGCGCCTTCAGCGACGCCGGGTCGGCATGGGCCGCGTCGTCGACGACGACCAGCACAGGACCCTCGCCCGTCGTGCCCACGACCTCGGCGGCGATCCGGTCCGCCGCCACCATCACGTCCGGCGCGGACGGCGCGGTGCCCAGCAGCTGGGCCAGCACGCCCTGCTCGACGTCCTGCTCCC
Organism: Nocardioides sp. BGA-UO-ETr-FS32; assembly: GCF_059567905.1. Lineage (NCBI taxonomy): Bacteria > Bacillati > Actinomycetota > Actinomycetes > Propionibacteriales > Nocardioidaceae > Nocardioides > Nocardioides sp. BGA-UO-ETr-FS32. The sequence goes on along the minus strand of NZ_JCAQOX010000002.1, from coordinate 25,935 downwards.
ACGGGACCCCGCGGGCCTTCAGGCAAGGACGACCGACGGCCACGTGCTCCGCGGCGAACCGTCGTACGAGGGCGCTGGTGCCTGTCCCGCCGGGGCCGGTCACCAGGACCACGCCAGGGCCGAGCTCGCCGACCCGCTGCAGGCGTTGCCGCAGGTCGGCGAGCTGGTCGTCGCGCGCCACCAGCACGGCGGCGGCGTCGGCATCGGTCACGCAGACACGGTAGACCCGACCCCGCTCGGCACGGGCTCGGCGCGACGCACCTCGGCGTGGGCTGGGCGCGGCACCGCGAGCGCGACGACCGCACCGGCGAGGGAGATCGCGGCGAAGAGCTGGAAGGCGGTCGAGCCGCCCACGCCTGCCCCGACGAGCACACCACCGATGATCGGCCCGACGATCCCGCCGAGCCGTCCGAAGCCCGCGCACCAGGCGACCCCGGCCGCGCGGGCGTTGGTCGGGTAGTAGTTGGAGACCAGCCCGTAGATCAGTACCTGGGTGCCGATCGTGCCGATGCCTGCCAGCCCGACGGCGAGGAAGAGCACCGCGGCCGGCATCGACAGCGGCAGCGCCGCGAGGGCCAGCGCCGCGAGCACGAACGTGGCGGCGACCACGCGCTTGGCACCCACCCGGTCCGCGACGTACGACGCCGCGAGGCCGCCGCCGATCGCGGCCAGGTTCAGGACGAGCAGGAAGGTCAGCGAGTAGTTCTTGCCGTAGCCCTGCTCCCCCATGATCTGCGGCAGCCAGGTGTTGAGGCCGTAGGTCAGGAGCAGCCCCGCGAAGCTCATCAGGCCGAGCAGCGCGGTGGGGAAGGCGAAGCGACGGCTGGCGAGTGCCGGGAAGCCGACCTTGTCCTCCACGACCGGCTCGGGTGCGGGGACCCGGATGCCTGTGCGGGCGCACACGGCCTCCGCGTCGGCGAACCGGCCGCGCGACACGAGCCACTTCGGCGACTCGGGGAGGAAGCGGACGGCGAGCGGGAGGAGCAGCACGATGGGCAGGGCGCCGATCCAGAACAGCCCGCGCCAACCGATGACGTCGCCCAGCCCGATAGCGGTCAGCGCGGCGAGCACGCCGCCGGCAGGGACCCCGCTGTAGACGATCGCGTTGTAGCGGTTGCGCTTGCCGGGCGGCGCGAACTCGGCCACCAGCGCGCCGACGGTGGCGACGAGCGCACCCACTCCGATGCCGGTGAAGAAGCGGAACAGGCCGAACGTCGCGACGGACTGTGTCGTGGCGGTGATCGCCATGCCGATGGAGAACCACGCCAGGTTCACCAGCATGACCCGGCGACGACCGATCCTGTCACCGACGGCGCCGGCGGCCAGGGCGCCCACGAGCACGCCGACCAGGGCGTAGCTGCCGAGCGTCCCCGCCTGGGCGGGGGTGACCGTGCCGAGGTGGGCGGGGTCGGCGAGCAGCACGGGGACGACCGTGCCGTAGACGACGAGGTCGTAGCCGTCGAAGACCAGCGCGGCGGCGGAGAGGAAGACGACCCAGGCGACGCTGCGGCGCCGACGTGCGTCCTGGTCAGGGGTCGTCGAGGACAGGTGTTCGGGCATGACTGTGCTCCGAGGTGGTGAGGTGGGTGGTGCGGGCTGACGGGGACGTCAGCCCAGGTCACCGCCGGCCACGGGGAGGACCGTTCCGGTGATGTAGGAGGCTTCCTCGCTGGCGAGGAAGGTGATCGCTGCCGCCTGCTCGTCGAGCGAGCCGTAGCGGTGCATCAGCGAGTGCGACAGCGTCTGGTCGATGTGGGCCTGGAACCACTGCTGCTCCATCTCGTCCTGGGGCACCGGCGTGCCGCGCGAGATCTTGCGGGGCGGGGCCTCGGTCCCGCCGGGCGCAGTGGCGACCACGCGGATCCCGTCGTCGGCGTGCTCGAGGGCGAGCGAGGCGGTGATGGCGTTGATCCCGCCCTTGGCCGCGGAGTAGGGGATGCGGTGGATGCCGCGGGTGGCTGCCGAGGACACGTTGACGATCACGCCGGACCCGCGCCGCACCATCTCCGGCAGGGCGGCGCGGCAGGCGAACAACGTCGTCATCAGGGACCGCTGGACCTCGGCCTCGATCTCGGCCTCGGTGAACTCGGTGAACGGCTTGAAGTTGATCGCCCCGCCGACGTTGTTGACGAGCACGTCGACCCGGCCGAAGCGGGCCACGGCATGCTCGACGACCCTGGCCGCGCCGGCGTACGCCTCCAGGTCCGCGACGACCGCGAGCGCGCCCTGGCCGGTGGCGGCCAGCTCGTCGGCCAGCTCGTGGACGAGGTCGGAGCGGTCGGCGAGCACCAGCTGCCCGTCCTCCGCGCTGATCCGCCGGGCGACCGCCTCGCCGATCCCCTGGGCCGCGCCGGTCACCACGACGACCTTGCCGGCGAACCGGCCGGGGGTCGTGAAGCGCGGCCGCCCGGAGGTCCTGCCGCGGTCCATCGCTCGGCGCATCGTGGTCTTCGAGCGGTCGGCGTGCGCGGTGACGAGCTCGCGGGCCGCCGTGCGGTCACCGCGCTCGACCGCCTCCACGATGTCGAGGTGGTCCTGGACGCATCGGGGGTGGCACCAGGTGGCGGTACGCAGCACGTCCTCCATCCGGCCCTTCACGCCGAGCGCCTGGTAGGCGCGCAGGAGGTGCTCGTTGCCGGTGAGGGTGAACAGGTAGTCGTGGAAAGCAGCGTTGGTCTCGGTGTATGCCGCCGCGTCGACGAAGCGGTCACCGTCGACGTAGGGGGCGCAGCCCTCGGCGAGCAGCCGGTAGCCGGCGACCTGCCGCGAGCTGAGCCGGCCGAGCACCAGGTCGAGCGCACCGAGCTCGAGCGCCATCCGGGCCTCGAAGATCGCGTCCGAGGCATGCACCGAGGGGTGCTCCTCGCCGATCTCGTAGCCGTCCTCGCTCGGGACGGCCGCACTCGGCTGGACCAGTGCGGCGACGTCGCGCGACGCGAAGACCTGCCGACCGGCGAGGGTGCGTGCCGTCGCGGCGACGTCCGCGGGGTCGGCGGCCACACCGCCACCGAGGCGGGCGAGCTCGCGGGCCGGGAACAGCTCCTGCCCGGCGACGGTGCGACCGGCGTACCCCTCGACGAGCGGCGCGTCAGCCACCGCCGCGGTCAGCTCGAGCGTGGCCCGCTCACCGCTCACCGGCGCGTCGGGCCCCGACACGGCCACCGGCGGTGCCTCAGCCACCTCCGGGGCGGACTCCACTGCGGCGGGCTCACCGCCGGCGGACGTGGCGGCGGCAGGCGAATCGGGGGCGGCGGTGGGCGCCGGTCCCGACAGGGCGAACTTCTCGTAGTAGAAGCCGGTCGGCTCCACGCCCTGCTCGGCGAAGTGCGCGCGCACCGCCTCGACCATCGGCGGGGGCCCGCACAGGTATACCGCGACGTCGCCCTCGTACAGGTGCTCGGGCTGGATGAGGCCCATGACGTAGCCCCGGTGGGCAGCCGTGGTCTCCGGATCGGAGACGCAGTGGTCCCACGTGAGGCCGGGGATCGCGGCGGCGAGCTCCTCGAGCTCGGCGAGCTCGACCAGGTCGTCGTCGGTGCTGACGCCGTAGACCAGGTGCGCCGGGCGGGTGCTGCCGCTCTCGCGCATGGTGCGCAGGATCGACAGGATCGGCGCGAGGCCGGTGCCCCCGGCGATGAGGAGGAGGGGGCGCGCCGCCTCACGGAGGAAGAAGCTGCCGTTGGGCCCGGTGAAGCTGACCTCGTCGCCGACTGCCGCCTCCTCGGAGAGCCACGTCGACATCACCCCGCCCGGGGTGAGCTTCACCAGGAAGCCCAGCGAGGGCTCGTCGGTCGCGGTGCTGAAGGAGTAGGACCGGCTCTCCCCCGTGCCCGGGACCTCGATGTTGACGTACTGGCCCGGGAGGAACGCCAGGTGCTCGCGCTCGTCGGTCTCCAGCGAGAAGGCCACGGTGGTCGGGGAGAGCTGCTCGAGGCGGGTGATCCTCGCCTTGTACGTCGCCGCGCGGGTCTTGGCGACCGCCGAGGTGCTCGCGATCTGGAGGACCAGGTCCGAGCGCGGCTTCATGCTGCACGGCAGCACCAGGCCGGCTGCCGCCTCGTCGGGGGTCAGGGCGTCGTCGATGTAGGTGCCGCCGTCGTACTCCCCCGACTCGCACGTCGCCTTGCAGGTGCCGCAAGCGCCGTCGCGGCAGTCCAGCGGGATGTTGATGCGGGCGCGGTAGGACGCGTCCGCGACGGTCTGGTCCTCCGCGCAGGTGATGAAGCGGGTGACTCCGTCCTCGAAGGCGAGGGCGACCTGGTGGGTGCTCATGGCTGCTCCGGATCCGGGGGCTCGAGGCTGGTCGGGACGTGTCTCAGAAGTGGTAGACGTCGACGACGTGGTGGATGTAGTCGTTCTTCAGCACCACGGTCTTGCGCCGGATGAGCGGGCTCTCGCCCGAGAAGTCGATCGAGTAGAAGGAGGTCCCGTAGTAGGGGTCGATCGTCTTGTAGCGGAAGTACATGGTGTGCCAGTTGAAGCGCACGTCCACGACGTCACCGCGACGCTCGATCACCTCGACGTTGCTGATGTTGTGGCTGGTCCGCGGCTCGGGGATCGACGTGGCGCTGGAGCGCTCGGTGCGGATCCGGAAGACGCGATCCTCCAGACCGCCCTTGTTGGGGTAGTAGATGAGCGAGATCTCGGTCTGCGGGTCCTGGACCAGCTCGTCGTCGTCGGTCCACGCCGGCATCCAGTACTCGCAGTCGTCGGCGTAGCACTCGAGCCACTTCTCGAACTCGCGGTCGTCGAGGTAGCGCGCCTCGCGGTAGAGGAACTGCTCGAGGTCGTTCTGGGTGATCAGCGTGCTGCCTGCCACGGGGCTCGTCGTGCTGGTGGCGCTCATGCCTGGACCTCCGTGCCGTTCTCGCGCGCCACCGCGGCCCGCATCGTGTCGAGCCAGTAGCCGTGCTGGACGGGGTAGAGCCCCTCGTCCTCGTTCTTCACCCCGGCCGAGATCACGCCCGGCATCTCCAGCGCGAGGGCCACCTCGTCGGGACCGCTCAACCAGTGCTCGGCGCCGCGACTCATGTCGTTCCACGGCGCGGCGGTGGCCTGGAAGGTCAGCTGGCACGACCGGAACTCCTCGAGGTCGTCCGGCGTCGCCATGCCCGAGGCGTTGAAGAAGTCCTCGTACTGGCGGATCCGCCAGGCGCGCGACTCTGCCGACTCGCCCCTGGGGGCGATGCAGTAGATCGTGACCTCGGTCTGGTCCGGCGAGATCGGCCGGAAGTGGCGGATCTGGGTGGAGAACTGGTCCATCACGTAGACGTTGGGGTAGAGGCAGAGGTTGCGGCTGCCCTTGACCATGAACTCGCCCTTGGCGTCGCCGAACTTCTCCTTGAGCTCGTCGAGGCGGTCCCACAGGGGGCGGTCCTCGGGGTTTCCCGCCCAGGTCCACAGGCACAGGTGCCCGTTGGGGTAGGACCAGTAGCCACCTCCCGACTTCCCCCAGCTGCCGGCGTCGAGCGTCTTGGTGGTGTTGGCCGAGTCGCCGGTGTTGCGGCGCGAGGTGGTGGCCGCGTAGTTCCAGTGGGTCGCGGTGACGTGGTAGCCGTCGGCGCCGTTCTCGGCCTGCACCTTCCAGTTGCCGTCATAGGTGTAGGTCGACGAGCCGCGCAGCACCTCCAGCCCGTCCGGCGACTGGTCGACGAGCATGTCGATGACCTTGGTGGAGTCGCCGAGGTGGTCCTCGAGGCTGGACACGTCGGGGTTGAGCGAACCGAACAAGAAGCCCCGGTAGCTGTCGAACCGCGCCACGCGGGTCATGTTGTGGGACCCGTCGACGTCGAACGTCGCGGGATAGCCCGCCCCTTCGGGGTCCTTGACCTTGAGCAGCGTGCCGTCGTTGCGGAACGTCCAGCCGTGGAAGGGGCAGGTGAGCGTCGTACGGTTGTCGGTCTTGCGACGGCAGATCATCGCGCCGCGGTGCGCGCAGGCGTTGATGAGCAGGTTGAGCTCACCGTCCTGGCCGCGGGTGATCACGACCGGCTGGCGACCCATGTAGGTCGTGAAGTAGTCGCCCTTCTCCGGCACCTGGCTCTCGTGGGCGAGGTAGATCCAGTTGCCCTCGAAGATGTGCTTCATCTCCAGCTCGAAGACCTCCTCGTCGGTGAAGATCCGGCGGTTGGCGCGGTAGACGCCGGCGTCGTGGTCGTCGACCACCGCGTCGGCGAGCACCGACTCCACGTGGGAGAGCGTCTCGGTCATGGGGTCCTCCAACAGGTCCGAGGTGGATGAGGCCTCCGACCGTTCCACGGCGTGTCGGTCGTCACACGAGCCGAATGCCTAGGCCTGACCTAGGCACCTTTTGATCGCTGCGGCGTATCAATCAGCGCAAAACAAGTCCTTGTCATCGATGAATATCCAGACCTACCGTGAATCAATCACCGACGACGTGAGCGTCGTCACCACCCATCGCGAACCGGACGGAGGACCCATGGAGCTGCGCCACCTGCGCTACTTCGCCGCCGTCGCCGAGACCAGGCACTTCGGCCGCGCCGCCGAGCGGCTGCACCTCGCGCAGCCCGCGCTGTCCCAGGCCGTGCGCCAGCTGGAGGCCGAGCTCGGCACGCCGCTGTTCGTTCGCACGACCCGTCAGGTCAACCTCACTCCCGCCGGGGAGTTCCTGCGTGACGAGGCGGCCCGGATCCTGGCCGCGATCGACGACAGCGTCCGCGGCGTGCGCCGGATCGCCGAGGGCCGGCAGGGCCTGCTGCGGATCGCCTTCACGGGCACCGCCGCCCACACCCAGCTGCCCAGGATCGCGAGGGCCGTCAAGCGTGAGCTGCCGGGCCTCGCGCTGGAGATCCACGCCGACCTTCTCACGCCCGCCCAGGTCGCCGGGCTGACCGAGGGCAGCCTCGACCTCGGCGTGCTGCGGCCGCCCACGTCCGGCGACGCGCTGACGGTGCGTACGATCGCTCGCGAACCGCTCGTGCTGGCGGTGGCGGCCGACCACCGCCTGGCCAGCGAACCGGTCGTCTCCATGGTCGACCTCCGCACCGAGGACTTCATCGTCTTCGGCGGGGCCAGCTCGGTCGTCAACGACGCCGTCCTGCGCAGCTGCCGCGAGGCGGGCTTCACCCCGACCGTCGCGCACCACGCGCCGGGCACCACGGTGATGCTGCCGCTCGTCGCGGCCGATCTCGGTGTCGCGCTCGTCCCCGCCTCGGTGCGCGCGGCTCCGCTCGCTGGTGTCGTATTTCGCGACGTCCCCGACGCCGAGTCGCTCGACCTCGCGCTCGCCTGGCGCACCGGCGACGAGGACCCGGCCCTCCTGGCGGTCCTCGAGGTGCTGGAGACCGCAGGACTCTTCTCCCCGGTCGGCACCGACGCCGGCTCCACCCCCCAGCCCGACGAGGTCGTCCGATGAAGATCACGCAGGTCGAGGCGATCCCGTTCGCCATCCCCTACCGCAAGCCCCTGAGGTTCGCCAGCGGCGAGGTCCACGTCGCCGAGCACGTGCTCGTGCGGGTCACCACCGACGACGGCGTCGTCGGCGTGGCCGAGGCGCCGCCACGTCCCTTCACCTACGGGGAGACGCAGGCCAGCATCGTTGCGGTGATCGACTCGATCTTCGCCCCGGCGGTCGTCGGCCTCGACGTCGTCGAGCGCGAGCAGATCCATGCCCGCCTGTCGCGCACCGTCGGCAACCCCACCGCCAAGTCGGCGCTCGACATGGCGATCTGGGACGCCCTCGGTCAGTCGCTCGGCTACAGCGTCACCGACCTGCTCGGCGGCTACACCGACCGCATGCGCGTCTCGCACATGCTGGGCTTCGACGAGCCCGCAGCAATGGTCGCCGAGGCGGAACGGATGCGTGACACGTACGGCATCACCACCTTCAAGGTGAAGGTCGGCCGCCACCCGTTCACCCTCGACACCGCCGTCGTGCGAGCCCTGCGCGAGGGCCTGGGGGACGCTGTCGAGCTGTACGTCGACGGCAACCGCGGCTGGTCGGCGTCGGAGTCCGCGCGGGCGATGAAGGAGATGGCGGACCTCGGCCTCACCTTCGCCGAGGAGCTGTGCCCGGCCGACGACGTCCTGGGGCGGCGCTGGCTCGTGCGGCAGCTCGACGTCCCCTTCATCGCCGACGAGTCCGTCGTGACGCCCGCCGAGCTCACCCGCGAGATCCTCGGCGGCTCGGCGACTGCCGCCAGCATCAAGACCGCGCGCACCGGCTTCACGACCAGCCGTCGCGTGCACCACCTCGCCGAGGGCCTGGGCATCGAGCTCGTCATGGGCAACCAGATCGACGGCCAGCTCGGCTCCCTGTGCTCGGTCGCCTTCGGCTCGGCCTTCGAGCTGACCTCGCGCCGTGCCGGCGAGCTCTCCAACTTCCTCGACATGACCGACGACCTGCTGGCCGACCCGCTCGAGATCCGCGCGGGCGAGCTGGTCGCCCGGTCGGGCCCCGGCCTCGGGGCGCTCATCGACCCCGACAAGCTCGCACACTTCCGCCAGGACTGAAGACACCGACCTCCCGACCAGTCAGCACCCACCCACCACCCCACGCAAGGAGCAACACCATGAGCACCACCGTCCACGAGACCGCCACCGCGGCCGCGTCCGGCGCGAGCGCCACCGAGCGGTTCCACGCCGACAAGTCGCCGTACGACGCCGTCAAGGACGTCCCCACCGAGCGCGTCGACGCCATGGCCCGCGAGGTCCTCGAGGCGATCCACGCCACGGTCCGCAAGCACAAGATGACCTACGACGAGTTCAACGCCCTCAAGGCCTGGATGATCGACGTGGGCCAGGACGGTGAGTGGCCGCTGTTCCTCGACGTGTGGCTCGAGCACGTCGTGGAGGAGGTCAACACCGAGCACCGCGAGGGCAACAAGGGCTCGATCGAGGGCCCCTACTACGTGCCCAACGCCCCCGAGCAGGGTGCCGAGGGGACCATCCCGATGCGCGACGACGAGGGCGGCACACCGCTGACCTGGTCCGGCAGGATCACCTCCACCGACGGCTCGGTCCTCGGCGGCGCCAAGGTCGAGCTGTGGCACGCCGACGCAGACGGCTTCTACTCCCAGTTCGCACCCGGCATCCCGGAGTGGAACCTCCGCGGCACCTTCACGACCGGCGAGGACGGCACGTTCGCGATCCACACCGTCCAGCCCGCGCCCTACCAGATCCCGACCGACGGCTCGTGCGGCAAGCTCATCAAGGCCGCCGGCTGGCACGCCTGGCGCCCGGCGCACCTGCACGTCAAGGTCTCCGCACCTGGTCACGAGCTCCTGACCGCGCAGCTCTACTTCCCCGGCGACGAGCACAACGACGACGACATCGCCTCCGCGGTCAAGCCGGAGCTGATCCTCGACCCGCAGCACCACGACGACGGGACCGCCACCGTCACCTACGACTTCGTCCTCGACCCCGAGAAGGCCTGACCAGATGCTCTACCACGTTCGCATGGACGTCCGGATCCCCCACGACATGGACCCCGAGGTCAAGGCCGACCTCGTCACCCGGGAGAAGGCATTCGCGCAGGAAGTCCAGCACTCCGGTCGCTGGCCACACCTGTGGCGGGTCGTCGGGGAGTACGCCAACGTCTCGATCTTCGACGTCGAGTCCAACGACGCCCTCCACGACCTGCTCGCGGGCCTGCCGCTCTTCCCCTACATGGACATCACGGTGACGCCCCTCGCCGTGCACCCCAGCGACGTCAACGCCTGATCCACGGAAGGGTCGGTCCGATCTGGACCGTGCCGTCGGTGCGCCAGTTGCGGATCGTCGTGACGGGCACGCGGAGGTACTCGGCGAGCTCCTCGATGCTCAGCAGCGGCTCCAGGCCGCTCAGTGCGCTGTGGTGGTCTCCATGACCGTGGGGTGCGCCGTGGGGGCTCGCGTGGCCCCATGAGCACCCGCCCGCACCCGGACGTCGCCGAGTACATCGAGCGGGTCACCGACACGTTCGAGCCCTTCGTGGGCGTGAGCGCTGCCCCGGGAATCCCGTTGGGCCGACCCGGGGAGTCCGACGACATCGCCTTGTTGCTGGGTGCCGAGGCCAGCGATGTCACCGGGGCCGCCGGCATCCGGGCGGCGGGTGGACTGTGACCCCGGATCGAGGTCGCGGTGGTCGCCCGGTGGTCCCGCCCATGCGGAAGGCCCTCACAGTCAGACTGTGAGGGCCTTCCGAACTATGTAGCGGGGGGACGCCGCAGACCTGCGAGTCCTTGGTTGACCGTCGCCACATCCCCGCGCTGCTTGGTGCCTGCGAGGGCATCTGCCACCCGTTGGTCATGACCGGATCGAACCACACAGCCCAGACACTGCGATGCCGCGGAAGACGCTTCGGCCATGCGGGCGCTTGAACGCGTCCCGTCGGTTGGAGAAGGTTCTCGGACCCGCACGGCGGACGACGAGGTGATGCTAGGGATCAGCGATCGACGAAGGAGCGGTGCGCGCGTCAGCGACGGACCTCGCAGGAGCCGAGCTCCTCGCCGTTCAAGCAGCGGTCCCGACCACCTCTCCCGGACAACCGGTCGCGACCAGGACCGCCGTCGAGCATGTCGGCGAACCGGCCGCCCTCGAGCAGGTCTCGACCTCCGCGGCCGAAGGCGCTGACCCTGAGCCGCGACCGGTGAGACGGGAGTACCCACTCGTCCGCTGCGCTTCCGAGGAACGTCAGCCGGCCGGGCGGCGCACCGATGACGAAGATCTCGAAGCCGCGAAGGTCAAGGACCGTGCGGCGGTTGATGGAGAACCGCTTGTGGGGGACGTCCACCTTCAAGTGCAGTCCCGATGCGAACACGGACGTCGGAAGCGTCAGCCACAGCTTGTTGCCTCCGCTTCCGCCGTCAATCCTCGAGCGCGTCCTCGAGACGAGCTCCAGCCAGAGCTCGTCGTACTCGGCGCCGCCCGACATCGTGGTGCCACTCGTACCGCGAAGCCGGTCCCTTCCTGCACCGCCCCTCAAGGTCGACTGCGGCCCCCCACTCAATGAGTCGTCGCCCTCGCCGCCCTTGATCTGGTCGGTGCCCGCGCCGCCGCCGATGGAGTCATTGCCCGAGCCGCCGTCGGCCCTGTCGTCACCGCGAGAGTCTCCGTCGAGCGTGATGACGTCCTTCCGTGCTCTCCCCTCGACCACGTCGTTCCCGCCGCCCGCCACTATGAAGTCCTTGGCATCCGACCCTAGAAGCACGTCGTCGTACGGCGACCCGATGATGCCCGCAGACAGATCGGGCACGGGAACGACGATCACGTCTGTCCCATCGCCAGTGGCGGTGCCGGCCGCAAGGTCGACCGACACCGGTCCCGGAGCACCGGCGAAGGACACCTGGTCGAAGCGGGGATAACCGGGGTCGGCGTAGAAGGCGCCGCCGCGCGAGTCCTGATCTGCGCCCAGGTCGACGTAGTCGTCGCCCGGTCCGGGCACCACCACGTCGCCGAAGTACCCATCCTCGTCCGGGACGTAGTCATCATCCAGGCCCCCGAACAGCCGGTCGTCCCCAGGGCCGCCGGCGAGCACATCTGCCCCGGCCAGTCCGCAGATCACGTCGGCCCCGGCGCCGCCGTCGATCCTGTCCCGACCCTCCGAGCCGACGATGACGTCGTCGCCCGGGGTCCCGGCCACCGGAGCGGTGCTGTCCCAAGGACTCGACACAGCTGGGAGCACGATGGTGGCGGCCCTCCCGTCGCAGGTCTCGCCGACTGCCCAGGCTGGAGTTGCGGTCACTGGCGCGAAGGCGACAACGAGGAGCAGGGCGCTCGAACCCACTGCGGAAACACGCTTCATGGCAATGCCCCATCACTCGACCGATGGGACGAGGTTAGGGACGCGGGAGTGGCAGCGCACAGAGCCGAAGGTCCCGGCGATGGCCGGGGCGAGCACGCCATCCCTCTCGAAACCCACGTGCGACGCTCCTGCCAGAGGAACAGATGGTTGCGCACATGCGAGAGGCCCCCACAGTCAGACTGTGAGGGCCTCTCGGATTTGTAGCGGGGGCAGGATTTGAACCTGCGACCTCTGGGATACACCCGTAGTGCGCTGAGCGCCTGTCGTCGTTTGACACTGTTTAACGGTTCTCGCGGATGACCTGCGCAAACGCCACACGCACGACTTCACCGTATGACACTGGCTGATTCGATTTGCGGCCAAATCCGCCCACTTTTCGCCCACCTTCAAGTTTCCGGCCCTGCGCAGGCAGGCCCCGATGGGGTGGGCGGAAACGTCGTTCGACTTTCCAATCGTTGCGCCCCACGGGGGCCACAACAAGCGGCTCTTCACAATCCAGGGTGTAGTCGAGGTCTGATGAAGCGCCCCAGGTTTGATGCCGCTCCTGTTTGAGTCCAGGAGGATGAGCAGCATGCCGAAGAAGATCGATGAAGAACTCAAGGCCAGAGCCGTACGACTGGTCAACGACCACCAGGGCGAGTACTCCTCGCTCACGGCCGCAGCGGCGGTCGTGGCCAAGCAGCTCGGGGTCGGCAAGGAGTCCGTGCGTCGCTGGGTGATCCAGTCCCAGATCGACGGTGGCCAGCGTGCCGGGGCCAGCAGTGAGGAGCTGGCTGAGATCAAGGCGCTGAAGGCCGAGAACCGTCGGTTGCGTGAGGACGTGGAGATTCTGCGCGGGGCAACAACTTTCTTCGTCGGGGAACTCGACCCCCGCAACCGCTGATCATGGGCTTCATCGACACCATGAGAAGCCAGGGTTACGCGGTCGAGTCGATCTGCCGGGTCCTGCGCGAGCAGGCCTGCCAGATCGCCGCGCGGACCTACCGGGCCTGGAAGCAGGCAGGACGTGTCATCGCGCCCAGGACCGTGTCCGATGCCCAGGTCGTCGACGCGGTGCGCGACATCGCCTGGACGACGAAGGCCGACAGCGATGGCGTCCTGGTGCGCAAGCTGGCCCCTGAGGGGCTCTACGGGCGCCGGAAGATGACGGCCTACCTGCGTCGCACCACGGCGCCAGAGGCGTCAGCGGGCAGCGTGGACCGGGCGATGCGGACCCTGGGGCTTTCCGGGGTCAGGCGTGACAAGGGCATCCGGACCACGATCCCGGCCAAGGACGGGACCCGGGCCGGGGACCTTCTCGACCGTGACTTCACCGCAGCGGCACCGAACCGGACCTGGGTCACGGATTTCACATATGTGAGGACCTGGGCGGGGTTCACCTACGTCGCGTTCATCGTCGACGTATACGCGCAGCGGATCGTGGCCCGGCACGCTGCCACGACCAAGCAGACCGATCTGGTGATGATCCCGCTGCGGATGGCGCTGTGGCAGCGCGACCACGAGGGACACCCCACCGAGCCCGGCGAGCTGATCCACCACTCGGACGCCGGGTCTCAATACACATCGGTTCGGCTGACCGAGCACCTCGCGCTCGAGGAGATCCGGCCCTCGATCGGAACGGTCGGCGATGCGTATGACAACGCGCTGATGGAGTCGATCAACGGGCTCTACAAGGCCGAGTGCATCCGCACGCTCGTGTTCCACGACGGCCCCTACAAGACGATCGCCGACGTCGAGTACGCCACCGCCGGCTGGGTCGACTGGTACAACAACCGAAGGTTCCACTCGACCTTGGGAAACATCCCGCCCGTCGAGTACGAGCAAGCCCACTACGCTGCTCTCAACCGAGAGCCGCACCCCGTATAGGAACGGCCGAGAACCTGGGGCGCTTCATCGTAAGAAGGTCGACCTCAAGGTCGCTGCTACGCCCCACAAGATAGATCGGCGGGGCAAGCCCGGGTACCCGGAGGAAGGTGAAACCCAGACCACCGCCCATCCCGAAGACCAGACCTTCGCTCGGTACCTCCTCCCAGCCGAGACCGGCCCACTCTAGGAGGTCTCTCAGCGCTCCGGAACCGCAACGACCGGCCTCACGGTGGGGATAGTCCAGCAGGACCCGCCGCGGCTCCGGCTGTCGGGGTAGGAACTCAGCTGACATGGCAACTCCTGGATCGGCTCGCAGCGCTCTGTGCGTACGCCGGTGGGTCGGGCGCGGCGGGTTCCGCGACTCTACATTTCGCTGAGGCACGCAGGGGCTCGCGGTCGACGGCGGTCGTGACGGCTGGTGCAGGTCACGATTCGAGGGACAGGAACCGGACGGCGACTTCGGAGATCTTGCGCGCCGTCGCGGTGCGGTCCCACTTGGGGAGCGCCAGATGACTGACCGTCAGGCGCACCATGGTGTCGGCCGCGTCGATGACGTCGTCTGGGGGAAGACTCGGGTAGCTCTCCGCCACCCATGCGGCTAGGGTGTCGGAGGCGAGGTCGTGAAGCCGCGCGGATGTCGTGAGCAGCGGGAGCATCCCTGTGGACGCCTGACTGCCCGCACCCAGGTCGCGGTTGGAGATGAGCACTGCCTTGAGCAGGGGGCTGCGTTCGGCCTCGTTCAAGGTGTAGTCGACGGCTGCTGCGATGCCGCGTTTCGCATCGCCGATGTGTGCCTCCAGCGCCTTCTGGATGCCCTCCAGGAAGCGCGAGGCCTCGCGGAGCACGAGGGCTTCTCCAAGGCCGGCCTTGTCACCGAACTCCTTGTAGAGCGCCGCTCGCGACACCCCGGCACGATCCGCCACCTCCCCCATGCGCACCCGGTCCCAGCCGCGGTCGACGATCAGGTCGTGGGCAGCCTCGAGGACAGCGGCGCGCATATGCTCCCTGAACCGTTCGCGCATGGAGGGTCCCCGCATGTCAGAGAGGTTAGCGATTCGTGTCTCGCGACCGACTCGCGTCACTGACCTGGACACGCCCGCACGCTACCTAGCGTGCTCGTCGGCCAGTTGGTCGACCATGACGGCGAGGGTGTCCTGAAGCCTCTGCACCCCTACAGCGACTGCCGTCGCCCTCGGCAACTCTCGGAGGTCCTCGAGTTGCACCGGGTCCCCGACCAGCAGGGTGACCCGACGGCGGCGGCGGCCCAGCACCACCCTCCCTTCGTAGGCTGGCACGATCGCCTGCACCCCCCATTGAGCAACGGGAATCAATGGAGCCGACGTCTCGAGTGCGATGCGCACGGCCCCGGGCTTGAGCGACATCAGACGTCCATCCGGTCGCTTCGTGATCGATCCTTCTGGGTAGACGACGACAAGGGCGCCACGGTGTACGGCTTCGATCGCGGGGTAGATCCCAGCTCGGCCGTTGCAGCGATCGACCTCGACGTGGCCGGCCGACCGGAACCACCAGCCGACTGCTCTACTGTGAAACAGGCTCGCCTTGGCCATGAACCGGGGGGTCCGGCCCTGGGCGAGGATCATCTCCCCCAGGAACAGCGGGTCGGCCTGGGAGACATGGTTGGCCGCCAGCACCGCGCCTCCCGACCCGGGCAGGCGCTCCGTACCGCGCCAGTCCGCTCTCCTGCCCAGCAGCAGCAGCAGCGGTTTGCAGACGAGCAACGCCAACCACCACGCAGGCCCGCGGGCGTCTCTGGGGACGCGTCTCACGCCCGCGGACCGACCCGAGTCACGCAAGTCCGGAACGATAGGCAGGACTCCCATCGCCGTCCAGACCGTCGACCTCCAAGCCATCCTTGCTCACCTCGGCGGGCAATGGCTCGATGGTGACCACGACCAGCGGTCACTGCGGCTTCTCACACCGCCACCTCCGCTGTCAGGGCGGCCATGTCGACCGCGGTCGCCTGGGTGAGCATGCGTTTGGTGGTCATGAAGTCTCGGGGACGGTTGACACAGTCAGCGGCTATCGGCTCGCCCTTCCGGAGGTAGTAGCAGGTGAAGTCGCGGTCACGGGTCGGGTCACCGCTCAGGGCGATGTCGTCATAGCCGGTGTTGAGTCCCGCGATCTGGAGCTTGAGGTCATACTGGTCCGACCAGAACCACGGGAGCGCCGCCACCTCCTTGTCATGTCTACAGATGGTCGCCGCTGCCACCTTGGCCTGCTCCACTGCACTCGGGACCGACTCCAGCCTGATTCGTCGGCCGTAGCGGGGGATGTCCTGCGACGTACAGTCCCCGGCCGCCACGATGTCAGGGTCACTGGTGCGGGCGTGGGCGTCGATGACGATGCCGTCGTCCACGACCAGGCCGGCTGCCTCGGCGAGTTCGATGGTGGGCTCGATCCCGATCCCGACGATCACAAAATCCGCTCGGACCGACTCGCCACTGGCCAGCACCACCTCTCGCACGCGGGTGTCGCCGACCAGGGCCTCTACCGAGGCGTTCGTCCTCACGTCGACGCCCTCTTGTTGGTGGATCCGCGTAAAGAAGGCCGACACCTCAGGGGCAGTGACCCGCTCGAGGACCCGGTCTGCGGCCTCGAGGACTGTGACGTGGAGGCCCAACGAGCGCAGCGAGGCGGCGGTCTCCAGCCCGATGTACCCACCACCCACGATGACGGCGTTGCGCCCGGGGATCGCGTCCTCGCGGATCCGCTCCACGTCCGACGACCGACGCAGGGAGTGCACCCCGTGGAGGTCGGCACCCTCGGCGCGGAGACGTCGGGGGTGCGCTCCCGTGCACAGAGCAAGAGCGTCATAGGACAAGCGGTCCCCGGTGCGGAGCACGAGCTCGCCCGCCGACCGGTCGATCTCCTGCACGCTGGCAGTCACGCGCTCGACGTCCTGCTTGACGTAGAAGTCCTCCGACCGGATGGCCAGCTCCTTCAGCGAGCACTTCCCGGCCAGATATGCCTTCGACAACGGAGGCCTTTGGTACGGCAGCGCCGACTCGTCACCGACCAGCACGATCTCACCCGACCAACCCTCTCGGCGGAGGCTGGTGACCAGCTGCACCCCGGCATGGCTGGCGCCGACCACCACCGCGCGCCCTGAGCTCATCCGCTGCCCTTGGGGGTGAGCTCGACCATCAGCTTGCTGATGCCGCGAACAAAGTTGGACTGCACGTACTGCGGCTCCCCGACCACATCGATCCTCTCGAAGCGCGGGAGCAGCTCCTCCCAGAGGATCCGCAGCTGCAGCTCGGCCAACCGGTTGCCCATGCACCGATGCACGCCGAAGCCGAAAGCGATGTGGTTGCGGGCGTTGCGACGGTCGATGATCAGCTCGTCCGGCCGCTCGAACACCGTCTCGTCGCGGTTGCCGGACGCGTACCACATCACCACCTTGTCGCCCTTGCGGATGAACTGACCGTTCAGCATGGTGTCGGTCTTCGCGATCCGCCGCATGTACGCGAGCGGCGTCTGCCAGCGGATGATCTCCGAGACCATGTTCGGGATCAGGTCCGGATTGGCCTTGAGCTTCTCGAACTGGTCGGGGAACTGATTGAGTGCAAGAACTCCGCCGCTCATCGAGTTGCGTGTGGTGTCGTTGCCGCCCACGATCAGCAGAACAAAGTTGCCGATGAACTCCATCGGACGCTTGATCAGGTCCTTGGTGCTCTCATCGCTCTGCAGCATCGTGACCAGGTCGAACCCGGGCTCTTCGCCGGCCGCGAGCCGGGCGGCCTTGTCGTGCCAGAGTTCAGTGAGTCCTCGCGCCATCTCGAGCATGCCCCGGAACAGCTCGTCATTGTCGGTAGTGGCGGGGCCGCCGTTGGTCTGCTCCATCGAGGTTGCCAGGTCCGACCACTCGACGAGCTTGTGGCGCTCCTCGAAGGGGAAGTCCAACAGCGTGGCCAGCATGCGGGCGGTCAGCTCGATCGACACCGTGCTCACCCAGTCGAACGGTTCGTTGACGGGCAGGTTGTCCAGGACGTCCCTGACGCGCTCGCGAATGAGGTCCTCCATCTCGTGGAGGTTCTTCGGTGCGACGACACCTTGTACGGCGCGCCGCTGTATGTCGTGCTTGGGTGGGTCCATGGCGATGAACATCGCGACGTCCATGAACCGCGGGGGTGTTCCGATGACGATGAGAGGCTCGGCGGAGAAGACCTCGTGGTTCTTGTCCACCGCCATGATGTCGGCGTGACGCGTCACCGACCAGAACGGGCCGAAGGGACTGTGGGGCTGGTAGTGGACCGGAGCCTCGTTGCGCAGACGTTCGAAGTAGGACGCCCACCGCCCCTGTCGGTAGAGGAACGGGTTGCTGAGGTCGATCTCGGCGAGGGGGACCGCTTCGACCGGCGGGATCCGGGCCTCGACGAACATCGGCCCGTTCGCGCCGGTGAGCCAACGCCGGCCCTTGTCGTAGAGGCGCGCGCCCTGGATCTGTCGCTCCAGGGGGATGGCGGACTCGACCTTCGTTTTCACTGTTTCTGGGATCTTCACTTCTGGGAACTTCATCGGGCTTGACCCTCCTGCTACATCTGGAACTCGGGCAACTGCACCGTCAAGCCGTCCCACGATTCGCAGACCTTGACTTGGCACGACAGGCGAGACGTCGGCTGTCGCTCGGGGTTCATCGACAGCATCTCCTCCTCCTCGGGACCGGACCGGCCGACCTTGTCGGCCCAGGCGGGATCAACGATCACGTGGCAGGTGCCGCATGCGGCCTCGCCGCCGCAGTCGGCATCGATGCCCGGGATGGCGTTGTTCGTCGCCACCTGCATCAGCGAGCTGCCCTCCTCGAGCGGGGCCTCGTGCTGCTCCCCATCGTGCGACATGAAGGTGACCACTGCCATCGACAATTCTCCTGCCTTTGCCTACCGGATAGACGTTTCGATGATGATTGTTGTCGACTGTCCACGGCAAAGCCATGTCGTATCGTGTCAGTATGTTGTGAATTCGGATCACGAGAGGATTGCCTGTGAGGACAGACGAGCCAGGCGTCCCGTCGCTGGCCTTCGTGCAACTGCTAAGCAGTCCGGCGATCGACGCGGACGCCGTCGAGCGTTTTCGCGTCATCATGGCGCGCGAGGGAACCGGTGAGCTGGCTCTCATCCAGACCCAGGGCGAGGGACCGCTGCGGTGGTTCCGCGAGGTCTATCCCGACCTCGACGTCGAGCAGGCCACCCGGCTCGGGATCGCCTGCGCAGAACACGCGCAGCTCACATCCTTCGGACCGTTGAGTGTCCCGTTGGTTAGCGCGTGCACCGTCGAAGAAGTCGTGGAGCTGCTGGCCTATCTGCCCTTGATCACCAACGCGGTCACCACGCAGTTCCAACCGCAGCAGGACGACCTGACGATCCGGCTGTCGGGGAACGCAGGCGATCCCGATCTCGACTGTCTGGTCGTCACCTACTGCGGACTGGCACTCATACGCTTGATCGACCTGGTGGTCGTCGAGGCCTCGGAGGCAACCATGCACAGCCACTGGCCGGAGCCGAGCGTGCTACCCCGAGAGGCCGAGATCCGGTCCCGGCTCGACTTCGACGCCCCCTTCTCCTACCTGCACATGCCCGCGAGGACGCTTCAGGCTGCCTGCCGCTTTCCCGACCCGATCTCCTACGGACTCGCCGTCACCGAGCTCCAGCAGGCGCTCGCGCGCCGAGCCGACACCCCGGAGTTCACCCGCAGAGTCTGGGCGTTGCTCGACGACGGGTCCGGGGCAAGGACGATTCAGTCCGTCGCGGACGAGTTCTCGATGTCCTCGAGCACCCTGAAACGGCGCCTCGCCGCTGAGGGGACCAGTTTCCGCGAGCTGCTGCAGCAGTCGATGGTCGACCGCGCCAGGAAGCGGCTTCTCGACCCCTCCACGTCGGTCGGCGAGGTCGCCAACGAGCTCGGCTACAGCGATCTCACCAACTTCTCGCACGCCTTCAAGAAATGGACCGGCAGCTCACCGAGCCACTTTCGACGTGAGCACGAGGTCCGTTGAGGCGAGAGTGCTCAGTCCGAGCTCCCTGACGGGTCCACGGGTGCATGCTCGGTGGCCTCTCTGGCGTCGGCAGGAGCAATGAAGGCGTCGTCGGCAACCCCGACGCCGGGGGCCATGCGGCCGTAGGTCAGGTCGAGCGCCGTCAGGATCCGGTCCAGCGGGAGGTCGTCGAAGCTGCCGTGGTCCCGCACGTACTCCATGTGCCGGGTGCCGTCGGACGTGAAGGCGTGCATGAGCGCGTCGCTCTGTCCGTCGAAGTCCACCGGGGGCACATCGAAGCGCTCGCACAGCTCGACATTGAAGGCCGGCGTCGCCTTCAACCATCGCCCGTCCAGGTGGACGCTGCAGTACCCGTGGTACACGAACAGGTCCGTGCCACCCATGACGGCCCGCAAGGTATCGGTCTGCAGGTGGTTGCGGACGTCGGCGAAGCCCAGCCGGGCAGGGATGCCCGCGGCCCGCAGCGCCGCGGTCAGTAGCACCGCCTTGGGAACGCAGTAGGCGCGGCCCGTCTCGAGCACGTAGCTGGCCCGGTAGTGCTCACGATCTCGGGCAACCGAGTAGGGGTCGTACCAGACTCTGTCCCGAACGGCCGCGAAGAGCAGGCTCGCCCGCTCACGCGGACTCGACGCGCCGGCGATCACGTGCTGTGTGAAGTCGCGCACCGGAGCGCTGTCGTGATCGAGGAAGAAGGTCGCCTCGAGGTGCGGTCCCGCCGTCGGCGTCATCGCCGCCGCCAGGCGGTCGTCTGCCTTCCCGACTTCGACGTCCATGCTTCGGCCTCCTCTACCCACGCGGCTGCGCACGGTGCGCGCCGTCCACACGCTGGAGCGGTCCTCATCGGACGCTCAAGTAACTGTCGTCGTCGATGCCGAGCCCGACGCTGTCAGCGAGATCGCGCAGGATCAACCACACCTGGTGCGCGATCCGCGCAACGACCTCGTCCTGCGACTCGTCGTGGTGGTCGAGCCACCAGATGATCCCGGCATCGACCATACCCATCAGCCCGGCCATGACCCCGTCCGGAAGGTCGACCTCGACCTCGGGGGTGCGCAGGTACGCCGACGCGGCGGCCACCACCTCCCCCAGGAACCGCGTGCGACCCAGCCTGGCCCGATGCGTCTCCTTGTCCTGCTGGCGCACAGCCATGAAGCGATAGAGGTTCGGATGCTCGGCCGCCCACCCGAGTGCAGCCCCGATCACACCCCGGATGATGGCAGGGGCGGTGCCACTGACCTGCATCGCGGGCCGAACGGTGTCGATGAGTTGGTCCGCCGCGAACCGCAGCACCTCGCCGGCGAGATCCGCTTTGCTGTCGAAGTGGCGGTAGACGTGGGGCCGCGCCACGCCTGCGCGTTCGGCGATCTGAGCGGTGCCGACCCCGGCGCCGTACTTCTCGATCGCGTCAGCCGCCGCCACCACTATCTGTTCGCGCCGCGGAGCTCGATGGGAGTCGTGCGCAGTGGACCGGCGCACGACGGCCGTGTCCACCCACCTCGCGAGATCCACGACCGCAACATAACCCACGGGGCTGGCGCGGGTACAGGACGTACCCGTAGCCTGCGGTACAGGTTGTACCCGGTACCCATTAGCTCTGGAGGACCCATGCCCGGCCGCCGTTCGCCCTGGATGACCCAGGATCTCGACGACTTCCGCCAGCTCGCCCGCACGTTCTGCGAGAAGGAGATCAAGCCCAACATCGAGCGGTTCATCGACCAGAAGCGCGTCGACCGCGAGCTGTGGATCCGCGCCGGCGAGCTGGGCCTGTTGTGTACGTCGATCCCGGAGGAGTACGGCGGGGGCGGCGGCACGTTCTTCCATGAGGCGATCCTCATCGAGGAGCAGGCTCGCATCGGTGACAGCAGCTGGGGAGCAGCGCTGCACAGCGGCATCGTCGCGCACTACCTGCTGCACTACGGCACCGAGGAGCAGAAGCAGCAGTGGCTGCCCAAGATGGCCTCCGGCGAGGTCGTGACCGCCATCGCGATGACCGAGCCCGGCACCGGTTCCGACCTCCAGGGGATCAAGACCAAGGCAGTCCGAGAAGGCGATGACTACGTCGTCAACGGCGCGAAGACCTTCATCACCAACGGCTATCACGCCGACATGGTGCTGGTCGCCTGCAAGACCACCCCCGATCAGGCCGCTGCGGGCGTCTCGTTGGTCATCGTGCCGAGCAGCTCCGAGGGCTTTCGGCGCGGTCGGGTCCTGGACAAGATCGGCCTGAAGGGCCAGGACACCTGCGAGCTGTTCTTCGATGACGTACGCGTGCCTGCCGGCAACCTGCTCGGCACCGAGGAGGGTCAGGGCTTCATCCAGCTCATGATGCAGCTGCCGCAGGAGCGGCTCATCGTCGCCGTGAGCTGCGCCGCGTCGATGGACTTGATGCTGGACCTGACGCATGAGTACACCCTTACGCGCGAGGCGTTCGGCAAGCCGATCTTCGGATTCCAGAACACCAAGTTCAAGCTCGCCGAGGTCGCCACCGAAGCCCGCGTCACCCGCGCCTTCATCGACGAGTGTCTCGACCTGCACGTCAAGGGCGAGCTGGACATCCCGACCGCCGCGATGGCGAAGTACTGGTCCTCGGAACGGGCTCAGCAGGTCGCTGACACGTGTCTGCAGCTCCACGGCGGCTACGGCTACATGGAGGAGTATCCGATCGCGCGCGCGTGGACAGACCTGCGGATCAGTCAGATCTACGCCGGCACCACCGAGATCATGAAGGAGATCATCGCCCGGTCCCTGCCGAAGCCCGGCTGAGCCGCCGGGCCGCCGGGCCGCTCGGTCAGAGACGCAGGGGCCGGATCGGGGCGAAGACCAACGACGGATCGGCGAGCCACTCCTCGGTCGCCATCACGTCGACGTAGAACTCGATCTGGTGCCCGTCGGGGTCGGCGATGTAGAGCGAGTGGGTGACCGTGTGGTCGCTGGCCCCTGGATCGGCACCCCGTGCTCGGTCAGGTGACGCACGACCTCGCGCAGGTCGTCGTCGCTGTCGGCGACCTTCAGCCCGAACTGGTACAGCCCCACACGGCGCCCCGGAGGCATCGGCGCCGCCGCCGAGCCCACCTCGATCAGCAACAGCTCGTGGTGGGTGCGTCCGGAAGAGAACGCCGCCGCGGGGACCGGCAGGGGCACCTCCCCGCGGATCTCGTTCCACCCGAGCACGTCTCGGTAGAACCGCCGGGACCGATCCAGGTCGCGGACCTAGAGCACCGGGTGGCCGAGCTCGTGGATGCGCATGATGGTCGGCTCCGATCTCTCGGCCGGTCAGGCCGGACCGCTCACGTGCGTACTCGAACGATGCGGTCACGATCCGGGAGACCAGCTCTGCCTCCTCCTCATCGCGGGGTGCGTAGACCAGCACCGCGCCCGAGGTGATCAGGCCGCGGCGGGCGACCGGGTGTTGCTCCGCCCACCCTGCCTCGACCACGCGGGAGGCGACAGCGGGCGGCAGCACCAGGTGAAGTGAGTGGTCCGGGGCGGGGTGCAGGTGAGCGAACTCGGTGCCCACCATGAAGGCCTCGGGCGGGCCCTGCGCGGCGTCTGCCGGCAGGGTCATGGCGCGCGCTCCGGGGACCGAGATCATGCTGGGGCGCCAGACCACTCCCGGCAGCAGCTGGGCGAACCTCTCCTCCAGGAGGCGGCGCGGCCGATCGTCGTCAGGTTGCTGGTCGAGCTGGGTGTGCGGATTGCTCGGAGTGGTGCGCGGCCTGGCGCCGGCGCGGGCGGGCAGGTCGACCAGCGAGCCGGTCACAGCGTGAGCACCGGGCCGAGCACCAGGCCGAACTCGCCACCCGCGGAGGCGAAGAAGGCAAACAGGGCCAGCGCGGCGCCCGCGAGGGATAGCTCCTTGAGGGAACTGGGTTGCCCGTTCACCTTGCTCACCGGGTCGGTCTCGCGCCAGGCTCCCAGGTCGGGCCAGACGCCGACGGACACCATGAGGCCACGCAGGATGATCACGGCACCGGTGAAGGGCACCATCAGCCCAGCCGCCGGCACACCCCTGCTCACCGCGTGGTCGGTCATCATCTCCCGGCGCTCAGGAGCATCAGCGCGAAAGGGTCCGGCCGATGGGGACGAACGTCCACGAGACCCTCCTCGTATGGAAGTATGCACTTACTCTGTGGTAAGCGACTCTAGGGTTTCCATCCCAGTCACGTCGTGGCAAGGGTCGAGGGGGCCGGCGACTCGTGGGTCGCGGAGGTTGGCTGCATGGACGAGAGGGAGAGCTACTGACCGATCTTCCACCGCGCGGTCGAGTTGATCAGGGGCCGCTGGAACGGCACGATCATCCGCGCACTGCCGACGGCGTGGAGCGCCTCGGCGAGATCCGCTCGAGAGTTCCCGGGCTCACTGACCGGCTCGTCGCCCAGCGGCTTCGGGAGCTCGAGCGCGAGGGCGTGGTGGAACGTGCCTACACCGCCGCCACCGTGCCGGCACTACACGCTGACGGCCGGGGGCCACTCACTGGCGCCGGTGATCGAGTCGATAGCCCCGTTGGCTGTCACGTGGGGGGCCTCCCAGATCCGCGGCGCACGGCGAACAGCCGCCGACAACGCAGCCATAGAGTCGTTCTTCGCGCTGCTGCAGAAGAACGTCCTCAACCGACGAGCATGGCCGACGCGTGAGGAGCTGCGGATCGCCATCGTGACCCCGCCCCGGACGTTTGACCCCGGTCGAATACGAGCTGAGCATGAAGCCCTACGCGACCCAAGCGGCCTAACGACGCTGTCCACCCGATCGTGCAGCAGTCCCTACCGTCTAATGGTGCCGCCGCGCCCGGCCGTGCCGATCCCAGGTCAAGCGAAGAGAAGGACGAGATGCCCCGCGACACACGCCGGCTTACCATGACCCTCAATCTCGACTGTGTGCTCGACGACGAGCTGCTTGCCCGTCGGGAGATCGCGGATTTCGCCGAATCGCACGTGCGAGCGTAGGCGACTATCGACCGGGACCGGTGCCGGAAACCTCACCCTTTCGAGTCCGTAGTTCAGTCGGGCACCCGGCGTCTCAAGCGCGAACACCTGCGACGCGAAGTGGGAGAGCAGGCTCAGGGTGAGAAAGCCGTGCGCGATCGTCTTCCCGAAGGGCCCCGCAGCGGCCGCGTCCGCATCGACGTGGATCCACTGGTAGTCCAGCGTGGCGTCGGCGAAGGCGTCAATGCGGGCCTGATCGACGACGAACCATTCGCTGGTGCCGATGTCGGTAGCAGCAGCCGCGGCGACGTCGTCCAGCGTGGTGAAGATGCGCATGCCACTACGATAGTCGGAACCTCGGATGGCGCTGGCAGGTCTCCAAGCCGCGGACGCCCAACCATACGGGATCCACGTTCGCCCGGTGCAGGGAAGGAACTCAGTAGTGGTGTCTCACCTCAGCCTGACGCACCGGGATCCGCCACCGGGCCCAACCCAACCTGACCTGACCTACCTCCTGGGTTCCAGATTCGGTGGCTAACCGACGGCCTTCACGAAAGGCTGAGAGCCATGCCTCGTCCCTATCCGCCGGAGTTCCGGGCGCGCGCCATCGCGCTGGTCCGGGCCGGCAAGCAGGCCAAGCAGACCGCGGTCGAGCTCGGCATCCATCCAGTCACGCTGTCGAAGTGGCTGCGCCAAGACGACATCGACAACGGGCTGCGCCCAGGAGTTCCCTCGAGCGAGTCCGCTGAGCTGCGAGCTGCTCGTCGCCGGATCCAAGAGCTCGAAACCGAACTGGGGATCGTTCGGCACGCCGCGAAGTTCCTCGGCGAGGACAAGCCCCGCCCAAAAGGCTCTACCCGGTGATCGAGCGACTCGTCGACGCCGGGGCTCCGGTCGACACGTGCTGCCGGATCCTCGGGGTCACGCGGCAGTCCTACTACAAGCACAAGCGAACTCCCAGCACACCCAGACAGCTGCGCCGCGAGTGGCTCACCGGCCTCATCCGCGAGGTCCACGTCGCGTCCAGGGGCACCTACGGCTATCGGCGGATCCATGCCGAGCTCACCATGGCGATGGGGATCCAGGTCTGCCAGCGGACTGTCTCGGTCCTGATGACGCAGGCGGGGATCTACGGCCTGCCCGGGCCTACCCGCGTCAACCGCCTGCGTGGCGTCGTGACCGCAGACGACTTGGTGAACAGGAAGTTCCACCGGATCAGGCCCAACGAGCTGTGGGTCACCGACATCCAATGCCGACGTCGGCATTGCAGGTCCTATGCCGACCTCCGGACTATGCCGATGTTGCTCACGGTCGTGCAGGTCAGCGACGGGCGGAGGACTGGAAGGTCGGCATAGTCCCGGCGTCGTGATCACGCTTCAGGCACACGGAGT
>NZ_JCAQOX010000001.1:0-72935 GCF_059567905.1 Nocardioides sp. BGA-UO-ETr-FS32 | reverse complement strand
CAACCCCGAGACCGGCGACGCCGGTGCCGCGGCGAAGGCCAAGGGACTCCTGAACGGGCCGTGGCGCCCGGGTCGGAAGAAGGTTCGCGCCGACACGCTGGCCAAGCTCGTGTGGCACGCCAACAACGGCGGAGCACCCACGTGGATGGAGAAGATCAACCCCAAGACCCTCGTCCTGATCGACGAGGCGGGCATGGCCGCGACCACCGATCTGGCGGCCGCGATCGACTACATCACTTCCCGCGGCGCCCAGGTGCGGCTCGTGGGCGACGACCGACAGCTCGCCTCGGTCGCCGCCGGCGGCGTCCTGCGCGACATCGCCCACCAGATCGGCGCCGTCACCCTCAGCGAAGTGCACCGCTTCCGCAACCGAGACGGCAGCCTCAATCACGCCGAAGCGGCCGCCACCCTTGCGCTGCGCGACGGCGACCCGTCGGCGATCGCGTTCTACGCCGACCGGGGCCGCATCCATGTCGGCGACCTCGGTGCCTGTGCCGACCAGGCCTACGCCGCGTGGTCCGCCGACCGTACCGACGGCACTGACTCAGTCCTGATCGCGCCCACCCGCGACATCGTGGCCGAGCTCAACACCCGCGCCCGCAACGACCGCCTCGCCGCCCTCGACGAGAAGGAGATCGGGCCCGTCTTGACGCTGGCCGACGGCACCAAGGTGTCCGAAGGTGACCGGATCATCACCCGCGAGAACGACCGCCGCCTACCCATCAGCCGCACCAACTGGGTCAAGAACGGCGACCGCTGGCACGTCAAGAAGGTCAACGACGACGGATCCCTGAGCGTGGTCCACGACCAACTCGGCACGACCATCACCCTGCCCGCCGACTACGTCTCCAGGACCGTCCAGCTCGGGTACGCCACCACGGTTCACGGCGCGCAGGGCATCACCACCGGCACCTGCCACGTCGTCCTCACCGGTGACGAAGACCGCAACCTGCTCTACGTCGCGCTGTCGCGTGGCAAGTTCGCCAACCACCTCTACCTCAACGTCGCCAGCGACGGCGACCCGCACAACCTGATCAGGCCTGAGGCACTGATCCCGCCGACCGCACTCGACCGGATCGCCGAGATGCTGCGCCGCGACGGCTCGCCGGTCTCCGCGACCACCACGCTGCGCGAGCAGACCAACCCGCACCAGTTGCTCGGCGACATGGCGGCCCGCTATCACGACGCCGTCACTGCCGGCGCCGAGAACCTCATCGGTCCGGTCGGCATGGACAAGATCGACGCGCACGCCGAAACACTCCTCACGGGACTCACCGAGGCCCCAGCTTGGCCGACATTGCGCTCCCATCTCGCCCTCATCGCGCTCGACGAGCACAGCCCCTTGAAGCTGCTGACCACCGCCGTGGGTGTCGGGTCGCTGGCCGATGCACGCGACCCCGCGGCCGTGGTCGACGCCCGCATCGACGACCTCGTCGCCGAACTCACCGCGGCCCGGCCACACAATCCGGACGCTCCCCCGCCCCCTGACGGGCCGCTTGCGTGGCTGCCCGGCATCCCCGCCCGGCTGGCCGAGGCCCACGACTGGGGGCCGTTCGCGGCCGCCTACCACCAGCTCGTGCGAGAGCAGATCGACGCCGTACGCGAAGCGGCTCGGGGGTGGACTGGCGCCACCGCGCCCGTGTGGGCGCAGCCTTTCCTCGAGGACGAGGACGCCGACCTGCGGGCCGATCTCGCCGTGTGGCGGGCAGCGGCCAGGACTGACGAGAACGACCTGCGCCCCACCGGCGACCGCACCATCGGCGCTCCGGGCG
Source organism: Nocardioides sp. BGA-UO-ETr-FS32 (assembly GCF_059567905.1). Lineage (NCBI taxonomy): Bacteria > Bacillati > Actinomycetota > Actinomycetes > Propionibacteriales > Nocardioidaceae > Nocardioides > Nocardioides sp. BGA-UO-ETr-FS32. Next base: position 71,163 of record NZ_JCAQOX010000001.1, on the reverse strand, counting down.
CCTACCAGGCCAAGCTCAACCGGGCCGTCCGCTCGGCACGTCCCAGCTACCCCTTCTCCCAGCGCACCTGGTACCAGGTGCTGCCCGAGATCGTCCGCGCCGACCCGTGGATCACGCCGCTGTGCCAGCGACTCGCCCGGCTCGAGCGCGCAGGGCTGCCCGTGACGGACTACATCAAGCAAGCACTCGCCAACGATCCCTCGCTCTCGGGCGGCCAGTCCGCCATCGACGCGGACACGTCCTCAGCCGCGCGGCCGCTGCCCGACGAGCAGCAGGCAGCCGCGCTGTGGTGGCGTCTCGTTCCGCACCTCGGGCCGGCTGCACTCGGCGCTGACGAGCACTCCGCGAACCTGCTGCAGCCCACCTGGCGCAGCGCGCTGGCCGAACTCGTCGGCACCACCAAGGCCGAGTACCTGCAGAAGGCGCCCGCGTGGCCCGCGCTCGTGGCGGCGGTTGACGAGGCCTGCGAGCACCACAGCTGGAGTCCGACCGAGATCCTTGCCAGCGCACTGGCCGGCGTACCGCAAGACGGATCCGTGGCCGGTGTCGAGGTCGCCGACGCGCTCGTGCTGCGCATCGCCATGCTCACCGACCAGCCGACAGAACCGCCCGTCCATGGTGACGAACCAGCGCCATACAGCGACGCCGACGTTCCCCCGGACCCGGACATGCTGCCGCCCGAGGACGCCGACGAGTTCTTGGCCGCCTTCTACCGAGACCAGGCCGACGACACCAACGTCCCCCTCGCCCACTCCCCCACTCCGGACGACTACGACACCCTCCCGGCCGAGCCGGTCGCCTGGGAGCCGGACCTCGCCGAGCAGGAGCCAGCGCCGTACGACGATGGCGCGGCCCCTCACTACCCGTACGTCGAGGACCCGTACGCGACCCCCCTGCCGTGGGCACAGGCCGCCGAGGTCACCGCCGAGCACGCCTTCCCAGACCCGAACCAGATCCCGGCCGAGCGGATCCACGAACTTAACCAGCAGGCACTGGCCCACTTCGAGTCCTGCTACCCGCGCTCGTGGGCACCGGCCTATGTCCGCGAGCGGCTGGGGACCGACCTCGCCGACCACCCCACCTACGCCGTCGGGTACGCACCCGGAGGTGGCCGCAGCTTGATGCGGCACCTCACCGAGCAGGGAGCCACCATCGACGAGCTCGAGCAGGCCGGCCTCGTCTCCCAGCGTGAACGCAACGACGGCACGACGTACTACCGCGACTTCTTCCGCGACCGACTCATCATGCCCATCCGCGACCCCCACGACCCGAGCGGGCAGGCGATCCTGGGCTTCGTCGGCCGCCGCAACCCCAACAAGACCGACGACGACTACGCCGGACCGAAGTACCTCAACACCCGCACCACTCCGGTCTTCACCAAGGGCGAGGCACTCTTCGGGTACGCCGAAGCCCGCGAACCTCTTACCGACGGCGCGCTCCCGGTCATCGTCGAGGGCCCCATCGACGCGTTGGCCATCACCCTGGGCAGCAACGGCACCGCCGTCGGCATCGCCCCGATGGGAACCGCGCTCACCGTCAACCAGATCAGGCTGCTCCGCTCCCACATCGACATGGTCGACGGGCGCGACCGCATCGCCGTGGCCACCGACTCCGACCCGGCCGGCTGGAAGTCGGCGCAGAAGGCCTTCTGGCACCTGGCCGCCGCGGACCTCGACCCCACCCATCTCGACCTGCCCGACGGCCTTGACCCGGCCAAGCTGTTCGAGACCCAGGGTGCCGACGCGATCACCGCCGCCACCGAGAATCGGTCCCCGCTCGGAGACGCGATGATCGACCACCTGCTGCGCACCGCAGGGCACTGGTCCGAGACCGATGTCCGCCAGAAGCTCATCCACCAAGCCGCGCGCATCCTCGGATCCCGCGGCTCCGAACACTGGCTCGACGGCTTCGAGCGTCTCCGCCAGAAGCTGCACCTCGCGCCCGGCATCCTCGAACACCAGACCGTCACCGAGAGCATGGAGCGCGACCACAACCGCCCCGCCTACGCCCAGGCTCGCATCGATGAGATCAACGCCGAAGAGCGCAAGAAGACAGCCAAGGCCGATCCTCAGTCCCGGCACCGGGCAGCCGAGCAGCGACTCGCAGCGACAACCACCTCGCCCCGGGCCGGTCACGACGTGCCGCCAACAGGCCCCGATCACGCGGGTCCCGCCCGGTGACAGCACCTCGCTCAGAATCGCTCTGACGAACTTGGGGCAACGAATCGTCATCTCAGGGCCTGAATCTGCCCTCGAACCTTCGCCAGGAAGCGTTCTGGTGGAACTGCGAGCGCATCTCGCCCGACTCGCCAGCGACCGACTGACGGCTGGCCGAAGGGGCGTTGTTGTCGAGATGCAGCCAAAACGAGGCGATCGAACTTTCGCCTCAAGAGCACCGGTTCGATGAACATTTGCACTCGCTGTCGGCCCGGATGGACTCTGCTGCCTGCTATGAAGGCGAACGCCGCGGCCCGCACCCTCGGCGGTCTCGACCTAGACCGCCTGTACGACTCCGGCTTCGCCAGATTCGTCCGGCCATTCCGGGAGTGGTCTTCTATTCCCGCACCTCGCGTCGGACCTGGGTGCCAGAATCTCCCACACAGCACAGCACGCCGGTTGGGGCTCACCAGGACGGACGATGATGGGCAAGGGAAAGGGCAGCAGCGCCGGTGAACGAGCCGATAGCGAGCCGCCTGCGGGCTGGGACGCTGAGCACGTCGCGGCGTACGAGAGTTTCATGCGCCACAAGCTCAAGAGCGGGTCGACGCTGAGGGAAGACATCCCAGGCGACCGCGGCCACGAGCTGGCGTCGTATCGCGTGGCGTGGGACGGCAACAACGTCGTCCTCCTCGCCGCCGGAAAACACGAGGACGACGCCGTCGGGTTCACCACCTGGGACGACTCCGCGGATAACCTCGAGAACTTCACCCGCGGACTGCTCCGGGCCAGGGCCCGGCGAGATGGACCCATCACCGCCCCGGTCGCGCTCCTGCACCGCGCCGACAACAGCTACAACCGTCGCGCCATCTCGGTCTCCACACCCGCCTCGAGCAAGAGGGCCGCGCCTGGCAGGGCAGGTCGCTCGTCGCGCAGCCAGGTGGCCGACGCCAGGTCCCGCCACCTGGGGTACCTCTCCGATCGGTTCCTGCGAGAGGTTGGCGTCGACACGCTCCCGGCCCTCGCGAAGCTCGCCGGCTCGCGCGGCGGTGAAGTCCTGTGCACCGCCATGGTCTTCGACGTCGCCGATCTGATGCTCGACCTGCCTGTCGAACGGGTTCTAGCTGCCGCGATCGAGTCGTTCCTGGCCGAGCACGGCATCGACACTTGGCAGCAGCCGCGCCAGCACACGTCCCGGTCCGAACAGACCATCCGAGCCCTGGACCGCATCCGCACCTACGACAACGACCACGTACCGGTTGAGATCCTCACCCTCGGCACCGCCGTCGACGAGTACGGCCATCGCACCCTCAGGCTCACCGACCCGCACACCCTGCACCACGCCGGCGACGTCGTCGACGGGCACCTGCTCCTCAACGACGAACGCGACCGCCCACAAGTCTTGGCCCTGCTGGCTCAAGCCGACGTCGCAGTCACCCAACCGGCCGACCCGGTCCAGCCAGAGCAGCCGGCTGCGGCCACTGGCCCGGGCTCCGCCGGCCAGTGGCCGCAGGACCTCGTCCCAAACCTTCGCGCCCGATTCGAACCCGGGGCGGTCCGCGTCCAGACCGGCCACCCCGAGAACTCCAGGGATGAGTGGATCGCGATTTACAACTCGGCCACAGGGCGCCTGTGGGTCGAGGACGGGCGCCTGGCAGGCGCCGCAGCCACCTACGTGGCGCGCCTCGGGATCGCTGTCTCCTCAATCGGTTTGCCAGAGGAACCATGGCGGCTCCACCGTGAAGTGCCCCGGCACATGCTGACCGACCCCCACGCACCCACGCCTTCACCCCGCGACGCGGCCGTGCATCTTCTCGCTGCGAACCGGTCCCTCGTTGGCGAGCACATCCTGGCTCCTGTCGCCTGGCACAAGCGGCCCCGGCACCAGTCCCCCGGTCCCGAACCAGACGACCACTTCTGGGTCCTCGAACGTTACGTGCGCGAGCGGACCATTCTCTTCCCCGGGACGCGCCTGACCCTGCGGAAGGCACCCTGCCGACTGTGCGGCCAGACCACCGCCGAGTTCACGACGCTGGTTTGCCAGGAGCCGCTGGCGTACTGCCACGACTGCCTGCTCGGCGCCGTGGAAGGGAAGTCCGCCACCGCCAGCCGGGAACGGGCCGCTCGCGCAGTCCGCGCGCTCGCCGAGGTCGAGTTCGACGGTGTCCCCATGCTCGAGGGCCAGCTCGCGACCCTCCACGTGAACCCCGGCCAGCCCGCGGCGGCCACGCGCGTCGACCAGCTGCTCCTTCTCAGGTTCGCCATCCTTCGTGGCAAGTACCCCTGGACGCACATCCTCGAGCAATCCGGCATCGCGCCCGAAGGTCTGCGCACCAGCCGAGGGACGCTTATCCGTGCACGCGACGGCCATCTGTGCCTGTCGCTGCGTGAACGCGCAGTGTGCGACTTCCTCCACCAGCACGACATCGACCACGACCGGGAGCCGCTCTACCCGACCGATGAGGTGCTGAACCCGAACGGTCGCAGGCGAGCAGACTGGATCCTTGCCGACGGCACCCTGGTCGAGCTGTGGGGCATGCCGAACGACCCCGTGTACGCAGCGAAGATGGTCGAGAAGCGGCAGCTGGCGCAGCGCCACAGGATCCGGCTCGTCGAACTAACCGACGCCGAGCTCCCCCACCTGCCGCGGATGTTCGCACCGTGGCTCGGGCCGGATGCCCTCGACGGAGCCTCCGGGGACGGGACGACGTGGACCTGGTCGCCTGCGACCATCACCAGCCCCGCCACCGCTGCCCGCAAGGCCCAGCAGGACGCCGAACGTGACGCTGCCCGCGGTACGGGACGCCGGGGCGCAGCGGCGCAGAACTCCTACAACGTCAACGCCCGTAACGAGCGCGTCGCTCGCAGTCAGCGGGCTCTTGAGCTCGCTGCTGCCGGACGCACGCGCAAGGAGATCGCCGCCGAGCTCGGCGTAAGCCCCGATGCGGCGAAGGAGCTGCTGCGCGACGCACGTTTCTACGCCGACCCCGCCACCGACCTCGCCCGGAGGGAGCTGGTGGCCGCGGCCACCGCCGCACGCCAGACCGGCCGGACCCGCGCCCAGTTCGCAGCCGAGCAACAGCTGAGTGAGAGCAAGGCGAAGGAGACGTGGCGCGACGCGGAGATCCTCGATACCTAAACGCGCAGATCAGCTTCGGTTCAGCCCCGCGGCGACGGGAGTCAAGGGCGTGCTTGAAGTGTCTCGGCGGCGTCGATCGCGCGGGCGGGAGGGGCCGGGTTGAACACCCGTAGCACCGACACTCTGAAGCTTGTTGGGTTCAGGTCTGCTGGGGTTGTTCAGTCATCGGGAAACTCGCAGAGGTCGGCGTCGAGCAAGCGCCCGGTGATCGTGACATCTGCCGAGACCAGCATGCGTGCTTCCTCTAGGTCGTTGGCGCAGACGAAGTCGGTAACCGTCCGCTCCGGTCCGGGGACCGTTTCCCAATGCCCGGACGAAAACCCTTCCTCGCAGTAGAGGACGCCTTGGCACACGTAGGGATCCTCCACGTACTCCTGTCGCGATGTCTGCTCCGTCCAGCTGATCTCGTACGCCTGGAGCTCGTCGGTTTCCCTCTGCCGGTTCGCGGGTGGTCGCGTGGGGTCGCCGTCACTGGACAGGTTGGCGGCGACCACGAAAAGCACTGAGAGGAGACCGAGGAGGGCAGCGCCGACCACCGCGTAGCCTCGCCTGCCTATTCCGGCGGGACGGGCACCGGTCTTCTCCGATCGAGCCGGCACCACGACCGCCTCGGGCGAGCGGGCATTCTTAGGCTGGTCGCTATGCGGGGGGCGCTCACTCGACGCCGTACCGGCGTGACCCGCCGTAGGAGGCGCAGCGCTTCCTTCGGCGTGTTCGCGGTCGCCAGGTGCGGCGGCAGCCTGATCCGCCGGGGGTCCAGCGGCTCCCAAGCCCCGCACGCGGGCGCCGCACCAGGTGCAGAAGGCCTGACCCGGTCTCAGCGACAGCTCGCGCGAGCAGCTGGGACAGGTCGACGGCGACGTCACTGCGCCACCTCGCTCGACGTGTCCCCTGCGCATGGCTCCGGCCCCAGCCGGGTCGACGCGCAGCTCTCGACCGGTGGGCGCGAGGCGCTCAGTAGGTCCATCCGCCCCTCAACTTCCTCCACGTCACATGGTCGACGGCGCCGGTCTGGGGCAACCCGTTGTCACGTTGGAACTCCCTCACAGATGCGGCCGTCTGCTCCCCGTAGTACCCATCCACGGCTCCAGCGCTGTACCCGTGGACTTTCAACCATCGCTGGACCTTCTCGACGTCGCGCCGCCACTCGCCGCTGAGCTCGATGCTCAGCACGACAAACCCGTTGGTGCTCTGCGGCTCGGATTGGGTCTCCGAACCGGACAGCCAGTCGGTGCTGGGTGGCACGTCCCGACCGATGAAGTACGCGGCGCACTCCTCGACCGCCGACAGTGCCTCCTCGTTGCCCTCGACCCACGACGCGATGGTGTCGTGGAGGATGCCCCCCTCCGAGGTGACCTCCTCCGCCTCCTCGGGGCCCACGGTCCACCCGGGGCTCGCCTCCTGATACGGCAGTGACAGGTACACCTGCCACAACACCTCGCAGCGACCTTCATCCGTGTCGACGGCCGGGTCGTCGACGTCGTACTGCGTCCCGATGTAGCGACGCACCGTAGTCGAGAACGGAGTTCCCGCCCCGACCCCCTCATCGGAGCTCGTGTCCTGACTTCGCGTGGGCTCATCACGGGGCTCGACCTGCGAACTCCCGGGATCATCGACAGCTTTCTGAGGGGCCTCCCTACTCGCATTCCAGAACAGCATCGCGGCCGAGCCACCGACGATCATGAGTACGAGCAGCGCCACGAGTAAGGAGCGACCCCGTCGCCGCGCCGGCCGCGCCGTTGCAGGGCCGACAGTTTCCACCCTCGAGGGTTCGGTGGCGAGGTCGGGCTGGCCGGCATCCAGCATGCCGCCGCACCAAGGACAGAACGGGCCAGCCCTCGACGACTCAGCCGAGCATTGCTGACAACGCCGAGACCTCATGACTCACTCCCAGACTGCACAGCCCTGACTCAGCATCGTAGGTCGGATTTGTCGCGTGCGGGACAGGACAGGCCAGAGGTTTGTCCGGGCCGCGCGAGCAGTCGATTAGCCGCGAGTTCTGGCGGCCGTCGCGGCACCGTCGCGCCCGAGCTCGCAAAACGGTGCCCCCGGTGGCCCACGTGGCTCTGGAAGGACGTCACGGACCTTCACCACCAACGCGTGGAGGGACGCGTCTCAGCTCAGACCGTCCTAGACGTACTGGCGGCGAACTCACGGCGAAGCAGCGCTGGTGGGAGCGCTGGGATGCGTGGCCGCCTCGCCACCCCTAGGACGGTGCCAGGTAAGACACCCGACCGACTCATCCTTGTCGTTCGCCCCAGCTCAGCCGAGTGGGTGCAGCGCCACCCGCAGGGCCTCGACCTTCGGCTCGGAGGGAGGGGCTCCGGTGCCGGGCTGGCTGCTCACCACGAGTTGCTGTCCCGAAGGCAACCCGAAGACGCCGACGCGCCAGCCGGTGAACTCCGACGGCCAGTCACCGCGATTGGTCTCCCACGTGGCGAGGGCGGGCAGAGCAAGTCCCGCCGCCACGTTGAACCAAGCAGCGCCGAAGGCGAACACCTGCGGGACGGCCACCTCAGCGACCGGGTCCAGGACGAACTCGCGAACGATCGCGGGAGGAGAGGCGAGCCCGCCCGTCAACTTGGGCGAGTGCCAGGGGTAGAGCTCGAAGTTCAGAATGTCCCGATGGCCCGCGAAAGGATCACCCAACCAGCGCCGGGCAAAGTGCTCGACGCGCACCCAGTAGGCGCTCTGCTTCTTGTGCACGGGGATCCAGGATGCTGGGTCCTCTGGTGGACTGCGGTGGAGGCAGTGGCTGTAGCCCGTCTCCAGGATCCGCCGCGTCCAGGTGCCGGTGGGGCCTTGGAGCTCGTCGTAACCGACGCCGGGGTTGAGCCCGAGGACGACCAGCCGGGGTTGGCGAACGAGGCCGCGGAGGTCTCCCACCCACGGGTCAGGGTATTGATCCAGGTCGACTGCACCGGAGCCGCGGCCTCGATAGCTCTTGAACCAGTCATCGAGGGGGCTACGCCAGGCGTCCTGCCCGGGCTCCCAGGTCGCGACAACCTCGTCCCAGAGATCAGCCACCCGCTCGCGTGCACTCATGACGACCACTCGATCACAACAAGTCGAGCATGTGCTGCTCTTCGCTGGTGAGGACAACGGACCTGCTCGCCTCGACTGGCATGCCTCAGGGTCGCACGACGCGATGGGTTGGCGACCGCCATGGGCAGATCCGGTAAACGGCGGTCCACCGCATCCCTGACCCTCTCCCAAGCGTCGTACGCATCGACTCGACGCGGCAGCGACGAGCTAGGCATGCCCGGGTGCGCGCTTTCGCGCCGACCGTCCGACCGTGCGGGCATGATAGGCAGCGACAGACCGGACCGAACCGGGAGGAGGCGAGGTGGACGCGCTCGAACTCATCGTGGACGAGGGACGCCCCGTCAACGCAGGGCGCTTCTTCCAGTTGGGCGCTGACCTGCTGGCGCTCCTAGACGAACTGTCCGACGTACCGGTGGCGTGGCGCGTCGAAGACCTGCGCATGGGCTCGGCGGTCGCGCGGGTTGCCCCGCCGGCGACCACGTCTGAGGAGGGGCGCTGGCTGCGGCTCGCCGTCGTCTCCCTGCAGGCGGTCCAGAAGGGCTCAGGACTCCCCGACGACTGGAGCCCTGACGCGATCAAGGTCGCCCACCGCTTCGTCGAGCACGGCCAGCCGACCGAGGACGAGACGGACTGGGTGCCGCCCCGGCTTGTCCTCGTGGGGGACGCGAGCCAGCCTCCCCCCACCGTGGACCTGACCTCTGACCTGGGCGGGCGGCTGGCAGACCTGCAGCCCTTCGAGCGCCGGATGCCCGGGTCAGTGCGGGGCATGCTGGTCGGGCTCAACGTGTCTCGGGGCAACCGAGCATCCCTCCGGCTCCCGAACAACCGGATCGTGCGCGTTGGATTCGAGACATCTCTGCGTGGCGACCTGAAGGAAGCGATGCTGCAGCAGGTCGAGATCCGCGGCTTGGTTCGCCAGGACGGTGACGGCCGGGTCTTCCACATCCGGGCGGCGGACGTTGAGGTTCTGGTGAAGCCGGAGACGCGCTGGTCCGACCTGTTCGGGATCGACCCGGACTTCACGGGTGCCGCCACGACAGAGGAGTACCTGGAGGCCAACCGTGGGGAGGCCTGACAAGATCGGCAGCGCCCTCTTGGACGCCTCGGCGCTCATCGGCGTCATCAAGGGCGAGCCGGAATTCGAGTGCCTGAAGTCGCTGCTGGCCGCGGTGGACCGCGAGGAGGTGACGCTCGTGGAGTCCACAGCGATCCTCGCGGAGGTCGTGCCCGAGCACGGACGGGACACCGAGTTGCACGCCCAGGCCAGGGACGTAGTGCGGGCGCTCCTGGAGTCGCCGACGACGCAGTTGGTGGACGTCTCGACCGCGGTCGCCCGCAAGGCGGGGGACCTGAGGGTCAAGCACGGTCTCCATACGTGGGATGCGGTGCATCTCGCCACCGCGATCCTCGCGGGCGTTGACGTCCTCATCGTTCGCGACCACAAGTTCCCCGGGGGCGAATACGAGAGCGTCTACGTCACCGGACCATTCGACATCGACGACGACAAGCTCTTTCGCTCTTAGACGGGGCCAGTCGACGGACCCGCGCCCAGTTCGCAGCCGAGCACCAGTTGAGCGAGAGCAAGGCGAAGGAGACGTGGCGCGATGCGGAGATCCTTTAACGCCTACCCGTCGTGTCCCTAACCTGAGACCTAGGGACCTGGGCGAGCGCTGCCGAGGACCAGACGCATCCTGCCGGCGCCGCTGCGCTGAGCCGAACTAGAGCCGGCGATCACTCCAGTGAGATGCAAATGCTCGGCGGGCACCCCAACTGACGCGCAACGCGGGCAAGGCGACCTGCAAGGCGGTTCCCCTCCGCAGCCGCGCTCTGGACTTGGAGCGCGGCGGAGCGCTCGGCGTCAGCGTCTCCAGCCGCGACCGCGCTTACCAATAGTGTGATCGCCTCCAGTTTGTCGCGGTAGTTGGCAACCACGTCAAGCACGACGGCGCGCAAGCGCGGGTTTGCTAACCGACTGGCAAGCTCGGCCATGGCCCGGACCTTCGGCTCAAGTACTCCGAAGATCGGACCGGCCTCCTCAACCCAGGCGGGTCCGCTGACGTTCGGATCGAGGTAGTCGGCCACGATCGGTGAAAGCGCCTCGTTCCAAGACCGACTGTGGGTACGCATCCTCGTCATCACGCGGCCGTCTGCTCCGCTGACGGCGGGTTGAGAGGGGGTGATGGATTCGTCGACAACATCGGCCGTGTCTGATGGAACGTCAGCGTTGACCCGCTCGTCGGCGGTACCGGCGGGACCGAAGTCCAGTTCCTCTAGGTCGCGAACCTCGATCTGTGCCACGCCCTCGTACTCGCTGACCGTCCCAGTCACGCACACGTCGTCGCCTTCGCGGCTCGCCAGGTCGCTGTCGCCGATGTCCCAAACGACGATCACGAAGCGGCCGTCGTCCGGATAGTCCCGGCCGACGTTAACGAAGACGTCATCCGCGTCGGTTCGGACGCTCTTGACTGGTCCGCAGACCGTAATCTTCTCGCCCACGTGATCGAGCGCTTCGTCCCAGTTGCCGGAGCCGCTCCCACTACATGCGGCAAGAAGCCCGATGACAGTCAGTGCGGCTGCCAAACGCGGCCGTGGAATCCGTTGAGGTCGGCTCACGCCTCATCGTGGCGCAACGAGCCCGAACCTGTCAGCGGTTCAACGGACGAAGGGGATCACCTGTTGGCGAGCCGAGATCCGGCTACGCCACCTGCGACGATTCCTGCGAGTGCGATCAGCGCCAGAACGGTGCGCTCGGCCGATGGCTCCAGGTCCATGTCAGAGATCACCGACACCAAGAGCAAACCGCCGACGATGCTCGCCAGTACCCAGCCGAGCATCATGCCCCCGAACACAAAGAGCACTTTCCTCACGCCCGACCTCCCCGTCCGTTTCGGCTGCCTTAACCGCACGGTAGTGGCCTCGCCGACATCTCGCGTGGCAACGCCGAACCGGGGACTCGGCAAGGTCTGACTGCCGGGCTTCGTCACCCCGGGATCGCTCGGCGCCGAGTACTTTGACGACAGGACCGGATCATGGCCGTTTCGTCACAGTTCGCAGCGGCTCGTCCGTCAATCTTCTCTGCATCTCGACAGTTGTCGAGATGCAGCGAATCTCGAGCAAACGTAAAGTTGCTCAAGATCTACTGGTCGAGTCGACTTTGATCGGGTCTGTTGCGCCCTAGAGGTCGGCGGGGCTATCAGGGATCTTGACTCGACCGGACAGAGGGTCTTCGGCGCGCCATTGTCGGTAGGTATCGGGCAGGTCGCCTTGCGGCGGGAGGTGCTCCACGAGCGCGTCCGCGCTCGGAATCATGCTCAGATCGAGGCAGCGCCCGGCTATCACCATCAGCTCAAGGGGGCGGCCCATACAGATGCGACAAGTAGCCCGTTCTGGCGGTTCTTCTCTCGCCGCGTGGTCGCGGGCCTCCAAACACGCCATGCTCCGCGCATGCTGCTACGCGGTCGACATGAAGTCGTGCTCGAGAAGGAACGGGTGAAGTTGGTCCCCAAACGGATCTTGAGCCGGTCGGAGACCGTGGAGGTGCGCTACCTAGACGTAGTCGGAATCTCGATCGTTGAAGCGTGTTCCAGGGAGCTCGGGAAGTTCACCCTGCGGCTCGTCGACGGGAGGGACATCACGACGACCTTCCCGAAGCGGGCCACACTCAAGATGAAGGCCGTCCAGCATCAGGCCTGGAAGCGGGTACGGACCGCCCGGGCAGCAAGCCACGAACGCTAGATGACCGAGGAAGAAGGCCGCGCCGGCGGAGCGTCTCGGGGAAAACGCTCCGCCGGGCGGTTGATGCGGATCCTCCGGGCACATCCGGGGGGAGGAGGAGGATCTCCGAGGCATGGTAGGGGATGTACCCGGCCGTGTGCCGAGACGCACCAAAGCGCATTCACCTCCCGCGTAGCGGGCAAGAGTCGAGCAGTCGCCCGTTATCTTGCCCAGATGGTTGGCTCCACTGTCGCCAACTTGCGAGGTGCTTGTCGGTCGTTGCCTTGGGCGAGAGACGCACGATCGTCCGGCGGCGACGGTCCCTGAACTGTCGGTGGGATCCACAAGAATGGATGGGTGACCAGCACCCCAGATCATGCGGACATCCGCGACGCCATCCTCCCACTGGCCCACTCCCTGCATGCGACTCCTTCGTCGCACGTGCTGTTGCTTGCCGCCGGCGCTTCGATGGCTGCCGGCATGCCGTCGGCGTGGGCAGTCCAGGTCGACCTCATCACTGACATTGCGAGGCAGCGTGACCACGCGATCGAGCACCTCGCAGACGCGGAGTTTGGCGAGGCGGAGGTCGCCTGGTACCGGGAGGCGTTCAGCGAGGAGCCTACGTATCAGGCGCTGTTGTCTCGACTCGGTCACACCCAGACCGAACGTCAACGGCTGCTCCGGCGCTTCTTCCACGCCGATGAGTCCGACCGCACGAACGAGGTGAAGCAGCCGAGTGGGGTCCACCGCGCTATTGCCGATCTGGTGAAGTCGGGGCACATTCGCGTCATTGTCACCCTCAACTTCGACACCCTCATTGAGCAAGCTCTGCGTGAGGTCGACATCGAGCCGACCGTCGTGTCATCTCAAGCAGACGTCGCGGGTATGGCCCCTTTGCACACGCACGACGCGCTGGTGGTGCACCTCCACGGCCAGTACTTGGCACCGGCATCGATGCGGAACACCATCGACGAGCTCGCGGTGTACGACGAAAACGAGAACAGAGTCCTTGACCAGTTGTTCACCGACTACGGGGTAGTGGCTGTGGGCTGGTCCGCGACGCACGACACTGCCCTGCGTGACGCGTTGGCACGCACCCGGTGCTTGCATTTCTCGTCCTATTGGATCGAGCCGGGAACCCTCTCCCCCGTCGCGGACCAGCTTCGCGTCGGCCGCGCTATGACGCTAGTGAGCGCGGACGCCGACACCGCGCTGTCCTACCTGCGAGACGCAGTCATGGGACTCGCCGACTCCGCGACCCGCAACCCAACGGCGCCAGCCGTTGCCGTGGCCGTTGCGAAGCGCCAATTGGCATCAGACAACACGCCCATCGGCCTGCACGACACGCTCAACGCCGAGTTCGCGCGTGTTCGCTCCCTACCTCTGCTCACCGAAGCAGCTCTGGGACTTCTTCCGGACGATCAATACGAGGCCTTGCTGCGAAGGGTGGAGACGGAGGCGGCTGTTTCGACCGCACTCGTCGCTACTACAGCGTTCTGGGGCAACGAGGCGACCGACGTGTGGCTGGCTTCCGAGGTCGAGAGGTCGCTACGCCCTGTCCTTGCCGGCGGGGTGACCAAGGTTCTTCGATTGCCCCACCTGCCTGGCCTCTTGTGGTGTACGTCCGGGGCCGTAGCAGCCGCAGCTGCTGGACGCTGGGACCTTGTTCGCCGTCTCTTGGTCGACATCGCGGTCGTCTTTCCCGGCGACCGAGCCAGACCGGCGGCCACAGCGTTGACGCCCGCAGGGCTGCACCTCGAACGCCCGAACTCTTACCCCTTCGATCTGCTGGAGCCGACCTTCACTACCTACCTGGGTCGAACCCCGGCCGCTTGGGTCGATGCCTGGGAGACGGTCGAACTGCTGCGCATGGCCATCGGGCTCTCGGACGGCTACCGGAGCAAGGTCGACACGGCCGTCGCCGAGGTGGTCAGGGCCTCGAAGACCAGCGACGACGCTGGGTCCACTGCGTTCAAGGAGGCGGTCGCTGCGCTCGCCTCACACGTTCGCGTTCACGCAGCTCACATCCGCGTACGCGACACATCCTTTGACGACCTGTACTGGCCCGTCACGGGGCTGCGCCTGAGTGCGGAACTACAGAGATCTGGTGAGTCGCACCCGCTGGTCGAGGCACGCGTCCTAGGTGCCGGGTTCCTTCACCACACCCTCATCCTCGAGGCGGTCAACGCCAAGGTCGCCCAGAAAGGTAATGCCATCGCTTGGCGCGGCGCAGGGGACAGCGGCAGTCTGATGTCGCACATCCCGGACTACATCTGGCTCGACTCCGCGGAGACGCCCGAACGAGACATCTGACTGGCCGCCGAATCGACGTGGAATCTAGAAGCAACCCTGAGTGCGCGAGCGGACGACCAGGCAGGTGCGCTCGGCGCTAGACGCAGTTGTTGGGTACGTTGCTCACCATGGAACGGGCGTTTCCTGATCCGGCGGGCGACGAGCGTGCTGTTCTGACGGGTTGGTTGGACTGGGGGCGTGCCACCGTCCGCCGCAAGGTCGAAGGCCTCGCGGATGGCGACGGCTACCGAGCCCTGATACCGACCTCACCCAGGATGACTGTCGCGGGAGTGGTCTCGCACCTCCGCCACACCGAGCGGAGCTGGTTCGCCGCGAGTTTCCCGAGCGCTGTCGCTGGCGGCGTAGCTCCGGATCCCCAAGGCGGCTGGGAACCGGACCGTCGGACGCTGACAGATCTCCTCGAGGCCTACGAAGCCGAGTGCACCGTGTCTCGGCGGATCATCGCTGACCTGGACCTGGGTGCCCTCCAAGAGTTCACCCCGCCACAGTTCACGCCTGTCACGGTGCGCTGGATCCTGGCGCACATGGTCGAAGAGACAGCCCGGCACGTAGGACATCTAGATCTGCTCCGCGAGCAACTCGATGGCGTCAGGGGCTATTGACCCCCAGCACGATGAGTCAGCTGGCGCCATCCTCAGCGCGCACTTTGACGGCCGCCGGCTGACGAGCTCGATCCGTCAAGGCTCCCCGCGTAGAACCCGCCAATCCTTCTTGCGTCTCGACAGCCAGCGACTGACGGCTGGTTGAGGGGGCGCCATGGCTGGCCCCCGGCTAGAGGCGCCTCAGAACAACGTCATCTGCGCCTCGTCGACCGACGCCAGCGCGCGGGCAATTCGCTCGTCATCCCAGCCGTCCGCAACCGCGGCTCGCAGCGCGAGCGACCGGCGGTACATCGCCTCTCGGCCGAACATTCGACTGCGGTAGCCGCGCGCACCGCCGCGGCCATGCTGCGCGATCCGGGAAAGGTTCGCTGCTTGTGTGGACCCTTCGAGGTGATCCAGGAGGGTGCCCTCGGCGCGTACGCAGATCGGGTTGTCGCACACGACGTGCTCGACCACCGGGGAAAGGTCGATCGACACCCCCTCGGCCAGCGCCCAGGCAACTCGATGAGGCCTCAGCACCCTCTGGCGACCTTCCCGCGATATCCAAAAGCGCCCGTACCCGTCATCAGCAATCGCGGCTGTGCCGCCCCCGGCCCACAACCAACAGTCGGTCTCCCGAGGGCCCTTCACGACGCGCGACCAGAACCGGTCAACCTCGTCCGCCGTGAGCTGCATGCGGCCAACGTAGACGCCGGCACCGACACTTGGGTGCGGTCCTTGCCGCGGTGCTCAGCGGCCAGTCGCCGGGCTGGAGCCCGGGAGGGTGAAGAAGAGTCCTTCGTCCGGTGCCACCGTCGGCGACTGAGCGGTGGTCGGGGCCAGTAGCGCGCCGGCCTGCAGGGCGGCGGATCGGGTCGGTGCGGCCGGTGCGGCTGGTTGCTGGTCGAGGAGCTCGAGGAGGTCGACGGGTTCGTCATCGACGGTGAGCGGGAGCGCGCGCGAGATCGCCGTCTTCTGGCGGTCCCGAACTTCACGCAGTGCGACGAGGTGCTTGCTGTAGACCTCGTCCCACTCCGCCTGAGCCTCCTGGTGCTCGTCGTCGGAGTCGAAGCGTCTGCGCCATGGCCAGCCGCCGCGTGCATCGCTGAACTCACTCCATCGGCGGTTCTCGTCGCGCTCGTTCCGGCGCAGCGTGTCCAGCTCGTTCCGCAGCTCCTGCGGCAGGGCCGCGCCGTACGCTGCGGCCTCGGCCCAGGTCACCTTCAACACGACCTTCGGCCTGATCCTGCGCCAGGCCTCCGTGTCGGTGCCGGCCGCCTGTATCGCCTCGGAGAACCCCGAGTGGTCTTCGAGCCAGACCGCCTTGCGGTTGTAGTTGATCCAGCAGCCTTCCTGCGGTGCGGAACGGCCGCCTTCCAGTGTCCCGCGTTCGCGGAGGCTATCGAGGAGAGCGTCGGCTGCCATTGCGGAGCCCAGTGCACCCAGCAAGTTCTGCTGGTCCCGGTTCAGCATCGCGCTCGGCACTGCCCTACCTGGCGGGCGCGGCCGAGACCGCGAGCCGCTGACCGTCTTCGTCTTGGTGCCGACGGGCGGTCTCGTGGTGGGCCTGGTCGAGGGCGGCCAGCTGCAGCGTTGTGCTGCGCCCGCTCTCGGGGGCCGTGGGGTCCTCGGCGGGGATGCGGGTCGGCTCCGCATAGTGCTCATCGAGTTGGTCGACGATGCGGGAGCACACTGCGTTGAGCCGAGGGTTGTTCGCGACCTTGTTCTGGGCGTACATGACGCTGGTGTGGTCGTTGCCGAAGTAGGCCGCGATCGCCGGCAGGGTCAGGCCGCCGCGCCGGGCTGCCGTCATGGCCACGGCGCGGGCGTCGGTCACCGCGCGGTGGCGGTCGGCGCTGAGCACCGCGTCGCGGGTGGTGCCGAAGGACTGCGCGGCGGTGGCGATCGCGATCGCGCAGATGCCGTCGGGTCCGACGTCGGCCACCTCGCCAGTCGCGGTCTCGGCGGCGTTGACCTGAGTGGCCAGTGCGATCGCGAGCGATCGCAGCTGCTCGGCGTTCATCTGGTCGAGCGTCCGCTCGACGGCGGACTGATTCGCGTTGGCGACCAGGGCGGCGAATGCCGCCGCCTGCTTGGTGGTGAGCTCGCCATCTGGTGCAGCCGCATCGGCGGGCTGGTCCTGCTGGTCGTCGACGAGCCGGAGCCGCCGAGTGCTGTTGTCTGGAGTGGCCATCGCGGCTACCACCTTTCGTGAAGATCGTTGTGGGCGGGCTTGGTGTCGTCGGGTTGAGTGGCGGCCGCGGCCAGTTCGCCGGCGCGGTCGACGTCGTCGAGGTAGCGCTGCCGGCGGCCGCGGCGGACCGGCGTCGAGGCGTGGGTCTCGTCGCGCTCGTTTCGGGGCCTCGGTTGGTGCTTGCCCGGCTGGCAGCCGTCGCCCAGCCGGTCACGCAACCTCTCCAGGAACCCCGGCAGGCCGTATCGGTGCCAGTCCTCGAGCGCGGCCGGGGTGACGGCGAAGCTGGTGTAGTAGCGGCTGCACGCCAGCACCGCCAGGTCATGCACCAGGTGGGGGTGCGCGGGCCAGCACTCGGGGATGCCGGTGCGGGTCACGTTCCACAGGTGCTGCTCGTTGACCCACATCGCGACCATGTCCAGCCACGCCCAGAGCTCGGTACGCATAGAACCGGTACACGTGGCCGGGTCCCAAGGCCGCGGCATCTGCGCGAGCTCGCGCAGCGCCTCCTCGTCGGCTGGCGGCTCGACGGTGGCCTGCTGCAGCTGTTCCATCGCGGTCCGGATCGTCGGCCCGGGCTCGGGGAACGGCCGCACCATGAGTCCGACCAGAGGCATCATCGCGTTCCCGCCGGGGGCTACAGCAGTTCCGCCCGCTGCGCGAGAGGCGACCTGTGAGGGGTGCATCGTCGTCATTGCTCCCCTCCCTACTTCGGCATCCCGAGGCGCTGTCGGGTCCGGGACACGGTCTCGGTCGGTGTGGGCTGGTCCGCTGCCGGGGCGGTGGGTTCCGTGACTGGGCTGCGGGCCGCACGCCGGGCACGCTTCTGCGCAGCCAGCAGCTCCTTCCCGCGCTTGCCGTCGATGCAGCGGTGCAGGTTCGCGATGATCGGGTCGTACATCTCGGCCAGGACCAGGGCCTTGCGCTGCTCGATGCGGCGCAGCTCAGCCGGCTCCAGGATCGGCACCCGACGCTGGTCAAAGGACCGGTCCATCACGCCGAACAACTCGTGGCCGCGCGCCGAGTACCGGGTCTCGGTGTGGCTCGTGGATCCGATCAGGTCGGAGAGCTCCTGGTAGAAGCGGATGTCCTTGCCGCCACCGAAGACCACCAGGTTGTTCGACAACCCGTAGATGGTGCGTGCCTCGTCCTCGCCGTAGGAGACCACGAACTGCCGCCAGGTCTGGGCAGCGAGGATGAAGGACAGCCCCAGTGCGCGCTCGTTGGCCATCCGCGTCGACAGTGTGGGGATCGGCGCTGTTGAGGGCAGCTCGTCCAGGCAAGCCAGGAACGGGGGGCACAACCGTCCATGAGGGGAGGTCTCGCCCAGCCGCTTGGCCGTGTCCAGGATCTGCTCGGTGACAGCCGTCATCAGCGGTGACGCGCTTGCGTACGGGTCGTCGCGACCCAGCAGGTAAATCGTGCCGCCGGCCTTGATCAGTGCTTCGAGGTCGGTCGCGGGCCGCGTCGCGGAGGGGACGCAGCGTTCCCGGATCGAGCGCTGGAAGAACAGCGCCATGGACTGTTGGACGGTGGTGATCGTGTTGCCGGCCGTCCGCTCGTCGCCGTACAGGGCTCCTCGCAGCAGGCCGTCCCATAGGGGCTCCGCCGCCGGGTGGGTGCGCAGGATCTCCTCTGCCTGGGGATGCTCCCGCGGGCTGGAGACCCACATGAGCACCTCATCCAGACCGATGCCGGCGATCGCCGCGGCGTGGAAGAAGGCCTGCAGGACCTTCGCGCACTCACCGGCGTAGAACCGGGCCGCCTGATCCGAGGACTGGGAGGTGGCACCCTTGATGGTGCCGTTGGCGAACGCCTTCGCGCGCCGTTCGGCGTGCATCGCGTCCTCGCAGCCGGCGATCGGGTCCCACACCAGCTCCGGGGTGCCGGGGGCGGCGTTGAACGGATCCAGGACCACTACCGGGCGCCCGCCACGTTGTCGGGCCTCCAGCGTGAGGAACAGGTCCTCCGGCTTGGTCAGAGTCACCAGGGCGCCGCCGGGGGCATCCAGCAGGGCAGGCACCAGCAGGTCCAGGGTCTTGCCCGACCCCTGGGGGCCGATCACGCACGTGGTCCGGTCGAACGGCACCCACAGCTCGGGACCGTTGCGCCCGGCCCGGCCGAGCCGCCAGCCCACCTCGTCTGGGTTCACGTTCTTCAGGCCTGTGGCCATCAGAGGGTCCTCTCTTCCGGTTGGTTGGCGGCCCGCCGCTTGCTGCGGACTGGCCCCCTGCGCTGGGAGCGGGCGTAGAGGTCGGGCCGGACGACGGCGGCGCTCTTGCGTAGCCGCGGCACCCCGAGCGCCTCCGCGGCCTGCGCCGGCGTGGCCAGGCCGTGCAACGAAGTGGCGCCGGTCAGGCCCCGCATCCACATGCCGACGACGACCGCAGCACCGAGCACCAGCACCTCGCCGACCGCTGTGAGCACCCACATCAGTGCATGCGGCGGCAGAGTCTCGGCAACGCCGGGGCGCAGACCCACACCGAATTGCCCGTGCAGCAGCCCGCCGTAGGCGTCCAAGAGGTGCGCATTCGGCAACGCGAAGTGCCCCGACGTCGCGAACCCGATCACGGCCTGGACGACCAGCGGCGTCACCAGGAAGAAGAAGAGCCCGGCAACCATGCAGGCTGCCTTGAACTCGCCCGCCGACGGGGCAATGCTGGTGAACCGGTCGCGCCGTGCGCGCTCCATGCTCATAGCGCCGCCGCCATCGAGGCGCAGCTCGGGACCTGCCACCGATGACACGGGAAGTCCACAGGCCCACGCTGGTCCGCGATGACTGCGACCGTGTCGATCGGCCAGTCCAGGCGCCCCTGACCGTCGAGGACCGCGGCCTCGGATGCGTCGGAGTGGTCGGGTCGCACCAAGCCCACACAACTGAGATTGGCGCCGAGCAGCGTCTGGCCGGTGAGGCTGTTGCCGCCATGAGAGGTCAGGATCGTCGTGCCCGTTCCCAACGGCAGCAGGGCGAGCTGCTCGTCGTCGATGAGGTCCATGTCGTCGATCACCACCAGGCAGGTTCGGCGGCGGCAGGCGCGTCCGACCTGGCGATGCAACTGCTCGGGAAGCTCGACGCTGCAGCGAAGATCGGCCCACTCGCTGGGTGTCTGGGCATAGACGTGCGCGTGCCGCGCTGTATTGGCCAGCCACCAGCGGGTGAGGTAGCGCGCGGTGGTGGTCTTGCCCCGCCCTACATCGCCGACCAGCAGCAGCGTTCGCGGGGTGCTGATGTCGAACCTGGCGGCTTGGCCGTCCAAGGTGGTGCCGATGCGTACGTCCATGCCAGGAAAAGCAACCCGCACTTGCGCAGATCGGACACATAGGCGCCACCGATTCACCGACTGCTGTTGCACCCCGCTGATGACAGGCGTGGGTCATGCGGCCACGGCCGGCATCCCGCCGAGGTCGAACGCCTGCTTGGGCAACGCCCACGTCACAAAGCCACCAGGTGTGGCGACGTCAGCGAACCCGACGCAGCCGTAGACGCCGTTCGCAGCGCAGCCGTAGTCGTTGCCGAAGATCTTGCCGCCGCCCACGTAGATCGCGACGTGGCCGACACCGTTGCCGGTGTTGTAGGAGACCACGGCACCCACGGGTGGGAGCGGGTCGAGCCCGGTTCCGTGAGATTGGGCTAGCCCGGCGTTGATGATGCCCTGTGCGACGTCCTGCCCGTCGCCGTAGCCGCGGCCCACGCCGGGACCGCCGTAGAGCGCGTCAACCACCTTGGGGCACTGGTTGTCGTACGTGCAGGGTGCCCCCGAGGTCCACGACAGCCCGCACAGACCGAGAGGGGTGTTCATCATCGCGTCGAGACGGGCCCTGAGCGCCGCCGACAGGTCGCCGGCGACAGTGATCGGTGACGTGACGCAACTGGTGGCGGCGCCGTTCGTGACGCTGACAGCGGTGGCGGCCACCGCTTGACGGGCGGCGTCGAGGTACTGGTGGTAGTCGGTCTTCTGGAAGGGGATCCAGTCGGCGAACTTCGCCTCGCCCGACCCGGGCCGCGCGGAGTAGAGCGCGAAGGCGTACCTCGCGCTAAGGGCCGGGTCGAAGATGTCAGCCGGGGTGTCCCATCCAGGGACCTTGCCCCGGTGCTCTCGGGCGATCTGCCACAGCCCGAAGTGGCTTCCGCTAGCCGCGTCCGGGTTCCAGCCCGACTCCACGCGGGCGATGGCCACCGCAGTGACCAGGTCCTCCCCACGGAACCCCGCGGCGTGGGCTGCCGAGGCGGCGACGCCCGCGGCGTCGAGCTCGCCGGTGAGCGTCCCCGCAGGGTCGGACACCGCCACAACGCTGCTGGTCGGACACGGCGGACAACCCGCCGGCGTGGTCGCCCCGGGCCCGGTGAGTGATCCCGCCCCCGGCCCGGCTCCGTTCATGGCCATCCGCGTGAACAGAGCCGGGTGATCGGAGTGCACCGCGGCCGCACTGATCTCCCAGGTCCTCACGACCGTCACGGGCGCGGTGTAGAAGTTGTAGATAACCCCGGAATCCTTGGTGTAGCGGTAGCCGGCCGCCTCCATCCGAGGCGCAGCCGCCTGGGGGCCGTCCTCGGCGTGCGAGTTCAGGTCGCCACCCACCAGCACCGGCCCGTACGGCGCAAGGACACCAGCCAGCTCGATCAGGTGATCCATGCCAAGGCCGTACTGCTCGACGCGGGTCATCGGCGGCGTCCCCCACTGGCGGGGATACCGGTAGGCGTTCGTCATGTGGTGCACCGCGATCACCGAGACCACGGCCCCATCCGTGCGCTGGAACAACCCCCAAGCTGCATACCGATCCCACAACCTGTCGCCGTCCCGAACGACGACGTGGTCGTCGTCAACGATCTTCACGCGGCCACCGTCAAGCAGAGTCCAGGTGTCGGTGCGCCACATGATCGCGTTGTTCATCGACTGCTCACGGCCTCCTGGGGTGTCATCGACCGCCTCCTCGCGGTAGGCGTCATAACCCGGCGCGGCCGCGCGCATCTGGCTCAGCGGCACGTCGCGGACCTCGTTGAGGGTGATGAAGTCCGGCGACGGCGCAGCGAGAGCGCGGACACCGGGGTCGAAGCCACCGCGGGTCTTGATGTTCGCGTTCGCGACCAGCACCTCACCGTCCACCGGGCCACCGGGTGTCGCCTCGACGGCAGGCATCACACCTAGACCAGCGCCGTCCTGCGTCCCGCTGGTCGCGGGACCGGTCAGCTGCGCGGTGGTGTGGACGAACGGGTGGTCGGTGTAGCTGTGTGCGCCGTCGTTGGTGCTCTGATCGACGACGGTTCCGGAGAAGGTGACGGCGGGGCTGCCCATGATCCAGTCGATCTGCTCGTCGCTGGGGTTGGCGCTCGACCAGCCCTGAGCCAGCGACGAGAACACCCGCTTGAACCGGGCCCTGTCGTTCATGTCGCCTGTCAGGAACAGCGGGGTAGTGGGCTCGGTGGCCTGCAGCTGCTGCAACGCCTGTGCCTCGGCGGTCACCGCGGCGTCGCGCATCGCATCGGTTCCCCCGACGGCGTCGGCCGGGTTGTGCACGTTCAGGACCCAGATCGACCCGAGTCCCGTGGTGGAGGTGAACCGGGCCATCGGCATCTGGACCAGTGGCCGGCCGTATTTGACCGAGACGTAGCGGACCTCGACGACGTCCCATGCGTCGGGCTGGTAGGCGATCGCGTTGGCGGTAGACGGGTTGCCCTGGCCGTTCTTACCCTTCACGATCGCCCACGCACCGTCGGTGGCCTCGAGGAAGGCTTGCGCCTGCGGCGGCTCGAACTCCTGGAACCCGATGATTGAGGACCCCGAGGCCCCGATCGTGGTGACCATGTTCGGGACGCGTTCGGCGTAGGGCCGCTCGCCGGGGTGCGGATTGGTGTCGTAGTGCGACGCGCCACGCCAGTTCAGGGTGCCGATGCCGAAGGAGCCGCCTACACTGTTCGCCGTGGCGGCGCAGGCGGCGCGGACGGCCTCGATGTTGGCGTTGCCCATGCCGAGCATGAGCAGCAGCAGCGGACAGATCAGCACAAGCGGCAGGCCGAGCAGGATGGCCTTCTTCACGACTGCGACCCCCTCAGGCGTCCGCGGCGATCGCGTCGTTGGTGTACGTGAGCTTCTTCTCCAGAGGCGTCAGCAGGGTGTGCACCTTGTACCGCTGGTCGCCGACCATCCACAGGGCACGGCCCTTGTCCTGCATTGCCCAGCCGGTGATCACGCCCTGCTGCATCTCTGAGAGGCCCATCAGCTTGCCGAGCTCGTCGGCGACCGACTCGTCTTGCCCCATCAGGATGCGGACGTCGGAGAGGCCGAGCAGGTCCTTAGCGATCTGGGCCGCCTGGCTGCCCTGGTCGCCGGCCGACAGCGGGTCCGATGGCTTGTGGTAGGTCACGATCTGGATGTCGCCCTCGGTGCGGGAGAGTCGCAGGTTGGAGTCCAGCGCCATGACCGCGTCCAGCGACAATCGGGTCTGCAGCCACGCCTCGTCGCGGAGCACGATCCGCCGGTCGCCGGCCGACGCTGTCTCCCGCATGCCTTGGCCCCACGAGTTGAGACACATCAGCGCGATGCCGACGGCGACCTTGTTGCCGGTCTCGTGCAGCGACCGCAGCGACAGCGTCTGGATGGGGGCACGCCAGTCGGGGCGGTAGGTCGACTCGGTGTCGAACATGCCTTGCAGCGACCCCTCGCACAGGGCACCTAGAGCGTCGCGCAACGGCCGGGTGCCGTCGAAAAAGTCCTGCTCGGAGGAGTAGCGGCAGTCCGCGACTAGGTCCTTGCTGGGCGAGTCCAGCGCCGCCCACACCTGGGGAATGGTCACCGGCTTGAGCTGGGAGGCGCCGGCAGACCAGCCGGTCAGGTGTCGCAGGACCTTGTTGATCACCCGCTCCTCGGTCGGGGAGAACGTCACGCCCTGGGAGCCGACCAGGCCGCGGATCAAGAAGAGCCAGCGGTTGAAGATCACGGTCGCGCGGCGGTGCTGCTCCTCGCGGGTCTGCTTGTCCCAGTCCCCGCCGAGCGGGCCGAAGTCGAGGGGGTTGATCCGGCCGGCGAGGCCGGGGCCGATACGGAACGGGTCGACGCCGAGGAAGCGGGCGAGGTCCTCGTACTCGTCCTTGACGTCGCCAAGCACCAGGGACCGGTAGCCGTAGCGGATCATGCGGAGCATGAACGCCTTGACGGTCGCGGACTTACCGCGGCCCGGCTTGCCGAAGATGAAGATGTTGGGGTTGGTGACGGGGATCGCGTCGTCGAGCACCCAACCCATCGGGTCGCAGTAGAACTTGCCGCCCGAGAGGGCGTCGTAGCCCATCTCCGCGCCCCATGGCGGGAGCCCGTCCCCGGAGATCAGTGGCCACAGGACGGGGGTCTCCTCCGACGTCATCTGATAGCCGGCCAGCGGCGGCAGGCTCGCGGCCCAGCCGTGCCCCATCCGCCGTACCCCCTTGGGCTTGACCGAGCCGGGGAACAGCTTCTCCATGGGCAGCTCCGCCGCGGGCGGCAACTTGCGCGGCATCGTGGTCCCGAAGTCCGCCAGCAGGTCGTCGATCGTCCGCGACGCCGCGCCGGGGTTCTTGGCGCCGCCGCGGGCGCGGCTCCTGGTCGACGCCACGCTCACCACTCCCCCGCCGTGCGGGCCGAAGACGTCGAGCGGCGGGGCGCCCACGCGAGTGGGTCGATCGCGCCGCCCGCGACCAAGGGCAGGACCGGCGTGAAGACTGCCGCCTCGTCGAAGATGACCGACGGCCCGAACCGGCGCCGACTCGCCTCGATGTGAAGCTCGCGCACCAGCGCGGTCTTGCCGTGTCCGGGCTGCCTGCGCCCCTTACCCGAGCCGGGCTGCCCGAGCACGAACGTCTGCGGGCCGAGCATCAGGCCCTGACGACCCAGGTAGGGGCTGTGCCACCACGTTCGGGGTGTGGGCACGGGGCGCGTGGTGGCCATCTCGTGCAGGTGGCCTCCCAAGGGCCGCTGCGTGCTCCCGGCCGGGTAGGTCCTCGAGCGCGACGACATCATGGGCATTTCCTTCATTGGGTCGGGTGTTGGTGCTGCGGTGTCTGGAAAAGCAACAGCCCGGCCGTCGGATCGGACATCCGACGGCCGGGCTGTTTCAGGAGCGCAGCGCCCCCGATCCCTGGGTTAGCGTCGCTTCCGGGGCAGGCCCGCCCCCAAGGGGATGGAGGACACGGCGAACGCCGCGTCGTGTGCCCCATCGAGAGGAAGAGGTGTGAAGCCACTGATGCGGATCGACGCGTCGAGACGGCGGCCGAAGTCCTGCACGTTCCACTCCGCCGGGACCGTCACCGACACCGCGGAGGACACCCTGACCAAGGAGCGGCCACTCTCCAGCTTCTCGTCGCGCTCGTGCAGGTTGCCGACCGAATGCCGGTCCTTGGCCCGCCCGACCACACCAGCCTTCTCGCGCAGCGTGCCGGCCATCACCGCCGACATCTGCGCGCGACCGGTGGTCCGGTCTGCGGCTTGCTGTGAGACCGGCCGGTAGAACACGGTCAGCGCGCGTCGCTCTCCGGGCTGGGAAGGCACCAGCACCCGGGCCAGTGCACCCATCCGGGCACCCTTGCGGGGCAGCAGGATGGTGGAGGAGATCGACTCCCACTCACCGTGCCGGTAGGAGCGCAGCGCTGTCGACGCATGGGTGGGACCTGCGGCGCCGACCGGGACACCGGCCGCGATCGAGGGGTTGTCGCGGTGGTGGATCGCGGCGTCCGCGAGCGCGGGCGCATCGCCTGGCTCGAACCCGGTGCGAATCGCCACGGCGAGCTCGGAGCTGTCGAGCCAGTTCACCCGCGTGCAGCCGATCGAGCCGGTCAGCCGGGCCTCGACCTCTGCCAGCACCGAGTACAGAATGCGCGCCCGACCGATCACGCCGCGTCCGGCGCGCTTGGCGTCCTTGTTGATGACGTCCTCACGAACCACCACGGTCACGAACGCTTCGCGTCGCACCGCCGCCCCGGCGGTCATCGCATCGAGCTGGTCGTTGACCTGGGCCGAGACCCGCGGCTCGTCGGTGCGGGCGTTGTGACGCACCCACTCGGCCCGCTCGGTGCCATCGTCGGGGACGGTGCGAACCTGGACCACCACCAGGTCGATCTGAGTGCCTGCGGTGGCGGCCTCCATCATCTCGGTCAGCCCGGCACCCATGCGGAACCGGTCCGAGTCGTCGCTCATCCCGATACCGGGGTGGACGATCCGTGCGGTGGCCGCCCAGGTGCGAGTCGCGTGGTTCTGGATGATCGCCGGCCGGGCGGTCTGCCCCGTCATCGGCGGGCCGTCGTGGATCTGGATGCCGGCCAAGATCCCGGGAAGGTCCGCCTCCCCGGCGTCGCCGTCGTCCTGGTCGTTCTCGCCGTCGCCGAGGTCGAGGTCGCCGGCAGCGGCCTTGGACTGGAACCGCGACCACCCGAACGCTGCCCCAGCCAAGTGCCGGAACAGGACCCCGATCCACTGGAACGCCGAGTGGCCGCGGATCGGCAGGCAGATCAATAGACCGACCACGCCCCACAGCGGGACGAGGACGAGCAGCGTCACCCACTGCCCGATGGCGATGGCCATCCAAGTCGGGAACCCGGCGGCCAGGATCAGGAAGAACTGAGGGCCGGTCAGCCCAAAGAGCCAGGCTTGCCTGTCTCGCGTCGCTGATGCTCCGTACACGCTCATGCTAGGAACGCTCCATCTTCAATGGCTTCTGTGGCCACGGGCTTGATGTCGTTGGCGATGCCGTCGCCGTTGGTGTCGTTGAAAGGCTTCGACGTGTGCCCCTGCTCCTGACCCTGTCGGGACGAGCCCTGCTGGGACGAGCCCTGCTGGGACGAGCCCTGCTTCGGGGAGCCCTGTCGTCTTTGCTTGGGGTGGTGCTCGGTGGGGTAGTAGCCCTGGTTGCCGATCCCGCTCTGACCCAGCACGTCGACGCTCATCGAGGCGCCGGCTTGGGCGACCTTTCCGGTCTTCTCCATCGCGCCGGCGACGACGCCGCCGACCGCGCCGCCGACCTTGGAGATCTTCGAGGACTGCCAACGGTTCGCGTTCTCCGCCTCGGCGCCGTTCTCCGAGGTGGTGCGCCCGTCCGAGGAGGTCTCGCTGGCGGCACCGGAACCCGAGCCGGCCGACTGGGCGCCGGCGCCCTTGCCCTTCACCAGGCCGGCAACGCCGCCGTTGGCGTCCATCGTCGAGCGGAACGAGGCACCCGAGGCGGTGCCGGGGTCGACGAAGGCCAGCAGCCGGAACAGCACCATCGGCATGAAGCAGGCCACCAACATGATGATCGACCCGATCACGGACATGCCGATGTTCTCAGCGCTGGAGGAGGCCCCGTTCTCGCTGCCGTCGGGCATGCCTGCCCAAGCGAACTGGGTGCCCACCCCCAGCACCAGCGCCAACAGCGGCTCCATCAGCACGCACGCGATGAACCAGCGGATCGACTTCCACATCCACGACTTCGTGCCCTCCGACAAGGCTCCGGCGGCCGCGATCGGCATGGTGGCAACGAGGATCAGCAGCGCAGCGGACCGCACCATCATGATCACCATGTGCCCGAAGGCCGCCGGAATCAGGATGAACAGCGAACAGACCCCGAGCGTGGCTGCCGCCACGCTCCCCGAGACAGTGTCGACGAACCCGTCCCCGGCCGCGTATCCGGAGAAGCTGTCGACGCCGAGCAGGGTGTCCAGGATGCCCTCGGTGAGCCCGGACGCGGCTGCGATGAGCCCCGCAGAAACTCCCACCCAGCAGGACAGCACGACGCCGTACTGCACGACCCCTGCAGCAAGGGTCCCGAACCCGCGGCCGTCCTGCCGCAGAACCGCTAGGCCGATCTGTCCGAACGCCATCACTAGGGCGATGACCAGCGAGACCCACAACGTGACCGAGTAGAGCTTGCCCAGGTCGGGGTCGGCGACGTTGGGGGTGAAGTTGTCGATCAGCCCGAAGGCCGTCTTGAGCAGCCACATTCCCGCCGACCAGATGCCCATCATCATCGAGGTGAACCCCTCGGCCAACGCTTCCTTGGCCTTGCCGCCGAGCCACTTCAGGGGGTTGAGGCTGAACATCGGGACGATGGTCACCACATGACCCATGGCCTGACTCATCATGACTGCGGCACCTCCAGCCACTGGTAGCCGGCGTCGAAGGAGGCCTGGGAGCCGGGCCACAGCGAGGGAGCCGGTGCGGGCTCATCACCGGGGCCGATCATCCAGCGCCCCTCGTGCCAGACCATGCGCTGGCAGTCGGCGGCCGCGACCTGTTGCGGCTGTCCCCCCGCGATGGTGGCGGTGATGATGAAGTCGATGCACGGGACGACGAAGTCATCTCCGACCGTGCCCTTGATGAACCCCATCTTCGGCTCAGCAGCGATGGTGATCGTGTTCTTGGCATCCGAGGACATGCCAGCCGACTCCAGAAGTGCGGCCACCGCCTGCACACCCGTCCAGCTCTCGGGCGTCGGACCGCCCGGGGTTGCCCACTGAGTGATGACGTCCTGGGCGACCCGGACTGAGGCGGAGCTCAGCGCGGTCGTATCGATCGCGGCCAGCTGGGCCAGCGCCCCTTCCGGGGTGTGCGGGAACCCGGTCGCCACGCCCAACTCCCCCACCTCCATCGGTGCAGGGATCTCGAGCGTGCCGGTGGTGCCCGATGACAGGCTTCCGGGCTGAGCGGCCTCCAGCGGCGCCTCGGGCAGCTGCTTGCCGGCGAGCTGGTCGTGGGCTGGCTGTGCCGACCCCGACCCGGTGCTCTTGTCGGTGGAGGAGTAGGTGAGCATGCCCACGACCGACCACACGCCGCCCGCCACCAGGGCGAGGACGACGACAGCGGCTACCCCCAGCACGAGCTGCAGCCTGCGACGGTTCCACTCGATGTCGGGGTCGACCAGCCTGGACTGGTAGACGTCGCGGGAACGCTTCAGCATGTCAGCAGCCGTTCCCGACGATGCCGTTGAGGATGGCGTAGATCGTCACGAACGCGATCGCGCCGATCACGGTCCAGAACATCCCTGAGGCACCGATCTGAGCGGCGCGCCCGCTCGAGCTGATCTTGCCCGCGACCATCATCCCCACGGAGGCGAAGCCGGCGCCGATGATGAGGACGATGACACCCCACTTGATCCACCCGACGACGTCGTTGGCGTAGGTCTGGACGCCCTGGGGGGCCTTGGCGCACACGTTGCCCATGCCTTCGGCCTGGATGGCGCCTCCGGCGAGGGCCGTCACCTGGGTGACGACCTCGGAGATTGCTTCGATGTACATCTGTGTCTCCTTCTTTCAGGTCCGGTTCGCCGTCAGCGGCCCGGTGATCGTGGTGATCCGCTCCAGCAGGCGCTGAGAGGGGTTAGTGAGCTGCTTGGGCAGCGGGTCGGGGCCAAGGCCCGGCAGGGTCTTGGCGGACAGCAGCGGCGCGAATAGCACGGCGTCCTGTCGGTGGGCGGCACGAAGAAGCTGGCCGGCGCTCGCAAGCTCGCGATCGCTCCATCGGCTGGCGCCCACGACCACGACCAGGACCTGGCCGGCGTTCAGCTGGTCCTCGAGGTCGATCAGCGCAGCCTCGCTCTGACTGAGCGCCAGCGCGTGTGGACGGGTCACGAGGACCTCGACGTTCGCGAGGGTTGCTGAGACCCACGTGTCGGCTCCGCTGGCCGCCAGCTCACGCATCGACCAGCCGGCGTCCAACACCGTGAGGTCGACGCCTTCAGCAGGCCGCGGGCTGGGCACCTGCGCCGGAATATGGACGAGTTCGTCGACGCGGTCGATCAGCACGCCCGCACCTCGGCGGCCGCGGCGCCAGCCCTCGGCAGCTCCCAGCTCGGTGACGGTGGCGCCCGTGAGTCCTGACCAAGCCGGGGTGGCCGCATCGAGCACCCGTGCTCGGATGCCTGCGGCGTCGGCGACGTCGGCGAGCGCGAGTGCGATCGTCGACGCGCCCGCACCAGCGTTGGCGGCTCGCACCCGCACCAGCGGTGCCGACCCGATGGAGATGGCCGCCGGGTCTGTCTCGACCGGGGTGCTCTCGGTGCGGTGCTCGCCCTCGTCGGCGGTGCCGTCAGGGCGGCGGTGCGGATGGGTGGGCTGGTCGTCGATCGTTGCCGGGGCGCCTGCCCGAGAGGTCGTCGGCGAGAAGCGACCGTCCGCGAGCGCCGCTGCCGCGGCCTGGAGCTCGCGGGTGGAGTACCGGGGCGTGGTGCTGGTCCTCATCGCGTTGTCTCGATCCGGGCGGCCCGCAGTCGCAGCGCCTCACGCAGTACCGGGGCGGGGGTGGTGCGGAGCACCGCACGAGCCTCGGCGGCCTGTGCTGCGTCTGCACGCAGGCGTTCAAGCATCCGCTCCATGTCGGACAGTGCGTGGTCGACGTTGTGGTCGGCTACCACGTCCAGCAGTTGCGCGACGATCTCCGGGGTCGGGTCGGAGGCGGTGACTGTGCTGGGGGCCTGCTCGCTCATGTGGGGAACAGCAACCGCTCCCTGTCCGGATCGGACAGGGAGCGGCGAAGTCTTCAAGAAATTCCGGGACCGGAGTGCTCAGGCGATCTCGGCCAAGTACCTCGGAGCCGCATCACGAAGCCGTGCGGCCGCGCGGTCCCGGCGCCGCCGGATCGTGCGCATGGCCACACCGTGCCGCTCGCCGACGAGCCGCTGCGCCTCCTCGCGTGCCAAGCCGCCGTTCTCCTCGGCGAGAAGCTCTAGGAGCAGGTCGACGTCCTCGCTGCCGATGACCCCGACCCCGGTTGCCCACGTCAACAGGTCCGTCAGGTCCTCGACCGGGTCCTCGACGGCGGGGACCGCCATGCGGAGGTCGCGGTCCGGGCCTGCTTCGCTGGGCGCTTCTTGTATGCCGGCCCGCGCGTCCAGGGACGTCGTGTTGACCCGGGCAACCATGCCTGCGGCCGGCCGGCTGAGCCGCTGTCGGGCCCGCTGCAGCAGGTAGCGGGCGGCTTGGCTGCCCAGCTGGGGCTCGGCTGCCTTGACCTCCTCCCACACCGTGGTGTTGACGTCGTCGGTCTCCCACACGTCAGTCAGGGTGGTGGCCACCCGGTTCACCCCGTCCTCGAGTAGCACCGCGACCGCTAGGGCGGCGTCGTCGTCATCGCCGCCGCGCCGCGACCCCAGCGCGGTCAACCCGGCCACCACCTGGTAGCAGCGATTGTCGCGGCGACGCCACCCCTCGAGTGCCTCCTCCAGGCTGTCGAACCCGACCAGCCGCGGCTCTTCCTGCTGCCACTGAGCCCACTTCTCGGACCGGTGGAGGCTGCTGACGACGGAGGTGGCCAAGGCGCTTTGGGCCCGGTTGTTCTGGCCCTCGCTCGGGGGCGCTTCGGTGGCAGGTGGGCACGTGGGGCCGTGGGTGAGTTCGTAGGCGGGGCGACTGGCCGACATGGCGGTCCTCCGAGGGCAGAGGCGAGCAGGACGCGCCTACTGCAGAACCAACCCCTCACCACCTCGCTCACTAACGCCGCCGCCGATGCCCCACGAGGTGACAGCACCGCTCACCACCGCGCTCACCAACGCGCAAAACCGCAGGTCAGACCCTGTGCGGGGCCCACCGCCTCCCGATATGAAAACTGCGAAAAAAGTTTGGCGGCAGGGGGTAGCGCCGGCCTGGAAAAGCGTTCGGCCCCGCCGCACCCGGTTGAGGGTGAGACGGGGCCGAAGGCGTTAGGAGCCCGGTCGGGGGCTACCCGGTGGCGCCCCACTCACGTTGCTCAACGATGGTCTCCGAGCGCAGCGGGAGGTCCTCGTCGAAGAGGTCGAGAACCTTCTCCCGGACCAGCTCGCCAGCGGCGTCGCGGCCGGATTCTGCCTCGGTCGCCGCGGCCTGATCCAGCCAGGGGATGTCGCTGTGCGGACTGGCCTTCCGCGCCGCGTCGCAGGCTAGCCGGACGAGGTCGGTGCGACCTTCCGCGATCGCTCGCGTGGCGAGCACGTGGGCTGCGTCATGGATTGCGCCGACCAGGATCTCGTCATGGCGCTGCTGGCCAGCCTGGAAGAGCCACTTGAAACGGTGCTCGCTGGCGGCCTCAAACGGGGCGCCGGTGACCAGGGATAGGGCGGTCAGCAGGTCCTCCTCGCAACCGTGGGCGCCGCGCTTCTGAGCCCGGAACTTCAGCCGCACGAACAAGTCTGCGCTGGTGAGCACCCCATCGAAGTCTCGGACGAGCTCGTAGGTCGGGCTGGTGCCTCGCCGGGCCCCGGCGCTCATGCTTGCGTCCGGCAACCAGTCGGTGCCGTCGGGTCGCGTGCCCAGCAGCGACCGGGCGTTGGTCGCGCGGTTCTGGACCGTCTTCTGGGTCTTCCACCCGAAGGCAGCGGCGACCCGCTCGGCTGTCACTCCGTGGTCCTGAACGGCGAGGTAGGCGATGAAGGAGACGGTGCCGCTGAGGTTGCCGATGGCGCTTGGGTCGCCTCCGTTGAGCGACGTCACCTCGACCGGTCCCAGCAGGTGCACCTTGGGTCGCGAGGAGGACTCGTCGAACCAATCGGCGACGTCCTGGTCCAAGGTCGGGTCGAGGGCATCGATCTCCGCGCGGATCTCCGCCGGAACGCTGGGCGCCCCTGCGGCGAGGTCCTCCGGGGTCGTTGCCGCCGTCGCCATGTAGATCTCATCGGCCTCAGGCAGCTGCGAGGTCGGGTCGTTGCCCTCGGTGTGCCGGGGCTCGGTGTACTCCTCGCGCAGCGCCCCGTCGGCACGGGCGTACTTGCCCAACGGTCCGTCATCGGACTGGGTTGCCGGCACCGGCTCGTCCTCGAGGTTGCGGGTGGCGGTGAGGAGGTCCGCCATCGGTGCCGCGTGCTCCGGCTGGATCGTGAACGCCTTGACACTGATCCCCCACATTGGCAGGAACGCCATCCCGTCGAGTCCCAGTTCCACCACCGGGGACTCCTCGTCGCCGTGCACCAGCACCACTCGGGACCGGTCGCGAGGTTCGATGTCTGAGATGAACTCGCCCTCGGGTCGGGAGGCCAGGACCATCACCACGGGGTGGGCGGTGTCCAGGAGCAGCCCGTCGCGCCGACGGGTCAGCACGTCGGCGTTCAAGTTCTGCTCGACTTCACCCATCTCGCTGGTGAGCACAGCGGCGCGGGCCAGGGCGTCGCTCCGCTTGACCTGACGGAGCCGGCCCGGGTTCATGCGAATTGTCTCGGCCGCGAACTCGTCAGCCAGCAGCACCTCGCAGCCCTCGGCCCAGTCGTTGACGGCCAGCTCGGCCACCATGAAGCGGATCAGGTCGGCGACCTGCTGCGGCTCGCCGCCGATGCCGCACATGCCCAACGTCTCCAGGTCGAGCATCCAGGTGCGGCCGCTCTCGTCCAGTCCAACGCTCACGAGGGCGGGGTACGGAGCGGGCTGGGTCTCCAGGTCCTCCTCGAGGAAGGTCTCGCGCGGCAGGATCCACGCGCGCGCGTCCTCGGTGGCCGTCCAGCCCTCTGGCACCTCGCGGGTGGCGGAGTGGGTGAACAGCAGGGTCAGGTCTTCCTCGCCGAGTACTGCGGCTCCCAGCTGTGGCAGAGGGCTGCCCGTCGCCTTGCAAGAAGCGGACACGTGCCGCAGTGCCCGGTCGAGGAACTCGACGTCAGCTTGTGCGTTTGCGCCGCTTTCGACCAGTGCTTGCTCCACCTCCGTGAGCTCGTCGGGCGTCGAGGCGATCGTCCGCCCGATCCGGCGGCTACGGAACTGACGACGACGGTTCGCTGCTAGTAGTCCCAAGGAACCCACTGAGAGACATACCGCGCTCGCAAGCAGTGCCCGCAGCGCGGTCATCTCACCCTCGTCCTCAGACTCGCCGGCCTCGGCCGGGGCCTGTTCCGAGAGGCGGGGGTCTCCCTGCTCCACCTCTGCCTGCGGGACGGCCGGACTAACCGAGGCCGAAGGAGCCGTCGAAGGAACCGGTGGCTGGTCCTGGCCAGCCGCATGGTCTGTGCTGCCCCTGTGTGCGCCGCCTTGCCGCTCATCAGTGGCGTTGCCGCTTGAGCCGTCCGCGTCGTCCCGCTGACGCCCCCGGGACTGCGGAAGATGATCCTCGATCGGATTGACGGCACCGGCACCCGGCAACACGAGCACCTGACCGGGACGAATCAGGTCTGGGTCGCCTCCGACCACGTCCTCATTGGCCTTGTAGAGCGCCTCCCAGTTGTCCGCGTCGCCAGTGGTCTCCCGCGCGATCTCCGACAGGGTGTCGCCCGGTCGCACGGTGACCGCGCCCATGTCGGGCCCCGCGCCTTCGGCCGGCACGCGCAGTTCCCAGCCTGGCTTGATGTGATCCGCAGCCACGAAGGTGGTGCCGTCGTTCATGGTGAGCCCTCTGTTGAGCTCTGCGATCTCTGGCCACCGAGCACCGTCGCCTAGGTGGCGTTCCGCGATGGACCACAGCGAGTCCAGCCGCATCACCGTCACCTGGGCAGTGCGGTGTTCCCGCTGCTGCTGCGAGGTGTCCTCGCTAGCCCGACCTCGATCCTGCTCGGCTGCAGCCACCTGCGTGTGAGTACTACTGGAGCTGGCAGCGGGTGTGGCGCTGTTTGTCGTGAGAGCCCCACCGCTGGCCGTCGCCGCTGTAGCGACGCCGGAGGCGACGGGCGTAGCCACGGTCGCGATGACCACAGCGGTGATGAGTCGCCGCGCGAGGTGCTGCTGCACACCGAGCGCGAAGGGCACGTCGAGCCGGACACGATCGTCGGTGAGGGCGGCCATCGCCTCCACGGCGATGCATGCCATCAGCTGGGCCCACAAGATCCACACGACGACGGCGAGAAGGCCAACGATCGCTCCATCGGTGAGCGGCGCCGACAGCGAGACGCCCTCGGCCGGCCAAGGGTTGCCGATGTATCGGAGCAGCGCCCACGGCGGGCCGACAACGAGGGCAGCCAACACGCCCCCTGCTAGCAGTGCCTTGATGTGTCGCATCGTTGTTGTCCTCTCTGTCGAACAGGCTGTCTCCTGGCGCGCCGTGGCGCACAGGGCCTCCTTTAGTCGTCCTCGTCGATCGAGAGCGCAGTGGCGGTCGCCTTGACTGGGATGGAGCCCACCCCGACCGCGGAGAGCAGCTTGGTGTCCTGCTGCCCGGTGACGGTGACGGTGACCTCACCGCCGGCGATATCCACCGTTCCCTGCGCGCCCACCAGCGCCAGATAGGCCTGTGCGGCGTTGACCGCCCGCCCCGGGTCGACCATGGTCTGTCCGTCGCGGAGGGCACCCTGGTTGAGGGCGTCGGCTCCGGCCCGGGCGGCCTGCTCGGCGTTGTTCATTGCCTCGCGCTTGGCGCCTAGTGCGTATCCGCCGTCGATGACCAGGCCTGCGACCGCGAGCAGCGCCACGGTGAACAGGACCACGAAGATGGTCGCGGCCCCACGC
Organism: Nocardioides sp. BGA-UO-ETr-FS32; assembly: GCF_059567905.1. NCBI lineage: Bacteria > Bacillati > Actinomycetota > Actinomycetes > Propionibacteriales > Nocardioidaceae > Nocardioides > Nocardioides sp. BGA-UO-ETr-FS32. Next base: position 35,699 of record NZ_JCAQOX010000001.1, on the reverse strand, counting down.
TCATCCTGTCGCCGCTGCGGTCGCCGAATGGTGTCCGAGATCTTCATGTCGTTCCCCATTGCCTCAGCCACCGCGGTACGTCTCGATCGGGACCAACGAGGTCGCGGAGAACACGCGGCTGCCGGGGAAGCCGGCCAGAGCCACGTCACTGAGCTTGGTCTTGCAGGACACGGTGACCGTGACGCGGCCACCGGGCTGGTAGCTCGACAAGTCCACGTCCACGTTGAGGTTGGTGCAGCTGACCCCGGCGTCTCCTAGCGATTGGGTGGCAGCGACCTCGGCGGCATGGGCGGACTGACTGGTGTTGCGCTCCAAAGACGCGGCTCGAGCCGAATCGGCGGCGACAGCCTCGATCTGTTGCCGCGCATGCGCCATCCGTCCCAACCCGACCACGAACAGCAAGACCACCATGAGCACCGGTGCGATCAGAGTCAGCTCGATCGCTGACACCCCCCGCTCATCACGGCGGCCCGGACGCCTGCGGATCATGGGTTGTCCACCGGAGGCACATACTTCTCGACCGGTCCCGAGGCGCTCTCCGATACCGACAGCGAGAAGCCCGGCACCACCGAGACGACCGTCCCCGTAACGGTGACCGAGGCGGTGTCGGCGGTCCGGCTGGCGGTGACGTCGCGGTTCTTGAGGGTGCCCTCCCCCACGGCGGTGAGCAGCTGGAGCGCCTTCTCGCGACCCTGAGTCTGGGTCCCATCGAAGCGACGTGCCACGGCGGCACCCTCTTGGGCCGCCTGCTCCGCGATGTTGCGGGCGTGGAACATCAGCCCGAACTGCACGATCAGCATGAGCAGGAACAGCAGCGCGGGCGCGGTGATGACGACCTGCGCTAGGGACATTGCCCCGCGCTCGTCATGGTCTCCTGCTCGCTGCACCTGCCGCTTCACCCGCGAATCCCTCCCTCGAAGTCAGAGCCTGGTTACCAATCGGTGGTCACTCGGTCGGGATGGTGTTCGCCTTGTTGGTGAACTTGGTGACGATGATGGTGCAGATTGCGATCGCGGCCGCCGCCAGAATCGCCACGATGATGACGGTCTGGGCGATCTCGCCGCGCTCGTCACGCTCGCGGCCGCCGCTAAGAGATGACGCCAGCACACTCATGTAGGTGCGCAGCATCTGGACCTCGGGAGAGTTGAGAACCATCGGCTTACCTTTCTGTTTGCCCAGACGCCCAAGCGCCCGGGAAGTTGTTGTTGCTCGCTGGGGGCAGGTCCCACAGCGAGGTCTGATGTGACAGGACGCCGGCCATGGCTCAGATCCCCATCACCGCGACGACCGCGGGGAACCCAAGGAAGAGCACGAAGCCGATGAACAGCACCACCTGCGCCATCTCCATGGACTGATCCGCCTTGGCCGCGGCGCCCTCGGCCTCGGCCAGCTGGCGGCGTCGTTGGGTGGAGGCTCGGGCCGTCAGCGACTGGCGGACCTTGGCGCCGTCGTCGGCGACCAGCATCAAAGCCCCGCCCAGGTCCTGGAGCTCCTGCATGCCTGTGCGCTTGCCCAGGTCGGCTAGCGCCGCCCATGGGGTGTCCCCGACCAGGCGGGCGCGGTCGATCGTCGAGCGCAGCAGCTCGAAAGCCCATCCCGTGCCGATCCGCGCCGCCGTGGGCAGAGCCTCGGGGATGCCGCGGCCACCGGCCAGCGACATGGCCACCAGGTCGAGGTAGCACGACAACGCCCGACGCAGCTCGTGCCGCCGCTGCTCAGCCGCCTGGACGACCGACAGGTCGGGTACCCAGAAGAACAGTGCACCGAGCGCGAGGCCACCGACCGCCGGCACCGTCAGCGGAGGGGTCACCCCGATCGCCATCATGGTGACGGTCAAGATCGTCGGCAGCAGCAGCCCGAGCAGCCCGTAGGTCATCTTGCGGACCAAGTGCCCCTCGAGGGTGTAGTCGGTCAGCTCGAGGTCGGCGCGTAGCTTGCCGAGCGTGATGCCCCGTTGCGCGAGCTGCGCAACCAGCCAACGCCCGAGCCGGCCCTGCCAGCTGGTGTCGTGGACGTCGAGCTCGACGACCGCGGCCTGGCGGGCCCGCTGCCGCTCCCACCGGCCCACGACGCTGGCCAACGCCGGCCGGGGCGGCACCAGCGCGAACACCAGCAGGCACAGCGAGGCGCCCAGGGCGGCACCGAGGAGAAGTCCGAACGTCATCGGGTCCCACCTCCAGCAAGCCCGGGCTGCAACGCCGCGTCGACCTGGTCAACCCCGACCAAGAACCGCTCAGGCGGGCGTAGGTTCGCCGCGGACCTGATCCACATCAGGCCACCGGCGAAGACCGAGAGCACGACCGCGAGCATCAACTGGCCCAGCGGCGTGGAGTACGGGGCGACGTAGTCGCGGGAGAACACCGCCATCCCGCCCGCGAAGATCGCGGTGGCACCGACGATGATCAACGCGGTCCGGCGCAGACTCTTGCGGCCCTCCTCGATCCGACGTCGCATGTCGACCTCCTCGCGTGCCGCGCTCGCCAGGGCGGTGAGGGTGGCCACCAGGCCCGGGCCGCGCAGCTTGGAGTTGAGGATCAGTGCCGCCACGACCAGGTCGGCGGAGGAGTCCTCGAACTCCTCCGCGAACGCAGCCAGCGCCTGGGTGAGCGGGATCTGCACTCGCAGACGTCCCTCGAGCCGCTGGAGCGCCGGCTGGAGCAATGGCGGTGCGGCAGTCAGGGAGTGCCGGATCGCGTCCTCGAGTCCCACCGACCCGGCGATGGAATCACGCAGCGACTCGGTCCACGTGGCCAAGGCCTCGACCCGCTCGACCTGCCCGGTCGCGGTCTTGCCGCCGCCGAACATGGTGGGCCACAGGTAGATCACCGCGGCGGCCGCGCCTGCGGCTACGGGCCACCTGGTGAGGACCGCGACCAGCACCGCGACGCCGAGCGCGATGAGCGCACGTCGACGGGCCGCGCTGCCCCACAGCGCGTTCCCGCGACCCTTGCTGGCTCGTGTCCGTATCGGAGGCCGCCACCCCATCAGGGCGGCGGCCAGGAGCAGGATGCTGCCACCAAGCGCGAGCCCGAGCAGAAGACCAGAGACCGCCGTCAGGGACATACCGTTCACCACCCTCCGGTGCTCGGCTGCTGCCACCCGGCGGCAGCCAGGTAGTCCAGTCGTTGCGGAGTGGTGCCGGTCCAGGTCGCCGACCCGTGCGGGCCCGCGGAGAAGATCTCCGAGGCCAGCACCGAGTCTTCGTAGCCGTTGACCTCGAGGATGGAGTCCAGGCGCCGCCTGCCGGTCTTGGGGTGGCGGCTGATGAACACCACGTAGTCCAGGCCGCCGGCGATGAGCCGGAACGAGGCCTCGTGCGGGAGCCGTTCTTGGGACTGGATGGCGTAGGTCGCGATCCGCTCGAACACTTCACGTGAGCTGCGTGCGTGGATCGTCGACATCGACCCGTCGTTGCCCTGGCCCATTGCGTTGAGCATCTGGACGATCTCGGGGCCGAGGACCTCACCGACGATGACCCGATCGGGCGCCATGCGCAGGGTGCGCCGCACCAGGCGGTCCATGCCGATGTAGCCCTGGCCCTCGGAGTTGGCCAGCCGCACCTCCATCGGCACACAGTTGGGGTGCCGGTCCTCGAACTTGTGCAGCCCCAGCTCGAGCGCGTTCTCCACGGTGACGATGCGTTCCTCGGGCCCGATCTCGGCCGCCAGAGCCCTGAGCAGGGTGGTTTTCCCACTCTTGGTGCCGCCGGCGATCATGATGTTGAAACGGGCCTGGACGATCGCGCGCAGGAAGTCGGCGGCCTCATCGGTGATCGTGTCATTGCCGACCAGGTCTGCCAGCTCGGCCTTCTCCCAGCGGTGTCGACGGATCGACACCGACGGCCACGGGGCGACCCCCATGACCCCCGACAGACGCGATCCATCCGGCAGGGTGAGGTCCAACTCCGGGTTGGCCGCGTCCCAGGGCCGCGAGTTTAGGCCGGCGTACGCGGCCAACCCCTGGATCACTTCGATCAGTTCCTCGTCGCTGCTCGCGACCGACTCAGCCCGCTCCCACGGCGTCTTCGACTCGGCCCGGGACACCCAGACGTTGTCGTAGCCGTTGATCGCGATCTCCTCGATCGACTCGTCGTTCAGCAGCGACTGGAGGCGCCCGGCACCGAACATGCGTGCATGCACACCTTCGGCGAGCTCCTGCTCGATCTCGGGGTTCAGCGGAGACTGCCCCACCGCCAGGAGCTTCTCGGCGTGCTCGCGGATGACGTCAGCGATCAGCCGGCGCGTGTACTGCTGCTCATTGGCGCCGGCCAGCTCGCCCTGGCCGCTGCGAAGCCGCCTCTGCTGCTCGCGGTGCAATCGGTCCCCGACCTCGCGGTGAACGGTGCGAAGCAGATCTGGATCAACCATCGCGTTTCACCCACTGGTCTCGTCGGTACACCGGAATCGAAGGCTCCCGCTTGAGGTCATGCCCAAGCGCCCGAGCTGCGCTGGCGAGCATCGCGGTGACAACGAACAGGCCGAAGCCCAGTGCCGTTGCCACACTGGCGGGCGACGCATGCAGGACGATCGCGGCAATCCCACAGAGCGCAGCGACGAACACCCCCATCCACATGGTCAACCGCCGCTGCTGCATCTGGTGAGCACGAATGAGAGCGCCGACCTGCTCGTCGTCGCTGAGCACTGCAGGAGTCGGCTCGGCGTTCATGCCGGCACCACCTCAACCATGCCGAGAGACGCCGCGAGTGCTTTCGCTCCGCGCAGCAGCAGTGTGCGTCCCAGCCGACCGGAGGGAGACTCTCCCTGCTCAAGCCGGGCGAGCGCCTTGGGATCGAAGGGCACGGAAGCCGTAGGCCGAACGGCCATCCCCGCATCGTCGAGCACCTGGTCGAGGTCCGCACGGTCGCGACCGGCGCGGGCATCTGGTCCCACCAGCACCGGGCAGACGGGGTTTGCTGCGACCTGCGCCAAGGCCCCCATCAAGTCTTGGACGTCCTCCCGTAGGTGCATCACCGACTCCAGCGTTGCCGCGGCGACGGTAAGCAGGTGGGTGGAGTGCTCGGCCAGTGGCATCACGGCGCTGGCCCGGTCCAGTCGGCCGAGGTCTGCGATGACGTCGACCTCGGCGTCCACGCAGGCGGTGGCGATCGTGGGCCACAGTGCGGAGAAAGCTCTGGCCTGTCCGGCCCGGGTCACGCCCTGGACGAGGTTCACCCCGCAGGCGAGCAGCTGCGCCTCATCGACCACCACCCCCGCACCGGGAAGTCCGCCCCGTACCGCGGCGGCGAGTTGCAGCAGTCCCTTGTTTGCAGCCACAGGGCCGCCGTGAGCTGCTTTGCACCTGTATGCCAGGTCGCCACCGGACGGATCTGCCTCGAGCAACACGACCGGGCGCGGCCACACGGCTGCCAGCGCCAACGCTGTCGAGGTGACGCCTGGGGAGCCCTTCACTGAGGCGATTGATATGAGCACGAGCTCACTCCCCCGTCGTCTCTGCGCCGGCCGGTGCGGTCTCCACGACTGCCACACGGTTCTGGGTGGAGTAGGCGGAGATCCGGGCGGCGTCGGCCGCGTCGACGACCAGAGTCACCAGCACCTGACCCCCGGCCGTGGCAGCACCCTCGACGCTGTAGACGCTCGCATCAGCGGCCAGCACCTCCGGTGTATCCAGAGCCGCGGGGTCCTTCTGGGCGGTGTCGCCCCCGGGGACGGCGATCACGTCGACCACGTCGCCAGGATCCAAACCCGCCCCGGGGACCCGTGCCGGGTCGAGTGCCAGCCCGACGGTGGCCTCTCCGGAGGCCGGCACCGCGGAGGCTGCGAACATCTGGGAGGTCAGGATCTGCCCGTCGACCAGGTCGACGGCCGCGGTCTGGTTCACCACGGTGTTGATCTCGCTGACAGGGATCGCCCCGGAGACACCCGACACCGACGTGGTGACCAAGTCGTCACGAGCGATCACCTGACCCTTGGAGACCGGCTCCCCGAGCGCGAGCACCGACTCCTTCTGCCCTGCGTGCAGTCCCCAGGCCGCGACCGCGAGCCCGGTGCCCAGCACGCTCAAGGCCGCAACCGTCACCAGGCCCCAGGACCGGTGGCGGGGACCGCCCTGAGTGGCGCGTCGCTCGCCGGAGGCCATGAGTCCTGGCGCGGGAGCATGCATGCCCCGGGCTGCCTTGCGGTCCTGCTTGGTCATCGTGTCGCTCACAGTTCTGCCCTTCATCGGATGACGACGGATTGGCGCTCGCCGACTTGGATGGTGGTCGCGTCGCTGGTGAAGCCCGGCACCTCGCCGAGCGTTCCTGCGGTTGAGAGACAAGTGCCAGAGCAGGTCCAGTTGACGGCGTAGGAGATGACCGCGGTCACCTTGAACACGCCGTCAGGCTCGAAGTCCGATACGTGCCGGAAGGCGTAGGAGCAGTCCGTCTGCTCGTCCGAGCTCATGCCCTTCTGCCACTTGCGGCCAGCCGAGGTGCACGTCTCCATACCGTCGCCCAGATCCCACGTCACCCGGATGGGCTCGGCCACCACGGTGACCGTGGTGCTCCCGATCGTGGCGCTAGCGGTGACGTTGCTCCACTGGTTCTCGCCCATCCACAACCAGGTCGGTAGCCCGACGTACGTCATCAGCGGCGGCTGCGGGGCCATGTGAACGGTCGGCTTCACCAACGGCATCGACTTCACGATCGTTTCCGCCATCTCCCCAGGGTCGGGCGGAGCCTCGCCGCCAGGGACAAACCAGGTGTTCTCAGGGATGGAAACGGTCCGATCACATCCCCAGACGGCTCCTTCGCTGGGGTCGTGCCCCTCCCACATCGGATCCCCCGCCGGGGGCTGCGGGACGACCGCGAAGGCGTAGCACTGCTGCGCGGAGTTCCATACTGCCCCGTACTCGTCCGTGCACGGGATCTCGGCACCGCTTGCGTTGTGGCACGCCGTTGAGCCAGGCGTCGACCCATCGTCGCCAGGTTCCCCGTCGCCCGGGTCCCCCCCGTTGCCCGGATCGGTAGCAGGGACGCAGATCCAACCCAGGGGCCCGGCGCTAGGAACCTCTCCTGCCGGGCAGCTTGGAGGATCGTCAGCGAGTGACGAAGGAGCGGTTAGCCCCAGAAGCGCCACCGCGATGGCAACAACGACGAGGCCTCGGATCATGGCTCGCATGGCGCGGGCTTTCCGGTCGAGGCATCGACAATTCCATAGATGAGCCAGTCATATCCCTCTGGCCTGCTCAGATAGAGCTTGCGCAACTGGGGCTTCTCCAGCCATCCCGGGCGAGTGACAGGCTCCCCGCGCTGGATCCCTTGAATCGTGGTGTAGTCGACGCACTGAACGATCTGCACAGAATTGCCTTGCTTGGAGATCGACTGCGCCTTTGACCAGTACACGGATGCGAGCCCCTCGCTCTTCACCTCGACTTCTTCGTACGTCTCGAGGCGCTCGAAGTACGTCTCCCAAGCTGGGTGCGGAAAGAACTCCTTGAAGAGCTTCTCGGCCGCGGGCGTCGCCTGGCCCTTGGCCCAGATCGGTTCGGAGCGGGACTCGTAGGACTCCCAGCGTCGGAGGGCTGCGTCGTAGGCCTCGAGTTGGGCTGGGCTGAACCTGGTCTTCCAGGCGTCGGGGTCCTTGGTGGGGGTCGGCGACGTGGTGGGTTCAGGGCTGGTGGTGGTGGTGGCGCTGGTCGCGGGTCCGTCCGGGGGTGCGGTCTCGGGGTCGTCGCCGGCGCAAGCTGTGGACATAGCCAGCACGCCGAGCAGGGTCACAGTGAGGGCGTGGCGGCGAAGGGTGTGGGCACGCATGGGCGTTGCCTTCCCGAGTAGGCGACAGTTCTGGAAAGCGTAGAGCCGAACGCTTCGCCGCGGTGTTGCGGACGAAGCGCGATTCTGAACTTCAAGATGGGGTCCTTCCCTTCGTGGGCGCTCTCTAACCAAGGAAGGCAACCGGTAGCGGTGCGGATCGGACACCCGAGGCGTAGTCACTTCAGAACGCGCCTCCCAGCGCGTCGGTCACCCGAGCTGTCGCATCGTCAATCGGGACGGCGGTCGCGACTCGCGATCCTCGCTGCTGACGCATCCCCATGGCGTCCCTTCCTTCTGCGGCCCGAACCGCGGCATTGCTTGCCCTGTTGCTGTCAAACCCAGGCTTCGGCGTGACCTCCGTTGGGTCGTCCCACTACCGAGCTGGAGTTTGAGGTACCGTCATCATCACACAAACGGACGTGTAGCACGACCCTTTCAAAAGTGGAATGTCGGGCACAATGCGCACCATGCCGTCGTTGCCCGCACCCCGCGACATGCCGACGGAGGTGAAGGTCATCATTGACGCGATCGGGCACAGCGTCCGCACCGAGATCCTCAGACAACTAGCCGATCGCCCCCTCGGCGTCCGAGAGCTCGCCGATGCGACGGGCACCGTTGTAAGCCAGGTGCGCAAGCATCTCGCCATTCTCGAAGAGCTCGGCCTCGTCGTCGCAGACAGCTCCCCTGACGAGCGTCGCCCAGGCGGTCGCGGTCGGGCCGTCCTCTGGAGTACAGACGTCAAGCGTGCCGAGGAAGTCGGTCACCTTTGGATCAGCTACGTCACCGGACGCCACTCCCCCGACACCGCTCAGGATCGGTAGGAGTCACGACCAGTGAGACAGAATCTCGGGGCGAGTGTCCGATCCGGTGTGACTCATGTTGCTGTTGTTGACGTGAGGTGTTCTCGGACTACCTGTGTCACCAGGTCGGCGACGACATCCACGTCCCCGAAATTTCGCGAAATTTCCAACACGCCGTTAATCCGAGGTTACCGGGCGAACCGGGCGAATCGCGGTTGGATTCTGTGCATGGGACGCAAGGCGAAGGGCGATCGGCACACGATCTTCACGAGCATGCCTGCCGAAGCGGCGCAGATCGTGAAGGCAGAAGCCTCCAAGCTCGGCTGCTACATCGGCGACTACATCGGCTGGGTGGTCTGCGACCACTTCAACGTGCCCGCTGAGGTGCCCCTTGGTGAGGTCACTGACCACCCGGATCCAATGCCCGGCGCCGATGGCCGCTTCAAGTATCGCGCCATGATCCCCCGCGAGGCAGCCGATCTGTTGATCGTCGAAGCCACGCGTCGCGGCAACTCCCTGGGGGACTACGTCGCGAAGGTCCTCTGCGACCGGTTCGCCGTTCCCTTCGAGCCCCGTGTCAAGAAGAAGGCCCTCCGGGCCTGGCAGATGGCCGACGAGGCCGGGGAGCAGTTGCCGATGACGGGTTGATCGGGTCAGGGCAGTGCCCTGAAAACGACGAAGACCCCGCTGGAACGGGGCCTAGTCGGAAGCTCCACCGGGTTGCACCCCGGTTTCGCGAAGTTATGAGAACCACCAGAGGAGGCTTTGTGCTGCCCACTGTAGAGCAGGTCCACGCCGCGGGGAAGTCATTCCGCCGCGGGCGTGTCGACTCTCTCCGTGCGCTCGTCGTGCCCGCTCCTGCGCTGGTGCTCGGAACGCGAGCCGTTGCTGACCTGCCCGTCGAGCTGCACGCCCGGACCCGGCCCACGAGTTTCCCGACCCGTCGCATGTGGAGGGAGGTGGGCGCCGCCGGCGGTAGCCGCAGCGGGCGTGGATCGCCCTAGAAATGACGAAAGGTCCTGCGCCAACAGGACCTGACCGTCTTAGTGACCGAGAGCCAGCGCCAACTGGATTCCTCGGTGGGTGCCTCTGGAAGGAGGTAGAACAACTTGTTGCCGGTAACTGTACCGGCGTCGCATGGCGATGCCGCACACCCTGATGCAGGTCGGCGTGTCCCGCCGGGACTGCTGGCGCTGGATGAGCACCTGTTCAACCCTGACGCGTCGCAGTGGCTGGTGATCGACTCCGGCAACACGGCTGTCCCCAGGACCGTGGTGCCGTCGCTGGTCGACGGGCTCGAGCTGATCGGCAAGGGCCGTATCGCCGCCCTGGTTGGTCACTTGCGCGACGGCGTGGGCGTGGTCGACGTTGACGTACCCGGCCCGCTCGGTGACTTCCTCACGGCCGAGGTGTCCGACTGGCTGGCCCGCCGCGACTGCTGGGTGTTGGAGCGGCCCTCCGGCGGCGCGAAGGGCCGCTGGCATATCTTCTTCGCGCACCCCGACTTCCACTACGCCCCCGCTGCTGCCCGGACCGGGCTCGCGGCCGCGGTCAGTGACTTCCTCACAGCCCTGGCCGAGGACGTGAAGGTTCCGCGCAGCGAGCTCGACCTGCGCGACGCCGTGCGCCCTCTTTCTTCACCGCACCGGTTCGGTGCGGTGACCAGGCCGAAGGGCGAGCTACGTGAGGCGTTGCGCGGCCTGAAGCGGCTGCTCCCAGACCCGCCGTCGCCGTCGCCGTTGCGGCCCCGCGCCAAGGTGAAGCCCGCCAACGCTGGCCACAAGTCCCTTGCAGTGCCCGGCTCGGGCCTCGTGGTGCCGTTGGCATTGCAGCGGTGGAAGCGTCAGCTGCGCACCGAATGGCGCAACTACCTGCTGACCGGCGAGATCCCGGCCGGGTCGTGGGCCGCCGGCGCGACGAAGACCCGCACGGCGGTCGAGGTCGACCGATCCCTCGTCGAGGCGGCCTGCACCCGCGAGATGGTGTGGGCGATCGGCGACCCGGAGATGGCCTGGCGGATCATCCGTGAGTCGCACCCAAAGGCAATGACCAAGGCCAAGCACCAGGGCTACTCCTGGTGGCTCGGCTACGTGTGGAACGACCTCATCCGCTCGGCCAGCGAGTTCAACACCACACCCGAGAAGCCCAAGCAGGTCGAAGCGCCGCCGGCTGAGGTCCTCGACGCCGTCGCGGCCGCCCGCCAGGAGTTGGACCAGCTGAAGTGGACCGTCCCTGCCCGCCAGCGGGCCGCCCTGTTGCTGGTCGGCCACCAGCTGCTCGACCGGGTGCTGCGTGAGGGAAGGCTGCGGGTCCCCTGCCCGGAGCGGGATCTGCTCCTCGACACCGGCCTGGGCGACCGCAAGACCGTCCGGGCTGCCCTGGCCAGGTTCAACGGCCGCCTCGGCACGCTGCACACCGACTGCCTGTCCCCGACCGAGCGGGACTCCACGAGCTATGAGTTCGAAATCAACTCCCCACCAGACCGGGAGGGACGGCAAATCCCCCCACCTGTGTTTGACCCACCCCCCACGCCCCGCGGCCTCTGGGCCATCCTCCCCCGCGCCAGCCACAGCCTCTGGCGCACCCTGCTGACCACCGGGGGCCCCCTCGAACTGTCTGACCTGGCAGTGAAGGCAGGACTGGTGGAGAACCTCGCGGATGAGCCGTCGAAGTCCCAACGAGCCACCGCCAAGGCCGCACTGGTCGCGCTCAGCAAGGCCGGAAAGGCCCGGGTGGACGAGCACGGACGCTGGCAGGCAGCCACCCGTCCGAGGTCGCTCCAGGTCGAACAGGACGCGGCCGCAGCGCACGCTCGCCAACTGGAGATGATCGAAGCCGAGCGAGCCGCTTACCGCTCCGGAACGACGTCGAGCTGGACCGCTGGCCGGGCACGAGCGATCAAGGCTGCCAAGGCCCGGGAGAAGGCGTGGTGGGACAACGTCTCCCCCGCCGCCCGAGCCGAACGCGCCGCGGCTAAGCGTCTCGAGTTCGAACAGATGTCCCTGACCCAGCAGGCACAACGGAAGGCTGAGCTCGCCGAGCGCCGCATCCGCGCCGGCCTCGACGAGCTCGAGAACTACCAGACGTGGCTACGCAGCCTCCCGGCCGACGAGTACGTCGCGCGCAGCCTAGACCGCAAAAAGCGCTTCCAGGACCTCTCCCCCGCCGAACGAGGCGCCTCCGTGGCCGCATGGGACCGACACCGGCTCCGGTACGGACTCACAGTCCAGCGACTCACAACCCCGCTCGACGAGCGGCCCGTCACCCCCGACGTCGAGCAGGCAACACTCCTGCCCGAGGGAGCCGCCGAACGCGATGCAGCGTTCCTGGAGCGCCAGGGCAACCTTCTCGACGACACCGAACGCCAGGCCGCGGGCTAGAACGAGCCCGGCCCACCGTCGTGGACGGGGCAACCAGACGTCAGGTTTGTGCAACGCGTTCGTGCACAACCTCTCCAGCTCACTCGCCGGAGGGCAGCTCCCGGCGTGCGAGCCGCTCACGTGCGTCGCGCAGCATGGCCTGGAGCCGCTGCTCCAACTCGTGTTTGGGCGGTAGAGCCGTCCAGTACTCGGCCACCACGATCCCGTCCTTGTGCATCTCCAGGAGCTCGACCTGCTCGCGGCTGGCCTCCGTGCACAAGATCAACCCGATCGGTGCGTCCTCGTCCTCCTGCCGCTCGTGCCGGTCGAGCCACTTCAGATACAGCTTCATCTGACCCTCGAACCGAGCATCGAACTTCCCGATCTTGAGCTCGACGGCGACCAGGCGCCTCAAGGGCCGGCTGAAGAACAGCAGGTCGAGGTAGAAGTCGTCGCCGTCGATGACCATCCGCTTCTGGCTGGCAACGAAGGCGAAGCCACGACCGACCTCGAGCAAGAAGGCCTGCAGATCGCGCAGGATTGCAGCCTCCAGGTCCTTCTCCAGGTAGGTGTCCCTAAGGCCGAGGGTGTCGAGTATCAGTGGGTCGCGGAACGTGTCACGCGGCACCGCCGACCCCTCGGGGATCTGGGAATTCGCAATCTCACGGCGCTCGTAGGCCTTGCGGCTGATCGCCGCTCGAAGCTCGCGGACGCTGAGGTGCTTGGCCGCAGCCTCCTCGGCGTAGAACGCCCGTGCCTGGTCGGACTTGATCGCCAGGAGTGCCTTCACGTGGGTCCAGCTCAATTGACGCGCGAGAGCGGTGACCTTCTCATAGTTAGGGAAGAGACGGGCGAACATCACCATGCGGCTGAGGTTCGACGGGTCGAAACCAGAACCGAACCGCTCGCCCAATTCTTGCCCCACTGAGGCAAGAATCGCCCGTCCGTACTCAGCGCGGCCGTCGCGCAGGATGTTGACTGAGATGGCCCGTCCGACCAACCAGTAGGTCACGGTCAAAGTGGCGTTGACCTGGACGGCCGCGACCCGGCGCCCTTCCTCGACGATGTGGACGAGATACCCCAGCAGCGCCTGCTCGTCCTCTGGGATGTCATCGCCCGGCACCAACTCGCTCATGACTCACTCCGGTCGTCGACGACTCTTGCCTCGCCGGGGCAACAATCTGCCCGCAGGCACCGACACTTGGTCGTCGAGAGGCCCCAGCATGCTGCTGCACGAGTCGAACCCCTGGTAGACCCGTCGACCTCGAAGTCACGTGCGTTCATGGTGGGGTCATCCTGCCTCCCGGCACCGACCGACCCTCGGTCCCACCCCGTTCGTCCACCACCACGGTGGACGAACGCAGCAGATCGCCGACTCAGGGTGTGTATAACTCGCCCGGACCTATACGCACCTATGCGTCGACACACCGCCAGTCACGATGGCGTCGGCGTCCAGTCCGGGGTCACCGCGAGAGAGCGGGGCTCCTTCGTCGACGCGAGCACACCGCGCCGGTGCAGCATGTCGATCATCGCCGACGCAAGTGGCCCCTGTACGCCGAGCGCCGAGGCCAACTCGCGCCAGGTCGGCCCCGCTCCCGTCTCGGCCCACACCCGCGCTACGTGCTCCCGAGCCGCCTCCGCGTGGTCGTCAGCGAGCGCACCCGCGCGCTTGCGCATCTCGGCCGCGCGTGCCCGCTTCGCCTCGCGACGGCGCTTCTCCTCGCCATAGATCTCCCGCACGTGCGGCACTTCGCCGCGGCCCTGCGCGCCGTTCAGCAGCGCCACCGCCGCCTTCCACCGTGGCAGCCCCGGCTTCCCGGCATGCGTCGCGAACCAGCGATGCGCCTCGAGGACCTCCGGAGTGATCGCCCGGTTGTATCCGGCCGCCTGCAGCAGCTCCTCGACCCGCTCGTCACTTGCCTTCGGACGCTGCGACCTCCCCCGCGGCCCGTCGCCGGCGACCACCTGGTCGTCGGTGTCCGCTTCAGCCGATGACACCGCCTCCGTCGACGGTGTTGCCGCCGCAGGCTGCGCCGGCGGCCGAGACTGCGTGAGCCGTCCCCTGGCGGTGTGACCGCAGGTCTGGCATACGGCGTACGGCCACTCCCTCGCTGCCCCGGGCCGGGAGCCGTCAACCTCGCGTCGCCACTCGACCCAGGTGCTGGTCGACCCGCAGGCCCGACACGGCTTGCCCAAGGGTCGCCGCGGACGGCTGGACCGCGTCGTCGCCTCGTCGACTCGTGCGCTCACCCGTGCACTCCCCTCCAGTGGTTCAGCTGAGGTACGCCGACAGGGCCGCGGCCACCAGTTGCGACCGCGAGTCGGCGCCATGCTTGTCGGCCAGCTGATCGATCACCTCGAGGTTGCCCGCCTTGATCCGCAGCGAGACACCGACGAACCGCTCCCCCTTCGCCCCCGGGGTCCGGTCGAACAGGCCGTCGCTCACCGTCGGCTTCTCGCTGCGCGCCGCCACCAGGTCCGTCAACTCGTCCTGCTGCGCCACGAGCGCGTCGAGCAGCACATCGACCTGCGAGGTGCGGTCCCGCTTCGCCCGGTCCCGCCACGCCTCCGCCATGGTCAGTGGCACCGACACCGACACCGGCCGCATGGTGTCCGCACTCGCACTGCGTGCCGCCGCGGTCGCCTTCTCGGTGCGCGACTTCCTCGGCCGACCGGTCGACTTGGACGACGGCTCAGCCTTCGCAGTGTCCCCAGAGGGCTCCTTCGCCGGCGACGGGCTCGCGGCGAGGTCGACCGGCTGCTCCTCGATCGGGTCCGGACTCGGCGCAGGTACCGGCGCCAAGGTACGCGGCCGGGCGCTCGGGGAAGGAAGGTCCGTGGGCTTCTTCAAGCCTGCGATCGGGGACATGGGTTCGCGGCGGCTCATGCGCTGGCCTCCTGTCGGTTGGCCGACTCGAGCTTGTCGATCCGAGTCAAGATCGCATTGGTCAGCAGCAGGTGGTCGTCAGCCAGCGCTCCAACGCTGCCGGGGATTCTCTCGGGCGCACGCCCTTCTCGCAGCGCCTTCCACCACGGCTCCCCCGCCTCTTCGTCGTTCGCCATTTCGGCCAGCTCTTGTACCAACTTGCCGGCGGCCCGGGCGTCGACCGCCGCGACCGAGTGACGGATGGTGATCACCTCACCGGAGTCGTCGTAGAACAGCTCCGCCGCGCCATCAAGGACGGTTGTGATGTCCTCGACCGCGTCGCGGTGGATCCGGGTTGCCTGCTTGTCGAAGTCGAACGGCACCACACCGAGAATCTCCACATGCGGGTTTGCGTGCCGTACCTCGGTGAGCTCGACGGCGAGTTCGGCAAGGTTGCCGATGCTGGATCGGTCGCTCTTCGTCGGCACGACCAGCCAGCGCGCCGCCCCTAGGACTAGTTGCAGCACCACCGGCTCATGTGGCGGGGTATCGATCACGATCAGGTCGTAGTCGCGCGCTAGCGGCGCCAAGGCGTTCGCCAACATCAGCCGGTACTCGGTACCGCGCCGCTCTTTGCCGTCCAGGATGTCCTTGATGGCCTTGAACGCCACCCGGCCCATCGGAATGACGTCGAGGCCAGGGCGCACATCGCGCAGCACCGGCTGCAGTGGCTTGCTCTCGTCGAGCACCTCGAGCAAGTGGGCGCCGCGGTCGTTCTCCGGGCTGCGCTTGTATCCGAGATCGTCCCCCGCGTCCCCTTGCGGATCGAACTCCATAAACAGGACGCGCCAGCCGGCTGCGGCGCAGAGGCCGGCGAAGTTCGTGGAGGTGGTCGTCTTGCCGACGCCGCCCTTGCCGTTGGCGAAGATGAGGACTCGGCTGAGCACATCTTGGGTCAAGGCCATTGGAGAAGAGCCTCTCTGTGCGGATTTCAGGGGCCAGGAACGCGTCCGATCATCCCCTAGCGCACCACCGCAGCGCAGTAGCGACACGCGGTAGCGCGATGCGGTAGTGCGTCCACCACCGCACTGCGCTACGGCATTGCACCCGCGCCTGGCGGCAGCGCCGCGCACCACGTCGCGACAGCACCGCCCGGCACGACTGCACACGGCAACGCGGGTCACCACTGCGCCGAACCACCGCGCCGAACCACCGCGCCGCATGACCGCTCCGCGATGTTGAGAACGCGGGTCGCCAGCGGCACCGCGTCACACCGCCGCGGCGCGGTCGTGTCGAGCACCAACGCGGCGCGGTAGTGGCGTGCGGTAGTGGGCCGCATTAGCGCGAGGCGGTAGGGCCATGCGGCAGCGCTGCGCACTAACGCTGAATGCGGGAGGGGCGCTCTCAGCCGTTGGCCTCGTGAGGCGTGGTTTGGCCCGCCCCGGGCCTGTTCGGCGCTCAGAGGCCGGTTCTAGAGCGTCTGATGAGGCCTGCGGTGCGTGTCATCACCCACGAGTTGCAAGACGAGCCGATGAGCCTGCGATCAGATGCTCAACGACACGGGCGATCGGGGGAGTGAGCCTCCGGGGGGAGTGGAGGGACTTGTGGTTGCGGAAGTGGTGGGTCGATGTTGTGGATTGCGTGTCATCTGTCAGGCCGCGGAGTCCTGCCCATGTCGGGACCGGGCGAGCGGACCGGGCGGTGAGGCGGCGACGCGTGCGCCGGTGCGCGCAGCGCAGCCGCCTGCAGGGCCAGCGACGGGTCGGGCGCCCAACCCGGCTGTTGGGGAAGCGGCTGGCCCGCCGGCGTCGCTACCCGCTCGTCGAACAGCGCCCGGTCCGTCGTGCCGCCCATCGCCATCGGCACCAGCGACCTAGTCTCCATCCGCACCGCCTGCCAAGTCGCGAGCCGGTCGGGAGGCGCTTCCTTCTGCTGCAACGGCATGATCCGGTACTCCCGACGCAGGTCCATCACCGCGAACGCGGCGGCACGGTGCCCCGACGCTGTTGCAGTCTCCCGGGCGACGCGACGGACGTGGTCGACTGCGGTGTCGGGGTCAGTGAACCGGGACTCCTGCTCGGTCATCGGGAACTCCTTCGGTCTCGACTACTGGGTCATTGTGTGTGCCCGGCCCCGCAGGTACACCTCCCCGAAAGACGGGCGGGGATTATGGGTGCCCTTCGTGGATCGCTGACCGCGTTGACGGGGCCGGGCAAGCTGTTGAGTTGTCAGAACGCCGGAGCTCCGTAGGTGGCGCTCCGCGCGGCGGGGAACGGCATCGGGGTTCTCGGCGACGAGGAGGGGGTCAGATTCAAGGTCTGTTGGAGGGCCGCCCGCTGGAGCGGGTTGCTGAACCGGGCCACTGGCTCGCTGGGGGCGGGCATGTTGACCAGGTCGGTGAGCGTGGTCTCGAGTCGCGACCGGCGTCCGACCCGGACCGGGCCCTCGCGATGGCGCGGGTGGGCGTCGATCAGGTTGCTGTTACTCCGCAGCAGTTCGCGCCGCAGAGCCTTGCCCAGGTTGTGGGTCGCCTCGTGGGTTGCCTTGGCGAGCTCGACCATCTGCGTGGGCTGCAGCCTGATCGGCACGCCGTGGTCCTCCATCCGGGCCACCGAGGTGGTGAGCTCGCTCTGCTGCCAGAAACGCCGCATGTTCGGCTCCTGGTCGGCCTTAACGTCGGAGAGATGGCTGATCTGGGGCTGCAACGACTCCAGCACTTCGGCACGCTCGGTGAAGAACGCCGCGAACATGCTGGTCTTGGCTGACTGACCGGCGGCCTCCGCGAACACCCTGCACAGATAGAGCTGGCTGGCCGTGACCTGCCGTGCTGAGTCGGCGGTGATCTCCGGCTCATCGGCGTAGAACGCATCGGAGGCGTGCATCGGGCGCAGGAACCGGGCGAGTCGCCGCTGCGCGGCCGCGAGGTCGTCCGGCGTGGAGACCAGCGACACCGGCTCAACGACGGTCGATGGGGCGGCTCGCCGGAGCCGCGGTGTGGCTTCTTCGGGGCTCGCGCTCGTGGCGTGCCAGGTCGCCACTCGTGCGGTCTGGGAGAGCACCATGCGCTTCTCGTCCAGGCCCATCGCGAACTCCGGTCGCTGATGCTCTGCCAGCAGCCCGACCTCGTCGAGGCGGGAGTCCAGCACCAGGACCGCCTCCAGGGCCACCGCCACGTCGCGCATCACCCACCAGCCTGCGCCCGGATCGGTGCGCCACGGCTGTTCCTCGGCCGCCGACAGTGCGTGGGAGGCCGACAACAGCTCGATCGCGGCCGTCCGCCACGACTCGACCGTCGGGTCCTCCGAGGCGGGGGTGAGGTAGTCCGCGTGGGGACGGCGCTCGTCGAGCGTCAACGTGGGCAGTGCGAAGGCGATGTTGTCCACCAGGCTCGCGAGCTTCTCGTCCAGTCCGGCCAGCATCGGCTTCGGCGTACGGGCCGGCAGATGGTCCGGCGGCGGGTACCAGCTGTCCTGGCCGACGTCGTAGAGCCGCTGACGCAGCGCGTCGACCACGGCCTCCCGACAGTGCAGCAGCTGGTCGACCGCGTGCTCGTCGGCCGGGATCACGTCGTCACGGATCAGGGCGTTGAGTGCCTGGGCGGCGTGCTCGGCGTGCTCGGCGTACGTGGAGACCGTCATCGCGGTTCACCGGCCGGTCGCTGGTGAGGACAAGTCGTTGCCATGCCCAGGAGAAGCAACCGCCGCGGTGTCAGATCGGACACCGCGGCGGGAAATGATTGTGGAGAAGAGGCGATTACCTGCCCGGTGAACTGGGGGAGCGGTCGGCCGGCTCCGTGACCTCTCCAGCGGCCGGGCGGCTCTCGTCCGAGAGTGCGCCGGCCTGCAACCTCCCGCTGCGAGCGGTGACCATGGGCTCAGGGTCGGGGCCTCCGAAGTGGCTCGGGTCGCCGGGGTCGATCAGAGTGACCCGGGATCGGTAGTCGGCGCACATGCGGGCAATCGAGGCAGGATCAGGGTCCACGTACACGTCGTCCAGCCACTCGTTGCGGTTGGTGTCCTCGGCGAGGCCGACGATGAGCAGCGAATCCTGCATCGCAGCCACGGCCTGCATGTGAGTGGGGTAGGGGCCGACGACCTCCGGGCGCGGGCTCGCGGAGTCGGCGTACCAGCGCAGGGTGACCCACCAGCCTGACGCCTCGGGTCCACCGTGGGCGCTGACGTAGTCGGTCCAGGTCGCATCGCGAGGCAGCGGTTTCGTCATGCCTGGAGAAGCAACCGCCGACTCGCCGGATCGGACATCGCAGTTAGGCGACCGCTGCCACGCCGCGGCGCAGCAGCCGACGGGCGGAATCCAGGCGCAAGGTGTGCTGGAGCACCTGCGAGTCCGCTAGGAGCGCGGTGAGGCGCAGCTCGAGGTCGGCCAGACCGGACCGCAGGTCGCCGATCTGCACCGGAACGTAGTGCGCCGGACGCCGCTGCCCGAAGTCAGTGAGCTCGGCACGGGCCATGCCCAGGAACGGCAACACCATGGCGTGCCCCTCCTGCCCGGTCGCGTCCTCGAGCGCGGCGAGCAGCGAGACCGCATAGACGAAGTCCGGGGACGCGTCGTACACCTCACTGGAGCGATAGGTTCCGGGGCTAGTCATCTGGCGTGGTCCTTTCGAGAGAGGTCGGCCGCAGGTTCGACCCCGCTGACCAGTGGAGCAGAGTCGGCCAGCACAGCGCATCCGGCGCGCCCGGATCGGTGGAGAACAGCCGCGCCTGGCCGCCTGTGGACGGGGGAGGGCCTTGTGGCCGTGCTCACCGCGACCACCCCACAGGGGCGGGCGGCCGCGGATCCTCGTCCGGCCGCGGCCGTGGGGGAGAAGGTGGAGGCGCGATCGCGGGCCGTCCGGCCTGGCCAGCCGGCTCGGGCACCGTGGTGGGCGTGTGGGGCTGGCATCCGTTAGGCGCGGAGGGCTGCTCAGCGGCTTGTTCGCATGAGGCCTTCTCGGCGCTGTCGGCGGCCAGCTCGGCCGAGAGCCGGTCCCGCTTCGCGCGCACCTCGGCCAGTTCGCCGGCACGCGGGAAGACATCGACCAGGCCAGCGTGGGCCTTCTCTGCCTCGCGGTTGATCTTGGTGGTGTCCATCTCAACGTCGTCTAGCACCCGCTCCAGGCGACGGGGGAGGTTCTCGACCCGCGTCACTAGGCCGGTGTTCGGTTGACGCACGTCGCCGGCCTCGACGAGCAGGTGCACCCGGGGTACCTCGACGAGCGAGACGACGTACCTGGGCTGGCCCATCCACGAGTCCGCGGACACCTGCAGATGTAGGCCTCCGACGTCGCCGAGCGGTTGCGGGTCGCGCTGGTACGGCTGCACCGCTAGCAGGGCCCGCTGCAGCGCAGGGGCGGCATCTGCACGCTTGTCGTACGCCTCGCCGTTGATCCGCATCGAGAACGCGTCCCCGTCGGTGTCGCGGCGCAGCGGCAGCGCCGCGATCAGCTGCTCGCGGTCGGTCGCCAGCCGCTCCAGCCGCGGCTTGGCCTCCCGGATCGTCGCCGCGAGACTGCGCTGGGCTGCCGCCCAGGCGCGCTCCAGGCGCTCCAGCTTGGTCGCATCCGTCTCGGCCTTGGCCAGCTCCATGATCCGCGGGTCACCCGATGCGAGGGCTTTTACCTCGGCGTAGGAGAGGGCAGAGTCGCCGATGTCCTCGATCTCGCGCACATCCAGCCGGCCGCGCATCAGCTGGTTGATGAACTTCGCCTTCCGCTCCACCGTCTGCCATAGGTAGGTGTCGAAGCTAGACTCGGTGACATACCGGTACACCCGGACGGACTCGTTCAGGTTGCCCTGCCGCATGATGCGGCCGTCGCGCTGTGCCAGGTCGGCGGGCCGCCACGGGCAGTCGACGTGATGCAACGCGACCGCGCGGCGCTGCACGTTGGTGCCGACGCCCATCTTCTCGGTCGACCCGATGAGCACCGCGACGTGGCCGGTGCGGGCTTGCTCGAACAGCCGCGCTTTCGCGCGGTCGTTGTTGGCCTCGTGCATGAACCTCACCTTCGGCGCCGGTACGCCACGGGCGACGAGTTGGGCCTTGAGCTCCTCATAGGCGTTCCAGCCTGCTCCGGTCGGCGTACCCAGGTCGCAGAACACCAGCTGCAGGGCGCCTGGCTCCGGGTCGTTGCCGAAGGCGATGTCGGCGTGGTCGTGGTAGATGCCGGCGACACGTTCGGCGACCGCGTCGACCTTCGAGGGCTCCCGGTCCAAGAACGCGGCCAGGCCGTCGAGCTGGTGGTCGACGAGCCGCAGGTCGAGCGCGGCCGCGCGGCCGTGGCCGCTGATCTTGAGCATGTTGTCCTCGCTGGGGTCGACCGCCCGCGACGAAACGGCATCGGCGCGCTGCGCGAGCAGGGCCATGAAGTCGACCAGCTCCTGGCTCGGCGGCACCACGACCGTCTCCGGTGCTCCGCCCTTCAGGTCGGGTGTGGGCAGGTTGAGGTCGTCGGCGGTCTTGACGTCGGCGACCTGGTGCCACAGCCGCAGCAGCTCGGGGACGTTGTTGAACTTCGCGAACCGGGCCTTCATCCGGAACCCTGTCCCGGACGGGGAGAGCTCGAGGTCGGTGACGACCTGGCCGAAGGTGGCGGCCCAGGTGTCGAAGTCGCTGATCCCGGCCGCCTCCAGGTCAGCGGGGGCGAGGTAGCGCAGCATCGTGTACGCCTCGGCCACGCTGTTGGCGATCGGGGTCGCGGTCATGAACGTGGCCACCCGCCGGCCGTGGCGGCCGCGTAGGTAGGACATCTTCAAGTCCAGGTCTGTGGCCCGGTTCGACCCGTCCACGGCGACACCGGGGATGTTGGAGGCCAGTCGGAGGTTCTTGTAGCCGTGCGCCTCATCCACGCACAGGTAGTCGATCCCGGTGGCCTCGAAGGTGATCGCGGGGTCACGCTCGACGTCGCGCAGCTTCTTCAACCGCTCCTCGGCCCGCGCCAGTGTGCCCTCCAGCCGCTTCACCGACAGGCCGCGCTCGGACTTCGAGGCGGCCAACCACATCCTCAGCTGCGTCAACTGCTCGTCGAGGTAGGCCTCCTCGGTGTCCTTGGAGACCGGGATCTTCTCGAACGCCGAGCGGGACATGATGACCGCGTCCCACTCGCCGGTCGCGGCTCGGGCGACGAACAGTTGTCGCTTGTCCTTGACCAGGTCCTCGGTGCCACAGGTGAGGATGCGGGCCTGCGGGTAGGCCTGCAGCCACTCCCGGCTGAACTGCTCGAGCATGTGGTTGGGCACCACCACCGCCGGCTTGCGGACCAGGCCCAGCCGACGCAGCTCCGAGACACCTGTCACCGCGGCGAGAGTCTTTCCCGCTCCGACCTCGTGGGCCAGCAGCACCGAGGGCTGGGCCACCATCCGCGCCACTGCGGCGTGCTGGTGCGGTCGCAGCCGCAGCGGGCGTCCTTCGTGGACACGGGCCATGCCCGGGTAGTGCTTGTCCTCGTCGACGTCGTAGGAACGCAGCACGATCGCGTTCAGCTTGTCGTTGTAGGCGCGAACCAGTTGCTGACAACGGTCGGGGTCCTCCCACAGCCAGGTCGCGAACCGCTCCTGCAGCTCCTCGGCCTTCTCCTGAGCGGCGAAGGTGGCGGTCTCGTTCGGGATCCGACGACCGTCCGGGGTCTCGTCGGTGACCCGGATCTGCCGCTGCTCCAGACACGCCTGGACGATGTCGATCGCGCTGGCCCGTTCGGTGCCCCAGGTGTTCCGGGCGGCCACCGAGTGTCGGTTTCCGCGCACCGACCAAACCGACCCGCCCGGATGCTCCACCTCAACGGTGCGGTCATCGAGCGTCTCGCGCAGGAACTGCTCCACCGTCTGGGCCGGCACCCACGGCACGCCGAGCTGGGCGACGATCTCGGTCGGCCCCAAGTCCTCGGGCAGCACCTCTGTCAGCGCCGTCTCGGCCCCCTGGAGTCGGCGCACCATCGGCTGTGCCGACTCATCGCCCGTCGCGGCAGCGCCCTCGACGAGCTGCTCGAGGACCTCTCCGACCCGGGTCAGCCGGGCACGGACGTTCCCGGAAAGGAAGTCCGCGCGTGGCACCCAGGCGGCCGTCCAGCCGTCCTCGGTGCGCTTGACGGTGTGGGGGTCGACGAACGCGAACGCCTCCAGCTCGGTCTCCGCCTGCGTCTGGTCGACGCCGAGCAGCCGGGCGACCTCGCTGGTCCGTAGCTCGCCGTAGGTGTCCAGACACAGCGACACCGCATCGGCCGGGGAGTCCGCGCGAGTGCGCAACACCCGTGGCGCGACGACCCGCTCGGTGAAGATGTCGGCCTTGCGGGCCGTGCCGGTCGCGGAGTCGTAATGCTCGAGTGCGAACACGGCAGGGGAGTGGGGGTCGCCGCGGAACCCTCCCTGCCGCGGCCGCACCTGCGCGAGCACCGGTTCACCGGTCTTCGGGTCGATCCGGCCGGTGTTGCGGCTGGTGACCCGGTTGATCGGCCCGTACCGCTTGATGTAGGCGTCGTACTGCCGGTTCAGCCGCTCCCGCAGCGCGGTCATCCGCTCCTCACCCACGGCGCTCGGCCCCTTGGGCAAGGTGGCGGCTGTCGGCAGGTCACCGGGTAGGGGCGTGGTCGCCTCGGCCTCCAGCAGCGTGACGACCGTGTCGCGCAGCCCGGTGAGCATCCGCAGCTCGTTCGCCTGCGACTTCGGCACCTCCAGCGGCTCAGGGACGCCGTCGCGCACGTGCAGCCAGCCGCCGTCCTCGCCCATGCTGATGTGGCCCTCGGCCCGCACCACCGCCCCAGGCGGCACCAGCGGCTCCTCCTCGCCAGCACCGCGACGAGGATGCGGAACCGGCATACCCGGCATCGACGGACCGGCAGCAGGGTTCGACGTGGGCGCCGGGGCGCTGGTGGGCCGAGTCGGGGCCGGGGGAGGGGCGAACAGGGGCCGTACGGCGGCGTACTTGGACAAGTCGATGCCCAGCTGGCGCTCCAGATCCGCCGCGACCCGCTCGGCGAGGCTCTGACCTTCGCTGGTCAACGGTGGGCTGACGGCGACTTCGGGCCCGAACCGGCCAGAGCGGGACGTGAGGCGTCCCAGCACACGGGCCGGCTGCTGCACGAACAGCGAGTTGAGATTGACTTCGGCGTCCTCGAGCCCGGTCCCGGCCCGGAACGACGGCAACCTCTCCGGATTCCGCCACCCAGGCGTGAGATCCAATGGCTCCTCGCCCTCGAGGCGTCGCCGGAAGACCAGCAGGTCGGTGATCACGTCAGTGCCGGCCGCCTGGTGGTGGGTCTGGTTCGGCAGCCGATACGCGGTGACCAGGTCCGCCATGTCGGAGAACGCGTCCCGGGCGGCCGGGTTCGCTGCGTCCATCGTCCATCGCGAGGTCAGCACCGCCACCACACCGCCGGGGCGGACCAGGTGCAGGCTCTTGTAGATGAAGTAGTTGTGCAGGCTCAGCCCGAGCCGGTTGTGAGTGGAGTCGTGCGGGACGACGTCGGCGAACGGAACGTTGCCGATCACCAGGTCCCGCTTTCCCTCGGGCAGCCGGGTCTCGGCGAACGACTCGCCGCGGATGTCCGCGGCCGGATAGAGCAGCGACGCGACCCGGGCAGTGGTCGGGTCCAGCTCGACGCCGACCACGTCTCGGACATGGTCGGGCGCGAACCCGATGAAGGTCCCCGACCCACAACCGGGCTCCAGGACACGGCCCCCGGAGGCCTCGTCGAACCCGGCTCCGCCGAGTGCCGACCACACAGCCTTGACCAGCGCGGCGTCGGTGTAGTGCGCGTTCAGCGTGGTCCGTGCCGCAGCGGCACGGACGCGGCCCTGCAGCAGCTCGCGAGCCCGCGCCGCGGCCTCGTTGTGGTTGGCGGTGTCGTCGAAGACCTCCGGCAGCGACCCCCAACCCGACCAGCGCGCCAACACACCCTGTTCCCACGCCGAGGGGAGCCTGTTCTCCTCGTCGAGCTGGGCGAGCAGTTCCAGCACAGCCACGTTCGCGGTCAGCCGCTCCCGTGGCGTCGACGGTGCCAGGTCCCGCTGCGAGCCCGGCCGGAACCGGAGCGACTCCCCGGAAGGAATCAGCCCAGCAGGTTCCACCGCCGGCGCTCCCGTCGGAGCGGTCGCAGTCGCCGGCTGTACGTCGACGACGAGGTCTGCCGCGGTTGTTACGTGTTCGGGGGAGTCGTCAGGCCCGGCCTCATGTGCTGCCGCAGGACCTCCGACTCCGCCGTCGTCCTCGCCTCTGTCAGCCGGCCAACCCGCTCCAGGTAGCCCTCCGACGGGTCCGACGGGCCGGCGATCTCGTCCGCCAACGTGTCGATCTCCGTCTCGATCTGCAGCCCCAGTTCCTCGAAGAAGCTCTCCGGATCGGCGATCGCCGCCAACTCCGTGGCCCGATGCTTCGCGTAGTGCTCCCGCATCCGCGTCCCGTACGGGTTCATCCCGAGCCCCTTCCTCCGTCACGACCTGCAGGGAGCTGCCCGTGTGGAGCTCGCCCTCGCTGGTGACCTCACCGGCCGGGTCACCAGGTTGCTCACCAAGATCCCACAGCGCCAGCTGATCAGAGTCAGCAACACTCGCACGCCGTCGCGCCACGCCGGCACCTCCAACCCGTTGGTGAGGACGCCGGCCGCGACACCCACGCCACGGCTCACCACCGCCCTCACCACGAAAGGCACCCACCCGGACCACAGATCGGACACCTCGGCGAGAAAATGTGGAAAAAGTTTCGGCCGGTCCGGCGCGAGGCGTCCGATCGGCGCGTGGGTTCGTTGCTTCTCCGGGCATGACCACGACACACAGCGCCCCGCCAAGCGGCCGGGCAGACCACGGCAGCGACCACGACGGTGACCGGCAGACCTTCGAGCTCTACGGCCGCCGGATCACCCACATCAACAACCGCGACGTCCAGCAGCTCCTCGCGGCCGCGCACACCGACCGGGTCCGGCCCCTGTGCCTGTGCCGCCCCGACGGCGTGGCCATGTACGTCGCCAAGATCGGGCCCGACAAGTACGTCATCAAACGCATGCCCGACTCCGGACTCGAACACGCGCACCGCTGCGCCTCCTACCTGCCGCCCGAACAGCTCTCCGGGCTCGGCCAGGTCCTCGGCAGCGCGATCACCGAAGAAGCCGACAGCGGCCTGACCGCCATCAAGCTGGGGTTCCGCATGTCCAAGGCTGAGCGAGCAGCCCCGGCCGGCGCCGGGGACGGGGGAGTAGCCGACTCCGTCGCAGCCGACCCCAACCGCCTCACCCTCCGCGCCGTCCTGCACTACCTGTGGCAAGAAGCCGACCTGGCGACCTGGACGCCCGGTATGGACGGCAAACGCAACTGGCGCATCGTCTCCTGGTACCTGCGCCAGGCCGCCCGCGGGAAATTCGCCAAGGGCAAGCCGCTAGCCACGAGGCTGTACATCCCCGAGCCGTTCAACGTCGAGAAGAAGACCGAGATCGCCGCGCGGCGGCTCTCCGCGTGGGCGCCGATGCAGCAGCACGGCGCCGGCCAGCAGTTCATGATGCTGATCGGCGAATACAAGGACATCGTGCCGGCCCGGTTCGGGCACAAACTGCTCGTCAGGCACCTGCCCGACGCGCCGCTCATGATCGACGACAAGCTCGTGGCCCGCCTCAACGAGCGGTTCGGTGACGAGCTCGAACTGGCGCAGGCCGACGACAAGGGCCACCTGATGGTGATCGCGACCTTCTCCGTGGGACGCGCCGGTTTGGCCACCGCCGAGGAGATCTCCCTGGTCATGACCGATGAGCACTGGCTGCCGTACGAGTCGCTCCTCGACAAGCTCCTTCTCGACGCCGCGCTCGCCGCACGCCGCAGGTTCACCAAGTCGCTGCGCTACAACCTCGCTCCCGACAAGCCCATGGCCTCCCTGGTGTTCACCGACACCGAGACCCCTACCGCGGCGTTCGTCCTCACCAGCGAGGAAGACCGCGACACCGCCGCCCAGATCGCCACCGACACCGGCACCGACGTCTGGACGTGGGTCCTCGGCGAAGACATGCCGGCGCTCCCGCCCGTCGCTGACCCTCGGCACACCACGCACCATCGCGACCACTGAGCGACGTCATCGCCTAACCGTCGACCCGAACGCCTGGTCCCTGCGAAGTCGGCGACCCGCGCTACAACCGCGACCAGCAGCAGGGGCCTGTGGCGGCCTGCTATTCGTCGCCGTCGCTTCCCACGGCGCGATCCTCGCTGTCCCGGACCAGGCGAAGATGCCCCCGCCCGGGCCAGTCGAGGTCCAGGCGTGCCGTGCGGTCCGTCGTCGGCCTGGAACCTGGGCACGCCGGGTCGTTGCAGGGCCCGAAGATCCGGTCGGCCTCCAGGTGCAAGTCATCCATGGTCGTCGCCTTCCTCCCTGGTTCAACGTCGCGCGGTGGGGAGGGTCAGCACCCGAGCGCCGGACGCCGTCTCGACCGCCGGTCCCTCGGCACGCTCTGGCGGCGTGGACGGGACGCGCTCGGCCGCAGCCGCACGGATCCGCTGCACTCGCTCCAGCGAGGCGGAGCCGTGCTGCCACTGCGCGAGCTGGATCAACGAGCCAGCCAGCCCGCGCTGAGCGACGATGAGGTCGGCGTCGCGCTGTACCACCGAACGCCAGGCCCGATCGGCAGCCGGTGCGATGTAGCTGATCGCCACCAACACGCCGGCCGCGACCCCGATCGCAGGATCGCCGCCCGGCTGGAAGCCCTGGAAGACGGCGATGACACCGACCACGATCCGCAGATGCCACGCGAACCCGCCGGCAGGCACCCACGAGAACATGCGCGCGATCTGCCGCACAACCACAAGCACCAGCGTCCACGGCAGCGCCCACAGCCGCGCCCCCAGGTCGAACCGAGACGGGCCGACCCGCTGGCTCGCGACCGCGTGCCCGATCGCCGTCGCGGCATCCTCGGTCGTCAGCCGACGCTCGTACAGGCCCTGCACCAGCCACGGCTCCACGATCACCGTACGGCGCCCGATCGGCGTTGAGGGCAACCTCGCGTCGTCGTCGAGCCGCACCAGCACCCGCCCGGGGGCGAGATCGAGCTTCTCGAGGAGGGCCAGCGACGGGTCGAGGACGGCGCGCTGCCCGGGACGAAGGCTGCGCGCAAACCCGAAGATCCGGGCCGTAGGCGCCTCCAACCAGCCGCACCCCAAGACGAGCGAAACCACCAGCGTGCCCAGGAACGCGAACACCAGGCCCGCGCCGGGCAGGAAGCCCAGGCCGATGACCGCAACGAAGCTGCCGGCGAGACCAGCCGGCACGACGGCGCACAGGCGGATCAACTTGGTCGACGTCCGCATGTTCCTCACGTCCCCTCGTGGCGGGACTCTTCATGAATCCCCACCAGCCGGCACGACCCGAACGCGCCGACACTTCCACCTGAGTGTGCCGCGAACCACCGACAGCGCAACCGCAGCGTCGGCGGCCTGTGGATACCGGTCGCTATCCCCAGGTTCCCGGTCGGATCCTTGACAAGTGCGCCGGAGGCCTACTCGCGCAGACACCTGTCCAGGCGGTCCTGGTCGGCTCCGGAGAGGTAGACGACGTCGAGCCGGGGCTGTCCCGGCGCGGGTCGCGCAGCGAGTGGGGCAGTGGTCGCGAGGAGCCGCGCGAGGCGCTTCTCCAGTCGAGAGCGAGTGTTCTGCACGGGTCTGGTCTCCGTCCTTCTCAACGGCCAGGGGTCGACGACTCCGGGCCGTCGACGCCGTGGGTGTTGTGGTCGTGCTGGTCGTGGGTGCGGCGCTCCGGCGCGGTCCTGTCGCGCAGGGCTGCCTGCTGCATCAGCGAACCCGGGGCCTCCGGCTGCAGCGCACGCTCCCACTCCCGCGGGTCGATCGCATGCTCGAGGGCGGTCGCCACGAGGTCAGCCAGCGGCGGACGCGCCTCGGAGATCTGATCGAGCGCCACCCACGCCTGCGCGCCTTTGCCCTCCAGGTACGAGCTGAGTGCCAGCATCGCCGCCGGAGTATCACGCACCTCGGCCGGCGCGCGACGGACGAGGTCGTGCCAGAACTCCGAGTAGACCGGCGCGTTCTCACGCGTCATCCGCATCTCGGCCACGTTCCTAGCTCCGCTGTCGTGGATCACGGCCAGGACGCGGGCCGCGTCGACGTCGGAGAGGTACTCACGATCGCTCCGGAACTGGTCAAGCCGGGTCCCCAGCCTCCCGACCTCGGCACGGAGAGCAGCGGCATCCATGTCCAGAACGCGGGCCTCGGCAGCCGGCAGATGCTCGGCGACCGCAGTGGGGTCGCCCTGCATCGCGGTGGCGAGATCCTCCCGTGTGGCGGCCGGCATGGCCCGGCCCATCAGGGCGAACTCTGCGGCCATCCGGACGCGGGTCGCCGGGTCGACAGTCCCGCTGGTGCCGTCGAGGACGTCGAACCACTCCTCGCCGTTGACCCAGAGCATGGGGCCGACGTCGGGACCGCGGTCGCCGTCGACCAAGGTCTCGCCCAGGGTGGAGAGAGCCTCGATGCAGGCCCGGCCGTCCTCGCCGAACGCGATGAGTGCGACACGGCGAGTCGGGTGCCGACGGAGGTAGACGTCGGACATCTGGTCCAGGAACTGCCTCATCGCCTCGGGGGAGTCCGGAAGGTCAAGGCGCGCGGTCGGTCCGCCGCCGATTGCGAGGCACACCATGCTCGACTCGATTCGCTGGAAGCCCAGCAGGTGCGGGACGTAGGCGATCAGCTCGTCATGCGATCGGATCGTGAGCGTGTTGTTCATCGAGGGCCCACCTGTTCAAGTTGGCGCGGACGTTTTCTGGAAAAGCAACCGGCGAACCGGCGGATCGGACAACCGGGCGGCTACCGATCTGGGGCCGACGTCGAACGAGCCTGACCCGGCGCGTCGGCGGGCATCCACCGCGACGGTCCCGCCGCGAGCTGGTTGAGCGCGACGGCTTGCAGCGGTGCTGAGGCGGGCGGAGTGTCGCTTGGGATCACGATCCCCTTGTTCGCCTCATCGAGCTGCTCGAGCGCGATCTCCCAGGTGCGGCCCGTCAGGTGCCCGAGCTGAACGCGGTCTGCGTCGGTGCGTTCGATGAGGCGGTCGACCTCCTCGCTGGTGAACACCGGGTGACCCTGCGCGTCGCAGTCCGCGACGAACACGCCCAGGTCGGGGTGATTCAGGTGCACCTCCCCGAGGTGCTCGTACTTCGGGTCCTCCCAGACCTTCCAGGCCGCCTCGGCGGGCAGGGCCGCCGCGATCTCCGCACTGGAACCCACGGAGATGTCGCTGTGGATGTACCCCCGGCCCAACTCGAGGCTCCGCTGGTCGCTCGGGCCTGGCACGGGGGTCGCCGGGAAGCCAGACTTGTCTCCCAGGCCGAACTCCTCGAAGACCTCGAGGACGGCGTTCACTCTCTCCGGTGGGCAGGAGTAGACGATGACTTCGATCGGTGTGCGATCACCCATGGCGCGTGCACCTTTCCTTTCAGATGGCGATGCCGGGGTCGGCTGGATTGTCGGGCTGGTGGGTCTGCTGCGGAGGGCCGCTGGACCACGACTGGCTGCTCGTGTGCGTGGCCGTGTAGCTGAGGGAACCGGCGAGCGCCGCTGAGGTCCGCGCCCGCGACTGTGCGCTCTCGATCACCGAGCGCATCATCGACACGCCCTCGTCGGCCCGGGTCACTTCCTGCCCGGCGTGGTGGACCCGCGAGTCGAGGAGCATCAGTGCATCGGTCGCGGCCGCTGACTCAGCGGCGTGCTGGGCGTGGCGGGTGATCTGTTCCGCGACCGGCCGCGCCAGCGTGACGACCTCGGTCAGGATGTCGATCTGGGTGCGCAGTGCCCGGACGTCCGTGTCACGGTCATCCCCGTCGATGCCGCGCGCGAGCTCGTCGCCAGCGCGCTCGATGGCGCTGCCGGCGGCGGTGAGGTGGCGGGTGAGGTCCTCGCCGAGCTCGTTCATCAGACCGGACCTGTTGCGCAGCCGCGCCAGGTGGTCGCCGGCGGACTCCAGGTGGAAGTCCCGCCGCTCCTCCTGGTGCGCGTAGAAGGCGTCGGTTGCGGCATCGTCGAGGACCCGCAGAGACGACGCGGCAAGGTCGCCGAGCTCGTCGACGGTGTCCGCGGCCAGCCGCAGCGCTCGCTCCGCGTCGAAGACGGCGTCGGCGGCCGCGAGCACCTCGCGCTCGTTCATCGGTGCTCACCCAGCCGGCGACCAGGGTCGTCCACCGTGGCGAGGATCGACCTGAGCTGTTTCGCAGCCGTCATGGTTTGAGTCAGTTGATCCCGCAGCGCGACCGGGTGGAAGTGGGGACGGCCGGCGGTGCTCGGGGAGTCGTTCGGGGACTGGTTCATCAAGGTTCTTCTCCTCGTGAGACGTGTGCTCTGCTGCGGAGAAGCAACCGGTCGCGCACTGGATCGGACAGCCATGGCGAACTTCGTGGACCCGGGGGAGTGGGGGAGGGGGACGCGTGTGGTCTTCCGTGTCGGCGCCCAGTCGTCGACACTTGCTGGCCATGGACGACGAGGCGGCCCTGCTCGAGCGGCAGGTGGCGATGGCGGCATCCGCCTGGCGCCGCACGAAGGCCGACACCGAGGCCTACCGCCGTCTGGTCGTCGCCACCAGTGCGTGGGACGCGTACGTCGCCCCGACACTCGACGAGCCCGCAGCGGACGATGTGGCCGCCCAGCTACGCCGGGCGGCACGTGAGGTGCTTCGGGCCACGGACGAAGAGGCGACCCGACTCGCGCACCTGGTGACAACAACCGCGTCCGTCTGGCTGCACGCGGCAGCGCCCACCGACTCCGAGGCCTACGCCCGATTCGACCGAGCCACCGAGTTGTGGGACGCCTACGCCGCCCCACAACTCGGAGAGCCCACGGAAGAATTGCTCGACCAACTCGCGGACGACTCCGCACCGGTCTCCCTGGGTGAGGTCGTCGCCGACGTCTCCGCGCAGATCCGCAAGGCAGGCCGCCGAAGCCGCTGAGCCCGGGCGGGCTGGCCCGTGCGCGCTCCGGGGCGGGCCGGCCGTGACGGAACAGGCCGAGATCCCGCAGGCGTCTCGGGTCAGCGACGGGGCTCTCCGGCGCGAGCAGCGCACGCACCGCCGACACACGTCCCGGCGCTCGCCACCCGCATGCAACGACGAGCGAGGCGACGATTGCGGGTTTCGTCTTTCGTTGCGTCATTTCGTTTCGTTACGTATTGCGTCATGCTATGGTGACGTTATGAGCGATCAGGTGCAGCAGACAGAGCAGCGGACGTGTCGCTTCCCCGGCTGCGACCGCCCCGCGGCCGCAGGTGACGCCGGCACCGGCCGGCCCCCGGAGTACTGCGACGATCCCGGCCACAACCGGGCGGCGGGGTGGAGAGAGCGCCAGCGCCTCAAGGGCACCGGCCAGACCGATGCTCGCGATGCTGGTGACGAGGCGCGGCCTGTCGAGGCGGCCCGCCGGAGGGCCAGCGAGCTGGCGGCGCAGCTGACCGGGATGGCCGAGTTGTTCCTGGATCAGCTGCCCCGAGCGATCGAGGAGATTCGCACGGCCGGCGACCTCGACGCGGCCGAGGCGCAGATCGAGTCGGTGACCACCGAGGCCGAGGAGCGCATCGCGGCCGCGGCGGCCCGAGCATCCCGGGCCGAGCAGGCGCAGCGGCGCGCCGAGGCCGAGCGCGAGGAGGCTGACGCCGCCGCCCTCGAGTCCACTGAGGCCGTCGCACGTCTGGAGGAGGAGCTCGCCGACGCCAGCGCCCAGGCCGACGGCTACCAGAACGAGGCCAACGCCCTGCAGGAGGAACTCTCCTCGACCCGGGAGGCCGCGGCCACGGCTGCGGCGGAAGCGGAGGCGACCATCGCCGCGCTTCGCAACGAACTCACCGCGCTGCAGACTCGCCTCGAGGAGCGGATCACCGTCCTAGAGGGCGAGCGCGACCATCTCGCCGCGGAGCTCGACGCCGCCCAGGCAGCCCGCGCCGAGGCCGACGAGCGAGCCCGGGGAGCCGTCGAGCGGGCCACCGCCGAGACCACCCGCGCCGACCGCGCTGAGCAGGCAGCCACCGCCGCGCGCGAGCAGATCGACGTGGCACGCGGCCAGGTCGACGAGCTTCGCGAGCAGATGGGAGAACTCCGCGCCGCCGAAGCCACCGCCAGGGCAGAGCGCGACGCCGCCCGCGCCGAAGTCGAACGCGAACGCAGCCACGGCGAGCAGCGCCTCGCCGACCTACGCACCAGCTTCGGCGAGCAGCTCGACGAACTCCGAAGCGAACGCAGCGGCCTCCAGGCACAGGTCGACCAACTCCGCGCCGCGGCGAGCAAGCCCAAGACCCAGCGGAAGACACAGAGCGAATGAGCCGCCTCAGCGTCACCGTGCAGTGGCCCGAACTGTTTGTCGGCCTCACCCCCGGACAGAGGCGCACAGTCGTCCGCAATCTCGCTCAGACGCACCCCGAGGGCACGGAGCCGACTCGGGCCGAGGTCGACGACACGGTGCAGTACGTCGTCGGCGAGATCACCCCGGACGAGTACGCACGACGCTGCTCAGGCACCCGCCCGACACTGGCCCTCGCCGGGGGGTCTCAATGACCGATCACGACCGCCTACGCTCCCTCCCGATTCACATCCCCCTCGTCCGAACCGTCCGCCCCCAGCAGACCGATGACGGCCGTCGCCTCCACGCGGCCCGGTGTAGTTGCGGTGAGTGGGGGCCCTTCGTCGATTCCCGCGAGATCGACCCTGTCGCTGCGCTCGTCCGGGAGCACGGCGTCACTGAGCCGACCGCGTGCGCGGACTGCGGCCACGTCACGCCAGTGGACCCCACCCAGCCGCCGAAGTGGCGCGCACCGTGGCGGCGCTACCAACCCGTCGAGAAGGACGGAACGTGGCGGTACGTCTGCTCCGACCGAGCTGCCTGCCAACAGCGACAGCTCGCCCCACCTCGTGAAACGGACTCCGACCCCCTCACCGCGGTGGTCGGCGGATGGTCCACTTTCACCGTCAGCCTCGACCTGTCGGGGGAGTGGGCTCACACGGTTGGCGGACTCGACGAAGCGATCGCGAACTTCCAGCATGTCCGGGCCAACTGCCCTCGCCGCTGGGACCAGATCGGACCCGAGGACCGTCGTGCGCTCACAGCGCTGGTCGCTGCGGTCGAGGCTATCCAGGACGCCGTAGACACCGCGCAGCACTACGCGCCGTTACCTGCCCTGAAAGCTGGGGCCACGTGGAGCGACCTCGCCGCGGCCACGGGGGAGTGGACCGCGGAAGAGTGCCGGGACGCCTATCTCGAGCGCGTCAAGAGTCTGGACTGGCCCGAGAGAGAGCGCGAGGAGATTCGGTCGCTCCTCGACGACGACTGACCCTCGTAGAGGCGGCCCTCGGGGCAATCTGCTGAACCCCGAGAGCCTCGAGGTGTTGGACGCTGCAGCCTCCGACTCCACGTACTGCCCGCGGTACCCGAGGTGAGGGAGGGCAATCAGTGTCGCCAGCTGGGGCGATCTCCTGCCCGACCCTGAGATGCAGGTGTAGGTTTCCACCACGGCTTCGGCTGGTGACCCGAGACACCAGCCGAAGCCTCTTTCGACTCCCCGCCGCGCTCAGAGGCTCGACCCACGAGCCTCTAGGCCACGGTCCCACGGGTCGGCTTCGTCCCCGTTCGGAAGACGCCAAGTGCGATTGCTGCCTAGGCTCCTAGCTGTGGCGCTCACGCGCAGGACCCAGCGATTCGGGGAGCTGGCCAGCGCCGTCGAGGACCAGCTGGCCGAGCACGGCCTGGAGATCGACCCCGACGTGGTCGACCAGATCCTGCGGAACCGGATCGATGCCGTCGCCGAGGTCATGCGCGTGACCCCACGGACCGCACTGGGGTACGCGCCGGCGAACCTCCCAACGATCCTCGCCGACACGATCGTCGAGGCCGCGCAGAGCATGCCGCCCACCACCGGCCCTTGCGGCCGCCGGCCGGCCCTTTGCGTCGCGGACTGAGCGCAGAACCAAGGTCGGACTCGAGCTTGCCTCTGCCGTGCCCGATGGCAAGGGCCGCGCGTTGCCGATCA
This sequence comes from Nocardioides sp. BGA-UO-ETr-FS32, assembly GCF_059567905.1. Classification (NCBI taxonomy): domain Bacteria; kingdom Bacillati; phylum Actinomycetota; class Actinomycetes; order Propionibacteriales; family Nocardioidaceae; genus Nocardioides; species Nocardioides sp. BGA-UO-ETr-FS32. The sequence continues at coordinate 950 of NZ_JCAQOX010000001.1, read as the reverse complement.
GTTCACAATCCGCCAATACGGTGCCGGGACTTCCAGACCGCGATGAATGCGTGGTACTCGTCGACTTCGGAGAATCCCTCGACTACCCGGGCAATCCACTCTTCGTCCGCCTCATCGACGGCCTGGCCGGCCCAGAGCATTTCAGCGATGGGCTCCACCAGGCCCTGCATGTCGAACAAGGTCAGGACGGCCTCCGTCCGTCGCCGCATCGGCCGCACTCCTGGGCGGCCCACGAGCCGGAGGCCCCACCAGAGGGGGTTCTCTGGGTTCTGGTCGACCTCACGGTTGTCGCTGACCACCGGGCGTGACGGTTCTGCCCACCACCAACCAAACGGCTCAGAGCTGTAGGGCTTGCGAACAACGTGCCCCAGAGAGTGTCCGTCGACGCTGACCTCGAATCGTCCGCGACGAATCTTGATGATCCGCAGGCGCTTTCTCATCGCCCGTCACCTCGAGTGAGCGCAGTCAGCGCCTTGTCGATCGCGGCGCGGGCAGCGCGGAGCTCGGCGACGATATCGACCGCGCGGTCGCTGGGCTCGTGGCTGATAACGAACGCTCCGACGCCTTGCCGGGTCTCAACCAGGCCGTCGTCGACGAGCAGCTGCTGCGCCTGGCGGATCGTGTTGAGCCCGGGCACGTCGTAGTGCGCCTGCAGGTCGGCGATCGACGGGAGACGCTCACCGACGGGGAACTCGCCGGACAGGACGCGCCGGCGCAAGTCTTCGTAGATCTCTCGGTAGCGAGCCATGCTACGATCATAGCGCAGATAACTCGTGAGGACTAGAGGGCATCAGGGCACTAGTTAACATAAGGTTAGTTATCGGCGGCGAAAGGACGGGAGTAGAAGTGGATGCGACTACTCCCGTTCCTCGAGTCTGAACACGTTTCTGCAGGTCAACCCGGCCATCGTTGCTCAGCGGCCTCCCACGCTCCGTGCTGAAACTTGCCGG